>NZ_CP050191.1:585990-1185990 GCF_011745145.1 Mycobacterium sp. DL440 | reverse complement strand
TTCACCCTGCTTCTTCCACATCTCGTCGGCCGACCACTCTGAGGACGACGCGATGATCTCCTTGGTCACCGCCACTGCCAGCGGGCCGTTGGCAGTGATCCGATCGGCGAGTTCGAGCGCCCCGTCGAGAGCGTCACCGGGCTCGGTCAGCTTGTTGACGAAACCCCATGCGGCGGCTTCCTCAGCGGTGAAGCTGTCGCCGGTGAGCGCGAGTTCCATCGCCTTCTGGTACGGGATGCGCTGGTGCAGTCGCAGCAGGCCACCACCACCGGCCACCAGCCCACGCTTGACCTCGGGGATGCCGAACTTCGCGACCTTGGAGGCCACCACGAGGTCCGTGGCGAGCACCAGCTCGGTACCACCGGCAAGGGCGAACCCTTCGACGGCGGCGATCAGCGGCTTGCGCGGTGGGCGCTCGGTGAACCCCGCACCCCGGCCGGGAACATAGGGCAGTTCCCCTGCAGCGAACGCCTTGAGGTCCATGCCCGCGCAGAAGTTTCCACCCGCACCGGTCAGGACCGCTACCGAGAGCTCGGGTGAGTCATCGAGTTCGTCCATGGCATCGGCGAGCCCTTGAACCACCGCGAGGTTGAACGCGTTGCGCGCCTCGGGCCGATTGATGGTGATGACCAGAGTGCGACCTCGTCGCTCCGTGAGAACTTCGTCCGACATCGTTGCCCCTTTTGCTCGCGGCCCAATTACCCGGAAAAGCCTACTATAGGGATTACAGTACAGAGCTGGAACCCCATCTACCGCCCCGAGCGACGCCTCGGCGCCGACGGTGGACAGCAGCAACAGAGAGGCTACCGGTAAGGTTGACGGCGACAAGACCCCGCGACACGCGCGCATAGGCGCAGTTCAGATGGCGGCCGGCGGTAAATTCACCTGCGATTGACCCGCGGCACAGGGACGGCTTGAGCAGAATCGATTTCGATGGAGGTGCCCGCAGTGGCAAAGCAACCGACCGCTGAGAAACGTCAACGGCGCGAACGCGGGTCCATCAATCCCGACGACATCATCAAGGGCGCTTTCGAACTCGCCGAGCAGGTGTCGATCGACAACCTCAGCATGCCGCTACTGGGCAAACATCTGGGCGTCGGCGTCACGAGTATCTACTGGTACTTCCGCAAGAAGGACGATCTGCTCAACGCGATGACCGACCGTGCGCTGCGTGAGTTCGTGGTCGCCACACCCTATGTCGAGGCCAAAGATTGGCGTGAGTCACTGGCCAACCACGCCAGGACCATGCGAAAAGCCTTCATGGGTAACCCGATTCTCTGTGATCTCATTCTCATTCGGTCGGCCCTGAGCGCGCGCGCCGCACGCCTGGGCGTGCAGGAGATGGAGACCGCCATCTCCGGCCTGGTGGAGGCCGGGCTACCGGTCGAAGATGCCTTCGACACGTATTCGGCTGTCTCGGTGCACGTCCGCGGCTCGGTTGTGCTGCACCGTCTCTACGAGAAGAACCGGGCCAATGACAACGCGCCTGGCGATTACGAAGAGACCATGGTGATCGATCCGGAAGTCACCCCGTTGCTGGCAAAAGTTACCAACGAGGGGCATCGCATCGGGGCGGCCGACGAGAAGAACTTCGAGTACGGCCTGGACTGCATCCTCGATCACGCGGCCGCACGGATCGCACAGACTCCGGCGACCAAGACAAAGCGCAAATAGGCGCCTGCTGCGAATAGCACCTCGACCTGGACTTCCGTTCCGGATCGGGCGATTTCCGTTCACTGTCATCCCCGACCGTTACATTGACAAATGTAACAGTCTGTGGTGACGTGAACCCTTGTGACCGCAGTTGACTCACCCGACCTGCCGGCTGTGCCCGGCGCGCGTTCCCTGCGCGCCGTCGTCGCCGCCACCGCCACCCGATGGACGTTGGGCAGCCTCACCAGCGTCGTCCCGTTGAATCGACCGGGGGTCGGGTTCTCCCGGGGATTAATCGCAGCGATCATGGGGACGTTGGGATCGATGCCCGACGGCACCAGGGTCATCCCGGTGCGCCGGCCCGGAGTCCGCGGGGAATGGGTGCTCGGACCGGGCGTGAAGTTCGGGACGCGAGCCGGGTACTACATCCATGGCAGTGCATACGTGATCTGTTCGGCACGGACCCACCGCAAACTGGTGGCACGGTTGTCCGAAGCTACTGGCATGCCGTTCTTCTCGGTCGACTACCGCTTGGCTCCCGAACACCGATTCCCCGCCGCCGCTGACGACGTCGAAGCCGGCTATCGCTGGTTGCTCACCCAGGGATATGCAGCGTCGGACATCGTGATCGGCGCGGACTCCGCGGGCGGCCACCTGACGTGCGACCTGTTGCTCCAGCACGCCGACGAACCCGACTTCCAGCCCGCCGGGGTCGTGCTGTTCTCCCCCCTGATCGACCTCACCATGGAACTCGCGCTGCAACAGGAACGGGTCCGCCGCGATCCCGCGATGTCGGCGACGGCAGCACGGCGCCTGGTCGGCCTGTACACCTCGACACACGATTCGGATGATCCGCGACTGCGCCTCGATTTCGAGAAGACAAATCGACTGCCGCCCATACTGATTCAGGTCGGTGAGTTCGAGATGCTCAGCGCGGACGCCCGGTACCTCGATGCCGAGATCCGGCGGGCCGGAGGGGCGAGCGTCCTCGAGGTGTGGCCGGGCATGGTGCACGTTTTCCAAGCGCTGCCCCGGCTGGCACCCGAAGCGAAAACGGCGCTGCGCCGGGCCGCGGCGTTCATCTCCTCCGCAACGGCAGACGACCAAGTGGAGGCATGCTGATGTTCGGAATCGACATGCTACTCAACGTCTTCCGGGGTGACCGCCGCTGCACCAACGCGAAGGCAGTGGTCACCGGCGCAGGTAGCGGCATCGGACGCTCCTTCGCACTTGAGCTCGCCCGGAGGGGTGGCGAGGTCATCTGCGCCGATATCAATCCGGACCGGGCCGACGAGACGGTGGAACTGATCGACAAACTGGGCACCGGGAATGGCCACGCCGTGGTCTGCGACGTGTCCGATCGCAGTGCGGTCGAGCAACTGGCCAAGCAGGCCAACGACATCTTCGGCGGCCCGCCGACTCTGGTGATCAACAACGCCGGCGTGGGCGTCGGCGGAAAGCCCGTCGGCGCAATCGGTTTCGATGACTGGGACTGGGCACTCGGGATCAATCTGTGGGGCGTCGTGTACGGGTGTGAGGTCTTCACGCCGATCCTGCGCGAGACCGGCCGGGGTGGGATCATCAACGTGGCCTCGGCCGCGGGATTCGCCGCCGCACCGTCGATGGGCCCGTACAACGTCTCCAAGGCGGGCGTGATGTCGCTGTCGGAGACACTCGCCGCCGAACTCGCAGGCACCGGCGTCGGGGTGACGGTGCTGTGTCCCACCTTCGTGAAGACCAACGTCTTCCAGGACGGTCGCATCACGCCTGGCTCGATGAACCTCAGTCAGCAGCTCGCCCGCTGGACCGGATTGTCTCCGGACAATGTCGCGGCGCGCACCCTGGACGCGCACGACAACGGCCGGTTGTACGTGGTACCCCAGATCGACGCCACCGTCATCTGGCATCTGAAGCGGCACTTCCCCGGTCTCTATGTCCGAGGTGCCGGACTCCTCGGCCGAGTTCTTCCCAAAGACTGAAGCCTTTCCAAAGACTGAAGCTCTCCCGAAAACCAGAACCGCCTCTTCCAGAAAGGACTCGACATGGCGATGGATCTCGACAACATGCTCCAGATGATCAAGGACAAGCAGTGGGCCTTGATCGATATCGACTGGGACGCACCGGGAGCCGAGCTGATCGATCCCGAACTGCACGCCAAGCTCAAGCCCTTCATGACCGACCTGATGTGGATCGAGAACGTCGGCGCCCGAGGTTTTGCCGCGCTGGCGAAGAAGGCGCCGACTCCGACGCTCAAGAGCATCTACGAGCATTTCCACGCCGAGGAGCAGAAGCACGCCAACGCCGAACTCGCGCTGATGCGCCGGTGGGGCATGCTCGAGGACGACGAGATCCCGCCGCCGAACGTGAATGTCCAGCTGGTCATCAACTGGCTCGACAAGTATTCCGACGGTATGGGTCTCACCTTCCTCGGCACCGTCATCCCCATGCTCGAAGTGGCGCTGGACGGCGCGCTGATCAAGTTCATCACCGAAGAGGTCAACGATCCGGTCGCACAGGAGGTTTTCAAGCGGATCAACTCTGATGAGTCCCGCCACCTCGCCGTCGACTTCGAGGTGATGGACATCCTCGGGCATGCCGATATGCGCAAGCTGCTCATCGAACTGGTGGGCGGCTGGATCAAGCCCACCTTCCTGGTCGGCGTGCTCAGCTACTTCCCGCTGCTGAACAAGATGCGCGACAACATCGTTGAGATGGGCGTCAATGAGGAGCGGCTGTACCAGGCGATGCGCAGGTTCCAAAGTGTGGGTGAGCGAAGCGAATTCGCCCGCCGACTGCCGATGTACCGGATCATCTCGTGGCAGGCTCGCAAGGTGATCGACCGAACCTCCAAGTACCACTGGCTGGCTGATTCGCTGGTCAAGATCACCGGTGTGATTCCGATGGCGATGGTAGAGAACACCCCGGCCTGGTCGCAGGAACTGACCTACGAACCCGTCGCCTAAGAGAATCGATCGACGACATGACTTCTTCTTCGCCGTCCGTTGCCATCATCGGTGCCGGATTCGCCGGCATCGGCGCAGCCATCCGGCTCCAAGCCGAGGGCATCACCGACTTCGTGATCTACGAGCGCGATTCGCGGGTCGGCGGAACCTGGCGCGACAACACCTATCCCGGCGCGGCCTGCGATATCCCATCCCGGCTGTACTCGTACAGCTTCGCCACCAACCCGGACTGGTCCCACACCTATTCGGGCAGTGCCGAGATCCTCGAATACATCGACGGCATGGTCGAATCGTCCGGCGTCGGACCGAAGATCCGGTTCGACCATACGGTCGCCGGCGTGTCCTACGATGAGGTCGCCGGCGAGTGGACCCTGGACCTCGAAGACCGGGAGTCGGTGCGGGCCCGGACCGTGATCGTCGCCTCCGGTCCGCTGTCCAACGCGAGTTTCCCGAACATCCCCGGGATCGACACCTACGAGGGCCACAAGATCCACAGCGCCCGGTGGGACCATGACTACGATTTCGCCGACAAACGGGTCGCGGTCATCGGGACCGGCGCCAGCGGGGTGCAGATCGTGCCGGAATTGGTGAAGACGGCGAAGTCGGTCAAGGTCTTCCAGCGCACCCCCGGGTGGGTGCTGCCGCGAGTCAACACCCCGACCAGTGGTCGGCTCAAGCGCCTGTACCGCAACCTCCCGCTGACCCAGAGCCTCATGAGGAACGCCTGGTTCTGGGGACACGAGTCGGTCGCCCTCGGCGTGGTCTGGGACAGCCCGTTCACTCGGCTGGTCGAGACGGTGAGCCGCGCCAATCTCCGCCTGCAGGTGAAGGATCCGTGGTTGCGGCGACAGCTGACGCCCGATTTCTCCGCCGGTTGCAAGCGGCTCCTGATGACCAGCGAGTACTACCCCGCCCTGCAGGCCGACAACTGCAAGCTGGTGACCTGGCCCATCGCGCGGTTGTCCCCCAACGGAATTCGCACCGTCGAGGGTATCGAGCACCAATTCGACTGCATCGTGTTCGCCACCGGGTTCGATGTCTCCAAGGCCGGCACGCCATTCCCGATCACCGGGGTCGAAGGCCGTGAGCTGGCCGCCGAATGGAGTCGCGGCGCCTTCGCGTACCGCAGCGTTGCGGTATCCGGCTATCCCAACCTGTACTTCACCTTCGGCCCGAACTCGGGGCCCGGCCACAGTTCGGCGTTGGTGTACATGGAGGCTCAGATCAACTACATCGTCGAGGCGGTCTCCACGCTCCTGCAGCATGGCTGGAAGTCGCTGGATGTCCGACCGGAGGCCCAGGACAGCTACAACGAGGACATCCAACGGCGCCTGGAGTCCACGACGTGGAACTCCGGTTGCCAGAGCTGGTACCTGACCGACGACGGTTTCAACGCGACCATGTATCCGGGGTTCGCCACGCAATACGTCAATCAGCTGAAGTCGGTCAACCTGCACGACTACAAGATCACCGCGCGTCGCGACAACGAGACCGCGGCGGGCCGCGACAACCAGACCGCCCTGGCGCAGACCGGCGGTGATTCCGTTGCCACCGGATAGGATTCCGTGGTGACCGAGTATCGGATTGACGACCTCGCCCGGGAGGCGGGGACGACGACCCGGAACGTACGCGTCTACCAGGACAGCGGGCTGCTGCCCCGGCCACAGCGTCGGGGCCGGGTGGCCATCTACACCGATCGACACCTGCGCCAACTGCGCGCGATCACCCGTTTGCTCGGTGAGGGCTTCACGGTCAAGCACATCATGAAGTTCCTGTCCGGGCTGCAGCCCGGACAGAACCTCGTCGATGTCCTGGATCTGTCCGACCTTGAGGAATTGGTGACCGCACCGTGGTCGCGCCCGGAGACACGCACCATGTCCCTCGAGGAGCTTGAGGAGCGGCTGGGCGAGCTGGACCCGTCGATGGTGCGCCGGCTGACCACCCACGGTCTGATCGAGCCAACTGCTGACGAAAACGTCTACTCGGTCACCGATGCACGCCTAATCGACGACTTCGCCTCACTCGTCTCCCGGGGAATGCCGCTCGCGATAGTTCTCAGAACGACTACAGCCGTCGACAAGAAGCTCGACGCCGCCGCTCGCGAGCTGACCCGCGGCGGCCATACCGAGGTTGTCCGGCAGCGGGGGCCGGGGTGGCTACCTACCAACGATGCCGAACTAGCTTGGGCCGCAGACCTTGTAGACGCCATGCGCAGGGCGGCGAGACGACTCGCTCACGCCAGTTTGGACCGGGCGTTCGACGAAGCTGTCCGCGCCGAGTTGCACGAGTACCAGGCAGCCGGCACCGCGGAGGCGGGCCCGGAGATCACCGCCGAACGTAAGCCCGGTGGGGAGATCACACCGGATGCTCCCCATCGGCCTCACGCCAAACGAGCTAAACCTCGATGACCAGCCCGCCACCCTGACCGCCGCCCGCGCACATCGCGGCCACGCCGATACCGCCACCGCGACGCTGCAGCTCGTAGATCAGCGTGGTGACCATGCGGGCGCCCGACGCGGAGATGGGATGGCCGAGGCTGCAGCCGCTGCCGGAGAAGTTCACCAGCTCCTCATCGATGCCGTACTCGCGGACCGCCGCGATCGGCACCGAGGCGAAGGCCTCGTTGATCTCCCACAACGTGACATCCGAGGGCTTGAGGCCGGCGCGCTTGAGCACGTGGCCGATCACCTTGACACCCCCGAGCCCGGTGTCCTTGGCAGAAACACCGACGGAACCCCAGGCCCGGACCTTGGCCAGCACATTGAGATTCTCCGCGGCCGCGTAGTCGTCGCCGACGAGCGCGACAGCAGCGGCAGCATCGTTGGTGCCGCTGCTGTTGCCCGCGGTGATGGAGAATCCTTCGATCTCCGGGTGCAGGACCTTGAGCTCGCCGAGTTTCTCGGCGGTGGTGCCACGGCGCGGGTGCTCGTCGACGCTGAATTCGATGACCGAACCGTCGGGCTGGGCGACTTTGAGCGGAACGATCTCGTCGAGGAACTTGCCCGCGTCGATGGCGGCGATGGCCCGCTGATGTGACCGCGCGGCCCAGGCGTCCATATCCTCACGGGTGATCCCGGCGGCCTGCGCGGTGTTCCAGCCCACGGTGATCGACATGTCGCGCATCGGCGAATCCGGGGTCTCGACATGCGTCGGGGTCATCCACGGCTCGATGAACTCGATCTCGGGCCCGAACCCCGGCACGCGCCACTTCATCAGCGGCGACGAAGACAGCGACTGCACGCCGCCGGCCACCAGGACCCGTTCCATACCGGAGCCGATCTGGGCCGACGCGTTGCCGATCGCGGTCAGGGATCCGGCACAGTGCCGGTTGACGGCCTGGCCGGGCACCGACTCCCAGCCCAGGGCGTCGGCGGCGTAGCGCGCGATATCGCCACCGCCGTAATTGGATTCGGCGAAGATCAGATCGTCGATGGCCTCCGGGGCGATCCCGGCGCGACGCACGACCTCGGGCAGCACCGTGGTGATCAGGGTCTCCGGAGTGGTGTTGACCAGCGTGCCTTTGAAGGAGCGGCCGATCGCGGTGCGGGCAGCGCCCACGATTACGGGTGTTGGCATAGTTTCACCTTTACGCTATATCGTGTTTATGTAACGGTATCAGGACGGGTTTCTACTGCGGTTCGGGGACGTGGAAATGTTCGTCACGCAGCCGGAACGCTTCCTTGGTGCCATGCTGCGCGCGGGTCTTGACGAAGTTGAACTCACCAGGCGAGAACTGCAGGTTGGTGCCGTAGGCGTGGAAGATGTAGCTGGCCACCTCCTCGCCCTGATAGGCCTGACTCTGCTCGACGAGCCGGAACGCCTCCTTGGCGATCACCACCCCGTCGGCCGGCATCTTGGCCGCCTTGGCCGCCCAGTACTGCGCCCGCGCCGTCACCTGATCGGCATCACAGGTGTCGGTGAAGATGCCGAGGTGTTCGATGGAACCGGCCTCGACGGTGTCGCCGGTGAGCAGCATGCGGCGGGCGAGCACCGGGCCGAGGCGATGGAAGAACATGTGCAGGCTGCCCAGCGCCGGACCGAGGAAACGGGTGGCAGGCATGCCGATCTTGGTATCGCGGGCGATTACCGAGATGTCGGTCATCAATGCCATCTCGAATCCGCCGCCCAGCGCGTAGCCGCTGATCTCACCCACGGTGACCTTCGGGAAACCCATGAAGTTGTGATAGAAGCCAAACGACTTGCGGTCCACGGTAAGTCGGCGGCGTTGGCTGGGCCGAGACTTTTTTGAGGAAGCTCTGACTCCACCGCTCTGCTCTTCGCGCGAGCGCTCATCGCCCTCGCCGTACCAGCCGTAGGCGTTGTTCATATCCGCGCCCGTACTGAAGACACCCTCGGCCCCGCGTAACAGCACCACGGTCAGATCGTCATCGTCGGCCACGATGTCGAGGTAGCGGGCAACCTCGTCGCGCATGGCCGCGTCATAGGAGTTGCGCCGCTCGGGATTGTTGAACGTGATGGTGGCGATGCGATGATCCGCATCGACCTCGAACAGGACCCGGTCATCTGTCATGCGAAATCAACCTCGCTTCAATGGTTTTGTCGTTACCGGCAGCCAGCGTGGTGCGCCGGGCGGCGGTGAGATGGTCGGCGGCGAGTTTGGTGGCACGGGCCACGTCGCCGTCGGAGATGGCGTCGAGCAGGCGCTGATGGTCACGTAGCGCGGCGCGCATGGTCTTCTGATCGACGTCGTCGCCCCATACCGAAGATTCGTGCGCCGACCAGATCAGTTCCAACGAGCCGATCAGCAGGATCATCGGCTCGTTGCCACACCGGGACACCAAGGCCTCGTGAAACCGTCTGGCATTGGGCACATATTGCGACAGATCGCCGAACTGCGCTGCCTGAAGGTCGATCTCGGCCTGCAGATGGGGCACCACCTCGGTAGCGCGGTCCTCACGGGCCGCACACATCCCGGCGCAGATCGGTTCCAGGCGCAGCAGCGCCTCGCTCACGTCGGCGGGCGTTGCGGCCCGAGTCTGCAACACCATGCCGATCATGTGGGCGGTGCGGTCGGCCGAGGGCATCTGCACCACCGCTCCTCCGACGTTTCCGCGGCGCACCGAGATCAGACCGTCGGTCTCCAGCAGGTGGATGGCTTCCCGCAACGCCGGCGGGCTGACCCCGAACTGCTGGAACAAGTTCTCCTGGGTGGGCAGGATGTCACCTTCACGCAGGCGCCCGGACAGGATGTCGTCGCGCAGTTTGGACGCGACGATCTCGGCCACCCGAGGTTGGCGTATCCGATGTACCGGCACCTGCCCCTCCCCTGTTCCGCTGACGGCCTTTCCTTGCTAACTTGTACAGGATAGTAATCGCATCGTCTACTGTATGGGCAACTGTATGGCTTGGGAAGGCGGTTTCAAGTGAGCGACGAGGCGATATCGACATCCCGCGACAGCGCGGTCCTGCGCATCACACTCGACCGGCCGTCGCGGCGTAACTCATTGAGTCACAGCATGATCGACAGCTTGGTCGCCACACTGTCGGCAGCTGCCTATGACGAGTCATTGCGCGCCGTCGTCATCACCGCCGCCGGGGAGGACTTCTGCGCCGGAGCCGACTGGGTCGCCACCAACAGCACCGGACAACGCCCCCGTACCGGCGACCTGGTCCGCCGGATCCCGCACACGGCGCACCGGGTCATCGAACTGGTGGCCACCATCCAGTTGCCCGTGGTGTGCGCGGTGCGCGGCTGGGCGGTGGGGTTGGGCTGCAACCTCGCGCTGGCCGCCGACTTCACGATCGCCGACACCGGCGCGACGTTCTGGGAGCCGTTCATGAGCCGGGGATTCACCCCCGATTCCGGGGCGACCTGGCTGCTGCCGCGACTGGCGGGAGTGGCCCGGGCCAAGCGGATGCTCCTGCTCGGCGAGAAAGTCAGTGGCTCACAGGCCGCCGAGTGGGGACTGATCCACAGCGCCGTTCCCGCCGATGAATTGGACTCCGCGGCCGAACAACTCCTGGCCCGGCTGGCGGCCGGACCCACCGTCGCGATCGGGCTGGCCAAACAGGCCATCGCCTACGGCCAACACGCCACCCTGACCCAGTCCATGAATCAAGAATTGTCCAACCTGGAACTCTCCTGCCGCACAGGCGATTTCAAAGAAGGCCTGGCCGCGTTCCGGGAACACCGCGATCCGGACTTCACCGGACGATAAGAGGAATCGATGACCGACTACGACACGATCAAGTACGAGGTGGACGGCCACAAAGCCACCATCACCCTGAATCGGCCGGATGCGCTCAACGCGTTGTCCCCGCACATGATCACCGAACTGCGGGCCGCTTACGACGAGGCCGAAACCGACGACAACATCTGGCTGATGATCGTCACCGCCACCGGCCGGGCGTTCTGCACCGGCGCCGATGTCAAGGAGATCCCCGGCGACGGCAAGGTCCTCAACGAGCGCCCCTACCTGTCCACCTACGAACAGTGGGAGGCACCGCAGGAGGGCACCCCACCGTTTCGCACCATGGCCAAGCCGGTGGTCGTCGCGATCAACGGAATCTGCTGCGGTGCCGGGCTGGACTGGGTCACCACCGGCGACATCGTGATCGCCTCGGACAAGGCGACCTTCTTCGACCCACACGTGAGCATCGGCCTGGTCGCCGCTCGCGAGATGGTGAGACTGGCCCGCGCACTCCCCCGATCAGTGGCGCTGCGAATGGCCTTGATGGGTAAGCACGAGCGAATGACCGTCGAACGTGCCTACGAGCTCGGACTGATCACCGAGATCGTCGAGCACGACAAGCTGCTGGAACGTGCCCACGAAATCGCCGACACGGTGTGTCTCAATGCGCCACTGGCGGTCCGGGGCACCCGGCTGGCCATTCACAAGACGCTGGACCTGCCGCTGCACGAGGGCGAGATCCTGGCCGAGACGTTCCGCGAACGGGTCGTCCGGACCGAGGATGCGCTCGAGGGGCCGCGGGCCTTCGTGGAGAAGCGTAAGCCCAACTGGCAGGCGCGCTAGGTCATGGACACGATTCTCCTCGACGCCGACCACGAGTCCCGCGTCGCCACGGTCACGCTGAACCGGCCCGAAGCCCTGAACTCGTTCAACCGCATCATGTGCAACGAGATGCGCGACGCCTGGCACGCCATCAAGGACGACGAGGGCATCAACGCCGTCGTGCTGCGGGCGGCCGGCGACCGCGCGTTCAGCGCCGGGCTGGACGTGAAGTCCAGTTACGGACAGCCCGAAATCGTCTGGAACCACGAGGATCCCGGTGAACTCCTCAGCCCGAAGTGGCAGAAGATGTGGAAGCCGGTGGTGTGTGCGGTGCAGGGGATGTGCACGGCCGGCGCGCTGTACTTCGTCAACGAGGCCGACGTGGTGATCTGCTCGCAGGAAGCCACGTTCTTCGATTCTCACGTCAGCGCCGGGCTGGTCTCGGCACTGGAGCCGATCGGCCTGATGCGCCGGGTCGGGCTCGGTGACACGCTGCGGATGGCGTTGATGGGCAACGACGAACGGGTCGGGGCCGACACCGCGCTGCGGATCGGTCTGGTGACCGAAGTGGTGACCAGACATCAGTTGTGGGACCGCGCGCACGAGATTGCTGCGACCATTGCGGCGAAACCGCCGACGGCCACCCAGGGCACAGTGAAGGCCATTTGGGAATCTCTGGACAAGCCCTACCGCGCCGCGATGGATCAGGGACTCATCTACACCCGCCTCGGCAATCCGATCGCCAAGGCCGAGTTGGCCGACCGTCCCCTGCCCAAGACAACACCCCGGATCCGCTGATGGCCCACCCGCTTTCACAGCGCATCAACGACGTACTCGATCTCGATCCTGCCGCGAACGCCATCCAGTACGACGGGCAATGGGGCAATTGGGGCCAGGTCGCGACGCTGGCACGGCACATCGGCGCGGTGTCGGTGGGTCTGCGGGTCGGGATCATGCTGCGCAACCAGCCCGCCCATGTGGCGGCCCTACTCGGTGTGCTGGCCGCCGGCGGCACCGTCGTGGTGATCAATCCGTCCCGCGGTGACGAGCGCACCCGCGCCGACATCGAAGCCCTCGCCGTGCCGGTACTCATTGGCCTGGCCGACGATATCGCCAACCTGGCGTCTCGCTCCCCCACGACGACAACAGTGACGATCAGCGATCTCGACACCGCACCCGGGGTCACCGCCGCCGTGAGCCCCCACCACGATGCGGGACGCCCCGGCGTGGCGGTGTGGATGCTGACCAGCGGCACCACCGGTCCACCGAAACGCGTAGACCTCACCTACGACATGCTGGCCCGCAGCGTCATCGGGCGTGATCCTGAGAATGCCCCGGCACCAACCGAACTGCGACGCGGGGTGGCCATCGTCAACTCACCGCTGGTCCACGTCGGCGGAGTGTTCCGGGTGCTGTTGTGCATCGCCGAAGCGCGATCATTCGTGCTGCTGCCCAAGTTCGAGCTCCAACGCTGGGCCGATGCCGTGCGAGAGCACCAGCCTCGGGCGGTGTCACTTGTGCCGGCCGCACTGCGCATGGTGCTGGACTCCGACCTCACCCGCGACGACCTCGCCAGTGTGCGCGCGGTCACCTCCGGTACCGCCCCACTGTCGGCCGACGACGCCGACGCCTTCACCGAGAAGTTCGGTATCCCGGTACTGACCTCCTACGCCGCGACCGAGTTCGGCGGTGGGGTGGCGAGCTGGACCCTCGCCGACCACAACAAATATTGGAATGACAAGCGCGGCAGTGTGGGCCGGGCCAATCCCGGTGCCCAGCTGCAGGTGGTCGACGAGGACGGCGACCCGTTGGGGTCGGATCAGAAAGGCTTGCTGGAGGTCAAACCGGCACAGTTCGATGCCGACGCGGACTGGATACGAACCACCGACCTGGCCCGCATCGACGCCGACGGTTTCGTCTGGATTCTCGGCCGCGCCGATCAGGCCATCATCCGCGGCGGATTCAAGGTCATGCCCGACGATGTCCGCACCGCACTGGAGAGCCATCCGGCCGTCCTCGGTGCGGCTGTGATCGGCTTGCCCGACGACCGGCTCGGTGAGACACCGGTGGCGATGGTGGAGTTGCGCGCGCCTGCCCCCTCGGCCGAACTCACCGACTTTCTGCAGGGCCGGCTCGCCCGGTACGAGATCCCCACCAGGATCGCGATTGTCGACTCGATCCCCCGCACCCCGTCGGGCAAGGCCGACCTGGGTGCCGTACGGGAGTACTTCTCTGCCAGTGCCTGACACCGTTCCCGGACTTCTGCGCGGATGCACCGAGCACCCGCTGCTGATCTGTGACGACGAAGGGATCAGCTACGGCGAGGCCGAACGTCGCTCCGCCTCGGTGGCATCCGGGCTGATCGAACTGGGTGCAGGCAAAGGTACCCACGTCGGTCTGCTCTACCCCAACGGCGTGGACTTCGTGGTGGCCATGCTCGCCGCCGCGAGAATCGGTGCGGTGGTGGTGCCGTACTCGACCTTCCTCACCGGCAGCGAACTGCGGACCCAGTTGCGCAACAGCGACACCGGAATCCTGCTGTCGACGCGCAGCTACCGCAACAACGACTATGTGCAACGTCTTGCCGATATCGAAGCCCCGGGTCTGCGGCACGTGCTGTTCGAGATGCCGCACGCCGACGGACCGGGGCTGACCGGGCTGGAAGACGATGTCGAAGAGTCGGACGTGTTGGCGATCATCTACACATCGGGGTCCACCGGCACCCCCAAAGGCGTGGTGCACACACATGGCGCACTGGTGGCACATCAGCGCAATCTCAACGAGATTCGGGGGCTCACCGCCGCTGACCGACTGTTCTGCAACTCGCCGTTCTTCTGGATCGGGGGGTTCGCCTTCGGGCTACTGGCCACCATGGCCGCCGGGGGCACGCTGATTTGCTCTAACTCGACCGATGCCGGCGTCACTCTCGACCTGCTGGATACTGAGAAACCCACCGTCACCAATGGTTTCGTCGCGGGCATCGCCAACCTGACACGCCACCCCAGCTACCCCGACCGGATCTTCACGGCGTCCCGGGGCAATCTGTATCCGGTCATGGCGCCCGACGCCCGGCCGGATGATCCCGAACTGCGGCACAACATACTGGGCATGACCGAGACCGGCAGCGTGGTGTTGATCGACGAGGACGTACGCGATCAGCCGGAGCATCGTCGCGGCAGCTACGGGCGGTCCGCACCCGGATTCGAGACCAGAGTGCTGCCGTCGGGCGAATTGTGTGTGCGCGGACCGTATCTCATGCTGGGCTACTACGGACGCAACCGCGACGACTGCTTTGACGTGGACGGATGGTTCCACACCGGCGATCTGGTGCGCGTCGACGACGACGGATACTTCTATTTTCTCGGTCGAGCCGGCGCGATGATCAAAACGGCCGGTGCGAATGTCACACCTGGTGAGGTCGAGAAGGCGCTGACGGAAGTCCTGACCGAAGCCGAGGCCCAGGTTCAAGTACACGTGCTCGGCCTGCCCGACCCCGACCGGGGGCAGGTCGTGGCTGCCGTCGTGGTGATGAACGACTCGACGCAGTTCGACGAGGCCGCGGTGTGTCGCGCTCTGCGTACCCGACTGTCGGCCTACAAGGTGCCCCGCAGGTTCGCGGTGTTGCGAGCGGAGGAACTGCCCGTGCTATCGAGCGGGAAAGTCGACACCACTGCGCTGGCGGGACTGTTCGATGTCTGACGCCGCCCTCACCATCGACACCGTGCTGCGTGAGCGTGCCGCAACCATGGCATCGAAACCGATGGTGATCGACCCCATGACCCGGCTCTCCTACACCGAACTGGATTCCAGTACAGCAGTATTGGCAGCTGGATTCCTCGCCAACGGCGTCACCAAAGGTTCCCGGGTCGGCCTCGTGATGCCCAACGGCGTCGATTGGGTACGGATTGCCATCGCGCTCACCAGGATCGGTGCGGTACTGGTGCCGCTGAGCACACTGCTGCGCCCCGGCGAACTCGCGGCGCAACTACGGATGGCATCGGTGCAGTTCCTCATCGCGGTCGAGGAATTCCGGGGTCATCGTTACCCGGTGGAAATCGGTCGACTGCCCGCGCTACGTGCAGTGTGGACCGCCGGGGAGACGCTGCTATTCAGCGGACCACGGGCCACGGCCGATGCGCTTGCCGCCCGGGTCCGGGAGAGCGACCCGATGGTGATCATGTTCACCTCGGGCAGCAGCGGGCCACCCAAAGGGACCATTCATTCGCACCGAAATGCCCTGGGCGCCGTCCGCTCCGGCCTCGACGCCCGCCGCATCACCCCCGACACCCGGCTCTATCTGCCCATGCCGTTCTTCTGGGTAGGCGGTTTCGGCGCTGGAATCCTTTCTGCCCTGCTGGCCGGGGCCACCCTGGTGACCGAGCCAATCCCCCGTCCCGACTCCACCCTTGAACTGCTGCGGCGCCAGCGGGTCACCCTGTTTCGCGGCTGGCCCGAACAGGCTGAGGCACTGGCCCGCCATGCGGGCACCGCAGAGCTGACCACACTGCAGCCGGGAAGCCTTGAGGCGCTGTTGCCGGTTGAGATGCGGTCACGTCCCGGAGCGCGGGCGTCATTGTTGGGGATGACCGAATCGTTCGGCCCGTACTGCGGATACCAGTCCGACACCGACATGCCGGAATCGGCCTGGGGCAGCTGCGGCAAGCCGTTCGACGGCATGGATGTTCGCATCGTCGACACCGAAACCGGCACAACACAGTCCGCGGGCGCCGTCGGCGAGATCCAGATCCGCGGGCGGCATGTCATGCGTGGGATCTGCCGACGCAGTCGCGAGGACGTCTTCACTCCGGACGGCTACTACCCCACCGGTGATCTGGGCTACCTCGATCGCGACGGATTCCTGTTCTACCGTGGCCGCTCCGATGACATGTTCAAAGTCAGTGGCGCCACGGTCTATCCCAGCGAGGTTCAGCGTGCGCTGCGGTCTGTTCCAGGAGTCCGGACCGCTCACGTTGTGAATGTTCCTGTTGGCCAGGCCAATCGGGTTGGTGCGGCTGTAGTGGTCGACGGGCTCTCGGTAGAGGCGTTATGCACCGAGGCTCACGTCTCCATCAGCTCGTTCAAGGTTCCCACGCTGTGGCTGCTGCTCGACCACGAGGACGCGGTTCCGCGCGGAGCCACCGGGAAGGTCGACAACACCGCGCTGCGGGCCATGTTGAGGGAAGGTGTCCAACGATGAAAACCAAAGGTGCCCTGGTATGGGACTTCGGTCAACCGTGGTCGATCGAGGAGATCGAGATCGGCGACCCCCGCAAAGGCGAGGTCAAGGTGGCCCTGGAAACCGCGGGGCTGTGCCACTCCGACCATCATTTGATGACCGGAGACATCCCGATGGCCGACTTTCCGATCCTGGGTGGGCATGAAGGCGCCGGGGTGATCGTCGAGGTGGGGCCGGAGACCGAGGGCCTGGAGGTCGGCGATCACGTGGTGATGTCCTTCATCCCTTCCTGCGGCAGCTGCCCCGCCTGCCAGGTCGGCCTGCGCAATCTGTGTGACCTCGGAATGGGACTACTCGCGGGCGCCTCGGTCTCCGACGGGTCATTCCGTATACAGACCAAGGGAAAGAACGTGATTCCCATGTCACTGCTCGGCACCTTCTCGCCGTACGTCGTCGTGCATCGGACGTCCGTGGTGAAGATCGATCCGACGATCCCCTTCGAGGTGGCGTGCCTGGTGGGCTGCGGAGTGACCACCGGTTACGGCTCGGCGGTACGCAGTGCGGACGTTCGGCCCGGCCAGGACGTGGCGGTCATCGGCATCGGCGGTGTCGGCACCGCGGCGCTACAGGGCGCGGCGATCGCCGGAGCCCGGCGCATCTTCGCCGTCGACCCGGTGGAGTGGAAGCGCGAGCAAGCACTGAAATTCGGTGCGCGCGCGGTCTACCCAGATGTGGCGGCCGCCTTGGCCGGAGTGGCCGAAGCGACCGGCGGCCGCATGTGCCACAAGGTCATCGTGACCGTCGGGCGCATTGACGGCCGCGAAGTGGAGTCGTGGATGCAGCTCACCGCAAAAGGCGGTACGTGTGTGCTCACGGCGATGGGTAATGTCGTCGATTCCGACACCACGCTGAACCTGGCCGGCTTGACGCTGCTGCAGAAGAGCCTGCAGGGCAGCCTGTTCGGCGGCGGAAACCCGCAATTCGACATCCCCGAGCTGCTGAGCCGCTATCAACTCGGCGGGTTGAATCTCGACGACATGGTGACCCGCGAGTACCGCCTCGACCAGATCAACGATGCGTACCGGGACATGTTGGAGGGGCGCAACATCCGCGGTGTCATCCGCTACACCGAGGCGGACCGGTGACTGCTGGCGATGCGGCAGCTGCCACCGGGCCACAGTGTCGTGACGTCGGATTTGAATCTGCGGTATCTGCGCCCGGTCACCAGTGGCGCCGCGCGGGCCGTGGCCCATCGTGCACAGTGGTAAACGGTCCATGGTGATTCAGGTAGACATCTTCACGGTTCCGGACAAGGATCTGGCCGTCGTGGCCACCGTCAGCTTCGCCACGATTACCGCTAAGGAGGCTGCGCCGTGAGGCTCGGACTATCCACCCCCGTAGTCATGCAACATCCCGGTATGACCTCCCCGTGGGAGGCCGACGCCGGACCTGGCGAGCTGGCGTTGATCGCCGAAGCCGCAGACGCGCTGGGGTTCCACCATCTCACCTGCGCGGAGCACACCGGGATCCCCGCCTCGGCTGCCGGAGTGCGCGGCACGGTGTACTGGGATCCACTGGCCACCTTGTCGTTTCTGGCGGCCCGGACCCAGCGCATCCAGCTGGTCACGGCAGTGCTGGTGCTCGGATATCACCACCCGGTGGCACTGGCCAAGAGCTACGGAACTCTGGACCGGCTCTGTGGCGGACGGGTGATCCTTGGTGTCGGTGTGGGGTCATTGACCGAGGAGTTCGAGCTGCTCGGCGCCCAGTGGCACGGCCGCGGTGCGGCGGCTGACCTGGATATCGCAAAGCTTCGGGCCGCCTGGGGCCGGCCTGTGGTGGACGGCTTCAGCATCGAACCGCACGCGACCACAACCGATCTACCGTTGTGGGTGGGTGGCCGCACCAAGCGGTCATTGCGCCGCGCGGTCGATCTCGGGACCGGGTGGATGCCGTTCGGCCTGTCCGCTGAGACGATCGCCGAGTTTCTCGCCGTCCACCGCCCGCCCGAGGGCTTTGAGGTCGTTCTGGCCCCCGGCGCGGCGCTAGATCCGCTCGGCGACCCCGACGGAGCACGCCGACGACTGGAACAGCTACGCGAGGTCGGTGCGACGATCGCCCACTGCACGGTGAGCGCGGACAGCGCCAACCATTACGGTGATCAGCTCGCGGCCCTGCGCGAAATCGGGGACCCGTTGTAAGTCACACCGCCGTGTGGTTCACACATGTCGTGTGCCCGCAACTCGCTCATTCCACGGCGCCAGTAGCAGTTCACATGCGTACCGCACATCCGCGACCGCGCTCTGCGCGTCGAGTTGCCCCGCGGTGGCCCAGGTCAGGATCCCGTACATGCACTGCTCAACCAGCCGGGCCAGCCGATGATCCTCGTCGGTGGGTTCGACAACCCCTGCCATGGCCAAGATCCGCTCACGCGTCGACAGATCTGCCGGTGCGTCTGCCGACGACCGAATAGCGTTGATGGAAACCAGCATTGCCCGAGCCAATCGCGGCTGCGCCAGCAGTCTGTCGGCGGCCTCACCCAAGAAGCCACATACGGCCACCACCGGGTCGTCCGGGATACCTGTCGGTTCGGGCATCGCCCGGATGGACGAGGCGAGCGCCGCTGCATACAGGTGATGCTTGGTCGGGTAGTAGCGATAGAGCGTGCCGAGAGCGACGCCGGCCTCAGCGGCGATGTCCGCCATCTGGACCCGCTCCAGCCCGTGCAGTGTCCCCAAGCGGGCGGCCGCGCCAAGAATCGCGGCGTTGCGTGCCAGTTGACGGGGCGTCGAGGCCTGCCCCGGCTCCCGTGGTGTTCCGACGCGCGGCATCCGAACGAGCTCCTCCGCAAAACTAGAATTCAATCTAGAAATATGGACAACGCGATGCTACAACAGACTGGTGACCGAAGAAGGCTCCCGGCTCGACGTGACGGCGTTCAATGCTCAGAAGTACGGCCCGTGGGCCGTTGTCACCGGTGGCTCGGAAGGTGTCGGCAGATCATTCGCGCTCCAACTGGCGCAAGCCGGAACAAACCTGCTCCTCGTCGCCCGCAAGGCAGGTACGCTGGAGGAAACCGCCGAACTCTGTCGCGCCCTCTCGGTCGAAGTTCGCACGCTCAGCGTCGATCTCTCGGAGCCCTCCTCGGCCCACGCTGTCGCCGAGGCAGTTTCGGACGTCGAGGTGGGCCTGCTGGTCCACAACGCCGGCGCCAACACGCACAGCGCAGAGTTCCTCGATGGCGATCTCGCCGCGTTTCAGCGGGTCATCGACTTGAACGTCACCACCCCCCTGGCGTTGGTTCATCACTTCGGTGCCGCGATGCGCAACCGCCGACGTGGAGGCATCTTGCTCGTCGGATCGATGGCCGGTTACCTCGGGTCGAACCGGCACACGGTGTACGGCGGGGTGAAGGCATTCGGCAGGATTTTCGCCGAGAGCCTGTGGCTGGAATTGCGAGACCACAACGTCGACGTGCTCGAGCTCGTCCTGGGAGTGACCCGCACCCCGGCGATGGACCGGGTCGGACTCAACTTCGACATCCCCGGCATGGCGGTTTCCGAGCCTGACGACGTCGCCGCTGAAGGTCTCACCGCGCTCGGCAACGGCCCCCTGCACGTCATCTCGCAGCATGCGAAAGTCGCTCTTGCCCACAGCAACCCGGACCGCGCCGCGACCATCCTCCGGACCGACAGGATGATGCGCCGGCTGATCGGCGCGGAAAAGCCAGACGCCCAGTGAAGCAGCAGGGAGATCCCATCGAATCCCGACTTCGTGACCTCGAGCAGCGTCTCCAGATACTCAGCGACCAGGTTGAGGTGACGCAGCTGATCGCCTCCTACGGCCCGCTCGTCGATGCCGGTGCCGCCACTGATGTTGCGGGGTTGTGGAGCGAGGACGGCAGCTACGACGTCGAAGGCTGGCAGATGCGCAACCGCGCCGATGTAGAGGCCATGGTGAACTCGGATGCGCATCAAACGCTCATCGCCCGAGGCGCCTGTCATTTTCTCGGTCCTGCCCGGGTCACACTCGACGGCGACACCGCGGAGGCAGTGTGTGAATCACTGCTGGTGGTGTACCGGGACGAGAAGTGGATCGTGGCACGTGCCGGGGCGAACCATTTCGCGCTGCGTCGTATCGATGGCGGGTGGCAGATCGTGCGCCGCACCACCCGAGCGCTGAACGGAAGCCCCGAAGCGCGGGCGCTGCTCCGTTAGACGATCGCGTTCGCCCGTAGTTCCGCGATCTGCGTTGCGTCATAACCGATCTCACCCAGCACCTCGTCGGTGTGTTCTCCCAGCAGCGGAGACCGTCGGCGAATCGTGCCGGGCGTCGCCGACATCCGGAACGGTGTTTCGATGATCGGCACATCCCGCGACGCCCCGGGGAACGGCATCCGCTGCAGGTAGCCCATGGCCTGCACGTGCGGGTCGTCAAGGACGTCCTGTGGGGAATGCAACGGGGCGGCAGGCATTTTCGCGCTTTCCAGGAGTTCCAGCACCTGGGCTTTGGTTTTGTCGGCACACCAGTCGGCCATGATGTCGTTGAGGACGTCGCCGTTGGTCCAACGGATGTCGTCGTTCGCGAAACGGGGATCGTCGAACAGTTCTTCCCTGCCCATCAGGCGGCACCATCTCTTGAACATGGGCTGGCCGGCCACCTGCAGCAGGACCCACTGATCGTCAGCGGTGCGGTAGAGATCGCACGGCGCCACCGAAGCACCCTTGTTGCCCATCCGGGGCTTATCCACCTGCAGAAGTTCCCGCTCGATCAGGAAGGCATTCGACAACATCAGCGCGGTGGGCAGCAGGGCGCCCTCGACATGCTGCCCCTGCCCCGTGCGGTCACGGTGATACAGCGCCATCATCACGCCGATGGCCAACGTCAGCGCCGTCCCGAAATCCGCATAGGGCACCACCGTCCGGATCGGCAGATCCGGCAGACCCTGCCGATAAACCGCACCCGACATCACCTGCCCGGCACCATCGAAACCGATCTTGTCGCTGTACGGACCGCCCTCTCCGTAGGCGGTGGCGCTGGCCAGGATGATGTCGGGTTTGACCGCCTTGAGCGTGTCGTAATCCAGTCCGCTGGCTCGCATCCCGGCCGCCGGCATGTTCGCGATCACGATGTCGGCCTGTGCCACCAGACGTCTGGTGACCTCGGCGCCCTCGGCCGTGGTGGAGTCCAGCGTGAGTGAACGCTTGTTGCGGTTGCACTGCAGAAAGGTGCCCCCTTCACCGCCCTCGGTGACGGCCTGCACCCAACGGTCCTCCCCGCCTTCACGTTTCTCTACACGCAGAACGTCCGCGCCCATGTCGGCCAGGATCGCGCTGCACCACGGTGCGGCGATGAATCGGCCGTAGTCGAGCACCCGAATCCCGTCGAGAACCCCTGGCGTACCTGGCATACCTGGCATTGCCCCACCCTTCTCTCGGCGAGCAGACGCAAACTCGCACATTCTTGCACCTAAATGTGCGAGTTTGCGTCTGCTCGCGGGTCTACTTGAGCCCTACTCGAGCACGCCGAGGCGCTCGAGGTGATCGGTCAGAGGCTTGGACGCCGCACACAGGTGCTCAGCCATGGCGTCGCGGGCCGCATCCCCGTTGCGCGCCTTCAGCGCGGCCAAGATCCGGCGGTGGTCGTGCGTGGACTGCTCGGGCCAGCCCTCGACCGTCGGATACACCGATTCCAGTGCGTACCGGGTGATCTGGGACATCAGCTGGGCCAGCTTCGGTGACTCGGCCGCGCGGTTCACCCCCCGATGGAACGCGTGGTTGAGCCTGACCGCGCGCTCATGATCGTTGTGCTCATACGCGTCCTCCAGCTCCCGCTGGACCCGGTCGAGTTCATCCAGCTGGCCGTCGCTGATCTGACCGGCCGCCCGCGACGCCAACTGTCCGCCGATATGCGCCTGCACCCCGGCCACGTCATCGATGTCCCGCCGGGTGACCGGCAGCACCAGGAACCCCCGCCGGGGCTGCTGGGTCAGCAGCCCCTCGGTGCGCAGACCGAACAACGCCTCGCGGACCGGCGTCACACTGATGCCCAGTTCATCCGCGAGCTGTTCGAGGCGGATGTAGTTCCCGGCCGGGTAGCTGCCGTCGAAGATGCGCCGACGGATCAGCCGTGCCACATCCTCGGCCAGCTGCGGGCGCGCCGCGAAATCGGGTATGGACACGGCTCAGACCCGATAGTCGGACAGGAGTCGCTTACTGATGATATTTTTCTGAATTTCGCTGGTGCCCTCACCGATCAGCAGGAACGGCGCGTCGCGCATCAGCCGCTCGATCTCGTACTCCTTGGAATAGCCGTAGCCGCCGTGGATCCGGAAGCTCTGCTGGGTGACCTCCGAACAGAACTCACTGGCCAGGTACTTGGCCATGCCCGCTGCCACGTCGTTGCGTTCGCCAGAGTCCTTCAGCCGGGCGGCGTTCACCATCATCAGATGGGCAGCCTCGACCTTCGTGGCCATCTCGGCCAATTGGAATGCCACCGCCTGATGCTCGGCGATCGGCTTGCCGAAGGTCTCACGCTGCTGCGCATAGCGCACCGCAAGTTCGAAGGCGCGGATCCCGACTCCGCAGGCGCGCGCAGACACATTCACGCGACCGACCTCGACACCATCCATCATCTGGAAGAAGCCCTGCCCGGTGACACCGCCGAGCACATCGTCGGAGCCGGCACGGTAGCCGTCGAAGATCAGCTCAGTGGTATCGATGCCCTTGTAGCCGAGCTTGTCGAGCTTGCCCGGAATGGTCAGTCCTGGAACCACTTCACCGAAGCCGGAAGGCTTTTCGACCAGGAAAGCAGTCAGGTTGCGGTGCGGCTTGTCGGCACCCTCATCGGTGCGCACCAGCGCAGCCACCAGCGTCGAACTCCCGCCGTTGGTCAGCCACATCTTCTGACCGTCGATCGTGTACGTGCCGTCGCCGTTGTTCTTCGCCCGGGTACGGATCGCCGCCACATCCGAGCCGAGCTCGGGCTCGGACATCGAGAACGCCCCACGGGTCTCACCAACGGCCATGCGCGGCAGGAACTTCTGCTTCTGAGCATCGGTTCCGTGCTGCCGGATCATGTACGCGACGATGAAGTGGGTGTTGATCACCCCGGATACGCTCATCCAGCCCCGGGCGAGTTCCTCCACACACAACGCGTAGGTGAGCAGCGACTCGCCGAGCCCGCCGTACTCCTCGGGGATCATCAACCCGAACAGGCCCATGTCCTTCATCTGGTCGACGATGGCCTGCGGGTAGGTGTCGGAGTGTTCCAACTCCTGGGCGGTTGGAATGACTTCCTTGTCGACGAATTGCCGTACGGTCGAGACGATCTCGGTCTGGAACTCCGTGAGCCCCAGGGTCTGGGCAAGTTTGGTCACGATGCCACCCTCTCGAACACAGCGGCGAGCCCCTGCCCGCCACCGATGCACATGGTCTCCAGCCCATAGCGGGCCTGACGCCGATCCAGCTCCCGGGCCAGCGTGGCGAGCATCCGCCCACCCGTCGCCCCGACCGGATGCCCCAGCGAGATACCGGATCCCCGGACATTGGTGCGCTCGAAGTCGGCCTCGCCGAACTTCCACTCCTTCATCACCGCCAGCGCCTGGGCGGCGAACGCCTCGTTCAGTTCGATCAGGTCGATGTCGCTCAGCTGCAGATCGGCCTTGGCCAGCGCGACCTCGGTGGCCGGCACCGGACCGATACCCATGACATTGGGTGCGACGCCCGCCGATCCCCACGAGACCATCCGCACCAACGGCCGCAGGCCCAACGCGGCGGCCTTCTCCGGGGTGGTCACGATGCACATCGACGCGGCATCATTCTGACCACTGGAGTTGCCGGCGGTGACAGTGGATTCCGGATCCTGCTTGAGCAGAACGGGTTTGAGCTTGGCCAGGGCCTCGACCGTGGTGCCGGCACGCGGGTGCTCATCGGTGTCGACGACGCGCTCACCCTTACGGTCACGGACGGTGACCGGAATGATCTCGTCGGCCAACACACCTGACTCCTGGGCCGTCACGGCGCTGCGATGCGATCGCACCGCAAGTTCGTCCTGCTCGGCCCGGGTGATGCCGTACTCGCGGCGCAGGTTCTCGGCGGTCTCCAACATTCCGCCGGGCACCGGGTAGAACTGCCCACCGG
Source organism: Mycobacterium sp. DL440 (assembly GCF_011745145.1). NCBI lineage: Bacteria > Bacillati > Actinomycetota > Actinomycetes > Mycobacteriales > Mycobacteriaceae > Mycobacterium > Mycobacterium sp. DL440. The sequence continues at coordinate 1,161,083 of NZ_CP050191.1, read as the reverse complement.
CAGTGGTGCGGCCTCGCGCGAGCCCGTCGTGAATCTGCACGCCACCTCGGGCCCCACCCCAACGCATATCGGTCGAGTAGAACGCGACGTTGCTCATGCTCTCGGCGCCGCCGGCCACCACCAGATCGTTGTCGCCGCTGCGCACCTGCAGGCATGCCTGGATCACGGCCTGCAGTCCGGACCCGCAACGGCGGTCGACCTGCATGCCGGGAACCGTCACCGGCAGCCCGGCGTCCAGCGCCACCACCCGGCCGATCGCCGGGGCCTCACTGTTGGGATAGCAGTGGCCGAGAATCACGTCCTGCACCTGATCCGGTGCCACCCCGGTGCGCCCCAAGAGACCCTTGAGCGCGGCGACGCCGAGTTCGACGGCGGACAGGGAGGCGAACATCCCGCCGTAGCGACCGATCGGCGTGCGGACCGGCTCGCAGATGACCGCCTCGCGGGTGCTCATACGTGCCGACCGCCGGTCACCTCGAGCACGGTGCCCGTCATGTACGACGACAGGTCGCTGGCCAGGAACAGCGCGACCTTGGCCACCTCGTCGGGTTCACCGGCCCGGGCCATCGGGATCTCGGCCAGCTTCTGATCCCAAATCCGTTGCGGCATGGCTTCTGTCATTGCCGACCGGATCAGTCCGGGCTGGATGGCGTTGACCCGTACCCCGAGGTGGGCGAGTTCCTTGGCCGAGGCCTTGGTCATGCCGACGATGCCGGCCTTGGCCGCCGAATAGTTGGTCTGGCCGATCAACCCGACCTTGCCGGAGATCGAGGACATGTTCACGATCGCGCCGCGCTTGTTCTCCCGCATGATGGCCGCGGCCGACTTGGTGCCGTTCCAGGTCCCCTTCAGGTGCACCGCAATGACTTGGTCGAACTGCTCCTCGGTCATCTTGCGCAACGTCGCGTCGCGAGTGATGCCGGCATTGTTGACCATGATGTCCAGCCCACCGAATCGCTGGACGGCGGCCTGCACGAGGGCTTCGACCTCAGCGGACGACGTCACATCGCAACGCACCGCAGTCGCCACCTCGGGCCCGCCGAGCTCTTGGGCGGCCGCCTCGGTGGCTTCCAGGTTGACGTCGCCGAGCACCACCCGGGCACCCTCGTCGATGAAGCGCTTCGCGATGGCCAGGCCCAGACCCTGGGCACCGCCTGTCACCACTGCAGTCTGTCCGGTCAGCAACGACACCTGATCACCTAACTTTCGATCCCGGGGGCTCTGTCTGAACCAGATCATATTTCATATACGATATTGGAGATTCATCAGCCCCGCGAATCCCGCGCGACGAAATGGAGCTCCCCTGTGACCACCACCGCGGCCCTTGCCGAAGTCAGCGACGAGGATTTTCGGGAGATCCTGGCGCAGACCCGCAGCTTCATCCGCACCGCCGTGGTGCCCCGCGAGAACGAGATCTTGGCCACCGACAAGGTGCCCGACGATCTGCGCGACCAGGCCAAGAACATGGGGTTGTTCGGCTACGCGATCCCTCAGCAGTGGGGCGGTCTGGGGCTCAACCTGGCCCAAGATGTCGAACTGGCAATGGAATTCGGGTATACCTCGCTGGCGTTGCGGTCGATGTTCGGCACCAACAACGGGATCGCCGGGCAGGTGCTGGTGGGGTTCGGCACCGACGAGCAGAAGACCCGGTGGCTGGAGGGCATTGCCTCCGGTGACGTCGTCGCCTCGTTCGCGCTGACCGAGCCCGGCGCCGGATCCAATCCGGCGGGCTTGCGCACCAAGGCGGTTCGCGACGGGGACGACTGGGTGATCGACGGCCAGAAGCGGTTCATCACCAATGCGCCCACCGCGAATCTCTTCGTGGTGTTCGCCCGCACCCGCCCGGCTGACGAGAAAGGTGCGGGGATCGCGGTCTTCCTCGTCCCCGCCGACGCAGCCGGCGTCGAAGTCGGCGCGAAGGACGCCAAGATGGGACAGGAAGGCGCCTGGACGGCAGACGTCAACTTCACCGACGTGCGGGTGCCGGCCACCGCACTCGTCGGAGGAAGCGAAGACGTCGGCTATCGCGCCGCGATGACCTCCTTGGCCCGCGGCCGGGTACACATCGCAGCGCTGGCAGTGGGGTCGGCCCAACGCGCGCTCGACGAATCGGTAGCCTATGCCGCCGCGGCCACCCAGGGCGGCCAGCCGATCGGCAGCTTCCAGTTGGTGCAGGCGATGATCGCCGACCAGCAGACGGGCGTGATGGCCGGACGCGCGCTGGTCCGCGACGCCGCAGCCAATTGGGTGTCTGGCGAGGACCGCCGCATCGCCCCGTCGGCGGCCAAGCTCTTCTGCACCGAAATGGCAGACAACGTAGCCGATCTCGCGGTGCAGATCCACGGCGGTACCGGTTACATGCGTGAGGTCCCGGTCGAGCGCATCTACCGGGAAGTCCGGCTGCTGCGTCTCTACGAGGGCACCAGCGAGATCCAGCGGCTCATCATCGGCGGCGGGCTGGTCAAGGCCGCCCAGCGTCAACTCTAAATACCTATTCACTAAGGAGAATCCATGACCCAGCGGCTCGCCGGAAAGGTCGCCTTTATCACCGGAGCTGCCCGTGGGCAGGGACGCGCGCATGCGATCCGGATGGCCAAAGAGGGCGCCGACATCATCGCGGTCGACATCGCCGCGCCGCTGCCGCCGAGCGTGCCCTACGACTCGGCGACCCCCGAGGATCTCGCCGAGACCGTGCGCCTGGTCGAGGCCACCGGCAAGCGGATCATCGCCACCGCCACCGACACCCGCGACCACGACGCATTGCGGACAATCGTCGGCAAGGGCGTCGCCGAGTTCGGCCGGCTCGATGTCATCGTCGCCAACGCGGGTATCACGGTGCCCGAGCCGTGGAACGAGACCACCCCCGAATCCTTCCGCGACGTCATGGATATCAACGTCACCGGCACCTGGAACACGGTGATGGCCGGCGCCCAGCACATCATCGACGGCGGACGTGGCGGGTCGATCATCCTGATCAGCTCGGCTGCCGGTATCAAGATGCAGCCGTTCATGGTGCACTACACGGCCAGCAAGCACGCTGTCGCCGGTATGGCCCGGGCGTTCGCCGCCGAGCTGGGCAAGCACAAGATCCGGGTGAACAGCCTGCATCCTGGCGCGGTCAACACCCCGATGGGCACCGGTGACATGCTGGCTGCACTCAACCGGGCCAACGACACCAACCCCGGCCTGATGCAGATGGTCACCCCGTTCCTGCCGGACTACATCGCCGAACCCGAGGACATCGCGGACGCGGCGATCTGGCTGGCGAGCGACGAGTCAAGGTATGTCACGGCCAGTCGGGTCGCCGTCGATCTGGGCTCCACGCAGTTCTAGGCCGGCGTGTCCAGCCCAGTAAACACGGACTTCGCTGACGTGCTGGCTGCCGGGCTGGACGCCTACGGCGACCGGCCGTTCATCGAGTTCGCCCGAAACTGGTATTCGGGCAACGAGATTACGTGGTTCATCGAGCAGGTCTCGGTCGCGCTGCAGGACGCAGGCGTCGGGCCCGGCGAGTCCGTCGGCATCGTGGTACGCAACCGGGTGGCCCACGCCGCGACGATCCTCGGGTTCATCGCGACGCGGCGCCCGGTGGTGATGATCTACTCGTACCAATCCGCCACCGCGATCGCCCGCGACGTCGAAAGCCTCGCATTGCCGGCGATTGTCGCCGACATCGATGACTGGACGCCTGAGCTACATGGTGCGGTAGCCTCCTCCGGCTCCGCCGGTCTCGTGTTGTCCGGTGATCCGCTCCGGGTCGGCGCGGCCGCGGCGCGACAGCCCGGTAACCGGCACCACCCCACGCTGGAGCAGTCCGGTCTGCACATTCTGACCAGCGGCACCACCGGACCGCCGAAACGAATTCCGGTGGCCACCAATGTGCTTGCCCACACCGTCCTGAGCATGACCATCGGAGCGGGCAGCGAGGTGGTCGGCCCCGACACCCCGCCCGCCCTGGTGTACTGGCCGTTCGGCAGCATCGGCGTCTGCCAACTGCTGGCCGCGCCGTGCGCGGGAAAGCGCATGGTGCTGCTGGAGAAGTTCAGCGTCACCGAGTGGGTCCAGGCGATCAAGACGTATCGGATCACCCGGGCCGGCGTGCAACCCGCGATCCTCCGGATGCTGCTGCAGGCCGACGTTCCACCCGAGGATCTGGCGTCGCTAGAGGGGCTCTCGGGTGGCTCCGGGCCGTTGGAGCCGGAATTGCGGGCCGAGTTCGAGGGCCGTTACGGCATCCCGTTGTTGTGGGCCTATGGGGCAACCGAATTCGCCGGATCGGTGTGCAGCTGGACCCCCGAGCTGCATCGCCGCTATGGCGCGGACAAACCTGACAGCGTCGGGCGGCCCCTGCCCGGCGTGCGGGTCCGCATCGTAGACCCCGACACGACCGCCGAAGTCCCGGCCGGCACCGTCGGGATGCTCGAAGCCAGTGTCACGGTCATCGGCCCGAACTGGGTACGTACCACCGATCTGGCCTCGATCGACGAGGACGAGTTCGTCACCCTGCACGGACGCGGCGACGGCGCGATCAACCGCGGTGGCTTCAAGATCCTGCCGGAAACCGTTCGACGGGTGCTGATCTCACATCCCAGTGTGCTCGACGCGTGCGTCGTGGGCGTTCCCGATGCTCGCCTCGGCGCGGTGCCGTTCGCCGCGGTCGAGCTGCGGCGAGACGCCGTCGCGCCCACCGAAGCCGAATTGAAAGACCTGGTGCGCGAGGCGCTGCCGAGCCATCACGTGCCGGTGGCCGTCGCGGTCGTCGACGCACTCCCCCGCAATGCCTCGCTCAAGGTGCGGCCGGGAGACGTTGCGGCGCTGTACACCCCGTAACTGCACCCCGCGAGCAGACGTGTAGCTACCCCATTTTCCCCTCGTCCGGGTACATTCGCGTCTGCTCGCGCTGGGAAGGTAACCGGTCAGGCTGGCTGCAACGTCCGGGTCAGGAACTTCACCTGGTCCTCGACAGCGGTGTCGAACCAGTCATGCCCCGGCCACACATCGAAGTGATCGCATGGGTAGTGATGAACCTGGGCCCTGGCCTGCACCGCCGTCTTCATCACCGAGTTGGCCGGCACGAACCGGTCGAAGTCGGCAATCTGAATCAGCACAGGGCATTTCAGGGCCTTGGCCGCGGCCCCGGTGCGAATCTGTACCAGCTCCATCCCGATGGCCGAATCGACCTCGTTGCGCCACGTCGGCCCGGCGATCGCGGTGTAGCTGTCGTAGGCACCATTGAGGGCTAACGCGCCGGCCTCCCCCGGCTTGGCCGCCAGCGGCATCAGGGTCGGCGCCCGGCCCGCCGCCACGGCCACGCGACTCTTCACCCCCGCCAGGGTCCAGCGCAATGCCGATGCGACATCGCGGTGCGCCACGGCTGCGCGGCTGGCGGCCAGCCCACTGGTCAACGGGGTCATGCCGATCACCGCAGCGACATCGGCGCACTGTGCTGCCACCCGTAGGACGTGGCTGCCGGAGAACGACGATCCCCACAGCACGACCCGGCTGCGATCCACACCCGGCAGTTGTTGGGCGACCGCGATGGCCGCGCCGTAATCGGTCATCTGCCGCTCGACCGATACGCTCTGCCGCGGTTTCCCGTCCGATGCGCCGAACCCACGGTAATCGAAGGCCACCACATCCAGGCCGGCCGCGCCGAAGCATTCGGCGAAAGGCTCCAAGCCGGAGTCCATCGTGCCGCCGAACCCGTGCGCCATGACCACCACCGGCCGTCCCGCCGGACCGGCGAAGTCATCGGTTGCGGCGGAGAAATGCCAGGCGCTGCACCGGTCACCGGCCGAATAGAACGTGAGGTCGGTGCGAGTCACGGCGTCACTCCCACCGTCAGGCCGGCACCGTCTGCGGCACGTTTAGCCCCTGCCGGTAGCTCACGCACGCGGATGTCGTGCTCGTAGTAGAAGTAGTCCACTTGCTGGGTGTGCCGGGGCCGGTCGGTGCAGTGTCCGCCGTGCAGCTGCTGATCGGCATCGATCACCCGCTCCATCTCGGCCACCGGCGGCAGTCCGTACCGTCCGACCGCGTAGGCCGCGAGCAGTCGCGACTGACACTCGACGAACGGAAACAACGTCGGAATCGCCTGGGCGAAACCCATGAACACCAGATCATCGATACCGGGTTTGAACATCCGCTTGTAGAGCCGGATGTGGTTACCGGGCGCACTGACGACCTCGGGGTCGAAGAACGGGAAGGTGATGTTGTAGCCAGTCGCGTACACGATCACATCGAAGACGCCGCTGGTCCCGTCTTCGAAATGCACAGTGTCGCCGTCCAACCGGGACACGTTCGGCTTCGGAACCACATCACCGGATCCGAGCCGCAGCGGCAGCTCGACCGACTGCGTCGGGTGCGCTTCGAACAGCTTGTGATTTGGGGCCGGCAGTCCGTACATGGTCGGATCGGTGCCGAGCATCGGTCCGATCAGCTGGACCATCTTGCGCTGCCACGACAACGGGAGATACGTATTGGTGCGGAAGTATTTGTCTCCCGGTTGTCCCGCAATGTATTTCGGCACTATCCACGCGCTCGATCGGGTGGACAGCGTCACCTCGTTCTGCAGAGATTTGGATGACAACTCGACGGTGATGTCGGCGGCGCTGTTCCCGATGCCTACCACCAGGATCCGCTTGCCGGTCAGCTCCAGCGGTACCTTCGGGTCGATGTAGTGGTGCGAGTGGATCTGCTCACCGGTGAACGTCCCGGGGAACTCCGGGAGTCGGGGGTCCCAGTGGTGGCCGTTGGCGACGACGAGCAGATCGAACTCGCGGCGGGCTCCGTCCTGATCCTCGATCTCCCAACCGCCCCCGTCGGACCGGGTCGCACGCACCACCCCGTTGTTGAACTCGATGTTCTCCAACAGTCCGAAGGCATTCGCGTAGGCATCCAGATAGGCCTTGATGTCGGAGTGGTGCGGGAACGACGGGAAGTGCTCGGGGATCGGAAAGTCCTTGAACGACAACCGATGCTTGCTGGTGTCGATGTGCAGTGAGCGGTACGCGCTACTGTGTCCGTTCGGATTGCCGAAGGCCCAGTTTCCACCAATGCGGTCCGACGCTTCGAACGTGGTGTACGGAACCCGGTAGTCCTTGAGCATCTTGCCGGCGGTGAGCCCGCTGATGCCCGAGCCGATGATCGCGGTCCGCGGCAGTGAACGCTGCAAAACAGTGCTCCTTCACATTGTGATGCAGAACACTAGCAGCGGCCTTTGACGGGCGTCAATGAATTCTGACAACTGTCAGACGACGGCGAGCAGTCCCCGCAAGCGGGAGGGGCACCCACCAAAACTGCCCATTTTCGCGTGAAAATGGGCAGTTCTGTGCTGCTCGCGGAAGAACCGTCAGCCGATGAAGCGGACGATCGATTCGGCGACCGCGGCGGGCTTCTCGGAGCCCTCGATCTCGACCGTCACCGTCATGGTCGCCTGCACCGCGCCGTCGAGTTGCGCGACGTCGGCGATCGCCGCCCGCGCCCGCACGTTGGCCCCGACCCGCACCGGCGTGATGAACCGAACCTTGTTGTAGCCGTAGTTGACCGCCAACTTCACATTGTCGACGCGATACAGCTGATGGGTGAAGTGCGGCAACAACGACAACGTGAGCAGGCCGTGCGCAATGGTGCCGCCGAACGGGCCACCCGCCGCCCTCTCAGGATCGACGTGAATCCACTGATGGTCATCGGTGGCGTCGGCGAACAGATTCACCCGATCCTGCGTGATCTCGAGCCAGTCGGTCGGACCGAGCTCGCTGCCCGCTGCCGCCACGAATTCGTCAAGACCATTGAAGACTTTCACGCTCACTCCTCCCGAACCGTGGTCAGAAGACTACGGTCTGATTCCCGAACCGGATTACGCGGTCCTCACAGTGCCACAGCACCGCCCGCGACAACACCAGCCGTTCGACATCGGCACCCAGTCGCTGTAGGTCACCGACGGAGTGGCGGTGGTCCACACGAACCACGTCCTGCTCGATGATCGGCCCTTCATCGAGATCGCCGGTCACGTAATGCGCTGTCGCGCCGACCAACTTGACCCCGCGCTCCTTGGCCCTGCGGTACGGCGCCGCACCGATGAACGCCGGCAGGAATGAGTGATGAATATTGATCAGCGGGCAGCCAACGGCATCGAGGAACTCGGGAGTCAGGATCTGCATATACCGGGCCAGCACCACCAGATCGACGTTGCCACGCAACAACTCCAGCAGCCGTTGCTCAGCCTCGGCCCGGTTCTCGCGGGTCGCCGGGACGTAGAGGAACGGCACCCCGAACGCGCGGACCTGATCGGCCAGGTCGGGATGGTTCGAGATGACCATCACCACCGACATGTCGAGTTCACCGCGCCGGTTGCGCCACAACAAATCCAGCAGGCAGTGGTCCTCGCGGGAAGCCATCAGTGCCACGCGCTTGGGTTTGGAGGCCTCCGTGAGCCGGAAGTCCATCGCGAACGGCTCGGCCACCTGCTGCGTGAAATCACGCTCGAGTTCGTCGCGCACCGCGGCCAGGCCCGGCAGGTGGAAAATCGTGCGCTGGATGAAGGTACCGCCAGTCTGCTCGGTGGAGTGTTGATCCAGCGACACGATGTTCGCTCCGGCGCCGGTGAGGAAGCCGCTGATCGCCGCTACCAGGCCGGGCCGGTCTCCGCAGCGCAGCAACAGCCTGCCGACATCCCGAGCCGGCAGAGCAGTTGATTTCGGGTACTCCTGTGTCATCGACACCAGAATCTCATCTCAGCTCTCCCTGTCGGCACACAACCCGCCAATGCGCAGCCGATCCGAAAGGCCCGGCCCCTCGCCAAGTCGATCGACATTCACCGCGACGCACAATCCCACTAAGGGCTGGCTGAGAACCGCCACAGCAAAAGCCTGCGCCGCCGCCCGGGGACCGCCCATTCGACATCGGCGTCAATTCATAATTTTTGCCAAGAGCGTGTCAAACAGACATATTCGGCATCAATGATGATTGTCGAATTTGCCAAAATTGCATGTACTGGTGAGTAAATCGGTGATGCCCGCGGGGAATTCGTCCCGCGATCAGACAAGATTTCTCAGCTCGCTGGAATTCCCCCACGAGGCGGCGCAATACTCATCACACGCATTCGCAACACCGTGGCGCACATCAAAATCAGCCGTCCAGTCGGAAGGCACGGCTGACCGACGAAATGGATTCCAGATGACCGCTCCCCAACTCGATGCCGTCGCCCACCGCAGCGTGACATTGGACGAAAGCCCAACCTGGTGGGACCCCGACAGCGAGTGCACGATCGTCGTGGCCCGCCCGCCCGCCGAGCGCGAACTGTGGAACGAATATGTCCGCGGAGCCCGGTCCAATTACCGCAAGCATGCAGTGGAGCGAGCATTGGACCCGACAGCCCTACGGACAGGCGAGGATACGGCGCTGTTCTGTGTCGGCATCAACACCTCGGGCCAAGTTGTAGGCGGACTGCGGGCCAAGGGGCCCTATCGCAGCGTCGACGAAAGCCACGCCGTCGTGGAATGGAGCGGACAGCCCGCACTCGACGCGGTACGCAAGATGATCGCCGACCGCCTGCCCTTCGGAGTGGTCGAGATGAAGACCGCCTGGGTATGTGACGACCCAGAACAGAGTCGCGCACTGACAGATACCCTGGCGCGCATGCCGCTGCATGCCATGACGCTGTTGGACATTCAGTTCGGTATGGCCACCGCGGCCGCCTATGTGCTGAAACGCTGGCTGTCATCCGGCGGAGTACTTGCAGCGAAGATCCCGGCGACACCGTATCCAGACGAGCGATACCAGACCAAGATGATGTGGTGGGACAGCAGAACTTTCGCCAACCACGCCGATGCGGGGCAGCTGTCGCGGTACTTCGCCGAAGCCCAACGAATCGGCACGCACCCCCGAACCGTCGGCTTCGACGCCCTCGCCTCCACCGAGGCGCGGCGATGATCCCCGAAGAGACCCAGGAAAGCGCCTCCACCAACATCAAGAATCTCCCATTGAACGATCACAACGACCCCGATCAATATCGAGCGATCTTCATCGACGACGAAGATCGGTCAGGAAGCACCCTCGACCAGTTACGCCGCGACCCGCGCATCACCGTCATCGATGAATGCCGTGAACAGCAGGCCGCACTGCACACTCTGATCCCTACGGTCGACACCGAAATCCTCAGTGAACCGACCCGGTGGGCGTACTACCCGTGGCGCCGGTGCCTGGTCCATATTCTGGGGCCGACGGCGTTCAATCGGTTACGCCTGGATCGCAACCGCAATCTCATCAGTGCCGAGGAACAACAGCGGTTGTCGCGCCTGAAGATCGGCGTCATCGGCCTCAGCGTCGGACACGCCGTCGCCTATAACCTCGCCACCGAGGGTCTGTGCGGCGAGATCCGACTCACCGACTTCGACGAACTGGAGTTGGCGAACCTCAACCGGGTACCCGGCACCGTGTTCGATCTGGGGTTGAACAAGGCGGTCGTAGCCGCACGCAGGATCGCCGAGATCGACCCCTACATCAAGGTTGGAATCGACCGCAACGGTGCGGTGCCCGAGTCCATCGACCAGTTCCTGCTGGGGCTCGACGTCGTCGTCGAGGAATGCGACTCACTGGACGCGAAAGTGCTTGTCCGCGAGGCCGCTCGGGCCCGACGGCTGCCGGTGTTGATGACCACCGGCGACCGCGGGCTGCTCGACGTCGAACGGTTCGACCTCGAACCCGCACGGCCGCTCCTGCACGGCCTGCTCGGTGACATCGCCGCGCGCGACCTGGCCGGGCTCAGCAGCAAGGACAAGGTGCCACACGTCCTGCGCATTCTCGACGCGCCTCAGCTCTCGCCCCGCATGGCGGCTTCGCTGGTCGAGGTCGGCAAGACGCTGAGCACCTGGCCCCAACTGGCCGCGGAGGTCGTACTCGGGGCAACCGTCGTCGCCAATGCCGTGCGGCGCATCGGTCTGGGTGAGCCGATGCCGTCCGGGCGGGTGCGCGTCGACGTCTCCGACGCGCTCGACCGGATCAGTGATCCACTGGCCACCCGGTCCGCACCGACGTCCGCATCCGTTCCCGCGGAAGTCCAAACCGAACCGACGGGGCTGGCAGACATCCTCACGGACGCGGCGACGCGCGCCCCCTCGGGCGGCAATGTCCAGCCGTGGCACATCGAGGCGAGCGACGACCGGATCAGCCTCCGGTTGGCGACGAAATGCACCACGGCCATGGACGTCGGATACCGCGGCAGCGCGGTGGCGCTGGGAGCGGCCGCGTTCAATTCCCGGGTAGCCGCCGCCGCACACGGCCTGACCGGGCACGTGCAGTGGTCCCGCGGCGACGAGGGCACGCCCTTGTACGGGATAGCGAAGTTCACCCCGGGCAGTGCGCCGGAGTTGGCTGAACTCTACGAACCGATGCTGGCCCGGGAGACCAATCGACTCCGGGGCACGGCGGCTCCGATCGGCCCCGCCGTGCTCGACGGTCTGCGGACCGCCGCCCGCAAGGAGGGTGCCGAGCTGACGGTCCTCGTCGATCCGGCCGAGATCGAAACCGCCGCTGGCCTACTGGCTGAGGCGGACCGGATCCGCTATCTGACGCCGACTCTGCACCGGGAGATGATCTCGGAACTGCGGTGGCCCGGCGATGCCGAACCCGATACCGGCATCGAGGTGAGGACGCTCGGTTTGGACCCGGCCGACATGGTGGTGCTGGACATCCTGCGCCGGCCCGAGGTAATGGCGAAGCTGTCGGACTGGGACGGCGGCGCGGCGCTCGGCGACGACACCTTTGAGCGGGTCACCTCAAGCTCCGCGCTGGCGATCGTCACGGTCCGTGGCCGCCGGCTGACCGATTACGCACTGGCGGGATCGGCAGTCGAGGCCGTCTGGGTCGGCGCCCAACAGCAAGGGCTGGCGGTTCAACCGGTGTCGCCGGTGTTCCTCTACGCGCACGACGACCGGGACCGCGATGCACTGTCGCCCAGCCATGCCGATGCACTGCGCGACCTGCAGTACGCTTTTCGTAGGTTGACCAGCACAGAACGCGAGGACTCGCAGGCGCTCGTGCTCAGGTTGTCCTACGCGCAGCGTCCAACGGTACGCAGCCGGCGTCGAGCCCGATCGGGTTCGACGCCACAGTGCGGCTGAGGTCGGTGCAGAGGTATATGCGGAGGTATCTGGTGCCAGGCAGCCTCGAACTGCTCGTTACGTCGGTCGCGACACAGCTCATGGCCGTCGACGCGGCAACGTCGGTTTCGGTGAGCCAACAGGTGCTCGCCGAGCTGGTCTCGTTCTTCGACGTGGACGTGAGCTTCCTGCGTCACAACGATCACGAGGCCCATGCGACACGGCTGGTGGCCGAGTGGCCGCCGCGTCCGCTCGACTCTCCGACCGACCCGATCGCCGTCATCCACTTCGCCGATGCCGACCCGGTTTTCGCGATGGCCGAGCATCTCAAGGAACCGGCGGTGTTCCGTCCGGAACCCGCCACCGACGACTACCAGCGCACGATCGAGGCCGGACGTCACATCCCGACCACCTCGATGGCGTGCGTGCCGCTGTTGTCCGGCGACATCACCACCGGGGTCCTGGGTTTCGTCAAGTTCGGCGACCGCGAGTGGCTACCCGCAGAGCTCAACGCGCTCAAGGCGATTGCGTCGTTGTTCGCTCAGGTGCAGGCCCGCATCGAGGCTGAAGACCGGTTGCGTTACCTCGCCGATCACGACCACCTGACCGGGCTGTACAACCGCCGGGCGCTGATGGCGCACCTGCAAGCCCGGCTGGCCCCCGGTCAGCCCGGGCCCGTGGTGGTGATGTTCTTCGACCTCGACCGGCTGAAGGCAATCAACGACTACCTGGGCCATACCGCGGGAGATGCGTTCATCAGCATCCTGGCCGAACGGTTACAGCGCGGGGACGACCAACCCAAGCTCATCGCGCGACTCGGCGGTGACGAGTTCGTCGTCGTCCCTGCGGCATCGATGACCGTCGAGGCGGCCACCGCACTCGCCTATCGACTCCAGTCGGTGCTGCGCGAACGGGTGACCATCGAAGGCGAGATGCTCACCCGCACCGTCAGCATCGGCCTGGCCGAAGGAATGCCGGGCCGGGACTCCACCTCCGATCTGCTCAACCGAGCCGACCACGCGGTGCTGACCGCCAAGAGCTCAGGCGGCAATCGGGTCGCGGTGTTCTCCGATGCAATGGCGATGGAGATCGACTTCCGCAACGACATCGAGTTGCACCTGCAGAGCGTGATCGAGAGCGGCGCGCTCGTGCTGCACTACCTGCCCGAGATCGACATGCGTACCGGCGAGGTGCTGGCCGCCGAAGCCCTGGTCCGCTGGCAGCACCCGACCCGAGGCCTGCTATCCCCCGACTCTTTCATCGGTGTGGCCGAATCCATAAACCTGGCAGGAGAATTGGGGCGCTGGGTGCTCCGGAACGCGTGCGCCGAGTTCGCCCGGTGGCGGTCCAACGGTGTCGGCCGCAACATCGTGCTCCGGATCAACGTGTCGCCGGTGCAGCTGGTGACCGACGGATTCGTCGAATCGGTGGCCGGCGTCATGAAGGAGTTCCGCCTGCCCCGCGGATCGGTCTGTCTGGAGATCACCGAGAGCATCGTGGTGCAGGACATCGAAACCACCCGCTCGACACTGACCGGACTGCACAAGGTGGGCGTGCAGGTGGCCATCGATGACTTCGGCACCGGCTACAGCGCGCTGTCGCTGTTGAAGTCCCTGCCGGTGGACACCCTCAAGATCGACCGCAGCTTTGTCGCCGGACTCGGTTCGGACCCGGGCGATCTACCGATCGTGCGTGCGGTGATCGCCTTGGCCGGAGCTTTCGGCCTCCAACTGGTGGCAGAGGGCGTGGAGACCGAACGTGCCGCGTTGACGCTGTTGCGGCACGGCTGCTACCGCGCCCAGGGCTTCTTGCTGTCCAAACCGATCCTCGGCCCCGAGATGGCCGCGCTACTGGCCAGAGGGCGGGTGCCGGTGCACTTCTCAGCTGCGCCGCGCACGTGATCGATACGACTCACGCTTCGAGTCGTGCACCCCGCCGGAGCTGCAATAGCCCGATACCGCTCCGCCCCGCCCGACCTCCAACAGTTCCAGTCGGCCGAATCGGCTCGCGCTGTAACCGACCAGGCCCACCTGCACGAGCTTGCCGGGTTCAATGAGCTGAGCAGCCACCGAGGTCGAGGCACCATGAGGTTCCGTCGATATGGCCACGCCATGGTGGGCCCGCAGGGCCAACGGACCGTCTGCGGTATCGATCACCGCGCCCAGTACTTCGCCCTCCTCGAACACGAGGCGCTGCAGGGTGGCGTTGTCCACGGTCGGGATCTGCCGGTCGTGTACCTGGGCCGACAACCAGTCACCGAGCACCGCTGCGGTGCCTGTGGCCGGCTCGGCCTCCAGCGCGCCCAGCATCTTGACCTGGATTTCCTCACCGGTGCCGGACGTCATCGAGGTGGTACCGCGGTCCGCCAACCGCGTGTAGAGCACGCCGTAGGGAGAAGTCAGGCATCGCTGTGCCCAGTCCTGCAGCCGAGCACCGTAGAACGGCGCGATCCGGCCACGTCCGGAAACGGGGGTCCATTCACTGACCGCCCGGACCATCAGGGCGGTGTCGTACTCGGCGTCAGCGAGAGGTTTCAGGTCCGCCGACAGGGCATCGAAGTACTCGCGGGTCTCGGGATCCTCGACGCCCACACCCAACCACGATGTCTCCGGTCCGGGCGTTAGCGATCGAGGGGCTCCCGGACGCACGATATGCACGTCAAGCCCGGCATCCGCCGCCGCTACGGCTGCGGCCAATGCTCCGAAGCCCGAGCCACAGCAAACGACGTCGACTTCGTCATCCCACATCGGCTAGTGACACTCCGCCTGAACCACCGGGTGCATTATCAAGATCGAATAATCTTGGTAGGCACCAGAAATTGAGGTCGCCATGGCCCGCACCGGGATTCGAGGGGGATTGCCGGTGCAGGCCATGGCAACGTTTCCAGGATAGCCCTTGGCTACTGCCGACCGCCAAATGGTGGCACTCGCCACAGCGCCCGCGGCCGTGGCGAACGCCGCAGCCGGGCGGGCAGCCCGCGACGAACCAAGAGTTATCACCCTAAGCACGATACATACCTTTAGAATGTTATGCACGTACGGCGAAGACTTTGAGTCTGCTGGTGGCGACGACTAATCAGACGGCCGCCTGCCGATCAGAGTCAGGAAGGCCCCGTGGTGACTGAGCAGCTCGACCGGCGAGCAGAGCTGACCCGCCTCCAGATCCTGCAGGCGGCGGCGCGACAGTTCGCCCGCACTCCCTACAGCCTGGTCAGCCTCGACGACATCCTGGCCGACGCCAACGTCACCAAGGGCGCGCTGTACTTCCACTTCCGGTCCAAGCACGCACTGGCGGTCTCGATCGTCGAACACCGGACCGAGCGCGCCCGGAAGGCAATCGAGGACGTCCTGGCCCGCAACCTGTCCGGAGCGGAGACATTGATCGATCTCTCGGGCCTGGTTGCCGCTGAAGACATCGGTGACCCCATCGCCCGGGCCTGCCTGAACCTCGTCGAATCCATCGGCCGGGCCGACGACCTGGGCCCGCGGGTGCTGAACGAATGGGTGCAGGGCTTCGCCGGCATCGCCAAACGGGCCATCGGCGAAGGCGATTTCACCGCTGAGACAGACCCCGAGGCGGTCGCCCGGTTGTTGGTGTCGATATACCTGGGCGTGCGTCAGACCAGTGACCTCGACGATCCAGCGCGGTTTCTCACCGACCTCGAGCACAGCTGGCTGCTGGCGATGGCCGGGTTCGTCGAGCCAGACCGGCTCGGCTACCTCAAACAATTCATCCGGCGACGCACCGCAGTGGGCATCAAGAAGGCGGCGCCACTGCGCCACCGCACAAAGTGATAGGAACGCCACAATGGCACGCCAGGCTCGATCCGAGCTGACCCGGCAGAAAATCATCACCGCCGCCGTCGACCTGTTCAGCGCGCACGGCTATCCGGCAACAGGGCTCGGCGACATCATCGCGCGGGCCGAGATGACCAAGGGTGCGCTGTACTACCACTTCGATTCCAAGGAGTCCCTGGCCGAGGCAATCATCGACGATGGCGGCGCCGCCATGCTGACCACGTTCCGCGCCATCGCCGAATCCTCTTCGCCGGCTTTGGAAAACACCATCCACGGATTGTTCGTCGTGGCCGACTTCACCCGGTCGGACAAGGTCTCCCAGATCGGTATGCAACTGCTACGGACGTTCAGCGGGATCAATGCCGCCGCCACCCGGGTGTACACGAGCTGGCTCGACGAGCTCACCGAACAACTGACCCAGGCCGCCGATGAAGGCGACCTGCGGGAAGGTCTGGATATCGCGGCTGCCGCCGAGGTGATCCTGGGCTCCATGTTGGGTGCCGAGGCACTGTCGCGGGCCACCACGACGGGCACCGACCTACGTGAACGCGTGGCCCGCACCTGGAATCTGCTGCTGCCCGCGATCGTCAGCCCGGAGTCGCTGGACTACTTCCGTGAGTTTCTCTCACGCGAATCGCTGCGGCGTGCGAAGGCCGCGGGATAGCCCTACAGCTCGTCGGCCCACAGCTGCTCGGTGAGGTCCTCGAACGTCGCCAAGGCCACCGGATCATCGCCGCGCAACAGCGCCGATTTGCTCATCCGCGCCCGCACGATCGACCCGTCGTGATGGACGAGATCGACGAGCAGGCCGGCATTGGCGCGCATCACCGACACCGCCGACTCGTCGGCGGGCAGTGAGTGAAACACCTCAGCAAACGGCATGTTCTTGACCGCGTCGGCGCAGCGACCCACCATCTCGCCGAAAGCGCTGTTCGCGAAGAGGATGGTGCCGTCTTCGGCGATCGCCAACACCGGCACCGGGAACCTCTCCAGCACCACCAGGGCAGGCAGGTTCTGCAGCAGTGTCATCGGAGATTGGGGGTCCTGACCGCTTTGGCGACGATCCACGCCCTCGATTATCGCCTGTGACCTCGGCCGGGCACCACCACCGCCCAGCAACATCTGACAGCGTCGCACTCGCATCGGGGCGACCGCGCATTGCGGGGTGGCCTGCGCCACTTGACTAACTAGGTTTACTCTGTGGAGCGACACCGCAGAGACAGGGGCAGGCATGGACCTGAAGTGGTCGACGAGCGACCAGGAATTCCGCGACGAGGTTCGCGACTTTCTCGCCAAGAATCTGACTCCCGAGCTCCGCCGCGCGGGCCAGTTGATGACCAGCGTGTATGCCGATCACGACGCCAGCATGGCCTGGCAGAAGGTCCTCCACGAGCGGGGATGGGCAGCTCCGGCCTGGCCGGTGGAACACGGCGGCTGCGATTGGAGCCTGACCCAGCACTACATCTTCAGCCGCGAATCGACCCTGGCCGGCGCCCCGTCGCTCTCACCCATGGGCATCCGCATGGTGGCTCACGCCATCATCAAATTCGGTACACCGGCGCAGAAGGACTACTTCCTTCCCGGCATCCTCACCGGCGAGGTGTTCTTCTGCCAGGGCTACTCCGAGCCCGAGGCCGGCTCGGACCTGGCCGCGCTGTCGATGGCAGCGGTGACCGACGGGGACGACCTGGTGTGCACCGGCAGCAAGATCTGGACCACCCACGCCCAGGAAGCCAACTGGATGTTCGCGCTGGTGCGCACCACCCGTGGCGCCAAGAAACAGCAGGGCATCACGTTCGTGCTGATCGACATGAGCTCCCCCGGCATCGAAATCCGTCCGCTTGTCATGACTTCCGGCGAAGAGGTACAGAATCAGGTCTTCTTCGACGAGGTCCGGGTACCGAAGTCCAACGTGATCGGCACGATCGACGACGGCTGGACCGTGGCCAAATATCTGCTGGAATTCGAGCGCGGCGGCGGCGCCAACGCGCCCGCCCTGCAGGTGCTGGGCGACGAAATCTCGGCGGTCGCCTCCGAACAACCCGGTCCCAACGGTGGCCGGCTGATCGACGACCCGGCGTTCAGCCGCAGGCTCGCCGACGCCCGGATCCGCACCGACGTATTGGAAATCCTGGAGTACCAGGTGCTGGCCGCGGTCGCCGAGGGCGGTCATCCCGGCACGGCGTCGTCGATGCTCAAGATCCTGAGCACCGAACTGAGCCAGACGCTGACCGAACTGTCCATGGAGGCCGCCGGCCCGCTGGCCCGTGCCTACCAACCGCACGCCACCTTCCCGGGCGGTCCGGTGGCCGAGTACGAGCCGCCCGCCGACGGCTATCACAGCGGAGCACCGTGGCAGGCGGTCGCGCCACTGCGCTACTTCAACGACCGGGCCGGATCGATCTACGCCGGTAGCAACGAAATTCAGCGAAACATCCTCGCCAAGGCAGAACTGGGGCTCTAGATGGACTTCAACCTGACCAACGAACAGGAACTCCTGAGCGACGGGCTGACCAAGTTCCTGGCCAGTCGCTACGACCTGACATCGAGCCGTGCCGCGGCCAAGACCGGCCCGGGATGGCAGCCCGAGATCTGGCGTGGCTTCGCCGACGAACTCGGCATCCTGGGCGCCACCCTGCCCGAGGAGGCCGGTGGCATCGGTGGTGGCCCGGTCGAAACCATGGTCATCGCTGAAGCTTTGGGCCACGCCCTGGTCATCGAGCCTTTTGTGGATACCGTGGTGGTGGCCGGTGGTCTGCTGCACCGGTCCGGTGGCGCGGGCGCGGCCGCCCTGTTGGAGGACATCGTGGCGGGTTCAGCCATCGTCGCGCTGGCGGCCACCGAGCCGATTTCCGGGGACAACTGGCGCGACGTGTCCACCACCGCGCGCCGAGACGGCGACGAGTGGGTGCTCGACGGCTCCAAGGTGATGGCCGTCGACGCACCGCTGGCCACCCACCTGCTGGTGACCGCGCGTACCTCGGGGGAACGCGCCGACACCGACGGGATCTCCCTGTTCCTGGTCGAGATCGCCTCGTTGACAACGGGATTCACCGCTCATCCATATCGCACAGTGGACGACCGCCGGGCGTCGGACCTGACGTTCTCCGACGTCCGGTTGCCTGCCGGGGCGTTATTGGGGACCGAGGGTCAGGCCTGGCCGTCGCTGGACCTGGCCCGTGACGAGGGGGCGGCGGCGGTCTGCGCCGAGGCCGTGGGCGGAATGCGCAAGGTGCTGGCCGACACGGTCGAGTACTGCAAACAGCGCCAGCAGTTCGGCCTGCCCATCGGTAGCTTCCAGGCGTTGCAGCACCGGATGGTCGACATGCACATGGAGGTCGAACAGGCTTCAGCGGCGGTGTATCTCGCCGTGCTGAACCTCGATGCCGAACCCGCGCAACGGGCCAAGGCCGTATCGGCGGCAAAGGCCACCATCGGCCGGGCCGCGCGCTTCGTCGGGCAGAACGCCGTGCAGTTGCACGGAGGCATGGGGATGACCGAGGAACTGGCGATCGGTCACTACTTCAAGCGGCTCACCGCGGTGCAGTACGAGTTCGGGTCAACCGATTACCACGTCTCCCGCTACGCGGAGCTGACCCGGGCCTGAGGCCGACCTGGGCTCGGCGCGCACCGAAACTGAACCAGCGGGGACGGCGGCGCTCGCGGTGCTCATCCGTAGTCTGGACCGATGAGCGTGCGGGGCTGGCTGCTGCTGAGCGCGATGAGCATCATCTGGGGTATCCCGTACCTCCTGATTAAAATCGCCGTCGAAGGCGTGTCGGTGCCCGTGCTGGTCCTGGCCCGCACCGCCATTGGCGCGGCAGTCTTGTTGCCGCTGGTGATGTCGCGCGCGGCCTGGGCGCCGGTGCTGCGGCATTGGCGGCCCGTGCTCGCCTTCGCGTTCTTCGAGATCATCGCGGCGTGGTTCCTGCTCTCCGATGCCGAACGCCACCTGAGCAGCTCGTTGACGGGCCTGTTGATCGCCACCGCCCCGATCATCGCCGCGGTTCTCGATCGGCTCACCGGTGGAGAACGGTTGAGCGCCAAGCGGATTACGGGACTCGGGGTTGGTCTATCCGGTGTGGCGCTGCTCGCCGGGCCAGGGCTGACGGGTGGGCATGGCTGGTCGATCGCCGAAGTGCTGCTGGTGGCAACCTGTTACGCGATCGCTCCGCTGATCGCCGGGCGCTACCTGGGCGACGTGCCCGCCCTTCCGTTGACCGCGGCCTGCCTGTCCGTCGCGGCACTGATCTACATCACGCCGGCGCTGACCACCTGGCCGGACCCGATGCCGTCGCACCGCGTACTGGTGGCCCTGGCCGCACTCGCCGTGGTCTGCACGGCATTGGCATTCGTCGTGTTCTTCGCGCTGATCCGCGAGGTCGGAGGTGCGCGGGCACTCGTGTTCACCTACGTCAACCCGGCCGTCGCCCTGGCCGCCGGGGTCATCGTGCTGGGCGAGCCGCTGACCGTCTACAACGTGGCCGGCTTGGCGCTGATCCTCGCCGGATCGGTCCTGGCGACCCGCACGACTCGCGATCCCGATCCGCAGACCGAAGCCGAAGTCAGCCGCGCCGGCCCGCGCTGAGCATCTCCTCGACCGACACGAATTTCACCCGCGGCCGTGCCGCCTGGACACCACGGTCCCGTTCGGCGGCATCGATCGCGCGCCATCCTGGCCAGCCGACCGGGTCTGCTCCCCGAGCGGCCAACAGCGCATCGAGCGACTCGCGATCTTCGACGTCACGCGTCAACAGACCGGCATCGAAATCCGCCCACAGCTGGGCCACCGTCTGCTCGGCACACAACCGGTTTGTGCCGATGACACCACGCGGTCCGCGCTTGATCCAGCCGGTCACATAGGTGCCGGGCACCGGTGCACCGTCGACGACTCGACCGGAATCGTTGGGCACGATCCCGGAGTCCTCGTCGTAGGGCAGGCCCGCGATCGGCAGTCCGCGGTATCCGATCGAACGCAGGATCAGCGACGTCTCGAGCACTCCGGTACCGCATCGGTCAGTGCTGATCACGATCCCTTCGGCCCGGTCGGCACCGACGATGGCGACCGGGGTGGCGCCGAACCGGAACACCACGCGCTTGTTCCCCGGCGTCGGGGGGCGCTCGGCGTACTCCCGGGCGATGGCGAGCTTGAACGAAGTTTCGACGTCGTCGTGCTCGTCGTCGGCGGGCAGATCCTCGGGGTCGACGATGATGTCGACGCCCTCGAGGTGGCCAAGGGCCAGGAACTCCCCCGCCGAGAACGCGGCGTGACCGATATCGCGTCGCGCCAGGATCACGACTTCCCGGATCGCGCTGTCGGCCAAGGCATCCAGGGTGTGCTGGGCGATGTCGGTGGCCGCCAGCGCGACCCGGTCCATGAGCAACACCCGAGCGACGTCGAGGGCGACGTTGCCGTTCCCCACAATGACCGCCCGCTCACCCGACAGATCGAACTGGTGCGCAGCGTGGTCGGGGTGGCCGTTGTACCAACCGACGAACTCGGCCGCAGCGTGGTGCCCCATCAGATCCTCGCCCTCGATACCCAGCCGCCGACTGGTGGCCGCCCCCACCGCGTAGATCACCGCGTGGTGATGAGCGAGGAGTTCATCATGATTGAGGGTCCGGCCAACCTCGACGTTGAAATGGCTGGCGAACCGTGAGCTCGTGAACACGCGCTCGAAGATGTCGACCACCGACTTGGTGTGCTGGTGGTCGGGGGCCACGCCCGCCCGGATCAGGCCGAACGGCGTGGGTAGTCGCTCGAACAGGTTGATCTCCACACCGTCGACATCGATCAACTCGGCGGCGGCGTAGCAGGCGGCCGGTCCGGAACCGACGATGGCGACCCGTAGCGATCCCGGGTCGACCCGCGAGCGAGATGTGGCCGTCGGTACCGTCACCGGCTCTAGCGGATGGCGCTTGAAGTACGCGGCATTGAGGTCCTTGAACCGCTGCAGTTCACCGGGCAAGTCCTCTTCGTAGTGGATCGCGCCCACCGGGCACTCCTCGAAGCACGCTCCACAGTCGATGCACGATTCCGGATCGATGTAGAGCATCTCGGCCGACATGGAATCCAGCCCGCCCTCCGCCGGACGGATGCAGTCCACCGGACACACCGGAACACAACTGGCGTCCTTGCAGCAGTTCTGCGTGATCACGTAAGCCATCGGACCTCCCCCTTCAGATCTGAGCAGATCATACTGGACACCTGTCCGGTTTTCCGAGTCAGCAGTCCCGTCCAAACACTCACCGGCGGCCGAAATGCACGAATACCAACACTAAATATGGGTTGATACATGCAGTTTCGCTGAGCGATTGCCAATCGGGCCGCGAATCTATATCTTGGACACATGTCCAGGCCAGCGGTGGCTACGGTCACACGCCTAAACGACGCACAGTGTCAGCGCGTCCGCGCGCAGCGTCGTGTCTTCGGTGCGGCGACGCAACTTCTCGATGCAGACAACGACGTCTCGGTGCCGGCGCTGGCAGCTCGCGCGAAGATGGCGCCAGCGGCGCTCTACGCACATTTCCCATCCATCGAGGTGGTCTTCGCCGAGCTGTACCTGGACCGGGTGATTCAGCTGCCGCTGGACATCGATCCCGCGACCAGCCCCACCGACCGGGTCACCCAGCAGCTCACCGCACTCACGCTGTTGATGGCCGATGAGCCTCGATTGGCGCGCGCCTGCACCCAGGCACTGATGAGCACCGACGACGAGATGGTCGACGATGTACGTGGGCGGATCGCGGTTGAGATCACGCGCCGAATCTCGACCGCCCTGGGCGGCGGAGCTTGGCCCGAGGTACTCGCCACCTTGGAATCAGTGTTCTGGGGCGCACTGCTGCAGGCACAATCGGGCGCGATGAGCTACCGACAGATGGCCCGCCAGCTCGAGACGATGGTCTCGCTGATCGTGCCCGGCGGCTGAGGGCCACCCCTTCCGGCTCAAGCCATCGCGGCCAACCACCCCCGGTACTCGGTGATGTCGCGGCCATATGCTGGCGCGGTGTGGTCACAGCCGAAGCCGGTGATCCAGCGGCCGTCGTCGAGCTCCACCTTCCCGAGCAACATCGGTGCGGGTAACTCGGCCAGGAACTCGCCCAGCGCAGCCGGGGACAACAGCCACCGTTCTCCGACAATCGGGGCACCGCCCTCGCCCACGCGCGTCAGCCCCGGTTTGGGCGGAACCGTGTCGAGTGCGTACAGACGGTAATGCGGTGCGGTCGTGATCGGCCCGGCCCAGCGCGCCCCCCGCCCGCTGAGCTGGTGTTCCAGCGGCTGCCCGCGCAGATGCGCACCGAACACCGCAAGCTCTGTCAACGGCGCGCCGCCCGACTCGGGCCAGGTCCCGGCCGACGGGGCATCGAGGAACCGGGCGGCCAAATCGGCGATGACGCCGTCGTGGAATCCCGGTGCCAGCAGGGTGATTCCGAACTGCGCACCGTCGGACACCGTCCCCGCGGGAACTGCGATGGCGCACATGTCGAAGAGGTTGCAGAAGTTCGTGAACCGGCCCATCCGGGAGTTCACGGCAACCGGGTCAGCCGCGACCTCGTCGATGCGTGGATGCTCGGGGGCGGTCGGCACCATGAGCGCGTGACAGCCGGCGAGCTGCGTCAACGCCTTGCCGCGCAGCTCATCGACATGGCGACGATCACGCAGCAGGTCCGTGGCCGAATACCTCCCCGCCGCGGTGATGATCGCAGCCACGGTCGGATCCAACCCCGCATCAAGGCCTGCCGTGCTGACGAACTCCCCTACCGCATCCCATCTTTCAGCGACCAGAGCGCCGCTGTAGAGCAGCTCGGCCGCGGCGAAGAAGTCGTCCATCGGGATCGGGACCGTGTCGAATCCGGCGTCCTTCGCCTGGCGTACGGCGGCGTCGAAGGTGGCCTGCCATTCATCGTCGAGTCCGGTCAGCGCTTCCGGAATCGCGATCCGAGGAGTCACCGGCGCTGCGAAGGGAACCTCGGCCGGCCACTGCCGTTGCGGTGCCCCGGCGCCCATCACGGCCATCGCCGACTGTGCCGTGGCCAGATCAGCGGCGAAGATCGTCACACAGTCATAACTGGCGCACGCCGGGACGACGCCCTCGGTCGAGACCACACCGAGGGTTGGCTTGATCCCGACAATGCCCTGCAGTCCGGCTGGGACCCGACCGGACCCGGCGGTGTCGGTACCGATCGCGATGTCGGCGAATCCGAGCGCGACGGCCACCGCCGACCCGGAACTCGACCCACCGGAAATGTAGTCGGGCCGACGGGAATCCCGCACCGCGCCATAGGGACTGCGGGTCCCCACCAAGCCGGTGGCGAACTGGTCGAGATTGGTCTTTCCGATGACGACAGCACCGGCGGCCTTGAGAGCGGACACCGCCGGTGCGTCGGCATGGGGAATGTAACTGAAGTCTGGGCACGCTGCAGTGGTGGGTATCCCAGCCACGTCGACGTTGTCCTTGACCGCGAGCACCAAACCGGCCAGGGATCCGCCACCCGCAAGCGCCGCACGGTGTTCGTCCTCGACCTCGGCCTGCGGACGCAGGTGGACGAACACCTCGGATCGCCCGCTATCGGCGATGTGGCGGTAGATCTCGGCAATCCGACGCCGGGCCGATGATTCGCTCGCAAGCTCGCTCATGCAGATTCCTTTCGTGCGAATTCTCCTGCTGCTGCCCACCGCTCACGTTCCTCGGCCCGTGCCGCCTCCATCGCAGTGCGCTTCACCGCGATGTCCTCGGCATTGGCGTCCAGGAACTGCTCATGCTCGGCCAACGAGAACGTCCCGTCGGTGATCTCGATATGGCCGCGTCCGGCGGCCATGTCGGCGCGCAGGTCCAGCAGCTCCTCGGCGGATACCGGATACCACTGAATCCGGTCGAAAAACCTCAGTAGCCAGGGATGTTCGGGGTCGAATCCCTGGGCCACCAGTGGATGACGATGGTTCCAGATCTGCGTGGTGCGCCCGACGAACTGGTATCCGCCCGGCCCCTCCATCCCGTAGATGCACAGGTAGGCACCGCCGATACCGACCGCGTTCTCCGGGGTCCAGGTGCGTGCCGGGTTGTACTTGGTCGTCACCAGACGATGCCTCGGATCCAGCGGTGTGGCGACCGGAGCACCCAGGTATACATCGCCGAGACCGAGCACCAGATATTCGGCGTCATAGACGATTCGGTGCACATCGTCGACCGAATCCAGACCGTTCATGCGGCGGATGAACTCGATGTTCCACGGGCACCACGGCGCATCGGCCCGTACGCCGTGCATATAGCGTTCGATCGCCTCCCGCGTTGACGGGTCATCCCAGCTCAGCGGCAACCGCACGGTCCGACTGGGCACCACCAGATCCTGCGCGGCAGGCAACGAGGCCTCGAGTTCGGCCAGCAGCGGCACCAGCGCCGATTGTGGCAGCCGGGCCGGGTCCACCTTGACCTGCAGCGAACGGATCCCGGGCGTGAGGTCGATGAGTCCATCGGGCCGGTGTTGTTCCAGCGCGTGGTGCAGGGCGTGCGCGCGGGCCCGCAATGCGAGGTCTAAGCGCATTTCGCCGTATTCGACCAAGACGTTGTCGTCCCCGATCCGCCGATAGGTAACCGCCGTGCTGCCATCCGATGAGGTTGTGCCGGAGATGATTCCGTCGTCCTCATCGCCGCCTGGGGAGAACACCGCCGCGATGTTGGCCCGGCGCGCCGGGCCGACAGTGGCCGGCGAGGCCGCCGACGCTGCCTGCACCGGGACGAACCGGATGGTGGCACCGGGAGCGAGTTGGCCCAGCTTCCACCGGTCGGCAGCGGTGACGGTGACCGGGCAGACGAAACCGCCGAGGCTGGGCCCGTCGGGTCCGAGCAGGATCGGGGTATCCCCGGTGAAGTCGAGCGAGCCGACCGAATAGGCGTTGTCGTGGATGTTCGACGGGTGCAGTCCAGCTTCACCGCCGTCGGTGCGGGCCCATTCCGGTTTCGGCCCGATCAGCCGGACACCGGTGCGGTCGGAGTTGAAGTGCACCACGTAGTCGTGGTTGAGCAGCGTGTCGATGTCGTTGCGGGTGAAGAATTCCGGCGCGGAGTGCGGGCCGACGGTCACTGCGATGTACCAGTGGTGGCCGATGGCCGGCTGCTCCTCGAACAGGATGCGCCGACGAGTGCCTGCAGGCGCCCCGGCGGTTTCCAACTTGTCCCCCACCGCCAGCACCCGGCCCTCGTGACCGCCGAACCGGCCGAGAGTGAATGTCGATGCGCTGCCGAGGTATTCGTCGGCCTGCAGCCCGCCCGCCAAGGCGATGTAGACCCGCAGGCCCGGGCCGTCAACCATGCCGACGTCCAGAACCTGACCAGCCTCGGCCAGCAAAGGTACCCACTGCGCCACCCGTGCGCCGTCGACGCTCACCGGCGCAGCGGCTCCCGTGACACATACCCAGGTGTCGGTGTCGAAGCGCAACGCCGGTCCGCCCATCGTGGCCTCGAGGCCGGGCGCGCCCTCGGGGTTACCCACCGCGATGTTGGCCAGCCGGAAGGACACATCGTCCATCGGTCCCGACGGCGGCACCCCGATCTGCCAGTACCCGGTCCGTCCCGGCCAGTCCTGGATCGTGGTGGCCATGCCGGGCCGGATCACCTCTAGCGTGGTCATGGTCGGGTCACGACCATCCGCACGGCTGTCGGGTCGAATCCGTTGCACGGGTTGTTGATCTGCGGGCAGTTCGACACCAGCACCAACGTGTCGATCTCGGCCCGCAGCGACACCGCCTTGCCCGGTGCCGACAGGCCATCGACGATGCCCAGTGCGCCATCCGGATCTACCGGCACGTTCATGAAGAAATTGATGTTGCTGACGATGTCGGCCTTGGTCAGCCCCCACCGGGCGCCTTCGCCGACGAAGTTCTCCACACAGGCGTGCTGGTGTTTGGTGTGGTGTCCGTAGCGCAACGTGTTCGATTCCTGTGAGCAGGCCCCGCCGAGAGTGTCGTGGTTGCCGACCTCGTCGTCGATGATGGTCAGCATCGGCTCGCCGTCACTGTCACGCAGCACCGAACCGGTGGTCAGGAAGATGTTGCCCTGGGCCGTGATCGTGGCCGGGGCGCTGTAGCGCACGGTGTGGTCGTCGGCCCCGTAGAACAAGGTGTCCACGGCCTGGTTGCCGTGCAGATCGACGACGGTGAGCACGTCCCCGGCGCGCACGATCTTCGACCACGGGGCGCGTGGCGCAACGATTTCATCGACGATGGTGTGGGCAGCGGTGACGGTCATCGGGCACTCCAGACATCTTCGGAATTCAGGTAGGCGCGTAGGTATTCCGGATCGCGGTCACCGACCGTGGCGCCGATCTCGGCCAGGTCACCCGGCGCGGACCAGGCCAGCACCTCCAGGGAACCGACAGTGAACTGCGGCGCCGGGTCCAGGGGGTGCGCGGTATTCGCGAGAGCCACGATCAGCGGCAGGTGGGTGATCAGTTCAATGGCCGTGCCGGCGCCGGCCGACCCGGTGGACACCAGCGTGCCGTCGAGATCGACCCGCACACCGTGGAAGAACGACACGCTGGGCGCGACGTCGCGTCGGGTCAAGCCGTTCTTGACGGCTGCCAGCGCGAGCAGTTCACGACCGGACGGGCTCGGCGACTCCACGTCGCCTGCACCGTATTTGGCGGCATTGCCGGACCGGGTGGTGGTCCCGCACAGGGCATCGTGGTGGCCCGAGGTGTCGGACACCAGGGTGGCCAACACCCGGCCCTGGTCGCTGAGCAGCGGATGGCCCGACGAAAGATAGGCCTGCCAGGGCACTTTCACGGTGTCGGCGACATTGAGCCGCTCCCAGGGTGCATCTGCCCGCCACAGCAGCAGGTGGGCACACGCGGTGCCGTTGAGGTCGCGCAGCCGCAGCCGGGTGCCGCGGGCCAGCACCTTGCTGGTGTAGCGACCACCGGGAACCGTTTCAGCCCAGGTCAATTGCTCGGCAGCGACATCCTGCGGCGGTGTGGGCCAGGCCGAGGCGGGCACCACCGGCATCGAATCGGTGAGGGTGCCGGCCTGGGCGCGGGCATGGTCGCGGGCGCCTGCGGTCGTCGCAGTGGTCATCTCAGGCTCCGATCGTGACGGGTTTGGGGTGGGTCTTGCCGCGGGGGAAGCAGAGTGCGCCGAGCGCGACCGCGGCCGCGATACTCAGTGGTCCGGCCCACTGCAGGATCGGCATATCCCCTCCTGGGTTGAAGATCTCGGCTCGGGGCCAGCCCAGGTTGACGATCATCACCGTGCCGTAGAGCACCGCCAGGACATTGACGGCGATGCCGAACTTGCCCAGCGAGAACAGCGGTAGCCCTTCGGCGTCGACCTGATTGCGCTGGGCGGGCCAGCCCTTGAGCCGCCGGTACAGCAGCGGTGCAGTCACCATCAGGTAGGCCAGGTAGATCAGGATGATGCAGACACTCGCCAGTGTGGCGAAGATCGCCGAGTTGCCGACGTTGACCAACAGCACCCCGATACACAGCAGACCGATGAGCACCGACGGCCAGATCGGGGTTCCGGTGTGGCTGTTGACGCGAGACAGGATCGATGAGGCGGGCAGGCGCCCGTCTCGTGCCATCGAGAACATCAGCCGGGACGCGGCGGTCTGAATTGCCAAGGTGCAGATGGTGATCGCGATGCAGACGTCGATCAGCAGCACCGTGCCCCACGGTGAGGAAAGCACGGTGTCGAGCACGTACGGAAGGCCCTCGGTGGCCAGTCGGCCATCGGTCAGGCTGGGAGCGGCCATCAGGGCGCCCAGGATCATCAGCCCGCCGCCGAGCGCAGAGGCGGACAGGGCCAGGCGGATGGTGCGCGGTGCGACTCGGCGGGGATTGCGGGTCTCCTCGGCGAGCTCGCCTGCCGAGCCGAAGCCGACCATGACATAGGCGGCCATCAGCCCGCTCATGATCCAGGCCCAGACGTAGCCGGGCTGTCCACCGGCGTGACCGGTGTCGAACACCACCTGCGGTCCGCGCTGGGCGTGGGTGAAGAACACGCCGATGACCGCGATGACACCGACGATCTCGCAGATCACCCCGGCGCTGTTGACCCGCGACATCCATTTGACGCCAAGACAGTTGATCGTCGTTGTGAGCACCAGCAGCACTGTGCCGAGCAGGACCGCGTTGGCCGCACCGCTCGGTGAGGTCAGGGCCGGGTCCTCGCCGATGATCTGGAATCCGGACCAGATCGTGGGCAGCACGACCTGCAGTGCGATCGCGGCGGCCGAGGCGGTGACGATCTGCGCCAGAATCATGAACCAGCCGCCGAACCAACCGATCACCTCGCCACCCATCCGGCGGGACCACTGATAGATGGCCCCCGAGATCGGATAGCGCGCGGCCAACTCGGCAAAGCACAGCGCCACCAGGAACTGCCCGAGGAACACCGCGGGCCAGGTCCAGAAGAATGCGGGACCGCCAAAGCCGAACCCGAGTCCGAACAGCTGGAAGATCGTGGTCAGGATGGACACGAACGAGAAGCCCGCGGCGAAGGATTCGAACTTGCCGAGCCGACGGTGCAACTGCTGATCGTAGCCAAACTCGGCCAGGTCGTCGTGGTCGCCAAAACGGTCGGCCACATCTTGCTGTCTGTCCGTAGCGCTGCTGGTCATAGGCGTTTCTCTCAGGCTCGGGGGCGGTGCCGCCAGCTCCTTAACTGTCATTCGATAGATAAGCCTGTTGGCGTGTCCGAGCTGTCACCCACGTGTTTCGTTCATGTAGCGAGCGGTAAGCATTGCGTTGCCGAAACCTCACCGGGTCGATCAACTGTCACAATCGCCGACATGGCTATGGCCGCATTGGACGAAGTCCGCCGGCGTATTGCGTCGGCGGACAGTGAGGCCGCACTCGTCGCCGCCGCCGCTGCAGCCCACGGTGCAGTGCAGCAGGTGGCCGACGCCCGGGTCGGGGCCGCCTCGGTTGCCGCGGTGTGGTCGGCCGTCGCCCGTTCCGCGCTGACGACCGCGGCGCGACTGGTGGACCCCGGCAGCCACTGGTACGCCTCGGGCAGCGTCGGCCGTGGCGACGCGCTACCCGGCTCGGATCTGGAGACCCTGGTGGTCCGCAGCCCCGCCGTCACATCGGAATCGGCCCTGGCCCAGGCGGTACACGTGCATGAACTGCTGGGTTGTTGTGGTTTCCGAGCCGACGACAACGGTGCGGTCGCCTCTCGGGTGCGGTTCAACCGCACCGCCCAGGAGTGGGCGATCGGCATCGGCGAGTGGGCGGCCGATGCCTCCTCCGACCGGGGTGTGGTCATGATCGGTCTGCTGACCGACGCCCTGCCCCTCGGGACGGGGCCCGATCTTCGCGATCAAGCCGGTATCGCGGTGCGGGCCCAACCGCTGTCGCTGGCCGCGATGCTGCAGGACGCCACTTTCGCCCGCGCCCACATCCCGTCCCGGCTGCGGCTGCTGACCTCCGGTGACAGCGGCGTCGACGTCAAACACGCCGCCGTCGACCCGGTGGTCCGAATCGCGCGCTGGGCCGCACTCAGTTGCGGATCCGACGCACTGCCCACCGCCGACCGGATCGCCGCGGCCGCCGGCACCCGCTACCTCGATCCCGATGACGCCCGGGCGCTCGCGAAATGTCACGCCATCGGATCCAGTATCCGCTGGCGGCTGCGGGCCGCACGCTGGAACCCCGCGGGCTCCGGTGACCACGTCGATGAGCGCGTCGAAATGTCGGATCTCCCGCCACAGGACCGCACGGCGCTACGCAGTATCGGCCGTGAACTCACCGGAGTTCGGCGGAAACTCGACTATCTGGCGTCGACCTCGACGTTCTCCACGTGGTAACCGACCCCACCGAGTCCGGGCGACACGCCCTGGCCCAGACCATCGCCGCCGAGCACCTCGAAGGCTGGCGGCCCACACCGGAGCAGACCGCCTCCCTGACCGCATTGCTCACCGGCTTGACCACCTACGGCGAGTACCTGGCACGGCACCTCCCCTCCCCCGCGCCGCCGTCACGCCAGCGGGTGCTCGCGCGCCGCCGCCCGTATTTCCTGCCAGGAACCACGGTGCTGCGCAACAACTTCGGTGTACAGGATGCTGCGGTGCTCACCCAGCTGGAATTCGTCGCGACGGCCGGCCGGATCCTTCAGGCGCATCTACGTTGCCAGGACTCAGATCTGGATGTGCGGTCATTGCACCGGCACGTGTTCGGCGATGTGTACGCCTGGGCGGGCGAGCCCCGCATCGTCGAACTTCGCAAACGTGACAGCTCGTTCGGCTCGTGCGCGCGGATTCCGCGGGCCTTGGAAATACTGCACGCAGAGATTGGCGGACTCTCCGACGAGGGCACCGAGATCGACCACGGCACGCTGTCCTACCGGTTAGCCCGAATCTATGCCGACTACAACCAGATTCATCCGTTCCGTGAGGGCAACGGGCGCACCGGGACCCTGCTGCTACATCTGCTCGCCGGCCGGGCCGGACGCCGATTGTTCCTCGACGACATGACCCGGTCTGAGTGGATCAGCGCGTCCCGGGACTCGATGCCGTTCCGTCGGGACGGGCGCGCCGATCCGCGTCCGTTCGTGGCGGTGCTGCGCGGGCGGCTCCTGCCGATGACGCAATCGGATACCGGTGCCTGACGCCCTCCGGGCGGCACAGCTACGGATTCGGATCTGTGAGATAGCGCTGCACGGTCGGCCCGATCCACGCCACCAGATCATCGATGGTTGCCGACGCCATCGGCTCGATCTTGAGCTGATATCGCGCGAACGCCAGGCCCACCAGATGCACGGTCACCAACTCGGCCCGCAACTCCGCATTGTCGACTCCGAACTGAGCCGCGATCTGCTGGGCCACAGGACCAGCCAGCGTGTCGTGTAAGAGTTTGCGCGCCAACGGTTGAATCGCGGCCGACCGCCATACGGTCAGCAGCGGGTCGAAGGAGGCGCCCTCGTCCCAGCGTTGGATCACGTCGCGCACCAACCGTGCCCCGATCTGGTCGGGATCTTCGGCGAGCAGAAGCGCCAACTGATGCAGCGGGTGCTGCGGGGTGTCGAGCACCGACGCGTTGAACAGTCCCTCTTTGTTGCCGAAGTGGTAGTAGACCATCGCAACGTCGACGCCGGCGTCGGCGGCGATCCCGCGCACCGTCGCCTGCTCGTAGCCGCCGCGCATGAAGTGGTCCCGGGCCGCATCGATGATGCGCTGCTTGTTCTGTTGGCCCGTGCGCCAGCGGCCACTGCGCCCGGTCTCTGACATGACCCGAAGTTTAGTTCAACAACCGTTGACCTATGTGGAAGCCGAGGCGTAGCGTTTTCTTCAACACCTGTTGAAGAAAGGAGCTCGACATGACACAGCGGCGACTCTGGTGGCGGCACACCATCTCGGTGCTGATCGCCCCGGCAACGATGACGATCTTCATTCCGGCCCTGATCATCTGGACAACCGGCACGAAAGCCCCTGACCTGACCACCACTTCGGGGCTCCTGCTCGCCCTCGCGGGCGCGGCGTTGATCGCGTTCGGGCTGTGGTTCCTGGTTTGGACGGTGATCCTGTTCGACCGCATCGGCAAGGGCGCCCTGGCCATCGGATCTCCGGTCAACCTTGTGGTGGAAGGGCCGTACCGGCACGTCCGCAACCCGATGATGACCGCGGTGTTCAGCATCCAGCTCGGTACCGCGGTCGCCACGGCCTCGCCCTGGCTGTTCGGCTGGTTCGTACTGTTCTGCACCCTGACCGTGATCGCGATCCCGGTCTTCGAGGAGCCCCACCTCCGCAAGCGGTTCGGTGCCCCGTACGACGACTTCTGCCGAAACGTTCCGCGGTGGACTCCGCGCCCGACTGCGTGGGTGCCGGCCCACAGCGGCTGAGGGTCCGCGCACTTTCGCATCACCCTGCGTCGATCTCTTCAAGCAGGTCAGACTGGGTTGCCCACTCGCAGCGGCTCCCGCCCGGGATTACCCGGGTGTGAGCTCGCGTTGCTGCCAGAGACCGCGATTGAAAGTGAGAACCGTCGATGGGTACCCCTCTGCACCTCGCCGTCGCACTCGACGGCACCGGTTGGCACCCGGCCTCCTGGCGCGAGCCGCTGGCCCGGGCAGGAGAAACGCTCTCGCCGCGGTACTGGACCGATCTGGTCAACCAGGCCGAACGCGGCCTGCTCGATTTCGTCACGATCGAAGACGGACTCACGCTGCAGTCCGATCACCCGTTCCGCCCCGATGATCGCACCGACCGCGTACGCGGGCGCCTCGACGCGGTACTCATCGCCTCCCGCGTCGCACCGCGTACGCGGCACATCGGTCTGGTACCCACCGTGATCACCACCCACACCGAGCCGTTCCACGCCTCCAAGGCGATCGCCACCCTCGACTACGTGAGCACCGGCCGTGCCGGGCTACGGGTCCAGGTGGCCTCCCGGCGGGATGCCGGAGCGCATTTCGGTCGGCGTCACCTGCCCGACGAGCGTGCGGCGCTGAGTGCCGAGTTGTTCGACGAGGCGGCAGATTACGTCGAGGTGCTGCGCCGGTTGTGGGACAGCTGGGAGGATGACGCCGAGATCCGCGACGTGACCACCGGGCGGTTCGTCGATCGAAACAAGCTGCACTACATCGATTTCGAGGGCGCCTCATTTTCCGTGAAGGGTCCCTCGATCACCCCGAGGCCGCCGCAGGGCCAGCCCGTCGTCGCCGCGCTGGGTCACGTCGACCTCGCCTACCAACTGATCGCGGGCAGCACCGACGTCGGCTTCGTCACCCCGCACAGCGTCGCTGAGGTCGCCGCCTTGGTCGATACCATCGCCGCGTTGCGGCCCACCGACGCCGACGCAGTGCGGGTATTCGCCGACCTGGTGGTGTTCCTCGACGACGCGCCTGACGTGGCGCGCGCACGACGCGCGCGCCTCGACGAGCTGGCCGGCACCGAATATCACAGTGACGCCGAGATTTTCGTCGGAACACCCGGGCAACTCGCCGACCTGTTGCAGGCCTGGCACGCCGCCGGCGTCGCCGGTTTCCGGCTGCGCCCGGCGTCCCTGCCGCACGACCTGCAGCAGATCACCGACGTACTGGTCCCCGACCTGCAGGACCGCGGCCTGTTCCGCCAGTCCTACGAAGCATCCACCTTGCGTGGCCTGCTGGGCCTGCCCCGCCCGGCCAACCGCTACACGACCGTCTGACATCGACAGGACACGCCCATGAGCAAGCCCGTCAAGCAGATCCACCTGGCCGCGCACTTCCCCGGGGTGAACAACACCACGGTGTGGAGCGACCCCGAATCGGGCAGCCACATCGATTTCGATTCGTTCGTCCGGTTCGCGCAGACAGCCGAACGCGGCAAGTTCGATTTCATGTTCCTGGCCGAGGGGCTGCGTCTGCGCGAACAGGGCGGCCAGATCTACGACCTCGACGTGGTGGGACGCCCGGACACCTTCACGGTGCTGGCCGCGCTCGCCGCGGTAACCGAGCGACTCGGTCTGACCGGCACCATCAACTCGACCTTCAACGAACCCTATGAGGTGGCACGGCAATTCGCCTCGCTGGATCACCTCTCCGAAGGCCGGGCCGCATGGAACGTCGTCACCTCGTGGGATGCCTTCACTGGGGAGAACTTCCGACGCGGCGGTTTCCTACCGGAGAACCAGCGCTACGAGCGGGCTGAGAGCTTCCTGGCCGCCGCCCACACCCTGTTCGACTCGTGGCGAGGCGACGAGGTCGTCGCCGACAAGGAAATCGGCGTCTTCCTTTCCGATGCCGCCGCCGGCGAGTTCGCCTACCGCAACGACCATTTCGATATCAGCGGTCGCTTCAACGTCCCGCGCAGTCCGCAGGGACGCCCGGTGATCTTCCAGGCCGGGGACTCCGATCACGGGCGCGAGTTCGCCGCCGCGGCCGCCGACGCCATCTTCTCGCGGTACGGGACGCTGGAGGACG
The DNA here is from genome assembly GCF_011745145.1 of Mycobacterium sp. DL440. Classification (NCBI taxonomy): domain Bacteria; kingdom Bacillati; phylum Actinomycetota; class Actinomycetes; order Mycobacteriales; family Mycobacteriaceae; genus Mycobacterium; species Mycobacterium sp. DL440. The sequence continues at coordinate 1,126,293 of NZ_CP050191.1, read as the reverse complement.
GCCAGAAGTTCTATGCCGACGTCAAGGGCCGCCTGGCCAAATACGGCCGCCGCCACGACCAGTTGCTGATCCTGCCCGCGGCCACCTTCGTGCTCGGCGATACCGATGCCGAGGCCGCCGAGCTGGCACACGAGGTACGCCTGGCCCAGGTCTCCCCCGCCACTGCGATCAAGTTCCTCGAACAACTGTGGAACCGCGACCTAACCGATCACGACCCGGACGGGCCGCTGCCCACCGCGGACCCGGTGGTGGGCGAGAACACCATCGCCAAGGGCCGGGCCAGCGTGCGCATCCACCGCGACCCCATCGCCGTCGCCAATGAGTGGCGTGCCAAGGCCGAGGCCGAGAACCTGACCACCCGTGAGCTCATCATCGAGGTCACCGGGCGGCAGAACTTCGTCGGCTCGGCAGCCACGATTGCCGAATCCATCGACCATCTCGTGCAATCCGACGCCAGCGACGGATTCATCCTGGTCCCCCACGTCACCCCCGGCGGGCTCGATCCGTTCGTCGACCAGGTCGTGCCTCTGCTGCAGGAGCGCGGTGTGTTCCGCACCGCCTACGAAGGGGCAACGCTGCGAGAGCATCTCGGCCTGGAAGTACCCCAGCCGCGTCAGGAGCACACAGCCGCAACAGGATAGGGCCTACTCGGGTGCGTCGAGCTCGGTGCGGTCCTTGTACTCCCAGCTCGCCCCCGCAGTCAACGTGCCCGGTTCCAGCTCGGTGCGCCCGGCGTCGCGCACATGCACCGTCTGCGCCAGGATCTCGTCGGGCTTGCCGCCGATCACGATAACCGGGTGCTCGTATTCGATGCCGTAAAGCTTGAGCGCGGCATGCACGGCATGGGCTGCGGCCTTGCCGCGCGACATTTTGGCGTTCGAGTTGACCCTGATGACCAGCCGGCGTTCCGGTGCTTCGGATTCCTCAGCGTCTTCGGCGTCCATGCGAACGAGCCTACGGCTCGATCCACCGATGACGCCTGAGGTTTCGTTCCAGACTTGTCGGACCCTCTTGTGATGATAGCGTCATGTCTTCGACCGCAACCACTTTCACTGCTGAGGCGAGCCCCGCGCAGCGGCTGGAGGTGCTGCGCGACGAGTTGTCGGAGCTGTGCGGTCAGCGCAACGCGATCGATGGACGCATCGTGGAGATCGTCGCCGAGCTGGAGCGTGACGAACTGTGCGGGGCCACCGACGACACCCCCACCCGATGTTCCACCGTGTCCCGGGCCCACCGGGGAACGCGCCGACTGGTGGTGGTACCAACCCTTCCAACCACAACCACCACCGTCGACGAACTAGCGTCGATATTTCGCGTCACGGTTCCTCGGAAACCACTTCGCGGAGGAACTCGCCGCCGTGGATGGCGGCCAGCAGCGAGTTCTCCGACGTGCGGTTGGCGGTGAACAGCAGCTCGTCCCCGGCTTCGAGAATGTCGTCGGGCTTGGGCAACCTGACCTGGTTTCCGCGGACGACGGTGACGAGCGCGGTGTCCGCCGGCAGCTCCAGGCGGTCCACCCGCTCCCCGACCACGGGGTTGTCCTGCGGGAGGGTGAGTTTGGTCAGCTCCACCCGGCCCCCGCGCAGGGTCATCAACCGCACCAGGTGTCCGACGTCGATCGCACCCTCGATGCCGGCCACCAGTGCGCCGGGCGTCGACACTGCGACATCGATGCCCCACTCCTGGCCGAACAACCACTGGTTGCGGATGTCGTTGATGCGCGCCACTACCCGCGGCACCCCGAACTCGGACTTGGCCAGCAACCCGACCACGAGATTGGACTTGTCGTCACCGGTCGCGGCGATCAGCACGTCGCAGGTTTCGATCCCGGCATCTTCCATCGCGGACAGCTCGCAGGCGTCGGCCAACAACCAATCAGCGTCAGGCACGGTGTGGGGTTCATATCGGCGGTGAAGCTGCTCGATCAACAAAACCTTGTGGTCGTTCTCGAGCAACTCGCGGGCCACGGACCGGCCCACATTGCCCGCGCCGGCAACCACGACTCGCATCTTCCGTTCGCCCACTCGGCTATTTTCCCCTATCCGCACGTCCCACTCACGGCCCTTCGCCCTGATTAACTAATTCCCGATGAGTCTGAACCAGCTGTACCTGACCTTGCTCACCGGCGGCGTTGTCCTGCTGGCGAGCATCATCGGCACGCGCGTGGCGACCCGGATCGGGTTTCCCAGCCTGCTGTTTTTCCTCGCAGTCGGCATGATTCTGGGCGTCGACGGGGTCGGACTGGACTTCAACAACGTCGAGTTGGCCCGCAACGTGTGCACGACAGCGCTGGCGATCGTGCTCGTCGAGGGCGGTCTGACCACTCGCTTCTCCGATATCCGCGGGGTACTGGCGCCTGCGTCGGTGCTGGCCACCGTCGGCGTGGTGATCAGCACCGTCATCACCGCCGTCGGTGCGCACCTGCTGCTGGGCATGGACTGGCAACTCGCGCTGCTACTCGGGGCGATCGTCGCGTCCACGGACGCGGCCGCGGTGTTCTCGGTGCTGCGGATCCTGCCGCTGCCCCGCCGGCTGGCCGGGCTGCTGGAGGCCGAGTCCGGTTTCAACGACGCGCCCGCAGTAATCCTCGTGCTGACGTTCAGCGTGGTGCCGTTCGTGTTCCACCCCGAAGGCGCAATCACCGACCTGCTCTACGAACTGGTCACCGGTTCACTGCTGGGCCTTGGCGTCGGGTTCGCCGGTGCGTTCGCCTTGCGCCGGATCGCGCTGCCGGCCTCGGGGCTCTACCCGATCGCCACCTTCGGGTTGGGCTTCATCGCGTTCGCCGCTGCAGGCAGTGCCCATGCGAGCGGTTTCATCGCCGCCTATCTGTCCGCGGTGGTCCTCGCAAACTCGGGCCTGCCGCACAAGTCAGCCACCCGTTCCTTCGCCGAGGGGGTGGGCTGGCTGGCCCAGATCGGGCTGTTCGTGCTCCTCGGGTTGCTGGTCAACCCACACGATCTGGCCGGCGACATCATTCCGGCCATCGTCATCGGACTGGTGCTGCTGCTGATCGCCCGGCCGGTGTCGGTGGTCCTGTCGCTGGCTGGATTCCGGATCCCGTTCCGCGAACATCTTTTTCTGTCCTGGGCGGGGCTCCGCGGCGCGGTGCCGATCGTGCTGGCCACATTCCCCATCGTCGCGGGCGTGCCCGACAGTTACCGGCTGCTCAACATCGTGTTCGTCCTGGTGGTGATCTTCACCCTGATCCAGGCCCCCAGCATCCGGTTCGTGGCGAACGCGCTGGGGCTGATCACCCGCGACATCACCCGCGAGATCCAGGTCGAAGCCGCACCGCTGGACGTGCTCGACGCCGAACTGCTCACCATGACCGTGCAACCGCACTCCCGCCTGCACAACGTCACCATCCTGGAACTGCGGCTACCGGACCCGGCAGTCATCACGTTGATCATCCGCGACGGCCGCACCTTCGTCCCGCTACCGGACACCCGCATCGCCGTCGGCGACGAACTGCTCATCGTCACCACCAGCAAGATGCGGACGGCGGCCGAGGCCCGGATGCGCGCGGTCAGCCGCCGCGGCAAGCTCGCCTACTGGTTCGACGAATACGGGCTCGAGGACTGAATTTCCGGAGCTCGCGTAGGACGCCCGCGGACTGTGGCGCCGGGCACATCCAGACTCGCCAATTTGGAACTCAACCCTCCCCTAAGGGTAGGGTTGCCGTCGGCGTAGAACGTGGCGGTCGTGCGACCTCCGACAGAAGCTGACCCACAGCGGGCAGCAATTGCACGTTCTGACAAAACCTTTCACGCAATGAAGCGTGTCCAATGTGCCTACTTGCCGTGTCTGGTTTGAGGATTGGCGCTGAATCTGGAGTTGTTTTGAAACCATCGTCCGACGCGGTGACACCGCGCGAACAGCAATCGTTGCTGGCCACGTTCCGCGCGCCACGCCGGCTGCGTACCGAGGTGCTCGGCGGCCTGGTGGTGGCGCTGGCCCTGATCCCCGAAGCGATCTCGTTCTCGATCATCGCCGGCGTGGATCCGCGCATCGGCCTGTTCGCCTCGTTCACGATGGCGGTGACCATCGCGATCGTCGGTGGGCGGCCCGCGATGATCTCGGCAGCAACCGGGGCCGTCGCACTGGTGGTGGCCCCGTTGGTGCGCAGTCACGGTCTGGACTATCTGATCGCCACCGTCATCCTGGCCGGAGTGCTGCAGTTGATCCTGGGTGGCCTGGGAGTAGCCAAGCTGATGCGCTTCGTGCCGCGCAGCGTGATGATCGGCTTCGTCAACGCGTTGGCGATCCTGATCTTCCTGGCCCAGTTGCCCCACCTGCTCGGCGTGCCGTGGCTGGTCTACCCGATGGTCGCCATCGCCATCGCCGTCATCGTGGCGCTACCGAAACTGAGCACCACGATCCCCGCTCCGCTGGTGGCCATCGTGGTGCTCACCGCCGCCACCGTCGGATTCGGCTGGTCGATTCCCAACGTCGGTGATGAAGGGCAACTCCCGTCGAGCCTGCCGTCCCTGCTGATTCCGAACGTCCCATTCACCCTGCAGACCCTCGGGGTCATCGCGCCCTACGCCCTCACCATGGCCGCGGTGGGCCTGCTGGAATCACTGATGACGGCCAAACTCGTCGACGACATCACCGACACCCACTCCGACAAATCCCGCGAGGCGCTGGGCCAAGGTGTGGCCAACATCGTCACCGGATTCTTCGGCGGTATGGGCGGCTGCGCCATGATCGGGCAGACCATGATCAACGTGAAGGCATGCGGCGCCCGTACCCGGATCTCCACGTTCCTGGCCGGCACGTTCCTGCTCGGTCTCGTCGTCGGCCTGGGCGACATCGTGGCCCAAATCCCCATGGCAGCACTGGTCGCCGTGATGATCATGGTGTCCGTCGGCACCCTGGATTGGCACAGCATCAACCCGAAAACGTTGCAGCGCATGCCCAAGAGCGAAACCGCGGTCATGCTGGCCACGGTGGCGATCACCGTGGCCACCAGCAACCTGGCCTACGGGGTCGCCGTCGGCACGCTGACGGCAATGGTGCTGTTCGCGCGCCGTGTCGCTCATTTCACCGAGGTCGTCGACGTCGCCCACCCGGACGAGGACACCCGCGTCTATGCGGTCCGGGGCGAGCTGTTCTTCGCCTCCAGCAATGACCTGGTCTACCAATTCGATTACACCGGGGACCCCGACAACGTCATCATCGACATGAGCCAGGCCCACATCTGGGATGCATCCACCGTGTCCACGTTGGACGCCATCACCACCAAATACGCCGCCAAGGGCAAGACCGTCAGCATCGTCGGGATGAACGAGAACAGCGCAGAACGTCACGCGCGACTCAGCGGTCAAACCGTCGCGACGCACTGAATTGTCACAGGGGGAATCGTTGAGCAATCAGGATCATCTCCAGATCGGCGAGGTCGCTGCGCGAACCGAACTGTCCATCAAGACGATTCGGCACTACGACGAGGTCGGCCTGGTCGTGCCTTCAGCCCGATCCGCGGGCGGGTTCCGTCTGTACACCACCGAGGATGTCAACCGGCTGCTGGCAATCCGGCGTATGAAACCGTCGGGCTTCACCCTCGATGAAATGCGTGGTCTGCTCGACGCCCTCGACACGCTCAACTCCCCTACCGCCTCGCGCGCTCGGCGTGCCCGAGCCACCGAGTATGTGGCCGAATGCCATGCCCGCGCACAGGATGCCTGCGTCAAACTCACCCGACAGCTGGCGTACGCGCAGGAACTGACCGAGCAACTCGCGCAGTACCGCAACTGACTGCGACCGTTTGACCTCAGCGCAGGCGGGTATACCGCGCGGTGGCGCTTGGTTAGGCGCACACCGATGCGGGAGGTGATGCGAATGTCTGAAGCCGATCCTTTTGCGGTCCTGTTCGATGTCGACGGGACACTTGTCGACTCGAACTATCTGCATGTCGATGCGTGGACACGCGCTTTCCGCGAAGAGAAGATCGACGTCGCGGCCTGGCGGATACACCGCAGCATCGGCATGGACGGCGGCCACTTGGTGGCGAGCTTGTCCGGGAACGCCGGAGAGGACGTGCAGCAACGACTCAAAGACCGCCACAGCGGCCTGTACAAAGAGTCCGCAGAGTTGATCGTCCGCTTACCCGGCGCCCGCGAACTGCTGCATCATTTGTCAGAATGCGGGGTGCGGGTGGTGCTCGCCAGCTCCGCGCCCGAGGACGAACTCGCCCTCACCCGAAAGGTTTTGGACAGCGACGACGCCATCATGGACGCGACATCAGCGAAAGACGTCGACACGGCCAAGCCCGATCCGGGGATCGTTCAGGTGGCCCTCAAGCGGGCCGGCGTCACTGCCGATCGGGCTGTCTTCGTCGGCGATGCGGTGTGGGACGGTGAAGCCGCCACCCGTGTCGGTGTGCCCTTCATCGGTCTACGTTGCGGTGGAGTCGCCGACTGTGAACTCGAAAAAGCCGGTGCGCAAGCCGTTTTCGATGATCCACTTGATCTTCTCCAACACCTGGATGCCACCGCCATCGGCGCTCGGGCCGGCGGGGCCGCCCTCCCGAAGAAGTGAGCACGGCGGGCGCGTCGACTTGACCCCGAAGGTCGAACGTGTGTTCTAATACTCCTCGCCGCCCATCCCGCTCAGTGCGGGCGATGTTTAGAAGGAGTTCGCCGTGACCATGACTGTAGACGCCCAGACACCAGGAACGTTGACCACCGACTCCGACACCTCCGACGACTTGACTACTTCGGTCGAGGGCAACGCGCCCGAGAGCACGCCGGCGCCCGACGCACCTGCCTCCGACGCCCCTGCCGGGGAGAAGCCCAAGAAGGCTCCGGCCAAAAAGGCGGCAAACAAGAAAGCCAAGACGATCGAGCTGATCCTCACGGTCACCGGTACCGCCGACGGCGAATGGCACGCCGAGCTCAAGCAGGGCACCACTTACCTGGCTCGTGATCTCGCGGTCGCGGCCGCCGCCGTCTCCCGCGCGGCCAAAGAATTGCACGAGGACCTGGCCACCCCGATCGACGAGATCATCGACGAGGCGCGCTCCCAACAGGCCGCCAAGGTTGCCGCACTGGAGGCTGAACTCGAAGCAGCTCGAAAGGTCTTGTCCGACTTGGAGTGAGGCTTCAGTAGGCGCGTTTCGCTAGTGAGTGCACTCGGAGCAGCAACTGCCGTCAGGTTGTCGTCAAACGGGCCGGTTCGACAGCGCGTGCCGGCCGACGGCGGCAGTAACCCAGGGGCGTCCGCTACTGTGCTTGGCGGAAATAGGGTTCAACCGTGCCGCTGAGCTTGACGACCATCGGATTTCCGCGGCGATCCTTGGCGGTAGGGACTTCAACACGCACCCAACCCTCGGCCACGTCGTATTCGTGAACGTTGGATTTCTCGACTCCATTGAAGCGAATACCCACGTCGCGGAGCAGCACCTCTTCGTTATAGAAGGCGCTGCGGGGATCGACGGAGAGGTGATTCGGTGGAACGTCTGTGTTCTGATCCTCGGGCATGGTGGCTTTCGTTGAATGCTGCGTTAGACGCTTGGATTTGATTCCCTAAGAACCTACGCGACCTGTAGTGGCGGGTTTCGGGTAGGCCCTGGCGGGCCGCCCTCAGCGGGATTACGAAACGCTGGCGCGGCCGATCAGCTCATGCGGCAGAGTGATCGCCTTGGCCGGGTTGCCTCGCGATCGAGTTCGGCGACAACAACCCACACACACAGCAGAGAACCCGAAGCCATCCGGCTTCGGGTTCTCTGCTGTGGAGCTAAGGGGATTCGAATTTCTTACATTTTCGGCGGTTTCCTGCCGAAATAATGCTCCGACCTGCGGGTATCCCCTACGCAACTGCGTATGTGAGCATCGTCGCAACGTACCTGATTAGCTGCACGTTTCCACGGGATGTTACCTCGATGGAACACCTCACGGGTCGAGAAATCGACATGATGGAATGGGCGCGCAAGTACGAAAGTATGGAATACCGGCCGGTCGGCTGGTGGTCGAACCGGCGCAAACATGAAGCAGAACTATCACGGCGACGATGAGGTGGTCGTCTCGACGGTCTGGCTGGGCCTGAACCACAGTTTCACCGACGACGGTCCGCCGATCATCTTCGAAACCATGGTGTTCGGCGGCGTGCATGACGCGAAGCGTGTTTCCGCTACGCCATCGAACAGCAGGCACTCGACGGTCATCGTCGCACCGTGACCGACATCGAGGCCGGCGCTGACGTGCTGTGGGACTACAAAGACGACGAGTGACGATCCGTGGTGCTGCGCGAGCGCCAAACTGCGCGTCAACATCGACGGGTTCAACGCGGGAACACTGTGCGGCCTACCACTTGGTGCGTCACCTCGTGGTTCATCTGCCACGTGACGAGGCGTTACAGGTGCTCGACGAACTGATCGCCGAATTTTCGGGCTAGCGACGTCGACGCGCGTGCAGCACCTTCACTGTGGCAATGCCGTAGATCAAAGCACCTGCCGCGGTGGCGATTCCACCGATGACGGTCAGCGTCGTATGTGCGGCTCCGCTCCACAGCGTCACACCGACGATGAACAGGAACAAACCGATCATGCTCACCCAGAACGTGGCGTTACGCATCTAGCCGACCCCCTCAGTGGCGTTCGTGATCCAGACACCGGTCAGGTATCCACCCAATCCAACAGCACCACCGATAATGCAGCCGCCCGGGATGGCCACACCTTCACCGGGTCCGGTCGGCGCACCGGCAATCGCCGCACTCGCAGCGCCCGTGGCGCAGCCCGTGCCCAGAGCACCGAGCACCCCGCCGACGGTCGGCTTGTGTCCGTTCTCTTCGAGCTTGGTGATCTTTTTGTCCTGCTCGGCGTTGCGTTTCTCCAGGTCAGCCATACGCTGTTCCCACGGCGCCGGCGGGGGCACCGGAGGCGCTGGTGGCAACGGCTTTTCGCGTTCTTTGACCGATGGTGGCACCGGGAACGGACCGACCTGGCTGTCAGTGGTGTAGTCGACGGCCTGCACGTGTCCACCGGACTTGATCACGGCATCGTCGCGCCAGCGCGCCGGGGTGAAGCTGGCGACGTTGTTGTGTGCGGTCATGGTGTTGGCCGTCTCTTCGTCTTCGGCGATCAGCTTCTCCACGGCACGGTTCACGGTGTCGCTGTGCTCGGCCAGCGCGGCGTTGCGCGCCCGAATGGTGGTGATGTCGTAGCGGCGGGCATCGCGGATACGCAGCTCATCATCGACGGCGAACCCGTCAACTTCGGCAGCGTCGATAGCCTCGGTGGTCTCGGTGTGCGCGTTGCGCAGGTTCGACGCACCGAGGTCGGCGTGGCGGGCCAAGGTGCGCAGATGGCCGGCGGCGTCATAGACCACCCCGCGGTCGGCATAGGCCGATTCTTCGGCGGCCTCGGCTGCTGTCCCGGCCCAGTCGGTCCCGGTGATGGTCGACACGTAGCCATCGACGGCGGTCTCGATGTGGTCGGCAGCCAACCGCCAGGTGTCGGCACTGGCCGACAGTTCGGTGATGGCGTTGCGGTAGTTGGCGATGCCGGTTCGTGTCAGACCCATCGCGTCACCTGCTCGGCAGCGTCGGTGTCGGTGGTCACATAGGCCGCTGCGGCGTGCTGGAGGTGCGTCCCGCGACTGCTGATCCGGTTCCGCAGTTCGGTCATGAACTGTTGAATGTCAGCAGACACGTTCGCAGCGGCGAACACACTGGCGTGCTCTGCGGCCACGGGTTGCCCGTCGACCATGATGTGTAGCTGGTCGGCCTGGGCCGACAGGCCCGATCCGGCGCTGTCCAGGCTGGCAGTATCGGCTTGAATCTCCCCACTCATGACAGTCATCGTAACTGTGCTATAAGCCCGTTCCGGGCGGCGGCGCCAGATGGTGCTCGGCCTCGTGCAACAACGTCATTGCAAACGGCATCGGCATCAAACTCGGGGCGGTTCATCATCCCGCCTTCTTCTGGTACGTCGCCTTGAACACGGCATCTTCGAGCCAGCGTTTGAAGCTGTCGTTGTCCTGAAACGCCTTGAACAGCTGGGTCTCATCCGCGATCAGGCCGAGCATCGCCTTGCTGAGTGCCCGGTTCATCTCCACGCGGGCGTTCACCGGGTCATCATTGGCCTGCGCGTTCTGGTAGGCCTCGTCCGCTGCGACGATCCGCGGGATCTCTTCGGTGATGCGGCGCTCGATGCGGTCTTTGTCTTCCCATGCGATGTTGCCGAAGTGGTCATTGAAGCTCTTCACGATCTCCGACAACTTCTCCAGCTCGGGGTCGGCCTTGTGGCCGCCACCGACGACCGGAACCGGGTCAAGGGAGCCGTCCTCGTCGTCGAGCACGATCTTCATCGCAACCGCCTTTTCGGCACGGTACGACTCGAGATCGATGCTCTCCAGGATGCCTGCAGCAAGGTCATCTTCGGCGGGTGCGGGAAGCTTCGGCACGAGGTTGTCGAGGAAGATCGCGCGCTTCTCCCACTCGACACTCCCGTAGGGCAGCACTGCCGACAGGAAGTTGTAGGTACGCAGGAACGCCTTGGCGTCACCCTTGAACTTCACCTGGTCATCTTCATCAGGCAGCTCGATGTACTCGGCCACGCACGCATCGAGGATCGGATGCAGCTGATCAGGCCCAGCACCCCCAAGGTAGAGCTCGACGAAAGCGTCGACATGCTCGGGCGTGTAGACGCCGAAGCCATCCAGATCGTTGATCAGATCGTGCAGCTTGTTGGCGTCGGTCTCTTCGGAAAGCACGGTGGCGCGGTAGTACGGATCGAAGGAACGTTTGATGAGCTCGGCGTCGTTGGCGAAGTCGAGCACGAAGGTGTCACGCTTGGCGGGGTGGGCCCGGTTGAGCCGCGAGAGCGTCTGCACGGCCAGCACTCCCGACAACGTCTTGTCGACATACATGGTGTGCATCAGCGGCTCGTCGTAGCCGGTCTGGAACTTGTTGGCCACGACGAGAATTCGGTAGGGGTCCGCCTTGATCCAGCGCGCGGATGTCGGCCTGAATTTCGGCGAGCGTTCGCATCGGTGCTGGCTTGTAAAAGTGTCGGGTGAAAGAGATTTCGTAACCGATCTTGGTCTTCGTCTCATCAATCCAGGCATCGGGCGCGTACGGGGTGACCTCCCGGCGGAAGAACGCCTCGACGCCGTCGCCGTACTTACCTGCGGGTTCGGTGAGCGGAACCTGTTCGGTGTCACGCAGTTCGGTGTCAGGCTCGTATTCGACCACTCGAGTGCGGCCATCGACCACGGCCTCGTAGCGGCCATGCAGCGGGTCGGGTGTCGCTGCGAATGGCAACGCCTTCTTGATGACCGCCGGAGCGGACTCATCGCGGACGCCGTCTTCTTTAAGCGCCTTGATCTCCTTGGCGGTGTAGACCCTGTGCGGGTCGACACTTCGGATACGCAGAGGGCGCTCGACGGTGATCTTGGAGTAGCCGAAGTCGACGCCGTCGAACACCTTCGAGTGGTCGGGATCGTCGAACTCGTCGAAAGCCGTGAAGGCTTCGAGCACCTGGTCGGCGTCGGTGGTGCCGACCTCGACACCCTTCTCGCCGAGGTTCTTTCGCAACGGAGTGGACCATCCGGTGGCGTCGATGAGCTGCACCTTGCCCTTGCGGCGCTCATCCTTGCGGTTGGTGAGAACCCAGACGTAGGTGGCGATGCCGGTGTTGTAGAACATCGTCAGCGGCAACGCGACAATCGCTTCAAGCCAATCGTTTTCGATAATCCAGCGGCGCATGTTGCTCTCGCCCTGACCCGCGTCGCCGGTGAACAGCGACGAGCCGTTGTGCACTGAGGCGATCCGCGAGCCGCGCGGGGTGTCCCGCTTCATCTTCGAGATCAGGTTCGCCAGGAACATCAATTGACCGTCGCTGCTGCGGGTGACGAGCGAGTATTCGGTCTCGTCACCGTGGGTGACCACGAAGCGTGGGTCGATGATCTTCTTCGCGCCACCGAGGCGGTCTTGGTCGGCCTTCCAGCTTTTTCCGTACGGCGGATTCGAAAGCATGAAGTCGAACTCCTGGCCCGCAAAGGCGTCATTCGACAGAGTCGAATACTCCGGGCCGCCTTTGATGTTGTCAGCGGCAGAGCCCTCGCCCTTGAGAATCAGGTCGGCTTTGGCGATCGCGTAGGTCTCAGCATTGATCTCCTGGCCGTAGAGATGAGTGGAGATCTTCTTGCCCGCAGGCTCAGTGAGGTCTTTGAGAGTGTCTTCGGCAACGGTAAGCATGCCACCGGTGCCCATCGCACCGTCATAGAGACGGTAAGTGCCCGAAGGGATCTCCTCGGCGATTGGCTCGAACATCAACCGAGTCATCAAACGCACCGCGTCGCGGGGCGTCCAGTGCTCGCCGGCCTCTTCCTTGTTCTCCTCGTTGAACCGGCGCACCAGCTCCTCGAAGACGGTGCCCATGCCGTGGTTGTCGAGACCGGTCGGCGAGAGATCGAGGTCGGGCTGAAGGAACTTCTCGATCAGCGCGCCGAGCGCATCGGCCTTAGTCAGCCGTGGAAGTTGGTTGCGGAACTCGAAGTTGTCGATGATCTCCTGCACGTTCGGTGAGAATCCGTCGAGGTAGGCCTCGAAGTTCTGCCGCAGCCGAGTCGAGTTTGCGGTGTTGCGGAGGTCTTTGAGCGTGAAGCCGGAGTGGTTGTAGAAATCCTGCCCGGCCGCCTGACGCAGCGGACCGTCTTGATTGGCGATGGTCGCACCGTCGAGGGTTTCCTTCATCTGCTTGACCGCATCGCGGGTCGGCTCCAGCACGCTGTCGAGGCGACGCAGCACGGTGAAGGGCAGGATCACATCCCGGTATTTGCTACGCACTTAGACATCTCGGAGGGCGTCGTCGGCGATGCCACAAATGAGCGCGACGATCCGAGAATGGTTCATGGAGTTGTTCGGCAACGGTCACGTCCTCCGGGCTGTGGCTCTCAAATGCTGGCGAAGAACACAATCACCTATCCCCTCACGATCACGAGGGTTGTGTGATGCCGTTCTTTCACCGGTGACGGTAGCGTCAGCCACTGACGTTCATCTGGACGTCCGACTATCCAGCTCTGGCGTGTCCCTGGTGCAAGCAGCTGATGCCTGAGCCTCCGACGGACCGGCACCTCTCCTAGAGAGTCGCCCGGAAGACTCGCAACGAAAAAACCCGCCCCAACCAATGGCTAGAGCGGGTTTTTCAAACGTGGAGCTAAGGGGATTCGAACCCCTGACCCCCACACTGCCAGTGTGGTGCGCTACCAACTGCGCCATAGCCCCGTTTGTCGTGCCCCACGAAGTTACACCACGGCCACCCCTGGTTCAAAATCGCTGGTCAGGGAACCTCTCCGCCGGCCTCAGGGCCGAGCGCGCGGGCCGGAGTGTGCTCCGCGGAGGGCCGTCCGCGGGTCTCGGGAGCAAAGACCCAACCCACTGCAGCGACCAGCAGGATCACCCCGCTGATCACGAAGGCCCAGGAGAACGACAGGTACTGCGCGATCAGTCCGACAAGCAGTGAGCCGCCGACCGAACCGACGTCGGCCATCATCTGGAAGGTCGCCACCGCAGTGCCGCCGCGGGCCTTGTTGCCGATGATGTCGGCCACCGCGGCCTGCTGCGGGGCGGTGAAGATGCCGGTCGAGAAGCCCGCGATGTAGGCGGCCACCAGGAACAGCATCAGCCCGTCGGTGAACCCGACCATCACGGTCGAGATCCCGGCCGCCGTGAGCCCGACGATCAGCAGCAGGCGCCGCCCCACCCGGTCGGACAGGTAACCGCTGGGGATGACCGCCGACACGTTGCCGACTGCGAAGGTGGCCAGCGCCAGCCCCGCCATTCCGGGCCCACGATGCAGCACGTCGACGATGAACAACGGCACCAAGGCAATTCGGAGTCCGAACGCCGACCAGCCGGTGGCGAAGTTCGACAACAGTGCCGCCCGGTAGGCGCGGTTGCGCAGCGCCGTGCGGACGGTCACCTTGGCACCTTCTTCGGGCGCGGGCGCGGCCAACGACGAGTGCCGCAGGCTGATGAACACCACGGCGGCCGCCACCAACAGCGCGACGCCGTAGATCACGAACGGGGCGTTCAGGCCGAGCCCCGCGGTGAGGCTGCCGAGCACCGGCCCGCCGACCGACCCGACCAGGAACGCCGAGGAGAACAAGCCGGCCACGCGGCCGCGGGCATCCTCCGGACTGACGCGAATCATCAGCCCCAGCGCCGAGACAAAGAACATCGTCGAGCCGACACCACCAAGCGATCGGAACAGCAGCAGCTGCCAGTACGTCTGCGCGAACGCGCAGGCGCCGGTGGTGACGGCGACGATCAGCAGGCCCCACACGTAGATCCGGCGCTCCCCCAGTCGCTGGATCAGCACGCCGGTGGCCGGCGCGAAACACAGCCTCATCAGGGCGAACGCGGTGATGACGAACGTCGCGGCACTGATGCTGACGCCGAAGTGCCGCGCGTAGGCCGGCAGCACGGGGGCCACCACGCCGTAGCCGAGCGCGATGACGGCGTTGGCGACGATCAGGACCCAGACTTCACCGGGCAGCTTCGCCTTGGTGTCGCTTTGACAGTCGCCCTCCGTAACGCTCACCCAATGACTGTATTAACCACGCCCTTGGCGGCCTCCTGCACCTCCGCCAGATGCTCGGCCCCGAGGAACGACTCGGCGTAGATCTTGTAGACATCCTCGGTGCCCGACGGCCGGGCGGCGAACCAGGCGTTCTCGGTGGTGACCTTCAGCCCGCCCAGCGCCGCACCGTTGCCCGGCGCGGCGGTCAGCTTCGCGGTGATCGGCTCACCGGCCAGTTCGGTGGCGCTCACCTGCTCGGGCGAGAGTTTGGCGAGCCGCGCCTTCTGGTCCCGGTCGGCCGGCGCGTCGATGCGCGCATACGTGGGCGAACCGTAGCGTCCGGCGAGTTCGGCATACCGCTGCGACGGCGTCGACCCGGTGACCGCCAGGATCTCCGAGGCCAGCAGCGCCAGGATGATGCCGTCCTTGTCGGTGGTCCAGGTCGACCCGTCGGTGCGCAGGAACGACGCCCCCGCGCTCTCCTCGCCGGCGAAACCGATGCCGCCGCCGATCAGCCCGTCGACGAACCACTTGAACCCGACCGGCACCTCGACCAGCTTGCGGTCCAGCCCGGCCACCACCCGGTCGATGATCGAACTGCTGACCGCGGTCTTGCCGACCGCGGTGGCCGCGGGCCAGTCGGGCCGATGGGTATAGAGGTAGTCGATGGCCACGGCCAAATAGTGGTTGGGGTTCATCAGCCCGCCGTCCGGGGTAACGATGCCGTGCCGGTCGGAGTCGGCGTCGTTACCGGTGGCGATCTGGTATGTCCCAGGGTGGCCGATCACTTTTTCGAGAAGCCCGGCCATGGCGTTCGGTGAGCTGCAGTCCATCCGGATCTTGCCGTCGGTGTCCAGCGTCATGAACCGCCACGTCGCGTCCACCAGTGGATTGACCACGGTCAGGTCCAGGTTGTAGCGCTCGGCGATCGCACCCCAGTAGTCCACGCTGGCCCCGCCGAGTGGGTCGGCACCGATGCGGATACCCGCGGCCCGGATCGCGTGCATGTCCACCACATTGGCCAGATCCGCGACGTAGGCGTCCAGATAGTCGTGGCGCTGGGCCAGCTGCAAAGCCCGCGCCAGCGGCATGCGTTTCACCGGTTTGAACCCGTCGCGCAGGATGTCGTTGGCTCGCTTGGCAATCCACCCGGTGGCGTCGGTGTCGGCCGGCCCGCCGTTGGGCGGGTTGTACTTGAAGCCGCCATCGCGCGGCGGGTTGTGCGATGGTGTCACGACGATGCCATCGGCGAGGTCCGAATCGCGACCCCGGTTGAAGGTCAGTATGGCGTGGCTGACGGCGGGCGTCGGGGTGTAGCGGTCGGCCGAATCGATCATCGCCACAACATCATTGGCGGCCAGCACTTCAAGGGCCGACGCCCATGCCGGTTCCGACAGCGCATGGGTGTCGCGACCGAGGAACAGCGGGCCGGTGGTGCCCTGCGCGGCCCGGTACTCGACGATGGCCTGAGTGGTGGCCAGGATGTGGCCTTCGTTGAACGCGGTGTCCAGACTGGAACCGCGATGCCCGGAGGTGCCGAACACCACCTGCTGCGCAATGTCATCGGGGTCGGGCCGCCTGGTGTAGTAGGCGGTCACCACCTGCGCGATGTCGATCAGATCCTCGGGTTGAGCCGGTTGCCCGGCACGGGGATTGGCAGCCATGGTTCCCGATTGTGCTCCCGAACGGATGTCGGTGCCGGTTAGTCGCACACTAGCCGCCATACTTTTGGCTTATGTTCGGCCACGATCCCCGAGAATTGGCCGCGGTTTTCGTCGGCGGCGCCCTGGGCACGCTGGCTCGTGCCCTCCTGGCGGTGCTCATGGCTCCCGAACCCGGCCATTGGCCGTGGCCGACCTTCATCGTCAACATCGTCGGCGCGTTCCTGCTCGGCTACTTCACCACGCGGCTGCTGGAGCGGCTGCCGGTGTCCAGTTACCGCCGGCCACTGCTGGGCACTGGCGTGTGCGGCGGGCTCACCACCTTCTCCACCATGCAGGTCGAGACGGTCACCATGCTCGAGCACGGGAACTGGGCGTTGGCGGCCGGCTACACCGCGGCCAGCATCGCCGCCGGTCTACTCGCAGTGGCGATCGCAACCGCGATGGTGCGCCGGGCCATGGTGCGCAGATGAGTGCGCCGGTGACCGCGATGGTCTGGGCCGGGGTGATGCTTCTGGGCGGCGTCGGAGCGGTCTGCCGGTTCCTGCTCGACCGTGCCGTGTCCGCGCGCCACACCCGTGGCTTCCCGTTCGGCACCCTGGCCGTCAACCTCAGTGGAGCGTTTCTGCTCGGCTTCCTGGGCGGGCTGGCCCTGGACCGGCACGCCGCACTGCTGGCCGGGACCGCATTCGTCGGCTCCTACACCACGTTCTCCACCTGGATGCTGGAAACCCAACGCCTGGGCGAGGAGCGCCGGGTCTGGCCCGCGGTGGGCAACATTGGTATCAGCGTGGCGCTCGGTCTGATCGCGGCGTGGCTGGGCATGTCGCTGGGGGGCCAGCTGTGACCACCACCGATTACCTCAAGCTGACCGCGTATTTCGCCGAACGGTTGCGTCACGAGCACCGCTTCGTCGCCGACGCGCTCCTGGACCTGTACGGCGGCGGCGATGTCGCGATCAGCGTGATGCTGCGCGGGATCTCCAGCTTCGGTCCACACCATCACCTGCGGACCGACGAGACGTTGACCGGCTCGGAGGATCCGCCGATCGCCATCGCGGCGGTCGATGCCGCCGACAAGATCTCTGCGCTGGCCGAGCAGACCGTGGATCTCATTCCCCGAGGTCTGATCACCCTGGAGCGGGCGCGCCTGATCCGCGGTCAGTCACCGACGGCATCGGTTCCGGTGGCCACCGACTTCGCCAAGCTGACGGTGTACGTCGGCCGTCATCACCGGGTCGGCGGAATCCCGGCCTACCGCGCGGTGTGCGATCTGCTGCACCGACGTGGCTTCGCCGGGGCCACCGTGTTCCTGGGAGTCGACGGCACCGCGCACGGCCGGCGTCGACGCGCCGCGTTCTTCAGCCGCAACACCGAGGTACCGCTGATGATCATCGGGCTCGGGACCGGGGCCCAGGTCAACGAGGTGCTCGGCGAGCTGACCGAATTGCTGGAGAACCCGCTGCTCACGGTCGAGCGTGTCCAACTGTGCAAACGGGGCGGCCAGTTGCTGACCCGCCCGGCCGAACTCCCGGGCGCCGATGCCGAGGGCCGACCGCTGTGGCAGAAGTTGATGGTGCACACGTCCGAGACCGCGCACCACGACGGAGTGCCCATCCACCGGGCGATCGTCCGCAGGCTGATGCAGACCGGCGCCGCGGGCGGTGCCACCGTGCTGCGCGCGGTCTGGGGTTTCAGTGGCGCGGACACGCCGCACGGCGACCGGCTGTTTCAGTTCGGACGTCAGGTGCCGGTGACGACGATCGTGGTGGACTCCCCGGAACGCATCGCCGGGGCCTTCGAGATCATCGACGAGCTCACCCGCGAGCACGGCGTGATCAGCGCCGAGATGGTGCCCTCCGCAACCGTCGTCGACGCCGGCCACCGCCTCGGCGGCACCGATCTGGCGCGCTTTAGTTACTAAGCCCACAGCAGGCCTGGTAAGGCTAGCCTAGCTTTCCTTCGCCGTGTACCGTGCGACCCCATGCAGTCGACAACACCCGAAGCGGTCAGCGCCGCCCTCACCGAGATCCTTCGCGACGACATGAACGTCGATGTCCGCCGGGTGACCAGGGAATCCCGCCTCGTCGACGACGCGGGCCTGGATTCGGTGGCCTTCGCGGTAGGCATGGTGGCGATCGAGGACAAGCTTGGGGTCGTCCTGTCCGAAGAAGACCTGCTCAGCTGCGACACCGTCGGAGACCTCGAGGCGGCCATCCTGGCGAAAGTGCCTGCCGCGCAGAGCAGCCAGTGAGCGTGCTGGCCACGGCGCTCTCCGCGGCGCTGACCGCGAGCGACGCCGATCTCGTGGTGTACGACCAGGAGGCCCGCGTCTGGACCCGCCACCCGTGGGGGCAGATGTATGCCCGCGCCGAGAACGTCGCCGAGCAGATCGGCCACGACGGTTCGACGGCTGTCGGTGTGGTCGGTGAGCCCACCGTGGAGGGAATCGCGACGGTTCTCGGCGGCCTCCTTTCCGGCGCAGCGCTTTCAGTGCTGCCCGGTCCTGTCCGGGGAGCGGACGCCGGCCAGTGGGCGCAATCCACCCTGAAGCGGTTCGCCGAC
Organism: Mycobacterium sp. DL440; assembly: GCF_011745145.1. Classification (NCBI taxonomy): domain Bacteria; kingdom Bacillati; phylum Actinomycetota; class Actinomycetes; order Mycobacteriales; family Mycobacteriaceae; genus Mycobacterium; species Mycobacterium sp. DL440. The sequence goes on along the minus strand of NZ_CP050191.1, from coordinate 1,107,544 downwards.
ATCGGGGTGGGCACCGTATTCAGCCATGGCGACTACCTGAATCTGCTGCAGAAGGCCGACCCGTCCCCGGTGATCCACGACGACGTCGTCGTCGCACACACCCAGCGCTCCACTACTCTGCCGCTGGGAACCGGCCCGTGCGCGGTCCTGCAAGGCACGGCGGGTTCCACCGGCACACCACGCACCGCCCAGATGCCGCCCTCGGCGGTACTGGCCAACCTGAATGGGCTGGCCGGCCGGATCAGCTTGTCGCCCAGCGATATCGGCTGCTCCTGGCTGCCGCTGTACCACGACATGGGCCTGACCTTCCTGCTCACCGGAGCGATCCACGGCATCGAGGTGTGGCAGGCGCCGACGGCGGCGTTCGCGGCCTCACCGTTCAGCTGGGTGCGGTGGCTCACCGAGAGCCGGGCCACCCTGACCGCCGCGCCGAACATGGCCTACGGACTGATCGGCAAGTACTCCCGGCGGCTGACCGATCTCGACCTGTCGGCCCTGCGGTTCGCCCTCAATGGCGGTGAGCCGGTCGACTGTGAGGCCACGAGCCGGTTCGGCACCGAACTGGCCCGCTTCGGCTTCAACCCCGGAGCCCTCTCACCGTCCTACGGGATGGCCGAATCATCCTGCGCGGTCACGGTCCCCGTTCCCGGGCTCGGCGTGGTGCTCGACGAGATCACCGTCACCACGGACGCCGGGTCCAATCAGCAACAGCTCGCGGTCCTCGGTGACGCCATCGCCGGGATGGAAGTGCGCCTGCGCCCCAGCGACGACAATGCCGGCATCGTCGGCCGCGAGGTGGGCGAGATCGAGATCCGCGGCACCTCGATGATGTCGGGCTACCTCGGCCAGACCCCGCTGAGTCCCGGCGACTGGTTCGCCACCGGCGATCTGGGCTACTTCGTCGACGGTGGGCTGGTGGTGTGCGGACGCACCAAGGAACTGATCACGGTCGCCGGACGCAACATCTTCCCCACCGAGATCGAGCGAGTTGCCGCCCAGGTCAAAGGTGTTCGCGAAGGCGCGGTGGTAGCCGTGGGCGCCGGCGAGAAGGCAGTCCGGTCCGGTCTGGTGATCGCGGCGGAGTTCCGCGGTGCCGACGAGGCCGGAGCCCGCAGCCAGGTCATCCAGCAGGTGGCCTCCGAATGCGGCATCGTGCCCGCCGACGTGGTGTTCCTGGCACCGGGCTCACTCCCCCGCACCTCCTCGGGCAAGCTGCGCCGCCTGGAGGTCAAACGACAAATGGAGACAGCGAAGTCATGACCGCCATAGTGCCCACACCGGCGCCGGCCACCACCACCCTCGACGAGTACCGCGACCTGCTGGATCGGGTGTTCGACGACCAGGTCAAGGCATGGACCGCCGAAGCCGAAGAGACCGAACACTTTCCGCGTGCACTCATCGAACACCTCGGCCGCAACGGGGTGTTCACCGAGAAATGGGGCGACGGTCAGCAGCCCGATGTGGCCAAGCTGATCGAGTTGGCCTTCGCGCTGGGCCGGACGGGCTCCTCCGGCATCGGTGTGGGTGTCAGCCTGCATGATTCGGCCATCGCCCTCTTGCGCCGGTTCGGCAAATCCGATCACCTCCGCACCATCTGCGAACAAGCCGTTCGCGGCGAGGCCGTGCTGTGCATCGCCGCCTCTGAAGAATCCGGCGGCTCGGATCTGCAGATCGTGGAGACCGAAGTCCGCACGGCACGAGACGGTTTCGAGATCAAGGGCATCAAGAAGTTCGTCTCGCTGTCGCCGGTCGCCGATCACATCATGGTGGTGGCCCGCAACGTCGACCACGACCCGACGAGCCGGCACGGCAACGTCGTCGTCATCGCCGTCCCGACCTCGCAGGTCGAGGTGCAGACCCCCTACCGCAAGGTCGGCAACGGTCCCCTGGATACCGCCGCGGTACACATCGACACCTGGGTGCCCGCCGACCATCTGGTGGCCCGGGCCGGGACCGGGCTCGCCGCGATCTCGTGGGGCCTGGCCCACGAACGCATGTCGATTTCCGGGCAGGTGGCGTCCGGATCACAACGAATCCTCGGAATCACCTTGGCGCGCATGATGAAGCGTCGCCAGTTCGGCCACACCCTCTATGAGCACCAGGCGCTGCGGATGCGGATCGCCGATCTGCAGGCCCGCGTCGATCTGCTGCGTTATGCCCTGGCCGGGGTGGCCCTGCAGGGCAAGCTCGATCTCCGGGCCGCCGCTGCCTTCAAGGTGACTGCCGCACGTCTGGGCGAGGAGGTCGCGTCGGAGTGCATGCACATCTTCGGCGGTTCGGGCTACCTCGTCGACGAGACCCCGCTGGGCAAGTGGTGGCGCGACATGAAGCTGGCCCGGGTCGGTGGCGGCACCGATGAGGTGCTGTGGGAGCTGGTGGCCGCGGCGATGAAGCCCGACTACGAGGGCTACGCCGAATTCGCCGGAGCCTGAACCGGTTCCGGACCCGTTACCCGGCGGCGCCGAAGGCGTCGTCGGGGGTACGCGGCAGCGCGTAGAGGGCCATCCGCCGATTCGACATCTGGTGCTCACCCAGGAATTCGCAACCCGCCCACTCGCACAACCGGCGGGCGCCGGTGTTGCGGTGGTCCGGGTCGAACATGATCCGGCGGCAGTCCTGGTCGAGTTCGAACACGCTGGCCACGATGCGCGGCAACAGGATCGGGCCCATACCGCGGTTGACGAATCTCAGATCGGCGATCGCGGCGTGCATGCCGATGTCGTGCGGATCGGCGGCGTAACGGGGCGCGATCGAATCCTTGGCCGCCCGGTACAACTCGACGTAGCCGGCGGGCTTTCCGCGAAAGCTCGCGATCAGCGGCCGTGAGTACTGGCCGTCGAGCTGCGCCTGCAGGTAACGCCGCCAGCGGTCAGGCGCCCAGTCATACTCCCAGGCTTCGACCAGATGCGGACGGTTCATCCATTCCGAGATCAACTCGGCATCGGCGGCAGCGTCGGCCGGCCGGATGTCGTACGGCTCGGCCAGAACCGGGATGGGCGCTGCGTCGACCGCGCGCACCTCGTCGGAGATGTCGGTCAGCTCGCGTTTGAGGACGGGGGCCCCTGGCAAGTCGGCCACGTCGGTATCGATATCGGTCATTGAGCGCCGAGCCTACCGTAGCGAATGAGGGTAGGTTTACCTTCCTCCCGTGCGTCGACCCGGTCCGCATGGCCCGGTCCACCGGCTCAGGCCAGGAGCTTGGCCAACACCGTCAGATGGCTGAGTTCGACCTCGCGCGTGGCGGTCACCAACGTGACCGGGCCCGCATCGACCAGCGCACGCAGCTGCTCGAAGGCCGTGGCCTCCTCACCGGACTGCAGCTCCTCGGTGTAGCGGGCGACGAAGTCGTCGTAACGCTCGGGCTTGTGGTCGTACCAGTGACGCAGTTCCGTGGACGGGGCCACCGCAGGCAGCCAATGGCCCACCCGTGGATCCGTCTTCTTCATGCCCCTGGGCCACAACCGGTCGACCAGGATCCGATTCCCCTCATCGGATTCGGGCTCGGCGTACACGCGGGCCAACCGCACTCGGTTTTTCGCGGCCATGCCGTGCCATGGTAGTAGGCATGAGCGTCGATCGGGTCGCGGATTTGCAGCGCTGGCAGGATTCGGGTGCCCACTGGCGCGTCCTCACCCGCACCGCGGACGGCCTGACGATCGCCTTGCTGCGCTGCGACGGTGGCGAGGAAGTGGACCGGTTCACCTCCTCCGATCCTCAACTCCTCGCTTTCGTGGGTGCCCGCAGCGGCAGCGACGACGACGTGTGAGCCGGCAGCGTCATACCGCCGGACCGAAGCGCGCCAACCGGGCCAGATGATCGCGGTCCTCGACCCCGAGCTTGGCGAACATGCGGTACAGATGGCCGTCGACGGTACGCACGGACAGGCACAATTTGCCGGCGATCTGCCGGTTGCTCAGCCCCACACCGACGAGGTCGGCGATCTCCCACTCTCGATGGGTGAGCGGCAGGGGGTCGCCGGCGCAGCGCAGCGCCGGGGTGCGCGCGCCAGTCTGGCCCGCCAGCCACAGTGCCCTGGCCGCGGATTCCAATTCACTGCCGCGGGAGCCGGTCTCGGCGAACATCCGGGCCGCGTCGGCGGCGGCGTCGGCGGCCAGCACCAACGCACCGAGCGCCTCGAACCGGTCCGCCGCCGCGACGAGCAACGCGGGATCATGCCGAGTCACGGCGAGACTGTGCGCTCCAATGGCTTCCGCCACCCGAGTACCGCGCCGGCGCGCCAACTGCTGGATCCGCCGGTGGCCCGACGAGTCCCCGAATCTCAACGCGGTATGCAGGGCCGTGAGCTCGATCGCGTCCATGCCGCTCGCCCTGGCGACGTCCGCAGCCTGCACCGCCTGCTCGACGGCGCGGTCCGTCGCGCCCGTCGCAGCCGCCGCCCACGCCCGGCCCAGCTCCAACTCGGGCCGGAACACATCGCATGGCCCGCCTGCGGCGGCCTCGGCTCGCGCCAGCGCTCCGGCCGCAGCAGCGCCATCACCGCGCATTCCCTCGGCCTGAGCCAGGCACGCCACAACGACCATCAGCCACCCGGGCGGATGGCCCTGCGGCGTGGTCCACACCGCCGCCTGCAGGGCATCGCAGGCGGACGACAGGCGGCCGCGCGCCAGCTCCACCCGCCCGTACAGTGCGGTGACGATCGCCTCGGCCTGCGGCGAACCCGCCGCGCGGACGGCGTAGACGTCGCAGATGCCGTGCGCCTTCTCCAGCTCGACGTCGCCCAGAGCCGCCGCCATCTGCGCGAAGACGAACCAGTACCGCGGCGAGCCTGACACACAGCCTTCGGCAGCCAGCTCACCCCCGTGCGCCACCGCGACCGCCTCGTCCGACCTGCCGGACAGAGCCAACGCGCTCGAGGTGGCCAGTGCGGCCCACACTGTGGCCGTCGGTGACACCTTCTGGTCCAGTACTGCGGTGCCCAATGCGATCGCCTCGGCCAGCTCACCGGCGTGGAAGGCGAAAACCGCTTCCATCGCGGCGACCAGGCTCACCGTCTGCGGGCAGTGCAGCTGCTCGCGGAGCGTGGAGAGCACCGCATGGGCCGCGTCCGGCCGGGCGCATCCGAAGAACAAATTCGATGCCCGCAGGCAGCCCCACTGGGCCAGCATCGCTTCGTCGCCGGGGGCCGGCACCGACCGGGCCAACAGGTCTTCGGCCTGCTCGCCCCGGCCCTGCCAACTCATCGCATCGGCCAGCACGATCACCGCGGACATCCCGGCACCGTGATCCACTGCGTACCGCGCAAGCTCTTCTCCGAGAGACAGATTGGACATGGTGACGGCGCTGGCCGCGGCATCGGCGATGGCGTCCGGATCCGCCGGGACGTCGCCACCCACCATGAATCGAGCCAATTGGATACGACCGCGCACGTCCGGAACCGATCCTTTTCCGGGCGATTGCAGGTGTTCGGCCAGCAGCGACGCCAACTGTGTATTGATCTGCCGGGTTCGGGTCTTCGAGCAGCGGCTGCGCGCAACCTCACCGATGATCGGATGGCCGGGCTGTACCAGGGTGCAGGCCGCATCATTGAGCACCTGGATCGCTCCGCGCCGTTCCACCCGGGCGATCGCGTCGAGGTCGCAGACTGCTGTCAGCACGTCCCAGTCGAGGACCTCGGCGGTGGACACCACCTCGACCACGTCCCGCTCGTTCGGTGTGAGCGTGTCGAATCGTGAATTGATGAGGGCGTGCAGGTCTGCGCTGGCCCGCAGCGGCCCGCGCAGCCGCCACTGGCCCTCATCGCGCACGAACACCCCGTCGCCGAGTGCCGCGTTGACCACGCCCCGCAGGTAGAGCGGACTGCCAGACGAGAACCGGTGTAGGTCACCGACCGCGCGCGGGTCGACATCACCGTGCAACACCGCTGCCACCAACTCACCGGTCTGTTCCCGGGTGAAGGGCTCCAGGTCCAACCGCAGCAGCAGCTGTTCTTTCCACAACGCGGTCACGGCATCGGATGTGGGCGCACGATTTTGGATGGTGACGATCAGTTTCGCCGAGCCGTGCACCGCCAGTTGCTGGACCAGTAGTGCCGACAACTGATCGAGGTGCTGTGCGTCGTCGACCACGATGACCAGATCGGGTTCGGCGGCCAGCGCCTCGTGCGCCGCGGCGAGCATCACCGTGGGGTCATGCGCGTCGGTCAAAGTGAGCGCGTGCAGAAACGCCCCGAGCGGTACCGCCTGCCCGGTTTCGGTACCCAAAACAAACCGCACCGGGTGCCCGTCGTTCTCCATTTCCGCGGCCAACACCCGGGCCAATGCCGACTTGCCCACGCCGGCCCCGCCCGCCAGCACCACACCCCGGAAGTCGCCATGCAACGCCCGCGCGGCCTCGAGCAGTTCGGCATCCCGTGCAACAAATGGCCAGTCCGACAAGAACGACCCCCAGATGCTTCGCGTCGTATCCGGCTGACGGTACGCCGGCACCGGAATATGTAACGGTTATTCACCGCTGCCACACCACCAATCTTTGCCTCAGGAAACACTTCTCGGGTTTCCCGGGCACGTCGGCACCGTGGCGCTACCCCGCCGGTTCCAGCTCCCACGCACCGCGCCGCAAGACCCCGGTCACGGTCAGGTCCGCACCGAGCACCACGAGATCAGCTGCGGCCCCGGGGATCAGATCACCGGCGGGCAGGCCCAAGGCCCGGGCCGGGTTGAGCGAGGCTTGTCGGGCGACGAGCATCAACGCGTCGTCGCGACCCAAACCGCAATGGGCCACGGCGAATCGGACCACCCGGTCCATGGTCGCGGTACTGCCGGCGACCGTGTCCGTGCCACCGACAAGGGCAACCCCGTCTGTCACGTCGACCTGTACCGGCCCCAGATGGTAGCGGCCGTCGGGCATGCCGGTGGCCGCCATCGCGTCGGTGATCAGTGACACGCGGTCCGGCCCGGCGGAACGCGTGACATGCCGGTAGATGGCCGGATCGATGTGCACCCCATCGGTGATGAGTTCGACGGTGACACCGGGATCTTCGAGCAGCGCGATCACCGGGCCCGGCTCGCGCCGGTCGATCGGGCGCATGGCGTTGAACAGATGGGTGCCCACCGTGGCACCGGCCGCGATCGCTGCGCGGGTCTGTTCGTAGGTCGCCTCGGTGTGACCGACAGCCACCACCACGCCGGCCTCGACGAATTGCCGGATCGCCCCCAGCGCCCCGGGGCGCTCAGGGGCAATCGTCACCATCCGGATCGTTCCCGCAGCGGCGGCGAGCAACCGGGCGATCTCGGCCGGATCAGGATCACGCATCAGCGCAGGCTGATGGGCCCCGCACCGCGCGGTCGACAGCCACGGGCCTTCCAGGTGTATTCCGTCGATCAGTCCGGCCCTGACATCCTGCGCCAGCGCACCGACCTCATGCAGCAGGTCGTCACGGCTCGCGGTGACCAGCGAGGCGATCATCGTGGTGGTGCCGTGCCGCCGGTGCAGCGCCACCGCGGCCGACGTGTCGGCCGTCGACGCGGCCGAGAAGCTACCCCCGCCCCCGCCGTGGGAGTGGGTGTCGACGAAGCCCGGCATCACGGTCACCGGGCCGAGGTCGCGATCGGTGCGCCGGGGCGGCGGACCCGCTCCCAGCGCCGTCACCTTCTCGCCCGACACGTCGATCCACCCGGGCCGTAACAGTTCTGCGCCCGAAATCAGCGTCTCGGCGGTCAGCAGCACTCAGATGCCCTGCCAATCCGGTTTCGAACGGTACGTCTCGCGGTAGTAGCCGATGAGCTGAAGCCGTTGCGCCGCAGCGTCGTCGAGTAGAACCGTGACGTGCCGGTGATGCTGCAGGACGGTGGCCGGCCACATCGCACTCACACCGCCCTCGACCAGCTGGTGCACCGCCTCGGCCTTGCTGCGCCCGAGGGCCACCAGGATCACGTGCCGGGCCGCCATGATGGTGGCCAGCCCCTGGGTGAGGCAGTGCGTCGGCACCGCGTCGAGGTCGTCCCCGAAGAACCGGGCGTTGTCGACACGGGTCCGCCGGGTCAGCGTCTTGATGCGGGTACGTGAGGCCAGCGAGGACCCGGGTTCGTTGAAGGCGATGTGCCCGTCGGTGCCGATGCCGACGACCTGCAGATCGACACCACCGGCTTCGCGGATGGCCTCCTCATATGCCGCGCAGGCCGCGGGAATGTCGTCCGCCAGACCGTCGGGACCCTGGACCGCGTCGGGGGCGAAGTCGACGCGCGAGACGAACACGGTGTCGATGACATTGCGATAGCGCTCAGGATGATCGCCAGGCAGGCCGACATACTCGTCGAGGGTGAATCCCCGGGCGGCCCGGAACGAGATCTGCCCCGCAGCGCATCGTGCGGCGAGTTCGTCGTAGATCGTCAGCGGAGACGATCCGGTGGCAAGTCCGAGCACCGCGTCCGGTTTGCGGTCGAGCAGTGCGCCGACCGCATCGGCAGCCACTGCGCCGATCTTCGCGGCATCATCCAGGATGATGACTTCCATCTACTTGGTTATCGTGAAAAGGTCTGCGCCCGAATCGATATCCGCTCCAGCGGTGACCGGCTCGGCCACGGTCACGTTGCCGGGCTCGCGCTCGTCCATGACCACAACGGGGACAATCGGGTTAAGGCCCTTCGCCTCGACGGCGGGCACGTCGTAGGTGATCACCACCTGGCCGGCGGCCACCACATCCCCCTGACTCACGTGCGTGGTGAACCCTTCACCGTTCAGAGCGACGGTATCCAGACCGAGGTGGACGAGGACGCCGACGTTGTCGGCCGTCATGATGACGTAGGCATGCGGCATCAGTTTCAGCAACGTGCCGCTGACCGGGGCGATCGCGTCGATCACGCCACGCGGCGGGGCCACCGCGGCGCCGTACCCCACCATGCCGGCCGAGAACACCGGGTCCGGAACGGCCTCGAGTGCCACGGCGCGCCCGGCGACCGGGGCGAGTACTCGCGTCAAGCTCACTGTGAGGGCTCCTTCTCTCGTGCCCCAACAATACGAGCGTGGCCGAAAGACGGTCTCGAGTTTGCCGGTTCTCGTCTAAGCTTCCGCACAGCTTCGCGGCAGGTCACGCCGGGTGGCCAGGAGGGCGATAAGGCGATGAGCGCTATGACGAAACCTGAAGGCGCACAGGAGAAATCCGGCCTCAAGATACCAGCTTTCGGGCAGCTGCAACGGCTCGGCAAGAGCCTCATGCTACCGATCGCGGTGTTGCCCGCCGCCGGTATCCTGCTGCGCCTGGGCCAGCCCGACCTGTTGGGCCGGATCGACTCCCCTGTCATCGGCGCGTTCTTCAAGGCCATGAGCGCTGCCGGCGACGCGCTGTTCAGCAACCTGCCTCTGCTCTTCGCCGTCGGTGTGGCGATCGGATTCGCCCGCAAGGCCGACGGTTCGACGGCGCTGGCCGCGGTGGTCGGCTACCTGGTGATGGCCGCGGTCTTCAAGACCATGTCGCCCATCGTGCTGGCCGGCGAGGTGGACAAGGCCGGCGATCAGGCTCAGATCAACTACAGCGTATTCGCCGGAATCGTGGTCGGTCTGGTGACGGCATGGCTGTTCGACCGCTACCACACCATCCAATTACCGTCCTATCTCGGCTTTTTCGGCGGCAGACGGTTCGTCCCCATCGTGGTGTCCCTCGCAAGTTTGTTCATCGCTTTCCTGATGAGCTACTTCTATCCGATCTTCGATGCCGGGCTGACCGGGCTCGGCCGGTTCATCGGCGGAAGCGGCGCTTTGGGCGCATTCATCTACGGTTTCGCCAACCGCATGCTGATTCCTCTGGGCCTGCACCACATTCCGAACTCATACGTGTGGTTCATCTACGGTGACTATCAGACCGCGGACGGCAACGTCGTCACCGGCGAACTCACCCGGTTCGCCGCCGGCGACCCGTCCGCCGGCATTCTCACCTCGGGCTTCTACCCGGTCTTGATGTTCGGTCTGCCCGCCGCGGCGCTGGCGATGATCCTCGCCGCGAACAAGAAGCAACGCAATGTCGCGGTCGGCATCCTGTCGGCGGCCGCCCTGACCGCATTCCTCACCGGCGTGACCGAACCGCTCGAGTTCGCGTTCATGTTCGTGGCGTTCCCGCTCTACGTCATCCACGCGGTCCTTACCGGGCTGTCTCTGGCGATCGCGTATCTGCTCGACATACATCTCGGCTTCTCGTTCTCGGCCGGACTCATCGACCTGCTGCTCTACGGCGGTGCGCCCGCAGCGAAGAACATCTGGCTGCTCATCGCGATGGGAGCGGTGTTCTCCGTCATCTACTTTGTGCTGTTCTACGTCGCGATCACAAAGTGGAACATGCGCACACCGGGCCGTGAACCCGAGACCGAATTCGAGGCCGAAGAGCGGGCGAACCTCGGCGAGGGCGCCGAGTCTACGACTGCCGGCGGCGCCGCCACTCTGACCGCCCCCGCACGGGCAGACACCCAGGCCGAGAAGATCATCGAGGCCTTCGGCGGCCGGGAGAACCTTGTCAACGTCGACGCCTGCATCACGCGGCTGCGCATGGAGGTCGCGGACAAGAGCAAGGTCGACCAGGACCGGCTGAAGGCGCTCGGCGCCGCAGGCGTCATCGAGGTCGGCAACAGCGTCCAAGCGGTCTTCGGCACCAGCTCCGAGGCGCTGAAGAACGAGATCATCGACAGTTTGTAACCCTTGCAACCCTGTGGCCCGATGAGGCCTCAGACCGACAACAGCCGCTGAAAGAAATCGCGATAGCGCTTGAGAGCCACCCGAAGATCCTCGGTGGAGGCCTCCTGGCCTCGCGACCATTGGGCCTCAAGCCGAGAACGGGTGTCGGCGAAACTCGCGGTGAGCTCTTCGACAACTTCCGCCACGAGGTTGTCCGCTTTCTGCACACACTCCTTCGGATCGTCGACGAAGGCCGCCTGAACATCGTTCCAGCGCGAGTGCAGTCCTGATCGATGCTCATCGGCGAACAACAACGCGTTGTCATCGGTTGACGTCTGTTCGTCGTGGGTGGTCATGCTGTCGCCTCCTTCGGCGAGTCCGTACCCGCGTCGTTCGTACCGGTATCACGCTCGGTCCGGGTTTTCAGGCCGGCCGGTGTTCCGTGCTCAGACCCGAGCAATTGCTCGAAGAGTGCGCGGTAATGGACGATGGCCTCACGCTGCGCCTCAGTAGCGATGCCCCCCTGCTCTTGCGCGAGATGAAGGACGTGCGCCGCCCGGTAGTGTTCGACCACCTTCGGATGATCGACCGAGACGTCCGCAGCGCGCTGCTCGAAATCATCTATCGGATAACCCCGTTCGCGCATCACCTCAGTCACCAAACGATCGGCGTCGCCGACCGATTTCGACGGATCGTCGACGAACGACGCCTGAGTGACGCCCCATGCCTCGACGTATCGCGCCTTCGACTCTGCCGTCAACTCATTGATGTCCAGCTTGTTGTGCTTCCGTTCGCGAGCAAGCAATTCACGCTCCGCAGCGCGCTGGCCACCGGCCGATTCGACGGCGTGCTCATACTCCGGGCCGAACTGATCCCTGAGCCGTTCACTTCGCTTCTGACGCATCATCGATGCGGCCACGATCATCGCCAGCGCCACGATGACCGCGGCAACCACCGCGATGACAATCCAACCCCATGTAGGCATTTCCAGACCTCCTGCGGCCAGGAGTACCCGTCCAGTGTCTACAGAAACGTCAATTCCCGAATGCGGCGGTCTTTCAGCGGCAGTACGACCGGGTGGCGTGGTCCAGAGCGCGCCGATACAGCGGATCGAGATTTCGTGCCGAGGCCACCGCATCGGCGGCGCTCACCAGGTCGGCGCGGCAGGCGGCCGAGTGCAGGACCGGCCACTGGTCGGCGATCTCGTTGACCATCGTGTGGTTGAGCGCGTCGATCGTGGTCCGCGACGCGGCCAGGTCGGGTGCGTCCGCCGGGGCGGTCGCCGGATCCAGCTTCCATTGCGAGAACAGCCCGTACTCCACAGCGACAGTCGCATCGATCTGATCCCGGAACACCTCACCCACGTAGGCCGGGTCGATGTGGCGGCTGCCCGCCTCGGCGATAGTGGCATCGATGACCTGCTGTTCGCGTTGCTGATCCTCGATCGGCCCGCCGGCGCGGAACTTGTTGGCGGCCACCGGATCCGCCGTCTGAAGACGCTGCGCGGCGGCATCGACCAACGGCCGCAACGGGCTGGGCTCCTGCGCCCGGGCCGACGGCGCACCGGTGAGCGCGGCGAGCGCCAGCAGACCGACCGCTGCGAGTCGAACCATCATCAGAGCTTGGCGAAGCAGGCGTCGTTGGAATCGTCGTTGGGAATGGACGCGTTCTGGCTGGAGAACTTGCCCACCACTCCGGTGTCGGTCACCGAGACGCTGTCGGCGTGGATCCCGAGCGGGTAGGCGTCGTTGAGCTTCGTCGTGAGGCCATCGAGGGCCGCCTGCACGGTGTCCTTCTCGAACGGACCGCTGACGTCGGTGATCTGCAGGTCCAGGTTTCCGTTGTTCACCACCGGCTTTGCGGTCACCTTGGTATCCCCGACGGCCTGCATGGTGATGGTGCCCGCGGCCGGGTCGGTGCTCACATCGGTCACCAAAGCGCCGACGCCAGGCAGGTTCTCGGCCACGGTGTCCTTGATCCCGGCCGACGTCCAGGTCAGCGTGGCGTTCAACGATCCGATGGTGCCCTTGGAGTCCTCGGTGCCCTGCAACCGGATGTCGGACAGCGCCACATCCGCGGTCATTCCCTTGGCGGCCTGCACCTGCTTGCCGCCGGTCTCCACCGAGATGTTGGTGTAGTGCCCGGTGATGTGCTGCCACAGGAACGGCGGATTGACCCCGAACGAGACCGAGGCGTTGTCTTCCACCACACATTCGGCAACCGAGACCAGCAGGGAGCCGGCCTTGTGGCGGGCGAACAGTTCGCCGCCGGTCAGTCCGATCACCACCAGTGCGACGGCGATGACCGCGATCAGGATGATCGCCTGCGGGCTGCGCCAGTGCGAGGACGGCTTTGCCGGTTCGGGCCTCGACCCGTCGGCTGCGACAGGGGGCTGAACCGGCGGTGGTGCCACCGGCCGTGCGGCGGCCGGTGGACGGGGCGTCGTGATCTTCTCGGTCGACGCCTCAGGGGGCTGATAACGCGCCCGGATCTGTTCGGTCGCAGCCTCCGGCGGCTGATGGCGCGCCCGAATCTGCTCGGTCGGCGCTTCGGGCTGGCGGGGGCCTTTCTCTTATATACACCTCCGTGGAGATGTGTATAGAGGACAGGGCCTCCACTGGGTGCGGCAGCGACGGCGGCAGGTTCGGAGGTGCGCCGATGATGGGCGCAGCACCCCCGGCACCTCCGATTAGCCGCAGGAACTCGTCGTACCCTCCGGTCGGCCGGTAGACCGTGCCCCCGTCCCCGGTCAACGGGTCGTGGATGACAACGATGCCGTCCTTGTACATGGCCGTCGACGATCGCCCAGGAATCTGACCCACGTGCAGCGACGGATCGGTTTGTGGGTTGCCGGTGAGCATGTCGTGCACGAGCTTGGCCAACTGGTCTTGCGTCATCCCCTTGAAGTCGCTGAAGTGCTTCTGCCAGGCGTGGCCGTAGGCGATGCGCTGCGCGTCCTCCATCACGGGGTCGTCGCTCCACCCGCCGGGTGGTTGTGGCAGACCTGGATCAGAAGGCGGTGGGTCCAGCTTGAACGTGTGGTCGACGAGAGCGATGTGGGCGCCGTTCCCGCCCTGCCGATCGTCCTCGCCGTCGAACCGGATCGCCTCCAGCTCCGCGGCCTTCGCCTGCAAGCGCTCCCCGACAAAGGAATCGGCCTGAATGAGACGCTCGGCATACCAGCGGATGTCCTCGGCGTGCTCCTTGGCCGCCTTGTTCCGCTCGACGATCGTGTTGATGTCGTAGCGGCCGGAGTCGGTGGCCGTTAAGTCCTCGGCAACCGTGAACCCGTCGTTCTCGGCCGCGGTGATCGCCCCGACTGCTTCCTGCTTGGCCGCCCGGACATCATGACCACCGTTCTCGGCGATGTCGGCGGCCTCCTTCTGAACGGTGGTCTGCTGGCGCACAACCGCGGTGTCTGCGGTCACCCTCTCGAGAGCGGCGTCCTTCGCGTTGCCCTCCCACGTGGTTCCGCCGGGTGAGCCGACATTGCGGCGGTGTTCGTCGAACAGTGCGACGGACTGGGCACCCATGCTCCGCAGTTGTGTGGCCGCGTCGTCGAGGTGCTGGGTCGGCCACTCTTCGATCTCAGACCGGCTGAGGGCACCCGAGTGTGAAGGAACTGCGCTCACACGGACACCGTGGTGATCGCGGCGGCGCCGTCGTCGTCCGTGGTGTCGTAGCGCGCGCCGCTCACCGAGAGGTCATCGGCCTGGCCGGAAACGCGGTGCGACTGGCGGGTGCGGACGGACTGAGCGGCGGCCAGGATCGCGGCCGCCCCTGCCTGACTCGGAGTCGTACCCCGTCCGCCCCCTGCCGTCCCTGCGGCCAACTCCGCAGCTGTCGCATCGCTGCGAGCGGCCGAGCCTCGCAGGCCAGCAGCGTTCACGTTCAGTTCGTTTGCCACGGCACCCCCCACCGAACCAACACTGGTCGTGAGCCTAACTCAGGATTTGACCGGTAGTTGCGAGCAACAGCCCGTACACGTAGTCCCGTTCCGGGTACCAAGGGGCGCCCGACGGCTCGTGGCTGTCACCACGCAGGCCGATCTCGAGGAAATGCTTCGTTTGAGCTGCCTTGAGACAGCTCGCTTGACGCTCGCGCCTCGTTCGGGAGACGAGGGTGTTGCGGTTGTTGCGGCCCCAGCGAGGGATCGGGTCTTTCTCCATCCAGCCGACCTGGGTCGCGAAATAGAAGAAGGAGGAGAAGCAGCCGAACTCGGTGGCCAGCGTGGTGTCCTGGACTTCTGTTGGCGGGCACCGCGGTAAGCGGTCAGATCCTCGGTAGTGGTGGCGGTGAGGTCCACCAGTTCCCCGCCGTGGCGCGCCCGAACGAACCGGAGCAGCCGGGCGAGGTGGTATGTGTGAAGGTCCGCAGGCTGTCGAGGTCATAGGCGCGTTGACGCCACGCGGTCAGCAGGTAGGTGTTCAGTCGGTCGCAACCGCTCAGCGAGCCATCGTCGTCGACGATGAACGGCAGTCCGTCGGGTACATCGTGTCGGTCGAGCGTTTCCACAACCGATGACCACGGGAGCGATGCCGCGCCGTCGGGAGCGCGCAGTGTTTCGCCCGCATGGGCGCTTCTCTGGACGACGACTATCCGCATACAGAGACCTCCTTGCCGACTGTGCATCCAGTGGTACTCCACGGGTATGACACTTTTTGCTGTCGGCAAGGAGGTCTCGAATATGAAGTTATCTGGGTACTACTGGTGGAGCTGCCGGGAATTGAACCCGGGTCCTACGGCATGTCCTCGAGGCTTCTCCGTGCGCAGTTCGCTTTGCCTCTACTCGGATCTCTCAGTCACGCGAACAAGCCGAGATGACGATCCCAGTCGCTGTTTGATGTCCCCATGGATTCCGCGACCGAACCCATGGGTGGGTCCCTCTAGCTGATGCCAGGGTCCGGGCCGAGGGCGCTCCCGGTCTGACAGACACACCGTCGCTTAGGCAGCGAGGGCGTAGTCGCGCTGATTGGAATCGGCGCTTAATTGGTTGCATCGACGCTTACGGTGGTCTCTTGCCTGCACCGGCACGCTTCCCTTGATTCGATGCGCGAAGTCGAAACCGATCAGCCCCTCGCATCCCTGCCGAACTTCGGCAGGACAATCCATATTACGTCACCAGCAACGGCGAACGCCAAGTGATTATTCCGAGGCATTCTCGTGTCGCTCGCGGGAGCGCTACATGCCCTTGGCGCGTCGGCCCAACTCGCGGGTGATCTCGCGGTCGGCGTCACGCTTGGCCAGGTCCTGCCGTTTGTCGTGGTCCTGCTTACCGCGCGCCAACGCCAACTCGACCTTCACCTTGCCGTCGGAGAAGTACATCGACAGCGGCACCAGGGTCAGGTTGCCGTCGCGGATCTTGCCGATCAGGTTGTCGATCTGACTGCGGTGCAACAGCAGCTTGCGGTTGCGCCGCGGGGCATGGTTGGTCCAGGTGCCGTGGTGGTACTCGGCGATGTGCACGTTGCGCAGCCAGATCTCACCGTCGTCGACAGTGGCGAACGCGTCGGCCAGTGACGCCTGGCCTTCACGCAGGCTCTTGACCTCGGTACCCATCAGCGCGATGCCGGCCTCATAGGTATCGAGGATCATATAGTTGTGCCGCGCCTTGCGATTGCTGGCCACAATCTGCTTATTGCCGGCGGGGCTGGATTTCTTGGTCGCCACTAGCTCACGATTACCTTCGGATGTAGAGCCGCAGTGTCACGTACGCGGTAACCCCGGACATCGCCAGACCGAGGAACAGCATCCATGGTGCGCTGAAGTAGAGGACGTCAGCGTAGTCGACCCTGGCAATCAAATTCGACTGATAAAACTGGTCGAGCGCCTTCTCCAGGAACACCGCGCGCACCACGATCAGCCCGACGATCGCGATTACCACACCGATCAATGCGGCGATCATCGCTTCCACCAGGAACGGCAGCTGGGTGTACCAGCGGGTCGCACCGACCAGGCGCATGATGCCGATCTCGTTGCGACGTGTGTAAGCAGCCACCTGAACCATGTTGGCGATCAGCAGCACCGCACCGATCGCCTGCACCAGCGCCACCGCGAAGGCGACGCTACTCAGACCGTCGAGCACGGCGAACAGCCGGTCGATCAAATCCTTCTGGTTAAGCACGTTGAGCACACCGGGCTGCCCCTGCATCGCCTTGTCGAACGCGTCATGCTGCTCGGGGTCGTTGAGCTTGACGATGAACGACGCCGGGAACGCATCCTTGCCCGCAACATCCTTGTACTGCGGGAACTTCTTGATCGCGTCGTTGTAGGCCTGCTCGCGATTGAGGAAGCTCAGCGAGCGCACGTCGTCACGGTCGTCGATCATGCGGTACAGCGCCTTGCACGCATCGGCGTCGCAATTGGGGTCGTTGGCCGAGATGTCGTCGGTCAGGAACACCTGGCTTTCGACGCGGTCGAGGTAGATGTCACGGGACTGGTCGGCCAGCCGCACCACCAGCAGACCGCCACCGAACAGGCCGATGGAGATGGCGGTGGTCAGGATCATCGCCACCGTCATCGTGACGTTGCGGCGAAGCCCGGTCAGAACTTCATTGACAAGAAAACCGAAGCGCACTTAGCGATCCATTCCGTAGACGCCGCGCTGCTCATCACGGATCAGCCGGCCGAGTTCGAGTTCGACGACCCGCTGGCGCATGGAGTCGACGATGTGATGGTCGTGGGTGGCCATCAGCACCGTGGTTCCGGTGCGGTTGATCCGTTCCAGCAGGTCCATGATGTCCTTGCTGGTCTCCGGATCCAAGTTTCCGGTGGGCTCGTCGGCGATCAGGACCAGCGGACGGTTGACGAAGGCCCGCGCGATGGCGACGCGCTGCTGCTCGCCACCGGACAATTCGCTCGGCAACCGGTTGGCCTTACCCGACAGCCCGACCATCTCCAGCACGTCCGGGACCACCCGGTTGATCACCTCGCCGCGCTTGCCGATCACCTCGAGCGCGAACGCCACGTTCTCGAACACGGTCTTCTGCTGCAACAGCCGGAAGTCCTGGAACACGCAGCCGATGACCTGACGCAGGCTCGGGACATGCCGGCCGGCGAGTTTGTTGACGTGAAACTTGGATACCCGGATGTCACCGGAGGTGGGCGTCTCGGCCGCCAGCAGCAGCCGCATGAACGTCGACTTGCCCGAACCCGACGGGCCGATCAGGAAGACGAACTCACCCTTGTCGATTTTCAACGAGACATCGTCGAGCGCTGGGCGCGCCGAAGACTTGTAGTGCTTCGTCACGTGGTCGAGGGTGATCATCACGGCACGCCAGTGTAGCCGGGCGGAATTATCCGGCAGGTCAGGCTATCGCGGCAATGTCGGCGCCATCGGCTCCTGACCCGGTTGCTGCTGTTCGGTGGGCGGGGCCGGCGCCGGCGCCGGTCCCAGTGGCAACGTGATGGGCGGGAGCAGTCCCGGACCGTCCGGATCGAACACGGTGGTGTGGGGCGCCCCTGGCGGCGGCGTCGTCGAACTGGGACTCGTCGGTGTGCCGGGAGTCGTGGTCTCGGTCGGCGACGTGGTCTCCGTCGGCGTCGTGGTCTCCGGGACGGTGGTCTCGGTCGTCTCCGGAGTCTCGGTCGGGGTCGTCGAGCGAGGGGTCTGCAGCTTGGTCCGCGGAACCCAGGTGTAGTCGGGGTCGGGCACGAACCCGGGAGGCACCACCTGGGTGTCGGGCGACGGCGCGGTCTGCTTGGGCCGGTACTCCTGCTGCACCCACGACAGCGCAATGAACACGACGACCAAGACCACTGTCGATGTGCGGACCCGGCCGACACGGCTACGCCAGAGTTTTTCGGCGGCTTCGGTCGCCCGCGAGAAGTCGAGTTTCACTTCTTCGGCTCCTGAGCCGACGCCGGAGGCGCCGCGACCGTCTCGGCGGCCGTGGCCGGATGGATGGCGTCCCCGGCCGCGGCAACCGACGCACCTGTCGAGGCCACGCCGGCGCGGCGCAGCGCGCGCACCACCCGTATTCGCAACCGCCTGCCCACCTCGAACTGTTTGCCCGGCAAGGTACGGGCGACCATCCGCAGGTTCACGGTGTCGACTCCGAGACTCTCGATGCCCATCAATTGCGGCTTGTCGAGCAGCAACCTGGACAGCTCGCGATCTTCGGTGGCCTTCTCGGCGACGTCATCGAGCACGTCGTTGACCAGGTTGAGGTCCACACTCGCCGGTACCGGGATGTCGACTACTGCTCGCGCCCAGTCCTTCGACAGGTTCAGCGCCTTGACGATCTGCCCGTTGGGCACGGTGTACATCTCGCCTTCGGATGACCGCAGCTTGGTGACCCGCAGCGTGACGTCCTCGACCGTGCCCTCGGCCTCGTTGGCGGCAGCGATCGTCAGTCGGACCAGATCGCCGAAACCGTACTGCTTCTCAGTGATGATGAAGAACCCCGCGAGAAGGTCCTGCACGATGCGCTGCGCGCCGAAACCGAGCGCGGCACCGAGCACCGCGGCAGGGGCCACCAGGGAGGCCACTGGTACGGCGAGGGCGTCGGTGACCTCGACGAGGACGATGATGAACAGGACTGCCACCGACACCCAGGAGATCACCGAGGCGACGGCTTGCCGGTGCTTGGCGCTCTCCGAGCGCACCAGCGCATCGCTTTCCTGATATTCGGCGTCGATCCGGCGCACCACGCGTTGCGCAGCCCAGTTGATGAAGCGCGCGGCGAGCAGACCGCCGATCAGCAACAGGGCAATGTGCAGTCCGGTGGTCAGGATCCACACGCCGATCTCGCCGGCCCAGAAACCGTGCCAGCGGTCGGCGAGAGACATGGTCAGCAGCGTATTAGTCGTCGTCATCTTTTCTGTTGCGCCATCTGATCCCCGCTTCCAGGAATCCGTCGATGTCCCCGTCCAGCACCGTGGCCGGGTTTCCGACCTCGTACTCGGTGCGCAGGTCCTTCACCATCTGATAGGGGTGCAGCACGTAGGACCGCATCTGGTTACCCCATGAGCTGCCGCCGTCACCCTTGAGCGCGTCCATCTCGGCACGCTCCTCCAACCGCTTGCGTTCCAGCAGCCGTGCCTGCAGAACCCGCATCGCCGCAACCTTGTTCTGCAGCTGCGATTTCTCGTTCTGGCAGGTCACGACGATGCCGGTGGGAATGTGGGTGAGCCGCACAGCGGAGTCGGTGGTGTTCACCGACTGCCCGCCGGGACCGCTGGAGCGGTACACGTCGACGCGCAGGTCCCCTTCGGGGATCTCGATGTGATCCGTGGTTTCCACGACCGGGAGCACCTCGACGTCGGCGAACGACGTCTGGCGTCGGCTCTGGTTGTCGAACGGGCTGATCCGCACCAGTCGGTGGGTGCCCTGCTCGACCGAGAGGGTGCCGTAGGCGAACGGGGCGTGCACGGCGAAGGTCGCGCTCTTGATCCCCGCCTCCTCGGCGTAGGACGTGTCGAACACCTCGACCGGGTAGTCGTGCTTCTCGGCCCACCGGATGTACATCCGCATCAGCATCTCGGCCCAGTCCGCGGCGTCGACGCCACCCGCTCCGGAGCGGATCGTGACGACGGCTTCCCGCTCGTCGTACTCGCCCGAGAGCAGGGTGCGGACCTCGAGGGTCTCGATCTCCTCGCGGAGCTTGGCGAGCTCGGCGTCGGCCTCGGCGGCCGTATCGTCACCCTCTGCCCCGGCTTCTTCAAAAGCGAGTTCGAACAGGACCGGGAGGTCCTCGACGCGCTGACGGAGGTCCTGCACCCGGCGCAGTTCACTCTGCGCATGCGACAGCTCACTGGTGACCTTCTGGGCCCGCGACTGGTCGTCCCACAGGTTCGGATCGGAGGCCTGCTGCTCGAGCATGTCGATCCGCTGGCGCAGGCCATCGATGTCGAGCACCCGCTCCACTGTCGTCAAGGTGGTGTCGAGTGCGGCTACGGCGGCTTGGCGGTCTGGATCCACGAATGTTCAGGGTACCCGGCGGCATTTCGGCGGCAGTTCTGTCCGACTCGCGGCAGCGCAGACGATCTGTGTTTAAAGTCGGTTGGTACCCGGCCCAGCACACCATCAGCCGGGTCTGTGACGGTTTTTCCGCTCGTAAGAAGGCAGGGTATGCGCCCATATCACGTAGCGATCGTCGGCTCCGGCCCCTCGGGATTCTTTGCTGCCGCATCGCTGCTGAAGTTCGCCGATCTACCCGACTCTGATCGTGATGTGCGAGTCGACATGCTCGAGATGCTGCCGACCCCGTGGGGGCTGGTGCGCTCGGGGGTCGCGCCCGACCATCCGAAGATCAAATCGATCAGCGCGCAGTTCGACAAGACCGCCGCCGATCCCCGGTTCCGGTTCTTCGGCAACATCAAGATCGGCGAGCACGTCACGCCGGCCGAGTTGGCACAACGCTACGACTCGGTCATCTATGCGATCGGGGCTCAGTCCGACCGGGCCCTGCACATCCCCGGAGAAGAGTTGCCCGGCAGTGTCGCCGCGGTTGATTTCGTCGGCTGGTACAACGCCCATCCACATTTCGACGGCATGGCACCCAATCTGGCGGGCGGGCGGGCCGTGGTCGTCGGCAACGGCAACGTCGCCCTGGACGTGGCCCGCATCCTGGTCAGTGACCCACAGGCCCTGGCCAACACCGACATCGCCGACCACGCCCTGGCCTCGCTGGACACCCGCGGGGTGGAAGAGGTGGTGGTGGTCGGACGCCGGGGCCCGTTGCAGGCGACGTTCACGACTCTGGAACTGCGCGAGCTGGGCGACATGGAGGGACTGGGCGACGTCGACGTCATCCTCGACCCGGCCGATTTCGCCGGCATCACCGACGACGACCTCCAAGCGGCAACCAAGACCGTCAAGCAGAACATCAGGGTGCTACGCAAGTACGTCGACGAGGCACCTCAAGAATCCAAGCGGCGCATCGTGTTCCGCTTCTGCACCTCCCCCATCGAATTGCGCGGCGAGGACCGGGTCGAGTCGATTGTGCTGGGCCGCAACGAACTTGTCCGCGACCCGGACGGACGCATGGTGGCCAAGGACACCGGAGAGCGCGAGGAGCTGCCCGTCCAGCTGGTGGTCCGGGCGGTCGGCTACCGCGGCGTGCCCACCCCGGGGCTGCCGTTCGACGAACGCTCCGGCACGATCCCGCACACCAACGGCCGAATCGACGGCAGCCGTAACGAATACGTGGTGGGCTGGATCAAGCGGGGACCGTCCGGAGTGATCGGCAGCAACAAGAAAGACTCTCAAGACACCGTCGACACCCTGCTGGACGACCTTCAGGCCGGCGGAGTCGACGAGCGTGGGTCCGAGTACGACCGCGAACTGGCCGAATGGCTGGTGGAACACCAGCCGGCCCTCGTCACCGGCGAGCACTGGCAGCTGATCGACGCGCACGAGCGCACCGCCGGCGAGTCGGTCGGTCGGCCCCGGGTCAAGCTGGCGAGTGTGGCCGAGCTGCTCCGGATCGCCCACGCCTGATCGGTCAGGGCGGTGGCGGCCCGTCCGGTGACGGGCCGTCCGGCGCGAAGGCCCACTTATCCGGGTTGCCCGGGGAGTAGACGACCGGGAACAGCGCCCCCATCGTCGGCCAGGCGCCGACGTCGACGGCCATGCGCTGATACACCACGTGTTCGTTCACCGTCGGGCCGGTGATGACCCCGGTGATCGTGACGTACTGCTCCCCCGTCGCCGCCGGACGAGGGCTCACCCCGGTCACCAGCAACGTGCCGTGCGCCAGCTCACCGCGAATTCCGCGGCGCCGCATGATCCGTGGCGCCAGCAGCAGCACGAGCGCACCCACGAGCAAGAGGAGTATGCCGATTTCCCACACGAGGCCATGGTAGGACTGCCCCATGAGTTCCGTCGCAGATGACATGGCATTGGCCCTCGAACTGGCCGACCAGGCCGACGCATTGACCATGAACCGCTTCGGCGCCCTCGATCTGCGCATCGAGACCAAACCCGACCTGACCCCGGTCACCGACGCCGACCGCGGAGCCGAGGAAGCCCTGCGCGCATCGCTGGCCGCGGCCCGCCCGGACGACACGGTGTTCGGTGAAGAGTTCGGTGGGACAACGACATTGACCGGCCGCCAGTGGGTGATCGATCCGATCGACGGGACCAAGAACTTCGTCCGCGGCGTCCCGGTGTGGTGCACATTGATCGCGTTGCTCGAAGACGGCGTCCCGACCATCGGGGTGGTGAGCGCACCGGCGCTCGCCCGCCGGTGGTGGGCCGGGCTGGGTCAGGGCGCGTTCGGTTCGTTCGCCGGGGCGACCCGCAAACTGTCGGTGTCCGGGGTCACCGACCTCGCGTCGGCAAGCCTGTCGTACTCGGACCTGACGACCGGGTGGGAGCACCGTCGCGACCGGTTCGTCGAGCTCACCGACGCGGTGTGGCGGGTGCGCGCCTACGGCGACTTCTGGTCCTACTGCATGGTCGCCGAGGGCGCCGTCGACATCGCCTGCGAGCCCGAGGTGAAGCTCTGGGACATCGCCCCGCTGGACATCCTCATCCGCGAGGCCGGCGGCACGTTCACCAGCATCGACGGCGCCGCGGGCCCGCACGGCGGGAGTGCGCTGGCCACCAACGGGCCACTCCACGGACAGGTGTTGGACCGGCTCGCCGGCAACTAGTTCACGGCTGGGCACGTCCCGCCCACACACCCCAGCGTGCCGGTCACTTTCGGCAGCTGAACCCTGGCCTCGAGCGATGTGAGGTTGGTAACAGCTACCGTACCTTACTCCGGAGTAAGATACGGTCAGATGCGTCGCCACGACCAGCAGAGGCAGCTGACATGACCAACACCCTGCCGTCCAAGAACGGCACCCCATCCCATCCCTCCAACCCCGGCCGGCAAAGCGCCGTGGGCCTGCACAAGCACAAGCGGACAGCGACCGACATCGGGCTGGCGCTGATCACGCCCATCGTCGGCCAGGAGTTCCTGGACCGCTACGGCCTGCGCGATCCGCTCAACCGCGGCCTGAAATACGGTGTGAAGCAGGCGTTTTCCGCCGCCGGCGCCGCTACCCGGCAATTCCAGCGGGTCCAGGGCCTGGGCAAGGCGCCGACCCGGCTGAAGGCCAGCGGAGCCGACTACTTCGACCTGACGCCCGACGAAGACCAGCAGATGATCGTCGAGACGGTCCAGGACTTCGCCGCGGAGATCCTGCGGCCCGCCGCGCACGACGCCGACGCGGCCGCCGGCTACCCGGCGGATCTGATCGCCAAGGCCGCCGAGCTCGGCATCACCGCCGTCAACGTGCCCGAGGACTTCGACGGCATCGCCGAGCACCGCAGCACCGTCACCAATGCGCTCGTCGCCGAGGCCCTGGCCTACGGCGACATGGGTCTGGCCCTGCCGATCCTGGCTCCTGGTGGCGTCGCGTCGGCACTGACCCACTGGGGCAGCGCCGACCAGCAGGCCACCTATCTCAAGGAATTCGCCGGCGAGAACGTGCCGCAGGCCTGCGTGGCGATTGCCGAACCGCATGCCCTGTTCGACCCCACGGCGCTCAAGACCACCGCAGTACGCACCCCCAGCGGGTACCGCCTGTCCGGTGTCAAGTCTCTGGTCCCGGCCGCCGCCGATGCCGAATTGTTCATAGTGGCAGCACAATTGAACGGTAAGCCGGCGTTGTTCATCATCGAGGCCGCGTCACCGGGTCTCACAGTCAAGCCCGACCCGAGCATGGGTATCCGTGCGGCCGCCCTCGGCCAGATCGAGCTCGACAACGTGGCGGTGCCGCTGGGCAACCGTCTCGGCGAGGACGGCGCGACCGATCAGGACTACAGCGAGGCCATCGCCCTGTCCCGGCTGGGCTGGGCCGCACTGGCCGTCGGCACCTCGCATGCGGTACTCGACTACGTCATCCCCTACATCAAGGAACGCACGGCCTTCGGTGAGCCGATCGCCCACCGTCAGTCGGTGGCGTTCATGGCCGCCAACATCGCCATCGAACTCGACGGCCTGCGGCTGATCACCTGGCGCGGCGCCGCCCGCGCCGAGCAGGGCCTGCCGTTCGCCCGTGAGGCAGCACTCGCGCGCAAGCTCGGCACCGACAAGGGCATGCAGATCGGCCTGGACGGTGTCCAGCTGCTCGGCGGTCACGGTTACACCAAGGAACATCCGGTCGAGCGCTGGTACCGCGACCTGCGGGCCATCGGCGTCGCCGAGGGTGTCGTAGTCATCTAGCCCGGCCTCATTCCTTTTCCTGAGCTGAAAGACTAATCATGGCAATCAATCTGGAAATGCCCCGCAAGCTCCAGGCGGTCATCGAGAAGGGCCACCAGGGCGCCGCCGAGATGCTTCGCCCGATCTCGCGCAAGTACGACCTCGCCGAGCACGCCTACCCCGTCGAGCTGGACACCCTGGCCACCCTGTTCGAAGGCATCTCGGAAGCCAAGACGATCTCGTTCGCGGGCGCCGAGGCGTTCCGCGACGACGCCAACACCAAGGGCGAGCACGTCACGGTCAACGGCGCCAACATGTCCGCACTGCTCAACGCACTGGAGGTCAGCTGGGGCGATGTCGCCCTACTGCTGTCGGTGCCACGCCAGGGCCTGGGCAACGCCGCCATCTCCTCGGTGGCCACCCCTGATCAGCTCGACCGCCTCGGCAAGGACGTGTGGGCCGCGATGGCCATCACCGAGCCGTCCTTCGGGTCGGATTCCGCCGCGGTGACCACCACAGCGGTGCTCGACGGCGACGAGTACGTGATCAACGGCGAGAAGATCTTCGTCACCGCGGGTTCACGCGCATCCCACATCGTGGTGTGGGCGACGCTGGACAAGTCGTTGGGCCGGGCGGCCATCAAGTCGTTCATCGTGCCGCGCGAACACCCCGGCGTAACCGTCGAGCGCCTGGAGCACAAGCTGGGCATCAAAGCGTCCGACACCGCGGTGATCCGCTTCGAGAACGCCCGCATCCCCAAGGACAACCTGCTGGGTGATCCAGAGGTCCACGTAGAGAAGGGTTTTGCCGGGGTCATGGAGACCTTCGACAACACCCGGCCCATCGTGGCGGCCATGGCGGTCGGCATCGCCCGCGCCGCGCTGGAAGACCTGCGGGCGATCCTCACCGACGCAGGCATCGAGATCTCCTACGACAAGCCGGCCCATGCGCAGAGCGCCCCCGCGGCAGAGTTCCTGCGGATGGAGGCCGACTGGGAGGCCGGGTACCTGTTGACGGTCCGCTCGGCATGGCAGGCCGACAACAGCATCCCCAACTCCAAGGAAGCCTCGATGGGCAAGGCCAAGGCCGCCCGGGTGGCCAGCGACATCACCCTCAAGGCCGTCGAAATGGCCGGCACCACCGGCTATTCCGAGCAGACGCTGTTGGAAAAGTGGGCCCGTGACTCCAAGATCCTCGACATCTTCGAAGGCACGCAGCAGATCCAGCAGCTGGTGGTCGCCCGCCGCCTGCTTGGCCTGTCCTCGGCCGAACTGAAGTAGCGGTTACTTTTCCTCCGCGAACAGACGCAAAACTGCCCCAAATCCGAGGATTTGGGGCAGTTTTGCGTCTGTTCGCGGAACTCGGCTTAGCCGAGCACCCGCTGCAGGTCCGGAACCATGGCCTGCAACTGCTGGCCCCAGTAGGCCCAGTTGTGGGTACCGGATTCCGGGAAGTTGAACACACCGTTGGTACCACCGGCGGCGATGTAGTTGTCCTGGAACGTCCGGTTGGTCTTGATGGTCAGACCTTCGAGGAAGGTGGCAGGCAGGTCGCCGCCGCCCAGCTCGTTGGGCTGGCCGTTACCGCAGTAGATCCAGAGCCGGGTGTTGTTGGCCACCAGCGTGGGGATCTGCACCATCGGGTCGTTGCGCTTCCAGCCGCTGTTGGGATCCTCCGTCGGACCCCACATGTCGTTCGCCTTGTAGCCGCCGGCATCGCCCATGGAGATGTTGATCAGGAACGGCCACCAGCCCTCGGAGGGGTTCAGGAAGCCCGACATCGAACCGGCGTAGATGAACCGGTCCGGGTGGTACGTCGCCAGGATCAGCGCGGCGGAACCGGCCATGGACAGGCCGATCGCAGCGTTACCGTTCGCCGCAACGTCGCGGTTGGCTGCCAGCCACTGCGGCAGCTCGCTGGTCAGGAAGGTTTCCCACTTGTAGGTGGTGCAACCGGCCTTACCGCAAGCTTGGTTGTACCAGTCGGCGTAGAAGCTGGACTGGCCACCAACGGGCATGACCACCGACAGGCCGCTGTCGAGGAACATCTCGAACGCGTTGGTGTTGATGTCCCAGCCGTTGAAGTCGTCCTGAGCACGCAGGCCGTCGAGCAGGTACACCGCGTGCGAACCCGGCCCACCGCTCTGGAACTGAATCTTGATGTCGCGGCCCATCGACGGCGACGGGACCATCAGGTACTCCACCGGCAGACCCGGCCGGGAGAATGCTCCCGCGGTCGCCGACCCGCCGGTCACGCCGATCAAGCCAGGCAGCATCAGCGCTGCCACAGCCGCCACCGTCATCCGGCGTGCCCAATGGCCACGAATCTTGTCAATGAAGGTCATACTGCGAATCCATCCGTTTCCGGTCAACTACGCCATTTGCGCGATCAGCGATAAGCATCGCCAAGCGACACCGCAGCGACCGAGTCGCTGCACTGTCACGCCCGCTCGCCCGAGCCGGTGCCTCTGATGAGCGGACCGAAGAATTCAGTTGTTGCGCCATGAGTAAATCACGCGTCCACGACAGGGGAAAACCCGCGGCGCGCCGCCGAACTGCACATCTGCGGATTTCAAAAAGTGATTTCGTCTTTATCTATTGCCCATCTCCGGGCGATCTACCTGGGAAAACAGCTCGACACTCGCGACCGCGCGGATGACGTTCGATGAACACCGATGCGCAACTGTTCACAACTGGTGTCCGGAGGGTTATCGGATCGTCGCCAACCGGTTTTCAAATTGCCCGGGCGGAGCCTTCGGGAGGGCCCCAATCATGGCCATACTAAAAAGTATGGTAACTTTCGGGCCATGACCTCGCCCCCCACCACGGACTGCGTCATCACTGCCGAATTCGTCACTCGACTGGCCGAGCGCGCCGGTGAAGCCGAGGAGTTGCGCCGGCTTCCCGATGCGACGGTCGCCGACCTCACCGAGTCCGGTTTCACCGAGCTCCTGGTACCCGCCCGCTACGGCGGTCAGCAGGCCGTTTTCCCGGCCATCCTGGATCCGGTACGACGGATGGCCCACGGCTGCACGTCGAGCGCCTGGACGATCGGCTTCCTGGCCCTGCACAACTGGATGCTGTCGCTGTTCGGCGAGCAGGCCCAGGAGGAGGCGTTCGCGAGCCGCCCGTTCCTCGCCCCCGCCCCACTCGCGCCGACGGGGCGCGGACTGCCGGCCGACGGCGGCATCCGTCTGACCGGCAGGTGGTCCTGGGCCACCGGCGTCATGCACGGCAACTGGATCATCGTCGCCGCGCTGTGCGGACCCGACGATGCGCTGTATCCGGCACTGGCGCTGCTGCCCATCGGCGATGTGACCGTGGCCGACGTGTGGCACACCGACGGCATGCGGGCCACCGGCTCCAACGACGCCATCGCCACCGACGTCTTCGTCCCGGAGCACCGACTGGTGAAAGTGCTCGACATCTACTCCGGTACCGCGCCAGGCGCCGGCCTCCACGACAGCGCCGCCTACCGCTGGCCGATGGTGCCCGCCCTGGCCCTGCTCGCGGCGATGCCCGCCCTGGGCAGCGCCGAGCGAGTCACCGAGATCTACGCGCAGCGTCTGGGTGAGCGCGTCCTGCCCTACGAGGGCGTCATGCAGAAGGACAAGCCGATCGCGCAGGCACATCTGGCCGAGGCTCAGGTCCGGATCCGCGCATTGCACGGCCTGCTGGCCGACACCGTCGGTGAGATCGAGGCCATCGTGACGGCCGGCGACGCAGTGGAGAAGCCCGTTCGCGCACAGGCGCGCCTGGCGGCCGCGCACATCGTCGGCGAATCGCGGACGGTGATCGCCCAGCTCCTGGGCGCGGGCGGGGCCAGCATCCATTTCCTGTCCAGCCCCCTGCAGCGGTTCAAACGCGACGTCGACGTGCTGTCCGGACATGTGGTGTTCGACTACGACACCAGCCGCGAACTGGCCGGTGCGCTGGCGCTGGGGATGAAGATCCCCCGGACCTCGATGATCTGACGGAGCTGAACTGATGCGGACTCTGTGGATAGAGGCCAGCCCAAAAGGGGACGACGCATTGTCCTCACAATTGGCGCAGGCCTATCTGGATGCCGCCGACGGGGTCGGCGAGGTGGAACGGTTCTCAGTGTGGGACGACGATGTGCTGCGCTTCGGCCGGGATGCGGCGATCGCGAAGTTCGCGCAACTGTTCGGCGAGCCGATCACCGAGGACCAGCAATCGGTATGGCAGCAGGTGCTCGGCGAGATCGAGCGAGTGCGCGGCTTCGACCAGCTGGTGATCTCCTCCCCCATGTGGAACTGGCATGTGCCGCATGCACTGAAGGCATGGATCGACATCATCGTGCAACCGGTGGCCAGCTTCACGCTCAACGAGCGCGGCGAGCATGTCGGCACCCTCGGGCAGGGAAAACCGTTGCAGCTCATCCTGACCCGCAGCAGTGCCTACGACGGGCGCCACCCTGAACTGCAGGATTTCCAGAAGCCGTATCTGGAGTACGTGTTCGGGATGCTGGGGTATGCGGTGGAGACATTGGTGGTGGAACCGACCACCCGCTGGACGCCCGCCGAGCGAGAACAGATGCGCGCCGAGGCCATCGAGTTGGCACGCGCAGCGGCCCGCTGAACAATCGCCCGACTGTCTGATGGGCGGTGTCCCGTCCCGTAGGCTGCCCGCATGCCCACCCCTCGCACCCATGGTGGCAACCGGCTGTCCGTGGACGACTGGATCCAGGCGGGATATTCACTGCTGACCGAAGACGGCTTGCAGGCCCTCAAAGTTGACCGACTCTGCGACCGGCTCGGCGTCACCAAGGGCAGTTTCTACTGGCATTTCAGCGATATGGCGGCGTACCGCGCCGCGCTGATCGAATCCTGGGGGAGTCAGCGCGGCGAAGAGCATCGCGTTTACAGCGACATCAAGGATCATCCGCCCCGTGAGCGGCTGTCGATGATGATCACCGCGTTGGTGAGCCCCCGGCACTGGAAGCTGGAGCGCACCATGCGCGAGTGGGCTCGCGCCGACGCCACCGTGGCTGCGAGCGTGGACGCATCGGACCGGCGGGTCATGCGCGCGGTGCGGCAGGCCTTTGTCGAGTTGGGATTCAGTGCCGATGAGGCCGAACTGCGTGCCGGCACCACGTTCGCGGCAGGCGTCGGCTTTCTGCAGCTGGCCGGGTCAAAACCGTTACCGCTCACCGCACCTCAGCGAGAACGCTTTCTGGACTTCATGGTCAGGCCCTGACCACGCCATACCCGCGCCCCCTGCGAGCACCGGACATCTGCGCCGTTTTGCCGTATCCATACCATACGGTGTGGTATGGAAATGGGGTGGGGTTTCCTCGGGGGCACGATCCACTCATCAGCCGGCGGCGAATGTTGACCACGACCGCCATGGGCGCGGGCGGGCTACTCGCCAGCGCCGCATTCGGTCGCGCGGACCCCGCGCCGTTCTGGCCTGACACCGACCACGACCAACCGACGCTGCCGGACTACTCCTTCGTCGGCTTCCATTCACCACGCTTGCAGAAATACGTCGATCCGCTGCCGATCCTGCCGCGTCGACCCCTGGGCGGCCAGATCATCGCCGCCGAGCACGAGCATCAATTCCACCGGGACATGTTGCCCGCTCGCAGTTGGGGTTTCGACGGGGCCAGCCACCTCGGCCCGGTCATCGAGGTAGAACGCGGCGACGATACGGTCACGACATTCGTCAACGGCCTCGGCCACCACATCCTGGCCGAGTACATCGACCATCGCGTGCACGGCGCTCGCAAGGAACACGCACATCATCCCCCGCTGGTCATCCACCTGCACGGCGCCCCGAACCGGCCCGTCGACGATGGCTACCCGACCTCGTGCATGGCGCCGGGCCAAAGTGTCAACTACTGCTTCGCCAACGAATTGGAGGCCACATCGCTGTGGTACCACGACCATTCGATGGGATTGACGCGCCTCAACGTCTACGCCGGCCTGGCCGCGCCCTACTGGATCCGCGACGAATTCGACACCGGCGCCGAGGAAAATCCCCTGGGGCTGCCGGCGGGTGAGCACGAGGTTCCGCTGGTGATCTCGGACAAGGTCTTCTATCGCAACGGCGGCATGCGCTACAACAGTGTCCGCACACCGATATTCGAGCGTCTCTGGGGTGGTGGACTGGCCGGAGACGTCATCGTGGTGAACGGCAAAGCCTGGCCGAAGTTGATGGTCGACCGTGGCGTATACCGCTTTCGGATCGTGCAAGCGTCCCAGCTCAACGACTACCGGATCAGCTTCTCCAACAGGATGCCGTTCTGGGTGATCGGCAGCGACGGTGGGCTGCTCGACGAGCCGGTGCTGGTCGGCGCATTGGACATGGCAGCGGGTGAGCGCTACGACATCCTGGTCGATTTCTCCGGCTTCGCTCCCGGCGATGCCGTGGAAATGATCAACCTGATGCAGATCTCGTTGTTCGGCCAGATGCCGGGCGGCGCCGCAGTGCGCGAGGTGATGGAGTTCGAGGCGACCGACAAGCCGGGTAGATACACCTCGATTCCCGACACCCTGCGCGGCACAGCTGGCAAACCGCCTGCACTGCCGCCACTTTCGCAACCGAGCGAAGTCTCGAACCACACACTGAACAGCAGTCTCTACACCAAAGGCCTGCTGATGTCGTGGATCATGATGAACATCGACAACCTGATGTTCGACAGCCCCGACGTCGACGAGGCCCCACAGGGCACCGTCCAGATGTGGAACCTGATCAACGCCGATGCCACCATCCAGGTACACGCAATTCACCTGCACCTCATCCAGTTCCGGGTGATCGGCAGACAGAACTACGATCATCCACGCTATGCGGTGGAGCAAGGAATGCACATCCGCGTCGGCAAGCGGTGGGCGCCGTCGGCCGAAGACTATGTGAGCGGGCCATTGCAGCCGCCCGCACCATACGAGACAGGCTGGAAGGACACCGTACGCTGCCCACGCGGTCAGATCACCCGCATCCTGGTGCGCTGGCCCACCGCCCAAGAACTCGGGTTCGACCCGGACGCGATCTTCAACGGACCTGACGGCAGTGCATTACGCGGCTATGTGTGGCACTGCCACATGCTCGACCACGAGGACCACGAGATGATGCGCCAGCTCCGCGTCATCGATCCGGCGGCCCCCGATCAGTCCATGCCCGACACGAACGGTGGGCATCATCGTCACCACCATTGAGTCTCACATCGGGGCTTGACCGGGGCTCAGGTCTGCGCCGGACTACACGCCAATACCTCGGTGATCGCCTCGCAGAACGCGGGCAGATCGCCCGGGGCGCGGCTGGTGATGAGATTGCCATCGACACAGACCTGCCGATCCACCACGGTGGCACCGGCGTTGCGAAGGTCGGTGCGGATACTCGGGTAGCTGGTCAGCGTGCGGTCGCGAACCACGCCTGCTTCCACCAGGGTCCACGGTCCGTGGCAGATGGCCGCGACGGGCTTACCCGAATTGACGAAATCGCGGACGAACGCCACGGCGGTCTCGTCGAGCCTCAACTTGTCCGGGTTCACCGTCCCCCCGGGCAGGATCAGCGCGTCGAACTGATCGACCTTCGCCTCGGCGACGGTGCGATCCACCGGAAAAGTGCCTGCCGGTTCGAGATCATGATCACGGGCCTGGATCTCGCCGGCTTTGAGCGACAGCAGCTCGACGTGGCCGCCCTCGTTCTCGACGGCCGCGCGTGGTTGTTCGAGTTCAATGCGCTCCACACCGTCGGCGGCAAGGATCCCGACCCTGCGGCCTTCCAATTCCTTTCTCATGAGAAGTCCTTTCGTTGACACCGACGGGCAGCAGTGAGCTTGGGCACCCACGCGAGGGCTACCCCGGGACGCGGACCGCAAAACGCTGAAGATCACCGGCTCAACGCTCTTGTCAGCGGCCGTAACAAAAAGTAAAGTCACTTTCAGTTTTTGATCCGCACCTCCCAGGAGTCGAGCATGGAATCATTCGTCCACCTGCGTAAAGGCAAGACCCCGAAGCGGGTGCATGCCGACCTCGACGGCCTCAAGGACGACGAACTTGGCCGCGGCGGGTTCGTCGGCCGCACCGCCAACATGTACCGGCGGAACGACCCGACCGCCTACCGCACCGTCGGCCCCCTACGCCCCACCGACGTGTTGTCCACCGAGCTCAAGCCCAGCGACGCCACCGACGCACAGGGCGGCCCGCTGCTGATGTTCTCCAACGCCGACTGCCAGGTGCTGCTGAGCCGCCGTACCGAGGAGATGCCGTTCTTCGTCCGCTACGTCGACGGTGACCTGCTGTTGTTCGTCCACAAGGGTTCAGGCCTGCTGGAGACCGAGTTCGGCCCCCTGCGCTACCGCGAGGGCGACTGGGTCTACATCCCGAAGGCCTGCACGTTCCGCCAAGTGCCCGACAGCGAGAGTACGTGGCTCATGATCCAGGCCACCGACGATTTCCGGGTTCCGCCGGCCGGGACACTGGGACGGCACTTCCCGTTCGACCCGGCGCAGGTCACCATCCCTGAACCGGCACCGATCGACGACGACGGCCGGGAGGAGTACGAGGTTCGCCTCATCCATGAAGGTGGCCCGACTTCGCTGTTCTACCAACACAATCCGCTCGACGTGGAAGGCTGGCGGGGCGACAACTTCCCGTTCACCTTCAATATCGAGGACTACACCGTCATCACCTCAGAGAGCGTGCACCTGCCGCCGACCGTGCATCTCTTCATGCAGGCCACCGGCGTGTACGTGATGAACTTCCTGCCCAAACCAGCCGAGAGCGTGCCAGGTACCGAGCGCACCCCGTGGTATCACCGCAACGTCGACTACGACGAGATCGCCTTCTTCCACGGCGGAACGCTGTACGGCATCCCGATGCCGCCCGGTCTGGTTTCCCATGCACCGCAGGGCGTTCA
Source organism: Mycobacterium sp. DL440 (assembly GCF_011745145.1). Lineage (NCBI taxonomy): Bacteria > Bacillati > Actinomycetota > Actinomycetes > Mycobacteriales > Mycobacteriaceae > Mycobacterium > Mycobacterium sp. DL440. The sequence continues at coordinate 1,073,907 of NZ_CP050191.1, read as the reverse complement.
CCACGGGGCACCCGAGAAGGCGCGGGAGCGCGCCCGCCGCAAGTTCGACGACTATGACCGGGTCGACTGGTCGGTGATCGCCATCGACACCCGACGTCGTCTCATCCCGTCCGCCGAAATCCTCGCCAACGATCTGGGGCAGCACTAGAGATGACAACTGTTGAAGCACCTGTGAAGCACGAGTACAACCGCATCCCGTATCTGGTTGCCTACCAGAACAACTCGTCCGTACGCGATGTGTACGGCGGGGTGGCCGAGCTGGTCGTGCTGGAGAGCTATCTGCTCAAGCCGAAGGACAAGCCCTCCGACACCGTTCTGGTGTTCATGCACCCCATCGGCGGCGGTGCGTACCTGCCGATGATCAATGCGCTGGCCCGCGCTGGGCACCATGTCATCTACTGCAACAGCCGGTTCCGCGGCACCGACTCGGCATTGCTCATGGAGAAGGTAGTCGAGGATCTCGGCGAGTGCATCAAGGATGCCAAGAACCGGCTCGGCTACGACAAGGTGGTACTGGCCGGCTGGAGCGGCGGCGGTTCGCTGTCGGTGTTCTACCAGCAGCAGGCGCAGAACCCCACCGTGACGGCGAGCCCCTCCGGGGACGGGCCGGACCTGACCAAGCTGGGGTTGATACCGGCCGACGGAATCATGCTGCTGGCCGCGCATATCAGCCGCCACGGCACCATGACCGAATGGATGGACGCCTCCATCCTCGACGAGCACGATCCCACCAAGCGGGACCCCGAGCTGGATCTGTACAACCCCGATAATCCGAACCAGCCGCCGTACACACCGGAGTTCCTGGAGCGTTACCACCAGGCCCAGATCGCCCGGAATCGGCGAATCACCAAGTGGGTCAAAGAAAAGCTGGCGGAACTCTCCGAAAAGGGGCGTCCCGATGACGAGTTCGCCTTCGTCGTGCACGGCACCATGGCCGACCCGCGCTGGCTCGACCCGAGCGTCGACCCGAACGATCGCAAACCCGGCACGTGTTATCTGGGAGATCCTCAGGTGGTCAACATGAGCCCGGTCGGTCTGGCCCGCTTCTGCACGCTGCGCAGCTGGCTGTCCCAATGGAGCTACGACGACGCCAACGGTGACGCGGTCAAGGCCGGGCCGGATATCGCGGTCCCCGCCCTGGTGATCGGCAACCTGGCCGACGACGCCTGCACCCCCAGCCACACCCGCCGGCTGTACGAGGCGATCGGTCATTCCGACAAGGAGATGCACGAGATCCCCGGCGCCAACCACTACTACTCGGGTCCGGATCAGCGCGGCACCCTGCGCCAAGCTGTGAGCATCTGCACGGATTGGCTGCACCGACACGGATTCGGCGGGCAGGAGCGAAGCGACCGGGGATTGGCGCAGTCGCTATGACCACCGGCGCCCTCGACGGGGTGCGGGTGATCGAGCTCGGCACACTGATCTCGGGGCCGTTCGCCGGCAGACTGCTCGGCGACATGGGCGCCGAGGTCATCAAGATCGAACTGCCGGCCACCCCGGATCCGCTGCGCACCTGGGGTCAGGCCGAACTCGACGGACACCACTTCTTCTGGACTGTGCACGCCCGCAACAAGAAGGCCGTCACCCTGGACCTTCGGACTGCTCAGGGCCGGGATCTGTTTCTCGAGCTGGTCGAGCAGTCGGACATCATCGTGGAGAACTTCCGGCCCGGCACCCTGGAGAAGTGGAATCTGGGCTACGACATTCTGCGCGACCGCAATAAGGGCATCATCCTGGTGCGGGTCTCCGGATACGGGCAGACCGGGCCGGACGCCGGCAAGGCCGGCTATGCCTCGGTGGCCGAGGCGTCGAGCGGGCTGCGGCACATGAACGGGTTTCCCGGCGGTCCCCCGCCGCGGCTGGCCCTGTCGCTGGGCGACAGCCTGGCCGGCATGTTCGCCGCCCAGGGCGCGCTGGCCGCGCTGTACCGCCGCACTGTCACCGGCGAGGGCCAGGTCGTCGACACCGCACTAACCGAAAGTTGCCTGGCGATACAGGAATCCACCATTCCCGACTACGACATCGGCGGCGTGGTGCGCGGGCCGTCGGGCACGCGGCTGGAAGGCATCGCTCCGTCCAACATCTACCAGAGCGCCAACGGCAGCTGGGTGGTGATCGCGGCCAACCAGGACACCGTGTTCCGCCGGCTGTGCGCGGCGATGGGCAGCCCGGAGCTGGCGACCGACGATCGATTCGCCAATCACGTTGCCCGGGGACGCAACCAGGATGAGCTGGACAAGATCATCGGTGATTGGGCGGCGCGGCGGCAGCCGGAAGAGATCATCGAGACCCTGTCACAAGCCGGAGTCATCAGCGGGCCGATCAACACCGTGGCCGAGGTCATGCAGGATCCGCAACTGCAGGCCCGCGGCATGCTCGCCGATCATTGGGACGAACGCGTGCAGCGCAACGTCAAGGGCCCCGGCGTCGTTCCGGTGCTCTCCGAGTCACCCGGCACGATCCGCAACGCCGGCTCAGCCCGGCCCGGCCAGCACAACGACGAGGTGTACGGCGGCCTGCTCGGGCGCAGTGCACAAGACCTGGAAACCCTGCGCGCCGAGGGGGTGCTGTGAGATGAAACTGCCCGACAAGGTCGATATCCGCGAGGTGTGCCTGCGAGATGGCCTGCAGATCGAGACGCCGATCCCGTTGTCCGCCAAGATCGCGATCCTCGAGGCCATCGTCGCCACCGGAGTACGGGAGGTGGAGGCGACGGCTTTCGTCTCCCCCTCGAAAGTGCCGGCCCTGGCCGACGCGGCCGAACTCGCACAAGAGCTCCACAGGTTTCCCGAGGTCGAGTTCTCCGCACTGGTCGCCAGCCCCAACGGCGCCAAACGCGCCATCGCCGCCGGCCTGCGTTCCATCGAATACGTGGTGTCGGCGTCGGATGCCCACTCCCACGCCAACGTGGGACGCCCCTCGGCGGAGGCCACCGCGCAGATCGCCGACATCGTGGCCATCGCGGCCGACACCGACACCTCGGTGGAGGTGATCATCGCCACCGCGTGGGACTGCCCGTTCGACGGCCCCACCGATCCGCAGCGTGTGCTCGACATCGCCTCGGCTGCAGTCAATTTCGGCGTGAACCGGATAGCCATCGCCGACACCATCGGCACCACCACCCCGCGCCGGGTCAGCTCGTTGATCGAGAAGGTCCGACCGCTGATCGGTACCCTGCCACTGGGCGCGCACTTCCACAACACTCGCGGCGCGGGCCTGGCCAGTGCCTACGCCGCCGTGCAAGCCGGGGTCACCCGCCTGGACGCGTCGGTCGGCGGATTGGGCGGCTGCCCGTTCGCGCCGGGCGCCAGCGGCAACATCGCCACCGAGGACCTGATCTACATGTTGCGCGACAGCGACATCGCCGTCGATGTCGAGCTGCCCGCAGCCATCGACGCGGCCCGCGTCGCCCAGGATGCCGTGGGCCACGAGCTTCCCAGCGCACTGCTGCGGGCCGGCGACCGGATCTTGGGCTGAGGCTGTCGATGACCGCTGCCGAGCTGGGCACCAAGGGCCGCCAGACGCGGTCGGCCATCGAGCTGGCTGCGCGGAAACTGTTCGCCGAGCGTGGCTTTCACGGCACCACCTTGTCCGACATCACCTCGGCCGCGGGCAAGAGTCCGGCGGTGTTCTATCGGTATTTCACCGACAAAGAGGATCTGCTGGCGGCGTTGGCCGAATCGTTTCTGCACGACGTCGTCGAACCGTCCGGGCTGAACCTGCACCTGCCGGACTCCCCCGACGACACCGAGTTCTTCACCACGGTGGTGACCGGCTACTGGAACATCTTCAAGCAGAACATCGGCATCATGATCGCGGTCGCCCAACTGGCGGCCACCCAGCAGCGATTCGCCGACGTCCAGAACAAGTTCCGCCGGTTCGGTATCGACATCGTCATCGCGTCGGTGCACCACGCCCAAGGGCAGGGCCACGCTCAGGGACTGCAGCCAGAACACGTGGGCGCGGCCATCGCCTTGCTGTTCGAGAACTTCACCACGGTATTCGTCGGCCATTCCGGGCTCGGCATCGAGATCAGCGATGCCGAGGCCATCACCACCCTGTCCACAATCTGGAAGAAGACCCTGTACGGCTTCTGACCTGAGAAAGAGAGATCATCGTGGATTTCGCTTTGCCCGACCATCTTTCAACTGTGCTTGCCGAGATGGACGAGTTCATCGAGGCCGAGATCAAGCCGCTTGAGCGCGAGCACATGCAGTACTTCGACCAGCGCCGCGAGTACGCCCGCACCGACTGGGAGAACGGCGGGGTGCCCACCCGGGCCTGGGAGGACCTGCTCGACGAGATGCGTCGACGTGCCGATGCCGCCGGTTGGCTGCGCTACGGCCTGCCCGCCCGGTTCGGGGGACGCGACGGCAGCAATCTGGACATGGCCGTCATCCGAGAACACCTGGCACATAAGGGTCTGGGGTTGCACAACGACCTGCAGGACGAGTCGTCGATCGTCGGGAACTTCCCGCAGGTGATCATGATGGACCGCTTCGGCACCGAGGCGCAGAAGGCCGAATGGGTCGAGGCGATGCTCACCGGCAAGCGGTCGATGGCTTTTGGGTTGACCGAGCCCGACCACGGTTCGGATGCCACCTGGTTGGAGACCACGGCAGTGCAGGACGGCGAGGGATGGGTCATCAACGGCCGCAAGCGGTGGAACACCGGAGTGCACCGTGCCACTCATGATCTGATCTTCGCCCGGACCTCCGGGGATCCTGGACAGGCGCGTGGCATCAGCGCATTCCTGGTGCCCACCGACGCGCCGGGATTCACCGTCCCGTTCTATTGGTGGACGTTCAACATGCCCACCGATCACGGCGAGGTCGAGCTGAACAACGTCCGGGTGCCGGCCGACGCGGTGCTCGGCGAGGTCGACCGGGGGCTGGAGGTCGGGCAGACGTTCCTGCACGAGAACCGGATTCGTCAGGCCGCCAGTAGCCTGGGCGCCGCCCAGTTCTGCATCGACCGCGCTGTGGACTACGCCAACCGGCGCATGGTGTTCGGCAAGCCGCTGGCGGTGAACCAGGCCGTGCAGTGGCCGCTGGTGGAATTGCAGACCGAGGCGCAGATGGTCAGGCTGCTGGTCCGATACGCCGCAACGCAACTGGACCAGAACCACCACATGGAGGTGTCCGACAAGGTCTCGATGGCCAACTACCGCGCCAACCGCTTGGTGTGTGAGGCCGCCGACTGGGCCATGCAGGTGCACGGCGGCATCGGCTACAGCCGTCACGAACCGTTCGAGCACATCTACCGGCACCACCGGCGCTATCGCATCACCGAAGGTGCCGAGGAGATCCAGATGCGCCGAGTGGCGCAGCGGCTGTTCGGTTTCGGCAAGGCCAAGCGGTGACGGAGGCCGGCCTGCTCACCCCGCAGCTGGTCGATGTCCTCACCCCGGTGCTGGGCGCCGATGTCGCCGTCGAGAATGTGCGCGCGCTGACCGGCGGAGCCAGCCGCACCACGTGGTCGTTCGATGCCGTCACGGACTCGACTCGGCGCGCGCTGATCCTGCGTACCGGCGCACCCGATGAGGTACACGCCGGGATGGAACTGGAGGCCGCCGCACAACGTGCGGCGGCCCGGGCCGGGGCGCCGGTCCCCCACGTGCTGGTCGCCGACGATTCCGTTGCCGCCCTGGGTGATCCCTTCCTGATCTGCGACTTCATCGGTGGCGAGACCATCGTGCGGCGCATCCAGCGCATGCTCGACGATGCCGGTCGGGGACGGCTGCTCACCCAGTGCGCGCAGGCGCTGGCCGCCATCCATCAAGCCGAGCCCCCGGCGCTGCCGGGCCTCGTGGAGCTGGACCAGGTGTCGCAGTGGCGTGAGCAACTCGACGAGATGGGCGATACGACAGCCACTTTCGAGTGGGTGTTTCGCTGGCTGGCTGCCAACCGGCCACCCGTGTCACCCACGCGGTTGGTGCACGGTGACTTCCGGATGGGCAACGTGATCGTCGACGACTCGGGCCTGGCCGCAGTACTGGACTGGGAGCTGGTGCACCTCGGCGAGGTGTACGAGGACCTGGCCTGGTTCTGCATCCGGGCCTGGCGGTTCGGGGCACCGGCCGACCTTGGGGCGGGCGGTCTGGGCAGCATCGAGAGCTTCCTGAACGCCTACGAGGAAGCCGGCGGGCTGACGTTGGACCGGTCGGCGATCCGCTGGTGGCTCGTACTCGCCACGCTGCGCTGGGGCGTCATCTGCCGCTACCAGGCCGAGCGCCATCTGAGCGGGCAGACCCGATCGGTGGAGCTGGCGACCATCGGCCGTCGCGTGTGCGAAACCGAGTGGGACCTGTTGTGTCTGCTGGACGGGAGCAGCTGGTGAGCAACCTGTACGGACGGCCGAGCGCGGCCGAACTGGTGGCCGCGGTCGCGGAGTTCCTCGATACCGAGGTGCGCGACAGCGACACGATTGCAGCCGCCGTGAAATTTCAGGCCCGCGTCGCCGCCAACGCCCTGCGCATGGTCGAACGCGAGCTGCTCGCCTCCGACACCCCCGCGGCCACCGCCTCGTTAGCGGCCCTGACCGGCCTCGGCTTCGTCGACGAGGCCGCGCTGGCGGCGGCGATCCGGGCCGGCGAACTCGACGACCGGGCCAACGATGTCACCGCCTGTCTGCGCGTACTGGTCCGTCAACGGCTTGCCGCCGCGCACCCGGGCTACGACGCGCCGTGAACCTGTCAGAGCCTGCGGATCCGGGCCAGCCAGGCCGGTTCGTCCACCCGGGCCCCGACCGGCTCGCCGAGCGCCTCGGCATGTGCCGCACCCACCACACCGCGGTAGGTGGTGGTCTGCAGAGACTCCAGTTGCCAGCTTTCGGCGAAGGCCTGCCGAATCACCTCCTCGCTGACCTGGGGTCCGAATCCGCGGCCGGCATCGGAAAGCGCCAGCACATGCACCGTCGCACCCGGCCGGCAGGCTCGGTGCAGGCTGGCGACGTAGCGGTGGCGATCGGCATCGCCGAAGACATGGAACAGCGCACTGTCGACGATGGTGTCGTAGCGCGGGTCCGGTGGCTCCCCGAGGCGGGTCGCATCCACGACGGCGAAGTGTGCATCGATACCCCGCTGCGCGGCATTGTCTCGAGCTTGGGCGACAGCATGTTCGGAGAAGTCGATTCCGAGCACGTCGTACCCCAGTCGGGTCAGCAGCATGGTGTGCTCGCCGGTACCGCAGCCGACGTCCAGCACCTTGCCGCTCAGGCGGCCGGTGCGTTCCAACTCGACGATCGCCGGCTGCGGCTCACCGATCACCCACGGTGCGGTGCGGTGCTCGTAGGCTTCGTCGAACAGGGAGTGCGCAGGTGTGGAGTTCATGATTCGAGTCTGAAACCTCAATAACCATTGAGGTCAAGCCCCAGCCGAGGAGGCCGATGATATCCCCAGCCGACACCCAGGTCATCGATGACGTCGCGGACGGGCTGTTCGACGCGATCGAGCGTGGAGACAAGGCCGGAGTAGCCCGGCTGTGGGCCGATGACGTCGCGGTATGGCACGCGGGCGACTCCCGGGACAACGACCGCATCCGCGCATTGAAGATCATCGACTGGTTCATCAACGCCACCGGCGACCGCCGCTACGAAGTGCTGGATCGGCAGTTCTTCGACGGCGGATTCGTCCAGCAACATGTCCTGCATGCCACCGGACGCGACAGCGCTTTGATCGCGCTGCGGGTGTGCATCGTGATCAAAGTGGGTACCGACGGTCTGATCCACCGCATCGACGAGTACTTCGATCCGAAGGACATCGAGCCCTTGTTCACCTGACCCGACCCGAAGAACATGGAGGTGCCATGGCCACGACCAGCGACATCCTGACCGCGAGCGCCGGAGACTGGACGCTGGTCCCGGACCGGTCCAAAGTGACGTTTCGGAACAAGACGATGTGGGGCCTGGCCACCGTCACCGGCCACTTCACCGAATTCACAGGTAACGGCTCCGCCGGGGCCGGGGTAAACGGTCAGGTGGTGATCGCAGCGGCGTCGGTGCACACCGGGATCGGCAAGCGCGACAACCATCTGCGATCCCCCGATTTCTTCGATGTCGAGGCTCATCCCGACATCACCGTGCAGGTGACAGGTTTGGAGCCGTCCGATGACAGGGTGCGATTGAAGGCGGTGCTGACGGTCCGCGGAGTGTCGAAGCCCATCGAGTTGCCGGTCGACGCGCGGGCCCTCGACGACGGCGCACTGCAGCTGTCAGGCCAATGCGAGGTGCAACGAGACGACTTCGGCGTGTCGGGCGATCTACTCGGGATGGTCGGTCCAACGACGATCCTCTCGGGCGAACTGGTGTTCACTCGAGACTGATGCGATGCGCCACAACAGAATTCGCTGAGTTGTCCGGCCAACGGCGTCTCGCGCAGTAGCATCGGCACCATGGCCGGCCCAGCGCCGCTGCGCATCCTGGTGTACAGCGACAACCCGCGCACCCGCGAACAGGTACGACTCGCACTGGGCAAACGCGTACACCCGGAACTGCCGGAGCTGGCCTACGTGGAGATCGCCACCGCACCGATGGTGATCTCACAGATGGACGCCGGGGGTATCGACCTGGCGATTCTCGACGGGGAAGCCACGCCGGCCGGGGGCATGGGAGTGGCCAAACAACTCAAGGACGAGATCACCGATTGCCCGCCGATCCTGGTGCTCACCGGGCGTCCCGACGATGCCTGGCTGGCTAGCTGGTCACAAGCGGAAGCCGCCGTGCCACACCCGATCGATCCGATCCGGCTGGGCGATGCGGTGGTATCGCTGCTGCGCACCCCGGTTCAGTAATTTCTGCGCGAATTACCGTGTTGCCGTTGACTTTCGCGGCACGGCTGTGGCCGCAGCGACGTGCTGCCCCGATATGAAACGATACTAACCAAAATGTGTGGCACAGGCCGCAAACCTCGCTAGGCTGTGGGTTAGCTCACATCGACAAGCAGGCGAGGGAGCGATAAGTGGCATGAATTTATACACGCCCATCCTGGTTCTCGGAGCGATCGCGGCCGCGTTCGCCGTGGTATCCGTCGGGATCGCGCTCGTCATCGGTCCGCGCCGGTACAACCGGTCCAAACTCGAGGCCTACGAATGCGGGATCGAGCCGATGCAGCCCGGGGCCGCCGGCGTGACCGGCCAGCGCATGCCGATCCGGTACTACCTCACGGCGATGTTGTTCATCGTGTTCGACATCGAAATCGTCTTCCTCTACCCGTGGGCGGTGGCGTTCGACAGTCTCGGGTTGTTTGCGCTGGTGGAGATGTTGCTGTTCATGCTCACGGTATTCGTGGCGTACGCCTATGTGTGGCGGCGAGGAGGCCTGAATTGGGATTAGAGGAGCGCCTGCCCGGTGGAATCCTGCTCTCGACGGTGGAGGCGGTCGCGGGCTACGTGCGTAAGGGGTCGTTGTGGCCGGCCACCTTCGGCCTGGCCTGCTGCGCAATCGAGATGATGTCGACCGCGGGACCGCGTTTCGACATCGCCCGGTTCGGCATGGAGCGGTTCTCCGCGACGCCGCGGCAGGCCGACCTGATGATCGTTGCGGGCCGGGTCAGCCAGAAGATGGCTCCGGTGCTGAGACAGATCTACGACCAGATGGCGGAGCCGAAATGGGTGCTGGCCATGGGGGTTTGCGCATCCTCGGGCGGCATGTTCAACAACTACGCGGTGGTGCAGGGGGTCGACCACGTGGTGCCGGTGGACATCTACCTGCCCGGCTGCCCACCGCGGCCTGAGATGTTGCTGCACGCAATCCTCAAGTTGCACGACAAGATTCAGCAGATGCCGCTCGGGGTCAACCGCGAGGAGGCGATCCGGGAGGCCGAGCAGGCAGCGCTGTCCGTCACACCGACCATCGAACTCAAGGGGCTGCTGCGGTGAGCGCGGCCAACGGGAACGGCCCGGGCGGCGGCGACACCCCCGAGGTGATCGGAACGCGGCGCGGCATGTTCGGCGCCTCGGGCACGGGCGACACCTCGGGATACGGCCGGCTGGTGCGATCGGTGGAATTGCCCGGCAGTTCCCCGCGCCCCTACGGCGGGTATTTCGACCAGGTGGTGGACCGGCTCACCGAACTCCTCGGCGAGGAGCGCTATGCGGTGTCGATCGAGCGTGTGGTGGTTCATCGAGATGAGCTGACCCTGGAGGTCAGCCGGGTCCAACTGCCCGCGGTGGCCAGCATTTTGCGCGATGATCCCCCGTTGCGGTTCGAGCTGTGCCTCGGTGTGAGCGGCGTCCACTACCCCGACGACACCGACCGTGAACTACACGCCGTCTACCCGCTGATGTCGATCACCCACAACCGCCGCATTCGGCTGGAAGTCGCAGCGCCCGACGCGGATCCGCACATTCCGTCGCTGTATTCGGTCTATCCGACCACCGACTGGCACGAACGCGAGACCTACGACTTCTTCGGCATCGTGTTCGACGGGCATCCGGCGTTGACCCGAATCGAGATGCCCGACGACTGGGTCGGTCATCCCCAGCGCAAGGACTACCCGCTGGGCGGTATTCCGGTCGAATACCACGGCGCGCAGATCCCGCCGCCCGATCAGCGGAGGTCCTACACCTGATGACTACCGAATCCCCCGTCGTGGTGGTCGGCGGAGAGGACTGGGACGACGTGGTGGCCGCGGCCCGCGAGCATGCCGGTGAACGCATCGTGGTCAACATGGGCCCCCAGCATCCGTCGACCCACGGGGTGCTGCGGCTGATCCTGGAGATCGAGGGCGAGATCATCACCGAAGCCCGTTGCGGCATCGGCTATCTGCACACCGGCATCGAGAAGAATCTCGAATACCGCAACTGGACACAGGGCGTCACGTTCGTCACCCGGATGGACTATCTCGCGCCGTTCTTCAACGAAACGGCGTACTGCCTGGGCGTAGAGAAGCTGCTCGGTGTCACCGACGATATTCCCCAGCGCGCCAGTGTCATCCGGGTGATGCTCATGGAGCTCAACCGGATTTCCTCGCATCTGGTGGCGCTGGCCACCGGTGGCATGGAGTTAGGTGCGATGTCGGCCATGTTTTATGGGTTCCGGGAACGCGAAGAGATCCTGCGGGTCTTCGAGTCGATCACCGGCCTGCGGATGAACCATGCCTACATCCGGCCGGGTGGGCTGGCCGCCGACCTCCCTGACGGCGCGCTGAGCGAGGTTCGGGCGCTGCTTGATCAGCTGCCGAAAGGCCTGCAGGACCTGGAGGATCTGCTCAACGAGAACTACATCTGGAAGGCTCGCACCGTCGGTGTCGGGTATCTCGACCTGACCGGGTGTATCGCGCTCGGGATCACCGGCCCGGTGCTGCGCGCCACCGGGCTGCCCCACGATCTGCGTCGCGCGCAACCGTACTGCGGTTACCAGGACTACGAATTCGACGTGATCACCGATGACCGCTGCGACTCCTACGGGCGGTACATCATCCGGGTCAAGGAGATGCGGGAGTCGCTCAAGATCGTCGAGCAGTGCGTCGACCGACTTGAGAAGCTGGGCGACGGTCCCGTGATGATCGACGACAAGAAGTTGGCCTGGCCCGCCGATCTCACGGTCGGCCCAGACGGATTGGGCAACTCCCCCGAGCACATCGCCAAGATCATGGGCCACTCGATGGAGGGGCTGATCCATCACTTCAAGCTCGTCACCGAGGGCATCCGGGTTCCGGCCGGTCAGGTGTATGTCGCGGTGGAGTCCCCCCGCGGCGAGCTCGGGGTGCACATGGTGTCCGATGGCGGCACCCGGCCATACCGGGTGCACTACCGCGACCCCTCGTTCACGAATCTGCAAGCGGTGGCGGCGATGTGTGAGGGCGGCATGGTCGCCGATGCCATTGCCGCGGTGGCGTCGATCGATCCGGTCATGGGCGGGGTTGACCGATGAGCGCTTGCGCGAAGAGGAGACAGCACGGATGACGGACGTATTCATTCAGCTCGGGCAACGCCCCGATGAAGCGGGCCCGCCGATCAACGGGCCCGCGGCATATCCGGAGGAGGTGACGGCGCGGCTCACTCCCGAGGCCGATCAGATCACCGCCCGCTATCCCGATGCCCGCTCAGCACTACTGCCGCTACTGCATCTGGTGCAGGCCGAGGACGGTTGCCTCACTCCTGCCGGAATCGGTTTCTGCGCAACGCTGTTGGGCCTGACCGATGCCGAGGTCACCGCGGTGGCCACGTTCTACTCGATGTACCGGCGTACCCCGACGGGCGACTACCTCGTCGGGGTGTGCACCAACACGTTGTGCGCGATCATGGGCGGCGACGCGATCCTGGATGCGTTGGAGGAGCACCTGGACATCCACGCCGGGGAAACCACTGCAGACCGCCGGGTCACCCTGGAACACATCGAGTGCAACGCCGCGTGTGATTACGCACCGGTGGTGATGGTCAACTGGGAGTTCTACGACAACCAGACTCCTTCGTCGGCACGGGATCTCGTCGACGGACTCCGCGGCGGAACTCCACCCGCACCGACGCGCGGCGCGCCGCTGGGCACCTTCCGGGAAACAGCCCGCACCCTGGCCGGCCTGACCAATCCGCACACCCCGGGCGGCGCCCCCGGCGCGGCCACGCTGGCCGGGCTCCGGGAAGCCCGGAAACGCGGAATGTCCACTCCCGGGGCGGCAGGTCCGAGCGCATGACGGCGCTGACCCCGGTACTCAGCCGCTTCTGGGACGAGCCAGAACCGTGGACGTTGGACACCTACCGCCGCCACGACGGTTACCGCGGGCTGCAGCGGGCCCTGTCGATGGGGCCGGACGACGTCATCACGCTCGTGAAGGATTCCGGGCTGCGCGGCCGTGGCGGCGCCGGGTTCCCGACCGGGACCAAGTGGTCGTTCATCCCGCAGGGCGAAGAGGGGGCAGGGGCCAAGCCGCATTACCTCGTAGTCAACGCCGACGAGTCCGAACCGGGTACGTGCAAGGACATTCCACTCCTGCTGACCACGCCGCACTTCCTGGTCGAGGGTGTGATCATCGCGGCGTACGCGATCCGGGCCAAGCACGCCTTCATCTACGTGCGTGGCGAAGTCGTGCCGGTGCTGCGGCGTCTGCAGGCTGCGGTCGCCGAGGCCTATGCGGCGGGATTTCTGGGTACCGACATCCTCGGCTCGGGCTTCGACCTGCAATTGACCGTGCACGCCGGTGCAGGCGCCTACATCTGCGGCGAGGAAACCGCACTGCTGGATTCCTTGGAGGGCCGCCGCGGCCAACCACGGCTGCGCCCACCGTTTCCCGCCGTCGCGGGTCTCTACGCGTGCCCGACGGTGGTCAACAATGTCGAGTCCATCGCCAGTGTCCCGCCGATCATGGTCAATGGGGTGGATTGGTTCCGGTCGATGGGATCGGAGAAATCCCCGGGCTTCACGCTGTATTCGCTGTCGGGCCACGTCAACCGGCCCGGCCAGTACGAGGCGCCGCTGGGCATCACTCTGAGGGAACTGCTCGACTATGCCGGCGGCGTCCGCGACGGACACACCCTGAAGTTCTGGACCCCGGGTGGGTCGTCGACACCATTGCTGACGGCCGAACACATCGATGTTCCACTGGATTACGAGGGCATGGCCTCCGTCGGCTCCATGCTGGGCACCAAGGCGCTGCAGATCTTCGACGAGACCACCTGCGTGGTCCGGGCGGTACGGCGCTGGACGCAGTTCTACGCCCACGAGTCCTGCGGTAAGTGCACACCGTGTCGGGAGGGCACCTACTGGCTGGCCCAGATCTACGCCAGGCTGGAAACGGGTGCGGGCACTCCGGCCGATATCGACAAGCTGCTCGACATCGCCGACGGCATCTTCGGAAAGTCGTTCTGCGCGTTGGGAGACGGTGCGGCCAGCCCGATCATGTCCTCGATCCAGCATTTCCGCGAGGAGTACATGGCGCATCTGGACGGCGGTTGCCCGTTCGATCCGCACGCCTCGACATTGATGGCGACCGAAGGGGCGGGTGCGTAGATGTTTCTCACCGCGAGCAGACACAAAACCGCCTACTTTTCGTCGGAAATGGGCAGTTTTGCCGGGGGCACCTCCCGCTTGCGGGGGACTGCTCGCGCAGGGAAAGGGGGGCATGAATGACGCTGGCCGAGCCGACCAAGGACACCCCGCCGGTGGAGATGGTGTCGCTCACCATCGATGGTGAACAGATCAGTGTCCCGAAGGGCACGTTGGTGATCCGCGCCGCCGAATTGATGGGTGTCCAGATCCCCCGGTTCTGCGATCACCCGTTGCTCGATCCCGTCGGCGCCTGCCGGCAATGCCTGGTCGAGGTCGAGGGTCAGCGCAAGCCGATGGCTTCGTGTACCACGACGGTGAGCCCGGACATGGTGGTGCACACCCAGTACAGCTCCGAGGCAGCCGACAAGGCACAGCGCGGCGTGATGGAACTGCTGCTGATCAACCACCCCTTGGACTGCCCCGTCTGCGACAAGGGCGGCGAATGCCCGCTACAGAACCAGGCAATGTCCAACGGCCGTCCGGAAACCCGCTTCGAGGACGTCAAGCGGACCTACCCGAAGCCGATCAACATCTCCGCGCAGGTGCTCCTGGACCGCGAACGGTGCGTGCTGTGCGCGCGGTGCACCCGGTTCTCCGCACAGATCGCCGGCGACCCGTTCATCGAGCTGTTGGAACGTGGTGCGCTGCAACAGGTGGGCATCGCCCCGGGTGAGCCGTTACAGTCCTATTTCTCCGGCAACACCGTGCAGATCTGCCCGGTGGGGGCGCTGACCGGGACGGCCTACCGCTTCCGGGCCCGGCCCTTCGACCTGGTGTCCAGCCCCAGTGTGTGTGAGCACTGCGCGTCGGGATGCTCCCAGCGCACCGACCACCGACGCGGAAAAGTTCTGCGCCGCTTGGCCGGCGACGATCCCGAGGTCAACGAGGAGTGGAACTGCGACAAGGGCCGGTGGGCGTTCACCTATGCCACGACCGGCGACCGGATCACCACACCGTTGATCCGCGAAGACGGCACGCTACGCCCGGCGTCGTGGTCGGAGGCGCTGACGGTCGCCGGGGCAGGCCTGCTGGCCGCCGCTTCGAACACCGGTGTGTTGGTCGGTGGGCGCTGCACCGTGCAGGACGCCTACGCCTACTCGAAGTTCGCCCGAATGGTGCTCGGCACCAACGACATCGACTTCCGCGCTCGACCGCACTCCGCTGAGGAGGCCGATTTCCTGGCCGCCCGCATCGCCGGGCAGCCGATGACATTGCGTTACGCCGACCTGGAAAAGGCACCGACCGTTCTGCTGGTCGGGCTGGAGCCCGAAGAGGAATCCCCGATCGTCTTCCTGCGGCTGCGCAAGGCAGCCCGCAAGAACGGACAGCAGGTGCTCGCGGTGGCACCGTTCGCCAGCCGCGGGCTGACCAAGATGGCGGGCACGCTCGTCGCGACAGTTCCCGGGGCCGAGTCTGACGCATTGGCCGCGCTGGAGACCGATGAGCGGCTGCGACGCCCGGGTGCCGTGATCCTGGTCGGTGAACGACTGGCCACTTCGCCCGGTGCACTGTCGGCCGTGCTGCGCCTTGCCACCGCGACCGGGGCCCGGTTAGCCTGGATCCCGCGCCGGGCCGGTGAGCGCGGCGCCGTGGAGGCCGGCGCCCTGCCGAACCTTCTGCCCGGTGGGCGCCCCGTGACCGACGTCGACGCGCGGGCCCAAACCGCCGCGGTCTGGAACACCGCCGAACTGCCCGGCCACGCCGGCCGCGATACGAACGCCATCCTGGCCGCCGCCGCCGATGGAGAACTCTCCGCGCTTCTGGTCGGCGGCGTCGAGATCACCGACCTCCCCGACCCCGCCACGGCGCTGGCCGCGCTGCGGGCCACCCCGTTCGTGGTGAGCCTCGAGCTGCGTGAGAGCGAGGTCACCGAACTCGCCGATGTGGTGTTCCCGGTGGCACCCGTGGTGGAGAAGGCCGGCGCATACCTCAACTGGGAAGGCCGGATTCGCCCGTTCAAGCCGGCCTTGCAGACCAACGCGATTCCCGACCTCCGGGTGCTGCACTACCTGGCCGACGAGATCGGCGTCGACCTCGGCCTGACCGGACCCGAAGCCGCCGACGGCGAACTGGCCCGGCTCGGCTTCTGGACCGGGCCTCGCGCCCCGGCGCCGTCGGCGACACCCGCACCACCCCCCGCTCCCGCACCCGGGCAGGCGGTGCTGGCCAGCTGGCGCCTGCTCCTGGACGCCGGACGGCTACAGGACGGCGAGCCTTATCTGGCCGGCACCGCGGTCAGCCCGGTGGTGCGGCTCTCCCCCAGCACCGCCGCCGAACTCGGTGTGGCAGCGGGAGATCCGGTGACCGTCAGCACCGACCGCGGATCGGTCACGTTGCCGCTGTCGGTCATCGAGATGCCCGACCGGGTCGTGTGGCTGCCCACCAATTCCCCGAGATCGGCGATCCATCGTCAACTCGGGGTGACCGCCGGTGCCCTGGTCGCGATCGAGCGGGCCGCCTCGTGACCTACCCCGATCCCACCCTGTTCGGCCACGACCCGTGGTGGCTGATCCTGGCCAAGGCGCTCGGGGTGTTCGTCTTCTTGCTGCTGACGGTGCTCTCGGCGATCCTCATCGAACGGAAGGTGCTGGGCCGCATGCAGATGCGGCCAGGGCCCAACCGCGTCGGCCCCTGGGGTCTGCTGCAATCCCTGGCCGACGGCGTGAAGCTCGCGCTCAAGGAAGGCCTCGTCCCGGCCGGCGTCGACAAACCCCTCTACCTACTGGCCCCGGTGATCGCGGTGATCCCGGCCTTCATGGCGTTCGCGGTGATCCCGATGGGCGGTGAAGTATCGGTATTCGGTCACCGCACCGCACTGCAATTGACCGATCTCCCCGTGGCGGTGCTCTACATCCTGGCTGTCACCTCGATCGGCGTATACGGCATCGTGCTGGCCGGCTGGGCGTCCGGGTCCACCTACCCGCTCATGGGTGGGCTGCGCTCAAGCGCCCAGGTGATCTCCTACGAGGTCGCGATGGCCTTGTCGTTCGCCGCGGTCTTCCTCTATGCGGGCACCATGTCCACCTCCGGCATCGTGGCGGCGCAGGATCACACCTGGTATGTGTTCCTGCTCCTGCCCTCGTTCGTGGTGTACGTGACCTCGATGGTGGGTGAAACCAACCGGGCGCCTTTCGATCTGCCCGAGGCCGAGGGGGAACTGGTCGGCGGCTTCCACACCGAGTACTCGTCGTTGAAGTTCGCCATGTTCATGCTCGCCGAGTACGTCAACATGACCACCGTGTCCGCGCTGGCCACCACGATGTTCCTCGGCGGCTGGCATGCACCGTTCCCGTTCAACCTGATCGACGGCGCCAACAGCGGCTGGTGGCCGTTGCTGTGGTTCACCGCCAAGGTGTGGACCTTCATGTTCGGATACTTCTGGCTGCGAGCCACCCTGCCGCGGATGCGCTACGACCAGTTCATGGCGCTGGGCTGGAAAGTGCTCATCCCCGTGTCACTCGTCTGGATCATGGTCGTCGCGGTCACCCACAGCCTGCGCGAGCACGGTTACCACAACTGGGCCACCGGCCTGGTGACCACAGCGGTTCTGGTGGTTGCAGTGCTGGCCGTCGCACTGTGGAAGGCACTGCGCGGCAGAACTGTACAGCCGATACCGCAGCAGAGCGCCGGGGCCTATCCGGTGCCGCCGCTGCCGAATGCTGGAAAGGAGGTCGTCGATGTCTAAGAAGCCCAAGTTCCTCGACGCCCTGGCCGGATTCGCCGTCACGTTCGGCTCAATGTTCAAAAAGCCGATCACCGAAGGATATCCGGAGAAGCCGGGACCGGTCGCACCGCGCTATCACGGTCGGCATCAACTGAACCGCTACCCCGACGGCCTGGAGAAGTGCATCGGTTGCGAGTTGTGCGCCTGGGCCTGCCCCGCCGACGCCATCTTCGTCGAAGGTGCCGACAACACTGACGCAGAACGCTTCTCGCCAGGCGAACGGTACGGCCAGGTGTACCAGATCAACTATCTGCGCTGCATCGGGTGCGGACTGTGCATCGAGGCCTGCCCGACCCGGGCCCTGACGATGACGAACGAATACGAGATGGCCGACGACAACCGGGCAGATCTGATCTGGGGCAAGGACAAACTCCTGGCCCCGATGCAACCCGGGATGCAGGCGCCTCCTCATGACATGGCGCCGGGCAGTACCGACGACGACTACTACCTCGGCCGGATCGGCCCGCTCACCGAGGATGTCCAATGAGCCCCGACGTCGTGCTGCTCGCCACGGGCGACATTGCGCGGCTCGCCGCGGAAACCCCGGCGCGCACCTCCACATCAGAGGCAGCGGTGTTCTGGATCCTGGGGACTGTCGCGGTACTCGGCGCCATCGGAGTGGTGGCGGCACCGAAAGCGGTGTACTCCGCGGTCTTCCTGGCCTGCACCATGATTTCGCTGGCCGTGCTCTACATCGCCCAGGACGCAACGTTCCTCGGTGTGGTGCAGGTGGTGGTCTACACCGGCGCAGTGATGATGCTGTTCCTTTTCGTGATGATGCTCATCGGTGTCGACCTGTCCGAATCGTTCGCCGAAACGATACGCGGCCAACGCCTTGCGGCACTCGCGGCCGGCACCGGGTTCGGCATCCTGTTGATCGCCGGGATCGGCAGCGTGTCGGTCAGCGGGTTCACCGGGCTGGCCCAAGCCAACAGCGGCGGCAACGTGGAAGGTCTGGCCGCCCTGATCTTCACCCGGTACCTGTGGGCATTCGAGTTGACCAGCACCCTGCTCATCACCGCGGCGCTGGGTGCGATGGTGCTCGCACACCGGGAACGCTTCGAACACCGCAAGACCCAGCGGGAGCTGGCTGTCGAGCGCTTCCAGGCCGGGGGCCATCCGACCCCGCTGCCCAATCCCGGTGTCTACGCCCGGCATAACGCCGTCGATGTCCCGGCACGGCTGCCCGACGGCTCCGATGCGGCGTTGTCGGTCAGCGCCATCCTGCCGCAGCGCGCGATCAGCAATTCGGCCAACGGGGAGGGGTGATGCGATGAATCCCGACAACTATCTCTACCTGTCGGTGCTGTTGTTCACCATCGGCGCATCGGGAGTGCTGTTGCGGCGCAATGCCATCGTGATGTTCATGTGCGTCGAGCTCATGCTCAACGCGGCGAATCTGGCATTCGTGGCGTTCTCCCGCATGCACGGTCATCTCGACGGTCAGGTGGTTGCGTTCTTCACCATGGTGGTGGCCGCCTGCGAGGTGGTGATCGGCCTGGCCATCATCATGACCCTCTTCCGTACCCGTCATTCGACCTCGGTCGACGACGCCAGCCTGCTGAAGCACTAAGGGCGACATGACACTACCTTTGTGGCTGTTGATCGCCCTCCCTGCCGCCGGAGCAGCGGTGCTGCTGTTGAGCGGCCGACGATCCGACCGGTGGGGGCATCTGCTGGGCTGTGCGACCGCGTTGGGGGCCTTCGCCGTCGGAGCGGCGCTGTTCACTCAGATGCTGGGCCGCCACGACGAGCACCGCGCGGTTCAGGAATCGCTGTTCTCCTGGGTTCCAGTGGCCGGCCTTCAGGTCGATTTCGGGCTGCAACTGGATCAGTTGTCGGTGTGCTTCGTGCTGCTGATCACCGGCGTCGGGTCCTTGATCCACATATATTCGATCGGGTACATGGCCGAAGATCCTGATCGGCGAAGGTTTTTCGCATATCTGAACCTGTTCCTCGCCGCGATGCTGCTGCTCGTGCTCGCGGACAACTACCTCGGTCTGTACGCCGGGTGGGAAGGCGTGGGCCTGGCCTCGTATCTGCTGATCGGATTCTGGTCGTACAAACCCTCGGCCGCCGCAGCAGCCAAGAAGGCTTTCGTCGTCAACCGGGTCGGTGACATGGGCCTGGCGATCGCGCTGATGATCATGTTCGCCACCGTCGGATCCATCTCGTTCGCCGGGGTGTTCGGTGCCGCACCGGCATTGAGCGAAGCCACCCTGACCGCGATCGGTCTGCTGCTGTTGTTGGGCGCGTGTGGCAAATCGGCCCAGGTGCCGCTGCAGTCTTGGCTCGGGGACGCGATGGAAGGCCCGACCCCGGTGTCGGCGCTGATCCACGCCGCCACGATGGTCACCGCGGGCGTCTATCTGATCGTGCGGTCGGGGCCGATCTTCGACCTGGCGCCGGGCGCGCAGACCGGGGTCGTCATCGTCGGCGCCGTCACGCTGCTGTTCGGCGCGATCATCGGGTGCGCCAAGGACGACATCAAGAAGGCGCTGGCCGCGTCCACGATGAGCCAGATCGGCTATATGGTGCTGGCCGCTGGACTCGGGCCTGCCGGTTACGCATTCGCGATCATGCACCTGCTCACCCACGGATTCTTCAAGGCCGGGTTGTTCCTCGGCGCCGGGTCGGTGATGCACGCCATGAACGACGACGTGAACATGCGCCGCTACGGCGGGCTGCGCAAGGTCCTGCCGGTCACGTTCGCCACCTTCGGGCTCGGCTACCTGGCGATCATCGGTGTGCCACCGCTGGCCGGCTTCTTCTCCAAAGACAGCATCATCGAGGCGGCGTTGGGCGCCGGAGGCGCCCGCGGTGTGATCCTCGGCGGCGCGGCGATCCTGGGCGCCGGGATCACCGCGTTCTACATGACCCGGGTGATGCTGATGACGTTCTTCGGCGAAAAGCGCTGGGATGAACAGACACATCCACACGAGGCCCCGGCCGTGATGACCTGGCCGATGATCCTGCTCGCGGTCGGCTCGGTGGTCTCCGGCGGTGCGCTGGCGATCGGCGGCACATTGTCACATTGGCTGGAGCCGGTGGTCGGTGCTCACGAGGCGCACCACGCGATCCCCGCGTGGGTGGTCACCGTGGTGGTGCTGGGGGTCGTCGCGGTCGGTATCGCGGTCGCCTACCGGATGTACGCGCAGCGGCCGGTCCCGGCCGATGTGCCCGACGCGTCGGCGTGGGCGGTGGCTGCCCGGCGCGATCTGTACGGCGACGCGTTCAACGAGGCGGTGTTCATGCGAGGTGGCCAGACCTTGACCGCGGCTCTGGCGGCGGTTGACGACAAGGTGGTCGACGGCACTGCCGGTGGGCTGGCCGCGCTGGTCAGTCGAACATCGGATGGGTTGCGCCAGTTGCAGACCGGCTTCGCGCGTTCCTATGCGCTCTCCATGCTAGGCGGTGCGGCCCTGGTGGTGGCGGCGATCCTGGCGGTGCGACTGTGGTGAGCACGTTTCCGTGGCTGACGGCGTTGTGGGCGACCCCTACGGTGGGAGCCGCCGTGGTGATGTTGCTCCCGGCCGGGCAGCGGACGCTGGCGAAATGGCTGGCGCTGACGGTCTCGCTGGTAGCCCTGGGGCTGGCAGCCGTGCTCGCTGTCGGTTTCGATCCGGCGGGCGAGCAGTTTCAGTTCGTCGAATCACACCGCTGGATACCGTCGTTCGGAACCGGCTACATCCTCGGTGTCGACGGCATCGCCCTGGCTCTGGTGGTGCTCACCGCTGTGCTGCTGCCGCTGCTCATCATCGCGGGCTGGAATGACGCCGCCCACCAGACCGGGCTCGGTGGCCGCGGCGTGCAGGCCTACCTGGCGTTGACGCTGGCCGTCCAGGGCATGGTGTTCATGTCCCTGGTTGCCCTGGACATCCTGCTGTTCTACGTGTTCTTCGAGGCCATGCTGATCCCGATGTACTTCCTGATCGGTGGATTCGGCGGTGAGAATCGGTCTCGCGCAGCGGTGAAATTCCTGCTGTACAACCTGTTCGGCGGTCTGGTCATGCTGGCCGCGGTGATCGGCCTCTACGTCGTCACCGCGGGCAGCGACACGTTTGCCTCGGGCACCTTCGATTTCCGCACGATCGTCGCCGCGGTATCGTCCGGCGCGTTGGTGATCAACCCCGCGGTGGCGAACTTCCTGTTCCTGGGTTTCATGTTCGCGTTCGCGGTGAAGGCACCGTTGTGGCCGTTTCACCGGTGGTTGCCGGATGCCGCCGTGCAGGCCACCCCAGCCAGCGCGGTGCTGATGATGGCGATCATGGACAAGGTCGGCACCTTCGGCATGCTGCGTTACTGCCTGCCGCTGTTTCCCGACGCGTCAACGTATTTCCGCCCGTTGGTCATCACCCTCGCGGTGATCGGCATCATCTACGGCGCCGTCCTGGCGATCGGCCAGACCGATGTGATGCGCTTGATCGCCTACACGTCGATCTCGCATTTCGGTTTCATCATCCTGGGCATCTTCGTGATGACCAGCCAGGGCCAGGCCGGGTCCACGTTGTACATGATCAACCACGGGATCTCCACGGCCGCACTCTTCCTGATCGCCGGATTCCTGGTAACGCGGCGCGGGTCCCGGTTGATCGATGCCTACGGCGGCGTTCAGAAGGTGGCCCCGGTCCTCGCCGGAACTTTCCTGGTGGCCGGCCTCGCGACGTTGTCGTTGCCGGGCCTGGCACCGTTCATCAGTGAATTCCTGGTTCTCATCGGCACATTCACCCGCTATCCGGTGATCGCCGTATTCGCCGCCACCGCACTGGTGCTGTCCGCCGTCTATATCCTGTGGATGTACCAACGGATGATGACCGGTCCGGTCCCCGACGAGCTCTCCGGAGACGAGCGCCGGATCCAGGATCTGGTGCCTCGCGAACTCGTCGTGGTGACGCCCTTGATCGCACTGCTGCTGGTGTTGGGCATCTATCCCAAACCCGCGCTGGACGTGATCAATCCGGCCGTCCAACACACATTGACCACCATCGGACAGAGCGATCCGCCACCGCAGGTGTTACCCAAGATGGCAGAGGGGGTTCGCTGATCATGGTGACACCGAGCATCGAATACGGCCTGCTCTCCCCCATGCTGATCGTGTTCGGGGTAGGCGTGGCCGGGGTACTCGTCGAGGCATTCCTGCCCCGATCGGCCCGCTATCGGATGCAGGTTGCCCTCGCACTCGGCGGGTTGGTGGCCGCCGTGGTGGCGGTGGTCCTGTTGGCCCGGGAGTTGCATGGCACCCCTGGGAAGCCCGCGGTGCTGGGCTCGGTGGTGCTCGATGCCCCGGCGTTGTTCCTGCAGGGCACCATCGCCCTGGTCGGCATTCTCGGCATCCTGCTCATCGCCGAACGCCAGTCCGCCGCCGAAACTTCGGACGGTGCCCGTGGTCTCGACGGCTTCACACCGCAGGCGTCCGCGGCGCCGGGAAGTGTGGCCGAGCAACTGGCCACCAAGGCCGGGGTGATGCAGACCGAGGTCTTTCCGCTGACCATGTTCGCCATCGGCGGCATGCTGCTGTTCCCGGCCGCCGACGATCTGCTGACCATGTTCATCGCGCTGGAAGTGCTGTCGCTTCCACTGTATCTGCTGTGCGGGCTGGCCCGTCGCCGGCGGCTGTTGTCGCAAGAAGCATCCCTGAAATACTTTCTGCTGGGCGCGTTCTCGTCGGCCTTCTTCCTGTACGGCGCGGCGATGCTGTACGGCTACGCCGGCACCCTGGACCTCAGCGGGATCGCCACTGCGGTGGCCACCAGGTCACCCAACACCCCGCTGGCACTGATCGGTATCGCCCTGCTACTGGTCGGGGTGTTGTTCAAAGTCGGTGCCGTTCCGTTCCATTCGTGGATTCCCGACGTGTACCAGGGCGCCCCCACCGCGATCACCGCGTTCATGGCCGCGGCCACCAAGATCGCTGCGTTCGGCGCCATGCTGCGCATCTTCTACGTCGCGTTACCGCAGCTTCGGGATGACTGGCGGCCGGTCCTGTGGGCGATCGCGATCCTGACCATGGTGATCGGGACTATCACTGCCGTCACGCAGACGGACGTAAAACGAATGCTCGCCTACTCCGCGGTGGCGCACTCGGGTTTCATCCTCACCGGTGTGATCGCCGCGAACCCCGCCGGGGTGTCCTCCACGCTGTTCTACCTGTTTGCCTACGGTTTCAGCACGCTGGGCGCGTTCGCCGTCGTCGGCCTGGTGCGCAACGCCGCGGGCGAGGAGGAGGCATCGATGGCGCGGTGGGGCGGTCTGGGCCGGCGATATCCGATTGTCGGCGTGGTGTTTTCGCTGTTCCTGCTGGCGTTCGCCGGGATTCCACTGACCAGCGGGTTCGTGAGTAAGTTCGCGGTGTTCAAGGCCGCCGGTGAAGGCGGGGCGATCCCGCTGGTCATCGTCGGCGTCATCGCCAGCGCCGTGGCGGCCTACTTCTACGTGCGGGTGATCGTGCTGATGTTCTTCACCGATCCCCCCGAGGACGCACCCGAAGTCGTCGTCCCGAGCGGGCTCACCACCGCCGTCATCACCGTCACCGCGGCCATCACGTTCGCGCTCGGTGCACTCCCTCAGCCACTGCTGGATCTGGCCAACAACGCCCAGACGTTCCTGCGGTGATTTCCTCCCTGATTCCTCCCGCGAGCAGACACAAACTCGCGCCAAAGGGCGGCGTAGCATGCGGTTTTATGTCTGCTCGCGCTGTTGTATCCGCCACTGATCACGGTGGCGTCCGCGTATTGACGCTGAACCGCCCCTCATCACGGAATGCGCTGGGCCGTGAGCTGATCGAGGAACTGTACGGTGCCCTCGACGATGCCGACGGCGACGAGACGGTGCGGGCCATCGTGCTCACCGGGACCGACCCCGCGTTCTGCGCCGGTGTCGACCTCAAACAGGCGCAGACGCTCGGCATGGAGTATTTCGCGAAGTTCCGGTCCCACAACTGCATCACCAAGACCGGCGAGCTCCGCACCCCGATCATCGGGGCGATCAACGGTGCGACGTTCACCGGCGGGCTGGAGATGGCCCTGGGTTGCGACTTCCTGATCGCCTCCGAACGCGCGGTGTTCGCCGACACCCACGCCCGGGTCGGGATCCTGCCCGGTGGCGGGATGACGGCACGGCTCCCTCAGGTTGTCGGCGCCGCGATGGCCCGCCGGCTCTCGATGACCGGAGAAGTCGTCGACGCCGCCCGCGCCGAACGCCTGGGTCTGGTCACCGAGGTGGTATCACACGAGCGGTTACTGGACCGGGCGCTGGAGTTGGCCGGTCAGATCGCCGAGGTTCCGGGCCCGACCATGGTCGGCCTCAAGGAGATCTACACCCGCGGCAGCGATCCCCTCATCAGTCCGGCACTCGCCGCCGAGCAGGCCATCGCCGGTGCGCAGACGCGCGACTTCGACGGCCTCGGTGACCGTTATCGCGCTGTGGCCCAACGGAACCGAGGACAGATCGACGACTAACCCGCCCGGCCGGGCTCGATGATCGTCATTCCCGGTCCCGAGGGTGCATCCATGGCGGCCATCGCCGCGCCCGCGTCGTCCAGCCCGATCAGCCGGGTGACCAACAACTCCGGCTGCAGCGCGCCGGAAGCGAGGAGGTCGAGCATCGCCGGATAGTCGACGGCGGGCATTCCGTGCGACCCGAGGATCGAAAGTTCCTGGGCGATCACCCGGTCCATCGGGAAGGCGGTCTGCGCCGCATCGCCCAGCAGCAGCCCCACCTGGATATGCCGGCCCCTGCGGCGCAGCGAGGTGACCGAGGCCGCCGCGACGGCGGGATGGCCGATGGCGTCGACCCCGATGTGTACACCGCCTCCGGTCCGGTGAACGACTTCGGCTGCGACATCGGGGATCTCGGTACCGTTGATCAGCTCATCGACTCCGAGGCGACCGGCGGTGGCGAGCGCCTGCGCGTCGCGGTCGACGGCAACAACCCTGGCACCGAACGCTTTCGCGATCATCACCGCCGACAGGCCCACTCCTCCGCACCCGTGAACCGCTACCCATTGGCCGGGCTGCACCCCGCCGTGGGTGACCACGGCCCGGAACGACGTCGCGAAGCGGCACCCGAGCGACGCCGCGGTGACGAACGAGACGCTGTCGGGCAGGCGCACGAGGTTGGCTTGGGCCCGCGGCACCGCGACCCGTTGCGCGAATGAGCCCGGCAGGGTGAACCCGGGCTGCAGCTGGTTCGGGCAGACCTGGGCATCACCGGCCGCGCAGAATTCGCAGTGCCCACAGCCCAGGACGAAGGGCGCGGTCACCCGGTCACTCGCCTGCCAGCCCGATACGCCAGGACCGACCGCCACGATGGTTCCGGCGAATTCATGCCCGGGGATGATCGGCAGGGCTACCGGATCATGCCCCCGCCAGGCGTGCCAGTCAGACCGGCACACACCGGTGGCCGCGACCTCGACGACCACTCCGTCGGCAGGACATTCGGGGTCGGCCATCTCGACCACCCCGGGCAGCACACCGACCTCGGAATACATCACAGCACGCACAGCTGTGATGGTAGGCCGACTCCGGCAAGCTCAGCGATGCCGCTTCAGGATGAAGCCGACGGTTCGCTCGCCGACGCCGGGCTGCGCCGGTGTCGACATCTCCACCTGCCGGCGGGCCTGTTCGACGACGGGCGTCTCCGGATCCAGCACCGAGAGGTACACCTCATGAGCAGCAAGGGAATTCACCGCCACGTCGGTGTAACCGTCGACCACCTCGCAATGCGTCGGCTCCGGCCCGTTCTCGAAGAGCCAGGTGGGTGCATCGGCCAGACCGTCATAGGCGGCCGCGACCGCGCGGGCGAATTCGATGTGATCACGCTGGTTCGGCGCACCGGGCGCCCAGGCCGGACCGCTGTAGATGGTGATCACGACGTCAGGACGGATCGCGACGATGGTCTCGGCGATCTTCGCGCGCAACTGGGGGGTGTCGCGGATGTTGCTGTCCGGAAAATCCCAGAACGCCACGTCGTCGACCCCGACGATGGCGGCGGACCTGCGCTGCTCCCCTTCCCGCAACGGCCCGGCCTGCCCGGGCGCCATACCGGCGATACCGGCCTCGCCCCGTGAGGCCAGCGCGTAGTGCACGGTCCTGCCCGCGGCGGTCCACTTCGCGACTGCCGCGCCGACCCCGTACTCGGGGTCATCAGGGTGCGGCACCAACACCAGCGCGGTCTGCCAATCGGCGGGAAAAGGTTGCACCGCCATGGCTAGCTCACCCGCGTGTTGTGGGCGGAGCGGATCAGCCAGCGCCCGTCGTGTTCGACGACGACATAGCTGACGATGCCGCTGCGGTCTTCCGGCTGAGCTCCCGCCGGCACGTGGCCGGGCCAATCCCAGCGCGTGTGCACGAGCGCCACGCCCGGCGCGATCTCGGCGATGGCCTCGACCCGCTGGGTGTACTTGCGCTTCTGGCCGACAACGGCTTCCGGCACATCCAGGTGCCCCGCGACATTGTCGTCACGCGAGGTCCACCACAGGCCGCTGTGCGCGACGAAGTCGGCGTCCTCGGTGAAATACCGGCCCCAGCCCTCCATGTCGTGGGCTACCCACAGGTCGGTGGCGGCGTCCATGACGGCCCTGATGTCCTGTTGATCCTTCGCGTTCACCAGACCAGTGTCGGACCTCAACATTGGTTCATGTCAACCCCAGCCCTGCGGTCGATAGGCCGCGCCCGGATGCCCAGGAGCAAGCAACGGTCCGGCGCCGCCGAGCCGCTCGCGCAGGGTGGTCGGCTCAGCCCGGTCGGGTAACCGGCCGCGACGACGCAACTCGGGTACGACATGGCGGGCGAAATCGACGAAGGTGCCCGGCGTCGTGACGTAGGCCAGGTTGAACCCGTCGACACCGGCCTCGTCGACCCACCGCTCGAGTTCATCGGCCACCTCGGTGGGCGAACCGACCACGACCGGGCCGCGGCCACCGAGACCGACCTCGTGGGCCAGCTCCCCCGCCGTCCAGTTCCGGTCCGACGTGGTGAACGATGCCAGCGCAGAACGATTGGCCTCGGTCTGGACGTACTTCAGAGGTTCGTCGGGCCCGAGCTCGGCCAGATCAACGCCGGTCCAGCCGCCGAACAGTGCCAGTGCCCCGGCCGCGCTGACAAACTGCCGGTACTCGTGCAACTTGGCGACGGCCAGTTCACGGGTCTCGGCGACGATCGGCGTCAGCATCGTGAACACCTTGATGGACCGGGGATCTCGTCCGTGTTCGGCCGCGGCGGCACGCAGCGCCTTGACCGGCTTGGCGACGATCTCGGGCGTCGGCCCCGACACGAACACCGCCTCGGCGTGAGCCGCGGCGAACCGGACCCCTCGCGGCGAGGCGCCTGCCTGGAACAGCATCGGGGTGCGCTGCGGAGACGGTTCGCACAGGAACGGCCCAGGGACGCTGAAGTAGCGGCCCTTGTGCTCGATGTCATGGACTTTCGCCGGATCGGTGAACACGCCTCGTTCCCTGTCCCGGACGACGGCGTCGGGCTCCCACGATGCCTCCCACAGCTTGTAGCAGACCTCGAGGTACTCCTCGGCGATCTCGTAGCGCTCGTCGTGCGGGATCTGGGCATCCAGCCCCAGATTCCTGGCGGCACTGTCGAGATAGGAGGTGACGATGTTCCAGGCCACGCGGCCGTCGGTCAGGTGGTCGAGCGTCGAGAACCGGCGTGCCAGTGCATAGGGCTGCTCGTAGGTCAACGACACCGTGACACCGAATCCCAGGGTGTCGGTGACCGCCGCCATCGCCGAGACGGCCAGTGTCGGGTCGTTGACCGGCACCTGTGCGGCATCGGCCACCGCGGCATCCCGCGATCCTCCGTACACGTCGTAG
This sequence comes from Mycobacterium sp. DL440, assembly GCF_011745145.1. NCBI lineage: Bacteria > Bacillati > Actinomycetota > Actinomycetes > Mycobacteriales > Mycobacteriaceae > Mycobacterium > Mycobacterium sp. DL440. The sequence continues at coordinate 1,045,375 of NZ_CP050191.1, read as the reverse complement.
ACGCCGAGGACGTCGGCGAGAAACAACGCGTCGAAGCCACCGGCCTCCAGCGTGCGAGCCAGATCCGTCCAGTACCCGAGTTCGCGGTATCGGTAGCCCTGATCCTCGGGGTGGCGCCACAATCCGGCGGACTGATGCCCGACACAAGCCATGTCGAAGGCATTGAGATAGATCCGGGTCATCGCGCGTCCCCGATCTCATCCTGATGCGTTTCCCGCGCGAAATACGCGGCCGCAAAGGTGATCGCCGTCAGCACGGCGAAATATCCGACGATCAGCCAGGGACTGCCACCACCGGCGACCAGCAGCCCCGCCGCGATCAACGGTGCGAAACCACCCGAGAGCACCGCACCGATCTGGTAACCCAACGAAGCACCGCTGTAGCGCACCCGGGTATCGAACAGTTCACCGAACCAAGCGGCCTGAGGCCCGTACATGGCGTCGTGAGCGATGTTGACACCGAACACGATCGACAACACGATCGCGATGTGGGATCCGGTCCCCGCCGCGACGAAGAACAGGATCAGGGCCAGCACACCGGCCAGCGCACCGAAAAGGTACGGAGGCCGCCTCCCGATCCGGTCGGACAGCATTGCCCACGCCGGCGTACTGATCAGGCCGATGGCCGACGCAATCAGGACTGCCGTCAATCCGATCTGACTGCCCGCTTCTGAGGAATCCTGCAGGTAGGTCAATGAATACGTGGTCAGCAGGACGAACAGCGCGATCTGCGAGAACCGTAAGCCGGTGGTGATCACCACATTGCGCGGTTGTGTGCGCAGTACCTCTAGCACCGGCCGTCGCGCCACCTCGCCGCGATCGCGGACCTGAGTGAATATCTCGGCATCGGTCAGCCTCAGCCGAATCACCAGACCGATGACGACCAGAACGGCACTGAGCAGGAAGGGGATTCGCCAACCGTAGGCGAGGAAGGCGTCGGGGCCGCTGGCCGTCCGCGTGAGGTAGAAGACCGCCGTCGACAGCAACATGCCCGCCGGGGAACCCAATTGCGTGAAACTGCCGAACAGACCGCGGCCACCATGGGGCGCGTGCTCCACCGAAAGCAGTGCCGCACCGCCCCATTCGGCGCCCACCGCCAGGCCTTGCAGCAACCTCAGGCTCACCAGCAGTGCCGGCGCCAACAGCCCTACCTGGGCGTAGGTCGGCAGGAGTCCGATCGCGAAAGTGCTCAGCCCCATCCCGACCAGCGCGGCCACCAAGACGGTCTTGCGTCCCAGTCGATCTCCGTAGTGACCCGATATCAGAGCCCCCAACGGCCGAGCCCCGAACCCTGCGGCATAGGTCGCGAACGCGGCCAGCGTGCCCGCCGTCGACGAGATATTCGGGAAGAACAAGGGTTTGAAGACCAGTGCCGCGGCCGTGGCATACAGGTAGAAGTCGTACCACTCGATCGTGGTGCCGACCGCGCTGCCCAACGCGACGGAGCGCGCACTCGGCTTGGCAGTGGCCACTGAACGTGGGTCGGTAATAGTCACGTGGCCGCAGGCTATGCGGCGCCCGAACCCCTCGGAAGATTTGCCCTCAGCCTGACGCAAAGGCCGTCGGACGTCACGGCTTGACGGTGGCCCCGTGGACCAGGATCGCCGCCGTCTGCGCCACCCACTCGTCGTCGAGTTCGCGTTCGGGCCACAGCAGCATCCTCAGCATGGTCGACCCGCCGATCAGCTCCACCAGGCGGTCCGGGTCGACGTCTGGTTGGACCTCACCCCGCACGATGCCGTCGACGATCCGGGCTCGCACGGTGACGAAGGTCCCGGCGAACCGCTGCATCACCCGGGCGTTCAGGTCGGTGTCGGCGACGACGTCGGCGACCAATCCGGGCAGCGCCGCACGCATCACCGGGCTGGTGAACACATCGCGGGCGGCACCGATCATCGCCCGGATGTCGGCAGCGATGTCACCGGCCGGTGCGGTCAGACCCGTCGCCGTCGCGGGGAACACTGCCTCGTGCACCAACTCGGCCTTACTCGACCACCGGCGGTACAGCGCGGTTTTCGTGGTTTGCGCGCGCTCGGCGACCGCGGCCATCGTCAGGTTCGCGTAACCGATTTCGACAAGCAGTTCCACGGTGGCCTGCAATATGGCAGCGTCGATGCGCGGGTCACGGGGGCGGCCCGCTCCGGCGGTCTTGCCAACCGGTGATGGCTCTGCTTTCATAACGCTACTAACAGTATCGTAATTGTGGCCGTAAGGAACAGTTGAATGGCAAACGAGGCCGTGGACGCTCCTGTAGAGAACGTCGACCACCTGCAACGCTCCAGTCGCGACGTCACCACCCTGCCATCGGTGCTGTCGAAATGGCTGTCCACCGTGATGCCGGACGGTGTCGCTCCCGAGATCACCGTGGAAAGCGGAGTCGACTCCAACGGCATGTCCTCGGAAACGATCATGCTGACCGGCCGCTGGGAAGAGGACGGCGAGGCGAAGGAGCAGAAGTGGGTGGCCCGCGTCGCCCCCACCCAAGACGATGTCCCGGTGTTCTCGTCCTACCGGCTTGATCACCAGTTCGAGGTGATGCGTCAGGTCAGCGAACTCACCGACGTGCCGGTCCCCAATGTGCGCTGGATCGACGCCACCGGCGAGGTGCTGGGCACTCCGTTCTTCCTGATGGATCGTGTCGACGGCCAGGTGCCGCCCGACGTCATGCCCTACACCTTCGGCGGCAACTGGTTCGCCGATGCTCCCGTCGAACGCCAGCGCGAGCTGCAGGACAGCACCGTGGAGGTGCTCGCCAAGCTTCACGCGATCCCCGACGCGGCTGAGCGGTTCGCGTACCTGTCCGAGGTCGACCCGCCGGGCGATACCCCACTGCACCGGCACTTCGGCTGGCTCAAGGACTGGTACGAGTTCTCGGTACCCGATATCGGCCGTTCACCGCTGGTGGAGCGGGCACTGAAATGGCTGGAAGACAACTTCCCCGCGGAGGTGGCGGCCTCGGAAACCGTGTTGACATGGGGTGATTCGCGTATCGGCAACGTGCTGTACGACGACTTCCGTCCCGCCGCGGTGCTCGACTGGGAGATGGCCACCCTCGGCCCTCGCGAACTCGATGTTTCGTGGATCATCTTTGCGCACATGGTGTTTCAGGAGCTGTCCGGCATGGCCGGGCTGCCGGGCCTGCCCGACGTGATGCGCGAGGAGGATGTCCGCGCCACCTACCGCGAGTTGACCGGGGCGGAACTCGGCGACCTGCGCTGGTTCTACATCTACTCCGGGGTCATCTGGTGCTGTGTGTTCATGCGCACCGGCGCCCGGCGCGTGCACTTCGGCGAGACCGAGAAGCCCGACGACGTCGAGACGATGTTCTACCACGCGCCGCTGCTGCGGCGTCTTCTTGAGGAGGCCTGATGCTCGGACCGATGGACGAATACCCGGTACATCAAGTCCCCCAGCCGATCGCCTGGCCGGGATCGTCGGACCGGAACTTCTACGACCGTTCGTATTTCAATGCCCACGACCGCACCGGCGACATCTTCGTCATCACCGGTCTCGGCTACTATCCGAACCTCGGCGTCAAGGACGCGTACTTCCTCGTACGACGTGGTAACGAGCAGACCGCGGTGCATCTGTCCGACGCGATCGATCAGGACCGGCTCAACCAGCACGTGATGGGCTACCGGGTCGAGGTCACCGAACCGCTGCGCAAGATCCGCATCGTGCTCGACGAGACCGAAGGTGTCGCTGCGGATCTCACCTGGGACGGCTTGTTCGATGTCGTGCAGGAACAGCCGCACCTCATGCGTCAAGGGAACCGAGTCACGCTCGACGCTCAGCGCTTCGCCCAATTAGGTTCCTGGAGCGGCTATCTGGAGATCGATGGCCAACGCATCGACGTCGATCCGGAAACCTGGATCGGTTCGCGCGACCGGTCCTGGGGCATCCGCCCGGTCGGTGAGGCCGAGCCCGCCGGACGTCCGGCGGACCCGCCGTTCGAGGGCATGTGGTGGCTGTACGTGCCGATGGCGTTCGACGACTTCTCGATCGTCTTCATCATCCAGGAGGATCCCAGCGGGTTCCGTTCGCTCAACGACTGCAGCCGGGTCTTCAAGGACGGCCGCGTCGAACAGCTCGGCTGGCCGCGGGTGAAGATCCACTACCGTTCCGGCACCCGGATCCCGACCGGGGCCACCATCGAGGCCACCGCTCCCGACGGCACCCCCGTCCGGTTCGACGTGGAATCCAAACTGCCCGTGCCGATTCACGTCGGTGGCGGCTACGGCGGCGACGTCGACTGGATCCACGGCGTGTGGAAGGGCGAGAAGTTCACCGAACGGCGGACCTACGACATGACCGATCCGGCGGTCGTCGGCCGGACCGCGTTCGGTGTGATCGACCACGTCGGCCGTGCCGTATGCACCGAAGGTAATGGTGCGCCGGTGGAAGGCTGGGGGCTGTTCGAACACGGCGCACTCGGCCGGCACGACCCCTCCGGCTTCGCCGACTGGCTCACTGTCGCCCCGTAGGTCACCCTTTCTTGCGCGAGCAGACGCGTATGTACCCGATTTCGCGAGTTTCCGGGTACATATGTGTCTGCTCGCCGGAAGAAGTTAGGCCGCCCAGAATAGCGCGGCCGCGCCGATCGCCTCGACCAGACAGTAGAACCAGTTGGGGTAGAACGACGTCCGCTCATCGAAGACGGCCGAGAGGGCGCGACCGACTGCCATCCCGGCCAGCGCGGCGCCGACGGTGATCAGGATCCCGGCGCGTACCTCCCCGGGCGCCATGGCCGCGTAGGCCAGCACCACGGCGATAGCGATACCGAAACCGCCATAGACACCACGGACTTCCGCGCGGGCCGCGGCCGTTCTGAGGTCGTAGTCGAATGGACGCAGAATCGTCTGCGGAGCCGCCAATGCGTAGACACCCATGCCGAGGAAGAACACCCCGACCACGACGATCACTGCGATGCCCACGGTAGCCTCCTGATCAGTTGTTCCGCTCAGCATGCAGACTGAACCCATGCCGCCGCTTCCACAAACCTGCTGCCCGACGGTGTGGCTGTGGCCTGGGCAGGCGCTCTACGCCGGACTGGGCCTCGGCCTCGAGCCGCATTCCGGATCGGTGTGGTGCCTGGCTGTCGGCGTCGGCGGACCGCTGACCGTGACGGTGCCAAACCACACGATCGTCGCGCACAGCGTGTTGATCCCGCCGCGGATCACCCATCACCTCTCGATGGAGGGTGCCTTGGTGTCTGGCTATCTCGATCCCAGTTCGCAGCGGAGCACATCGTGCCGGCAGCAGTTCACCGAGTTCCGTGACGGCATCGGTGTGGGCCATGCCGCCGAGACCAGACTGGCGGCGATGCCGGACGACGACGAGGCCGCGCGACGCTGGCTGGCCGTGGCCGCCCCGAATGCCCCTCATCGGATCGACCCCCGGATCGAATTGGTAGCCAAGCAGATTCGCGAGGATCCGGCGACAGCGGTACCGGCACGCGAGCTGGCGGCCGCCGCGGGCTTGTCCGAATCGCGGTTTCTGCATCTGTTCCGCCGCGAGGCCGGGACCAGCCTGCGGCGCTACCGGATGTGGAGCAGGCTCGTGCTGGCGGGGACTGCCGTGGCAGCCGGCCAGAATCTGACGCGGGCCGCAGCCGATTCCGGGTTCGCCAGCCCGTCGCACCTGGCGGACACCTTCAAGACCACGTTCGGGCTGCCGGCGACGCAGCTCCTGGCGACGGGTTTGCGCCTCCGCACGCCGTGACGAGCGTGCGGAAACCGCCGACGAAATGCGGTGTGGCGGGCAGCAGACACGCACGCTCGCGGTGCTTACGAAGCAGCAGTCTCCGCCCCCGTCTCCGCCGCCGCCACGGACTCGGCGGCGGGGGCGCGACCGAACACCATCGACTCGTCGATGCGGTCGAAACGGTGGTCGATGGCGTCCAGCACATAGTTGTGGCGTACGTGCCACGGCCGCTTGGTGCCCGAACGCGGCAGCGCGTGCTCTGAGCGCTGGATGTAGCCGGCCTCCAGGTCCCAGGTCCGCTTCTCCGGCATCGGCGCCGCACCCTTGTGCGGATAGGCATGGGTGTAACCATGAGCACCCATGTAGGCCAACAGGTTCGCGAACGCCCGCGCGGTCATGTCGGCCCGCAGCGTCCACGACGCGTTCGTGTAGCCGATGCACCACGCCAGGTTGGGGACGTCCTCGAGCAGGAACTCCTTGTAGACGAACCGTTCGGTCGGCTTGACCTCGTGGCCGTCGACCGCGAGCCTGATGCCGCCGAGAGCCTGCAGTTGCAGCCCGGTCGCCGTGACGATCACGTCGGCATCCACTCGCTCACCGGATTTCAGTACGATGCCCGCGGCGTCGACATGGTCGATGTGATCGGTGACGACGTCGACTTGGCCATGGCTGATGTGCTCGAACAGGTCTCGGTCGAGAACCAAGCACAAGCGCTGGTCCCACGGGTTGTACCGCGGCTTGAAGTGCACGTCGACGGGGTAACCCTCGGGTAGTGCGGCGATGGCCCGGTTGCGGATCAGCCACCGCCCGAACTTGGGTGCCTTCCGGAACACGAAGTACATCAGTACGTGGATCGCCGCATTGCGGAACCGCACCACCTGGTGAGAAACCCTGCGCGGAAGGATCTTCCGGATCCCCTGCACCATCGGGTCGATACGCGCCATCGACATCATGTAGGTCGGCGAGCGTTGCAACATCGTCACGTGAGAAGCGTGCTCGGCCAGCGCAGGCACCAGACTGATGGCCGTGGCGCCACTGCCGATCACCACGACGCGCTTGCCCGAGTAATCCAGCGACTCCGGCCAGAACTGCGGGTGCACCACGTCGCCGCCGAAGGTCTCGATACCGGGGAACTCCGGGGTGTAGGGCTCGTCGTAGTTGTAGTAGCCGGTGCCGCAGAACACGTACCGGCACCGATAGGTCCTGGCCTGACCGTCCTGCTCGGTCTGCACCGTCCAGGTGTCGGTGCCCGAATCCCAATCCGCCGACAGCACACGGGTGTTGAACCGGATGTTGCGGTCGATGCCGTGTTCCCGGGCGGTCTCGGTCAGGTAGTCGCGAATATCGCCGCCGTCGGCGACATTCTCCGGCCGGGTCCAGGGTTGGTAGGGGAAGCTCAGCGTGAAGATGTCACTGTCCGAACGGATCCCCGGATACCGGAACAGGTCCCAGGTGCCGCCGATTCGCTCCCGGCGTTCGAGCACGGTATACGTCAGTCCGGGGCTCTTCTCGTGCACACGATAGGCCGCGCCCAGCCCCGAGATTCCCGCCCCGATGATGAGTACGTCGGTGTACTCCGGATCCGCAGCACCCATGGCGAACCTCCTTTGGTCCCGCTCAGTACCACCCACCCTAAGCGTTCAGCTGCGCAGTGCGTCAACGATCTGGGCAAGCGAATCCACGGCGATCGGACCAGGCTGATACAGGCAGATCCGGTCCGACACCCCCGCCACTCGGTCCCGTATATGAGCGGCGATGTCGGCGGGGCTGCCGCAGGCCGCGATGGTGTGCAGCACGTCGTCGTCGATCAGCGAACCCATCTCCTGCCAGCGGCCCTGCTTGGACAGCGCATTGAGTTCGGGCTGCAAATCGCCCCACCCATGCACCTCCAGCACGGGCCGGTAGGCCGGGGTTGATCCGTAGAAGGCCAGCAGCCGTCGCGCCGCGTCGTGATCGTCCCCGGCCGACACGATGATCTCCGGGACGATGGCCAGGTCCGCCTCGTCACGTTCGGCCGCGGCGAGCCCTTCCCGCACCGCGGGCAGCGTGGCCTCGTGCAGGAACCGCTTCGACCCGAACGGCATGACCAGCAGGCCGTCGGCGAACTGCGCCGTGGCCCGGGTCAGCCGGGGGCCCAGCGCGCCGACATAGATCGGCGGCGGACCGTACGGGTTGTCCCGAGGGGTGAATGTGGGTGTCATCAGCGTGTGCCGGTAGTACTCGCCGCGAAACTCCAGACGCTCGCCGCTCTCCCAGGCCGCGAAGATCGCCCGCAACGCCGCGACGAACTCGGACATCCGGGCCACCGGCCGGTCGAACTCGGCGCCGAACCGCTTCTCGATCTGGGTGCGGATCTGGGTGCCGAGGCCCAGGGTAAACCGGCCACCGGACAGAATCTGGTGGTCGATGGCCTGATGTGCCAGGTGAATCGGGTTGCGGGGGAACGCAATTGCCACATTGGTCATCAGGTCGAGATCCCCGACCGTGCTGGCCAGCGTCAGCGGGGTGAAGACGTCGTGGGGCCCCTCGAAGGTGAACACCCCACTGGCCCCGGCCTCGCGCAGGGCCGCGGCCCGATCGATCGCGTCTCGCGGACCGAACAACGCTGTCATCACCTTCACGCGTGAGAGCCTAGACACGTGAGCATCCCAACGAGCACCGACGTCGTCGTTGTGGGCGCCGGCTTCGCCGGGCTTTCCGCCGCCCGCACCCTGGTCCGGCTCGGACACGACGTGGTGGTGCTGGAGGGACGCGACCGGGTGGGCGGACGCTCGTCGACCACCACGATCGCCGGGGTGCCCGTCGATCTGGGCGGCACGTTCGTCGGTCCCACCCAGGACGCGGTGCTGGCGCTGGCCGACGAGCTGGGGTGCCGCACGGTGCCCACCTACGACCGCGGCAAGAACCTGATCCGGTGGCACGGGCGGGTGCGGTCGTATCGCAGCACGATCCCGCGCCTGTCGATGATGGAGCTGTTCGACGTTTCCCGCATCCAGTGGCGCTTCGAACGACTCTGCCGGCTGATCCGGGTCAATGAGCCGTGGAAGAGTTCGAACGCCCAGAAACTCGATGAACTCACCCTGGAGCAGTGGCTGCGCTCGGCCGGCGCCAACGCCTCGACGCGCAACCTGATGGCGATCATGTCGAGGGTTACCTGGGGCGCCGAGCCCGACGAGGTGTCGATGCTGCACGCCGCCCGTTACGTCAAGGCCGCCGGCGGGCTGGACCGCATGCTTGACGTCCGCGGCGGCGCCCAGCAAGACCGGTTTCCCGGGGGCACCCAGCAGATCGCGCGCAAGATGGCCGAGGAACTCGGAGATCGGGTGGTGCTCAGCGCCCCGGTGGGCCGCATCGAGCGCCATGACGACGGCACGGTGGCGGTGACCTGTCCGTCCGGCGTGGTGCGGGCACGTGCGGTGATCGTGGCGATCCCGCCGCAGCACCGGACCGGGATCGAGTTCACCCCGGCGCTGCCCGAGCCGTATGCCGAACTAGCCGTGAACTGGCCGCAGGGCAACCTCAGCAAGGCTTACGCCGCCTATGACCGGCCGTTCTGGCGCACCAACGGCTGCTCGGGCGAAGCATTGTCCGATGAAGGGCCGGTGTTCATCACCTTCGACGTGAGCCCCGGGGGTGAGGACGGCCCAGGCATCCTGTTGGGGTTCACCGACGCCCGCACCTTCGACCGGCTGTCATCGACGGAGCGCCGCGAGCAGGCCCTGTCCGGGTTCGCCACCCTGTTCGGCGATGCGGCCCTGCAGCCGATCGATTACGTCGATCACTGTTGGAGCGCAGAACAATTCGCACCGGGCGGGCCTACGGCGGCGGTGCCGCCGGGTTCGTGGACGCAGTACGGCAAGTGGCTGCGGGAACCGGTGGACGCGATCCACTGGGCCGGCACCGAAACCGCGGATGAGTGGACCGGTTTCCTCGACGGGGCGGTCCGGTCCGGTCAGCGTGCGGCCGCCGAGGTGGCCGGCCGGCTTGCCGACTGAAGCGCAGGGTTCACGAACCTACCGCCCGGTGATCAGCACCGGTTTCACCACGTCAGCGGACTTGGCGGCGACCCAGGCCCGGTCGAAGTCGGCGAACGGGTAGCGGCTCACGAACTTGTCGATCGGAAGTTCGCCACGGCGGTGCAGATCGACCAAGCGCGGGATGAAGGTGTGCGGTTCGCTGTCGCCCTCCACCACCCCGCGCACGGTCAGGCCTTTGCCCATGATGAGCGCGACGGGCAGGTCGGCCGTCAATGCGCCGAGGCCCAGCAGAGCCAGCGTGCCGCGTTCGCGCAACACCCCGACCGCTGCGGCGAGGACATCGGGCCGTGCGGTGGTGTCGACCGCGGCGGCCACTCCCCCGGTCAGCTCCAGCACCGCTGCGGCGGCGTCGCAGCCGGTCGGGTCGATCGTCGCGGTGGCGCCCAATTCGGTTGCCAGCGTCCGTCGTTCGGCGATCGGGTCAACCGCGATGACGGTCCGGCAGCCCGCGATGCGGGCACCCATGACCGCCGAGAGCCCCACGGCGCCGGCACCGAACACCACGAGCGCATCCGCAGGTTGCGGCGCAAGCACATTGAGCACGGACCCCACCCCGGTCTGCACGCTGCAGCCCAGCGGCGCGGCGAGCGCGGGATCGATCGCCTCGGGCAGCACCACCGCATTGCGGCTGCCGGCGATCGCATAGGTACAGAAGCTGGACTGGCCGAAAAACCCGCCGCCGATGGGGGCACCGTCCGCGTACAGCGCACCTGACTCGTCGCGGTTGCCGCGCATGTTGAGATCGGTGGAACCCTCGCAGTAGGCCGAGGCGTCCGCCTGGCAGTTGGGACACCTGCCGCAGCTGGAGAAGGTGAGAACGACCTGGTCGCCGATCCGGGGTGCGGCGTCCGGCCCGGCCTGGACCACGGTGCCCGCGCCCTCGTGACCGAACACCATCGGCAGCTTGCGAAACCGCGCTGCCACACTCACATCGGTGTGGCAGATGCCGACCGCGTCGATGCGGACCAGTACTTCATCGCCGCGCGGTTCCCGAATCTGCACGTCGATCAGCTGTGGATCGGCTCCGGCGTCGAGCACCACCGCGGCGCGGGCATTGAGCATCCGGTGATGCTAAGCCACCAACTTGACACCTGTCACAATTGGCTGGCGACCCACCAGAAGGAGATACCGATGCGTGCAGCACAGATCACCCGGCTCGACGGTCCCGACACAGTGCAGGTGGCCGAGGTGGAGGAACCCTCCGGTGCCGATGAAGTCGTGATCGATGTCCACGCCGCCGGAGTCGCATTCCCGGACGCCCTGCTCACCCGCGGGCTCTACCAGTACAAGCCGGAGCTTCCGTTCACCCCGGGCGCCGAGGTCGCCGGCGTGGTCCGCAGCGCCCCCGACGGAGCTCACGTCAGCGCCGGTGACCGCGTGCTGGGCCTGACCATGCTCTCCGGCGGCATGGCCGAAGTCGTCGCCCTGCCCGCCGAGCGGGTGTTCGCGCTGCCGGACGCGGTGTCGTTCGAGGCCGGCGCCGGCATCCTGTTCAACGACCTGACAGTCCAGTTCGCCTTGCGCACCCGTGGCCGGTTGGCCAAGGGCGAGACCGTGCTGGTGCACGGGGCGGCGGGTGGCATCGGCACCTCGGCTCTGCGGCTGGCGCCGGCGCTGGGGGCCGCACGCACCATCGCGGTGGTGTCCACCCAGGAGAAGGCCGAGATCGCCCGGGCCGCGGGAGCATCGGATGTGGTGCTGGCCGACGGGTTCCGTGATGCGGTAAAGGAACTCACCGACGGCCGCGGTGTGGATATCGTCGTCGACCCGGTCGGCGGTGACCGCTTCACCGACTCACTGCGATCGCTGACGGTGGGCGGACGGTTGTTGGTCATCGGGTTCACCGGCGGCGAGATCCCCACCGTCAAGGTCAATCGCCTGCTGCTCAACAACGTCGACGTGGTCGGCGCGGGCTGGGGCGCCTGGACGTTCTCCCATCCCGGCTACCTGCAGGAGCAGTGGGCTGAATTGCAGCCCCTGCTCGCTTCTGGCGCGGTGCCCGCACCGCAACCCGAGGTGTATCCGCTCGAGCAGGCCGCTCAGGCCATCGCGTCGCTGGAAAACCGCAGCGCCAAGGGCAAGGTGGTGCTGAAGCTTCGCTGATCGGTGCAGTGACGGAATAAAGGCGCGGCGGCCGATGTTCTCGGGTGCGTGACTGAGCATGCCGAACTGAGCCCGACCGACTGGGTACGCGACCAGACCCAACGCATCCTGGAACAAGGCACCACCGACGGCGTCGAGGTGCTCGACCGCCCCATCGTGCTGTTCACGACGACCGGCGCCAAGTCCGGCAAGAAGCGCTACGTACCGCTGATGCGCGTGGAAGAGAACGGCCGCTACGCGATGGTGGCCTCCAAGGGCGGCGCCCCGGAGCACCCGTCGTGGTACTTCAACGTGAAGGCCAACCCTGCCGTGACGGTGCAGGACGGTGACAAGACCGCATCGCTGACTGCTCGCGAAATCTCCGGCGACGAGCGCGAGCACTGGTGGAAGCTGGCCGTCGAGGCCTACCCGCCGTACGCCGAGTACCAGACCAAGACCGACCGACAGATTCCGGTCTTCATCGTCGAATAACGGCTACCACCAACCGAGGGCGTCGGACATCTGCCGCGCCAACTCGGTGGCGAGAGTGCGCACGTAGACCGCCGACAGGTGGTGGACATCGTGGTAGACCAGCACGTTGCCCTCGACGGCGCGGCAGATCGTCGGCCGGCACACCGCGTCGCTGAGGTCGAGGACCTTCATCAGCGGATAGTCGGCCAGGTGGTCGAGGGTGGGATTGCGCTGGGCCAGGGCTTCGTCGCGCGGCACCCCGCAAGACTCGGCGTCACCGCCCTTGGATAGACAGTCGACCGGTGAGAAGAACCACCCGTCACGGATCATCCACGGCGTGTCCCGCATACCGATCATCGGAATTCCATTGGCGGACAACTCATCCCAGATCCCCAAGTAGTAATCGGGCACGTAGTCGCCCGGGCCGTTGAGAATCGGGCGCGTCGAGGTGAAGAACACGTAGTCCGGCCGGTCGGCGATGATCTGCGCCAAGGCGTTGTCCGACCACGTCCGACAGGACGGGTATTTGTCGAAGGACCCGGCGATGATCGGCACAAGTTTGGTGGTCAGCGGACAGCCGAACTTCAGGTAGGTGGTCACCTTGAAGCCGTGTTGACGTCCGATCTGATGAAGCGCGGTCAGCCAGTGCTCGGAGTGCGACCCGCCGGCCAACGCAATCGTGTGGGCGCCCTTGGGATCTCCGTAGACGCACGTGACGACCTCATCACCGGTGAATCCGGTGACGCAATGGTCGATCGACGACGGCGGAATGTCGTCATCGGCCTCCAGCGCGCTCGGGCGCATCGGCAGCTTTGCCACTCGGTGATTCCCGATGAGCGCCTGCGCGCCCGGATAGTCACGAATCGAGAGCATGCCCAGTTCCGCGCCGCTGGCCCGGGCCAAGGCCACATGTCCCTGCCACATGAGTGACATCGCCACGAGCGTCACCGCGACCAACACCACGACCGCACCCGACACCATCCGCAGGCCGGCCCCACGACGCCACGGCAGCTGAGCCCACCGCGCGGTGAGTACCGCCAGCAGCACCGTGACCAGCATGACCGCGATGCCGTCGGCCGGACCGACGGCATCGTCGTTGATGGTCGCCAACCAGAAGATCAACAACGGCCAGTGCCAGAGGTACAGCGGATAGGCGATCGCACCGACCGCGACCAACGGAGCGCTGCGCAAGAATTCGTTCGTCTTCGACGACGTCTCCGCGACGCCGCTGACAATGATCAGCAGCGTCGCTGCCACCGGAATCAACGTCCAGACGCCCGGGGACTGCACGGTCCGATCGGTGAGCACACCGCACACCAGGATTGCCGCCAACCCGGCTGCCGTCGCACCGGCCCGCAACCAGCCGCGCCACCGGATCCGGCCCACCGGGCCGGCCACGACGGCCGCCGCCATCACCCCCGCCAACAACTCCCAGCCCCGAGCGGCGGTGCTGTAGTAGCCGAGCATCGGGCTGTCCGACTGCGTGGTGAGCGCGTAGTAGAGCGACGCCGCCATCGCGATACCGGACACAGCCACCAGAATCGGGCGTCGCGCGGTACCACCGCGACGCAACGTCAGCACGATGACCGCAGCGGCCAGCACGACGAACGCGAGCGCGAACTGGCCCAGCACCGAGACCGCCCACAGGTGGTGCAGCGGCGTCACCGCCTCACCGGCCTGCACATAGTCGTTCGCCGACTGGAGCAACTGCCAATTCTGGTAAAAGCCCAGGCCTGCCAGGGTCTGCTCGGCGAATGACTCCCATCGGGTCTGCGGCTGGATGAGCACGGTCAGCACCGCGGACACGACCAGCACGAGAACCAACGGCGGCACCACCCAACGCGCCACCCGGCCCGCCTCGGCGGCCAAGGCGGAGGGGCTCGCGGCACCGATTCCGCGTAGAACGCGACTGCCGACGAAGAAGCCGGACAGGACCAGCAGGACATCCACCCCGCCAGATGCCCATCCGAGCCAGAAATGGCAGACGACCACCATCACGATGGCCACACCGCTCAATCCGATCAGGTCATCACGAACCTGCCGCGTGGCAACAGGAACGCGAACCGGATCGTCAACAATCACCTGCACGCTGAACTTTCCCTGGGCTGTCTTCGCCGGTCACTGACGACGAGAACACCCTGGGGCACGCCGTTCGCCGCACCGAGCATAGGCCACCGGAAAGGTGGTCAAGGTGGGCGGCCGGGCAGTCCAGGAGGCCCTGTCGGACATCTGGCGCTCGTCAGCTGTACGGAACGGCCATAGGCATATGTGCTCGGCAAATCTAGCCTTGAGTCATGACCGCCACTGCCGCACCGGCCGCCAAGAAGTCCACCTACCGGCCGTTGGAGCTGTTCGACACCGACCGGCTGCTCGATCACGACGAACGCGAGATCGCGGCGACGGTTCGCAAATTTGTCGATACCCGGCTGAAGCCCAACGTCGGGGAATGGTTCGAATCGGCCACCCTGCCCAGGGAACTGGCCAAGGAGTTCGGCAAGCTCGGCGTACTCGGCATGCACCTGCACGGTTACGGCTGCGCGGGCACCAATGCCGTCAGCTATGGCCTGGCCTGCATTGAACTGGAAGCCGGGGACAGCGGGTTCCGCAGCTTCGTCTCCGTCCAGGGCTCGCTGTCGATGTTCTCGATCTATCGTTACGGCTCGGAGGAACAGAAGAACGAATGGCTGCCCCGGCTGGCCGCCGGTGACGCGATCGGCTGCTTCGGCCTCACCGAGCCCGACTTCGGTTCCAACCCCGCCGGCATGCGCACCCGAGGGCGCCGCGACGGCTCCGACTGGGTGCTCAACGGCACCAAGATGTGGATCACCAACGGCAACCTCGCCGACGTGGCCACGGTGTGGGCGCAGACCGATGACGGTATCCGCGGCTTCCTGGTACCCACCGACACACCGGGCTTCACCGCCAACGAGATTCATCGGAAGCTCTCCCTGCGGGCCTCGGTGACCTCCGAGCTCGTGCTGGACAACGTCCGACTGCCCGCCTCGGCGCAACTGCCGCTGGCCGAGGGACTGTCCGCCCCGCTGTCGTGCCTCAACGAAGCCCGGTTCGGCATCGTGTTCGGCTCCCTCGGCGCGGCCCGCGACAGCCTGGAGACCGCGATCGACTACGCCGGCTCGCGCGAGGTGTTCGACAAGCCGCTGACCAGCTATCAACTCACCCAGGAAAAGCTGGCCAACATGACCATCGAGCTCGGCAAGGGGATGCTGCTGGCGATCCACCTGGGCCGCATCAAGGACGCCGAAGGCGTCCGCCCCGAGCAGGTCAGCCTGGGCAAACTCAACAACGTCCGCGAAGCACTGGCCATCGCCCGGGAATGCCGAACCCTGTTGGGCGGCAGCGGAATCACCCTCGAATACTCACCGCTGCGCCACGCCAACAACCTGGAATCCGTCCTCACCTACGAGGGCACCTCCGAGATGCATCTGCTCGCCATCGGCAAGGCGCTGACCGGGCAGTCAGCCTTCCGCTGACGACCGCCGCCGACGGTGTCGCGGGCGCGCCCTTGCGACAGTCACCGGCATCACCTCGGCACCCGACTGTGACAGCGCACACCTCTCCGCAGCGAAACGGGTTGAGCTGTAGCGAAACTCACACTCTAAGAATTGCTTTTAGACAGCCGCTGCGAGGACCATGGGAGATGTCCATTTCACTCGGGCGATCCCTGAGGGGTGGACGTCAACAAACAACGAGTACCCGTGATCCGGGGCACTTTCGAGGAGTGAGAAGAATGTCCTTCGCACAGTTTCGCGCAAACCAGAAGCGCGCCAACATGCGTCGCCGCCTCTACGCGCGGATCAACGAACTGCCGAACTCATCGGTTCGCGAAGAGCTGATCGCAGTCGTGCAGCGGCACGAGCTTCAGGATGCAGATCACTGAGACGACGATTCCCCTGTACAGAGCCGGTGGCCCCAAGGCCTCCGGCTCTGTTGTTTTCACCGGTAGATCTTGACCCGGCCGGCCGGTCAGCCTCGGCCGAAGTAGGGCATGGACCGCGCCATCACCGTCAGCGACGGGACCGACACCTCCAGGGGTAGATCGACCAGGTGCGCGACGGCGCGGGCCACATGCTCGACGTCGAAAGTCGGCTCAGCCGCGAGACTTCCATCGGCCTGCAGAGTCTGGTGGCCGAATCCTGCGGTCATGTCGGTGGCAGCATTACCGATGTCGATCTGGGTGATGCAGATGTCGATATCGCGCAGGTCCAACAGCATTGACGCGGTCAGCCCGCTCATCGCGTGTTTGGTGACGGTATAGGCCAGGCTTTTGGGGCGGGGCCGGTGCGCCGAGATCGATCCGTTGTTGATGATTCGCCCACCCCTGGGCAATTGGGCGGCCATGACGCGGGCGGCTTCCCGCGCGCAGAACACCGCGCCGTCGACATTCGTGCGCCACGTGGCGTGCCACTGCTCGTCGTCGAGGTCGGTGATCGACGCCGACGGTCCGAACACGCCGGCATTGTTGAACAACACATCCACCCGGCCGAACGTCGACACCGCATCGGCGAACAGCGCCTGCACCGAGACTGAATCCGTGACGTCAGTGGGGACGACGCGGGCATTCGGGTTCCCGCCGCCGACCTCGGCCAGTGGTTCGGCGCGACGGCCCGCCAGCACCACGCGGTGGCCGGCATCCAGCAGGACCCGCGCCGTCGCACGGCCTATGCCACTGCCCGCGCCGGTGATGATCACCACTTTCTGCACGGGTTCGATTGTGCCCGACCTAGTGCGTCGGCGTACCGCCGGCCGGGCTCGGGCGCGGCGCGGTGAAAAGCGACCCGATGACGGCCAGCACGCTGATCACCGCGGCGGCCGTGAAAGCCGCATGCACACCAGGCAGATCCGGGGCCCCACCCGAGTGGGACGCCTTGGTCATCACCGTCACGAACAACGCGGTTCCCGCCGCGCCACCCACCTGCTGCAGCGTCGTCAGGATGGCACTGCCATGCGAATAGAACCGGTCAGGCAGGACTCCGAGTGCGTCAGTCATCAACGGGGTGAACATCATCGACAAGCCCAGCATCATGATCGACTGCAGGACAACCAGTTCCCACACCGGCGACGCCGCCGAAAGCCGCGTGAAACCCCACAGCGACACGCTCAACATCACGGATCCAGGTACGACCAGCGGCCGGGCGCCGTGACGGTCATAGGCCCGCCCGACCAGCGGGCCTGCCAACCCCATCAACAGCCCGCCCGGCAGAGTCGCCAACCCGGCGACCAACGCACTCTGCTTCAGCACGTCCTGCACATACAGCGGCACCATGATGATGGCGCCGAACAGACCCATGAAGCCCAGGACCACCAGGCACAGCGATACCGAGAACCGCCGATAGGTGAACGGCCGTAGATCCAGGAATGCACGGTCACGTCGCTGCAACTGAATCTGCCGCGCACCGAACGCCACCATCGCCACCGCACCGATCGCCATCGGCGCCCACGCGGGTACCGACTGCTGAGTGTGAGCGGACTCCCCCATGAGCGAGAGCCCGAACACCAAGCCTGCGAACGCAATCGCCGACAGCGGTACCGAGACGGGATCGATCGGGGTCGGATCCTCCCGCTCATCGTCGACGCGCAGCCATGCCAGACCGGCGCCGAGCGCCGCCAAGGCGATCGGCAGCACGATCCAGAACATCCAGCGCCAGTCGAGTGAGCCGAGGATGAAGCCCGACAACGTCGGGCCGATCGCCGGAGCGACCGCGATGACGATCGAGATGGTCCCCATCATCTGCCCACGCCGGTCGGCGGGGATCAACATCATGACCGTCGTCATCAGCAGCGGCATCATGACGGCGGTGCCACAGGCCTGCACGATCCGTCCGGCCATGAGAACCGCGAACCCCGGCGCGAGTGCGGCCACCAACGTGCCGGCGCAGAACAACGACATCGAGGCCAGGTAGATGCCGCGCACCGGGTAGCGCTGCAACAGCGATCCGGACATCGGGATGACCACGGCCATGGTCAGCAGGAAGCCACTGGTCAGCCATTGCGCCGTACTCGCCGAAATGTCCAGATCGACGATCAGGGCCGGCAGCGCGACGCTCATGATCGTCTCGTTGAGGATCATCACGAACGCCGAGCCGACCAGCAGCGCGATGATGACGTTGGCGCTCGACTGGGCACGCGGATGCGTCGCGATCTCCCCCGTGCTCGGGCCCGTCGTCATTGCCACTCCCCTGTCTCCCCCGAGCCTGGTCTGCGCAGCCACCCAGGGTAAGTGGGGCACCCCCGCTGAGGGAAACCAGTTTTCCCGTAAATGATGACGACCCGCCCGCTGCGGGGCTGTTCTGACGCTAAAGTCCGTGCCGAACCCGCACTGAAGGCGGTCGATGGCGGAGCCGGTTGCGCGCCAAAAAACGGCGAAGGTGGATCGATGACCACGAGCGAGGACCCGAAGGGCACGAGTACGGTGCCGGAGGCCGAGCCCAGGCGCAGTGGCGTCATGCAGTCCCTCACCGCACTGTGCGTCCGGTACGTCGAACGCCTGATGCCCGACCCGTATCTGTTCGCGGTCATCCTCACCCTCATCGTCGCCGGCCTGGTCGCCCTCTTGGTGAAAGGCGCCTCACCCAGCGGCATGCTCCAGGCGTGGTACGGCGGTGTCTGGGGATCGCAGAACATCTTCACGTTCGCCTTCCAGATGGTCCTGATCCTCGTGACCGGCTACACGCTGGCCGAAGCGCCGGTCCTCAAGCGGGCCATCGTCCACATCGCCGGCAAGCCACGCAACCAAATCCAGGGCGCCCTGCTCTGTTTCGGTGTGAGTGCTGTCCTGTCTCTGCTGAACTGGGGACTCGGGCTGGTTGCCGGTGCGTTGGTCGCCCGCCAGGTCGCGAAGCGCTTCACCGACGCGCATTTCGGCTACCTGATCGCGGCCGCGTTCATGGGCTTCATCGTCTGGACACAGGGACTGTCATCGTCGATCGCGCTGGCGAACACCGATCCCAGCAGCCCGATCAACGTGATTCACAAGATCACTGACATCAGCGTGCCGCTCAGCCTGACGATCTTCCAGCCCTACAGCTGGCTGTCGGTGATCGTCGTGCTGTGCCTGCTCGCGCTCGCGATCTGGCGCATGGAGCCCGCGCAGAGCCTTGCCCCCGATCCCGCGGTGTTCGAAGACGAGGAGAAGACGGAAGCACCGGCGGAGGGCAAGCGAACGTTCGCCGAATGGCTGGAGGACCTCTGGATCCTCAATGTCCTCGTATTCGCCGCGGGCATGGCCTATTTCGTCCTCAGCGACTTCGCGCTGAACATCTCGTCGATGATCATGTTGTTCACGATCACGAGTGCCTTGCTGCACCGCACGCCGATCCGGTTCATCCGGGCATTCACCGGCGCCGCCAAGGTGTCCGGTCCGCTGCTCCTGCAATATCCGCTCTACGGCGGTCTGGTCGGCTTGCTGGGTTATCACGCGAGCGAGGGGGCCAAGCCGCTGCAGACGCTACTGGCCGAGGCGGTCGTGAGCGGTGCGACGCAACATACGCTGCCGTTCTTGACCTTCATCGGCTCGTTGATCATCAGCCTGTTCGTGCCCTCGGGCGGTGGGCACTGGGCAGTACAGGGCCCGATCGCGGTGGACTCGGCGCTGGCGATCGGTCAGGGCTCGCCGGCGTATCTGGGGTTGATCTCCATGGCGGTCGCCGTCGGCGAGGGGGTCGCGAACATGATCCAGCCGTTCTGGTTACTGCCCCTGCTGGCGATCGCGAAACTCAATGTCCGTCAGGTGATGGGCTTTACCGTCGTCGCGTTCTTGATCGGAGTCTTGGTGTTGGGTGCCACCACGCTCATCGCGCCCCACGTGATTTGACGCGGTCGCCACTGCACCCGGCTAGGGTCGAAAAATGAGTGAGTCAACGGTGATACGCAGGTTGGCGTCGGTGCTGGCCGTCACCTCGGTGATCAGCACCGCGACGGCCTGCAATCCAAGCGGTCCGGGTGGCCCAGGAACCTCCGCCGACCCGGTGCCATCGACCACCACGAGCGCGTCAGGAACCGCAAACGCGGCACCGTTCAAGGGTTTCATCGAACCCGTCAAGGGCACTGAAGGAACCGTCACCTATCAGGTGGATCTCCCGCAGCTGCGCGGCGGAAACACCGCGGTGCGTGACAGATTCAACACCGGGATGCGCGCGGCCCTCGGCGACTGCCTCAAGCCCAGCGAGGGCAACGCCCCGGTCACGATCGCGCCCGCGGTCCTTGGTGAGGACGACCGTAGCGAGGTGTCCCACATCGGCACCGGCGCGGTGGCCGGCGTGCTCCTTGTCAACATCTTCGTCGACCACGCAGCGCATCCCTTCAACGCGGTGTCGACGACGGTGATCAACGCGCGCACCGCCGAGCCGATCATGATCACCGACCTGTTCACCGACCAGACCGCCGGTCTGTCCGCCCTTGTCGACGGCATCAAAGCCGAGATCGCCGGAGACGAGAAGCTGGCCAACCAGGCCGCGCCAGAGCCGGTCGCCGATCAGCTTGCCAACTGGGTGCCCGACGACGACGGCCTTGTCATCTACCTTCCGGTGGCACACGTGCTCGGCGACTACTACCCGGTCACAGTGGACTGGGACGCGATCGCCGGAGTGCTCGCGCCGGGAATGCGGGAGACATTGACGATGTAGCGGGTCGTGCCACTTGATAGAGAATGGCCCCCGGAGATCATCTCCGAGGGCCATTCTCACTGGTAGCGGGGACAGGATTCGAACCTGCGACCTCTGGGTTATGAGCCCAGCGAGCTACCGAGCTGCTCCACCCCGCGTTGCAAATACAAGATTACCGGGGTCTTAACCAGAGCTCCAAATCGAGTGCTCAGAGGCGGTTTTCGGCCCGAAAACCGCCGAAGGTCAGCCCACGAAACGGACCACATGACCGCACCGGAACACCCCGGCCGGATCATGCCGTTCGGCCAGCGCCGCCAGCCAGTGCCGGGTGTCCTCGTCGTAGACCCGGACGGCCCGCCCCGCGTCATCAGAGGGAGCAAAATTGGCGATCTGGCCGCCGGTCGACCATTGCGACAGCGCCACGATGAGCGCGCCGGCCTGCGGGACCACGGCATCGGCGGTCGGCGGAGCCAAGACCCCGATGGTGCTCACCGCAAACGCCGCGTCGCGATGGCAGAACGCGCTGCGATGGCGTCCCTCACGCGCCAAGGCGCCCCCGAGCATCCGGAGTTCGACGACCGCCTGCACCGAACCCGATTCCGGTCCGGCCGCGCTCAACAGCACCTCGACCGTCTCAGGAGTCAATTCCCGCAACAACGTGTGGTGTTCGTAGGTCGGCATCGGATCGACCGGATCGGCGTGCACCGCCCCGATTGCCGCGTACGGCAAGACCGAGACGGTGTCGAGCACCGGGGTCGCGACCGCACGCATCGGCGCCAGTAGCCGTTCGGCCCTGGCGAAGTCGCCGGCGGGACCGTCTGCGCTCCTCACATGCGCGGCGGCATACCGCACCGCCACCGTGAACCGTCCGGCCAACGGCTCGGGAACTCCGGGCAGCGACGGCAACTGTTGCAGAGCAATAGATGTCGAGACGGACTCGGGAAGGTCTGCACACCACCTGGCCCACTCCCGCAGCACCACTGCGGCGTCTGCACCGTCGAAAAACACTGCACCGCCGTAGAACTCAGGAATCGGCAGCAGCTCGATCTCGACGGCGGTGACGATGCCCAATGTCGACTTGCCGCCACGCAAACCCCAGAACAACTCGGCGTTCTCCTCCGGCGAGGCACGCAGGAACTCCCCCATCCCGGTGACCAGTTCGAAGGACCGGACATAGTCCGAAGACAAGCCGACGGTGCGCACCAACGGTCCGATCCCACCGCCGGTGAGGAAACCCACCACGCCGACTCCCGGCGCGGATCCGCAGACTCCGGCCAGGCTGTGCGGGGTCGCCGCATCGAGCACGTGCTGCCAGGTGGCTCCGGCCGCCACCCGCGCGGTGCGGGTCACCGGGTCCACGATGCAACCGGTCATGCCAGAGGTCAGCACAAGGATCGTGTCGGGGGCGACGGCCGTGGCGCCGTGACCGGTGGCCTGAACGGCCACCCGGAATCCGCGAGCGGAGGCGAACCGCACGGTGTTGGCGATGTCGTAGGCCGAGGTCGCCAACACCACTGCGGCGGGCTCCACGGTGGCCGCCAAATTCCACGGGGTCGCCCGCTCATAGCCGGCCTCGCCCGGCAACGCGACGGGCGCGGCGACGTGGGCACGGAGGCCCTCCAGCGCGTCGTCCAAGCCGTCGTGCGGAAGTTCGGTCAGGGTCATCGGGGTCCTCTCAGAAATGCATCCCAGTCATCCGGGCGAAATGTCGGCGCCCAGCATCACCGCAACCGCTTGGCGTTCACTTGGCTGGCAGCTCAAGAACGCGAGAAGCCCCCGGTCACGCGAGCGTCAGCGCGCGGGCCGCCAGTCCGACCATGCCCAGCGCCTCAGCCTCGGCAGCCAGCCTGCGCGCTGTCTCACGCCGCGCCGAGCCGTGCCCGTCGAGTTCGGGGTCGAGTTGACACCGCAACAGCGCACACCACAGCTGAGTGGGCTTGGCCCCGGTGCGGTCCGCGATGTCCTCGGCCCGGGCCAGATCGACCAGCGCCCGCCGGTGATCGCCCCGTAGCGCGTGCAGTCGGGCGGTCGCCAGCGCCACCGGCCCCGCGTGCCCTACCTGCCCGATCATCGCGACGCGGTCCCTGAACGGTTCCAGCGCCGCCAGCAGGTCGCCCGCATACTCGTCCAACCCGTAGTCGACAGCCAGGTGCGCCATCCAGGCAGCCTGCCCCAGACCGGTCCACACTTGTCCACGGCCCGCGTCCGCACGCCAATCATCGAGCCGGGCAACCGCATCGGCAGGTGAACCCTCGACGGCGGTGAGCAGCGCGGTGTGCACCAGCGCCTCCATCCCCCGCCCGCCGGAACCATCGTCAAACTGTGCGAAGGTAAGGCCCGCCCCGACTGGCCCACCGGTCTCCCGCAGCAGGGTCACCTCGGCCAGCAGACCGCTTCCGGCCCCGTAGAGTTCGGTCTGCTCGTGCACGCGCGCCGCGATCGCATGGTGACGGCCCGCCTCGGCGAAGTCACCTCGCCAGATCGCCAACACCGATTCCATCCAGCGCAATTGGGCGCGCAGCACGGGAAGCTGGAGTTCCTCGCTGCCCGCCATTCCGGCGCGCAGGTGCCGCTCGGTCAGGTCGATGTCACCGAGATTCATCGCCGCCATCGTCGCGACCGAGTGGGCGATCACCGTGTCTTCACGGGATCTGCTGTGGTGCAAAGAATTCAGGCGATCGATCCAGTCGAACGTCGCGGCGCTGAACTCGGCGACACCCGAGTAGCCGATGAGGCGGGCCATCAAAGTATCGGCGATGACGTCGGGATCGCCCGTGCTCTCGGCCAACTGGTCGGCCCGGTCGAGATGCCCGGCGACAACCGCGGGATCCGGGTGGTAGCAGCGGCCCACTGCCAATGCTGCCAGGACCCGCGCCTCGGCCGCCGGATACGCCGTCGACATTGCCGCCGCCTTCTCCAACAAGGCCAGCAACGGACCCGGGTCATGCCCCGGAGCCAGCCACGGCCAACCCCCGCTGGCGCGCAGGAGCGCACTGGCCACCCGCCCGGCAGTGTCGGCCCGCTCAGTGCGCAGCGCTTCGGCCAGATTCCGCTTGACCGCATCGAGTACCAGACGCCCCCGGCCCGCACGCGAATGCGCGTCGAGCATGGCCACCGTCAACTCGTCGCGGTCGGCGTCATTGCGCGCCGACGCCGGTAACCGGTCGTAGGCGTCGAGCGCCGCCTGCCACCACCGCGCGGCGATATCCGAACTCCACCTCTGGGTAGCCTGCTCGGCGGCCAACCGGCAGGCAGCAACCACCGCTTGCGGATCGGCCAACGGTTGAGCGGCCACCAGATGCTGGGCCCGCCTGGTCACCGCTTCCTCGGAGGCGCTGTCCGCCAACGCCTCCGCCACCTGCAGGTGCAGACGTTGACGCCGCAGCGCCGGCAGGCCGGAAACCAGGTGCTCACGCAACAGTCCATGGGCGAACGCATATCCGTCACCGGCATGCGCACTCACCACGATCCGTTCATCGGCCGCCGCATCGAGACGGTCGGCGAGACTGTCGAAGTCCAGGCCCGCCACCCGCGCCAGCACAGCCAACGCATCAGCGTCGATGGTGTCTCCCACCACCGCGGCAATCCGCATCACGCTCACGACCTCGGGCGCCAGCCCGGCGAGCCGGCGTTCCAACACCGATTTCACCGCGAGCGGTATCTCGTCGCGCTCCGCGCGGGGTAACCGGGCGTACTCGGAAACGAAGAACGGGTTTCCACCGGTACGTTCGGCCAGCACCCCGGCCTCGGTATCGTCGACCACATCATCGGCGATCTGATTGGCCAGGACCGCAACATCTTTGGAAGACAGAGCGGGGATGCTCAGATGACGATTGCCCTCACCGCGAGCCACCGCCGCCAGCAGCCGCGCAACATCAGTGATGTGTTCACCGTCGCGGACCGTGAGAACTACCGCGACCGGGTGGCCCCACAACGCACCGGCGATATAGGCCAGACAGGCTGCCGACGCCGAATCCGCCCACTGCACATCATCGATCACGACCATGAGCGGCCGGCGCGCCGACTCCAACAACATCTGCACCCGCTCGTAGACGCCGAACCGCGCGGTATCCGGATCGGCATCGACGGGCACCTCCAGCGCCTCGTCAGGGTCACCGCCCAAACCGCGAACCAGCTGCCGCATGGGCCACCACGGCGGAGTGGTCTGCTCGTCGGGACAGGACACCCAGACGGCCTCGCCACCGAGACGGTCATCGATCTCTTCGGCCAGGCGGGTCTTGCCGATCCCCGGCGGTCCGGAAAGGACGAGCCAGCGGGTCTGTCCCGCCCGCACCTCGGCGAGAAGGTCTGCGGCGGCATTTAATTCGCGATCACGTCCGACGGGGACCGAGCGTTCACGGTCCGGTGCGGCAGCCTGGGCCGCAAACGTCCCTGGGATGTGCACCTCACCGGCCCCGGTCCACTCGGGCGACCGGGGCCAGGCTGCGAGCTCCGGGGCCTGGCGCAGGATCGAGGTCTGCAGTTCGCGTAAGTCGGCGCCCGGCGTCAGACCCAATTCCTCATCGAGCTGCCGGGCGTAGCGGGCATAGATCTCCAGCGCCTCCGACGCCCGCCCCGACCGGTATTGCGCAAGCATGTGCAGCCACGCACCGCGATCCGAAAGTGGTTCGGCTGAGCGCAGTTCCGATATCACAGTCAGTGCTGCCGGGACCCGTTCGAGCGCCAACAGGGCTGTGATCCGATGATCCAGGCATGCGCTGCGCATCTCCCGCACCCGCGCGGCATCCTTGGTGATCCAATCCTGGTCCCCCAGGTCCTCGAGAAGGTCTCCCCGCCACAGCAACAGCGCGTCATCGGCGGCGCTCAGCGCATCGGACCAGTGCGACTCCTCCACCGCCGCCGCGGCCCGGGCGCAGCCGTCTGAGAACACCGCGACGTCGACCGAATCGGCAGGCACGTCCAGGTAGTACCCCGGCGGTTGACGCACGATCGGCGACGCCACGGGGGAACCTTCCCGCAGGATGCGGCGCAAATGGGAGATGTAGACCTGCAGGCTCGCGGTGGCACTGGACGGAGGATCCTCGCCCCAGACCCCGCTGATCAGCCGGTCAACCGAGACGACCCGCCCCTGCCCCAGCAACAACATCGCCAGCACGGCCCGCTGCTTGGGTGCACCGATCTCGACGGTCACATCGCCACGCACCACCTGCAGTGGCCCCAGCAAACGAAAGTGCACCGACGCAGCATAATTGTCGGTACCGCAACCCGGGGAGCAGATACTGCTCACTTCTTTTGCGGCGTGCACACCCCTTCGAACTCCTTGCCTTCCTTCTCCGCCACACCCGCGGCGTCGAGCCAACCGACGCCATCGAAGAAGAAGGTGTCGGCCGGGTGACTGTTCGATCCGGCGACGACCTCGGCCGTCCGAGCGGTCGCGGGGTACCCCCCGGGCGTGGACTGCACATTGAGAAACAAATATTCCTCTGTGCGCCAATCGAAGTCAGGCGGCGGCGCTTCCGTCACGGTCAGACCCGGATAGGGACCACCGACGGTGAACCGGTCGAGAGTCGCCGTACCGGAGGTATCGGTCAACACGAGCTTCGGGCCAAATCCAAACCCGACCTCCACCGACCGCACCCCGACGCAGCCCGGCGGTACCCAGATCTCCAGCTTGCCATCGGTGACCCGCGCACCGAACGCCGGCCGCATCGGGGCGGCGAACGGCGCATCCGACCATCGGCGGTCCTCGGTCCGGCAAGCGGTGAGCCCCGCCGTCACCAGCAGCGTCAACAGCACGGCCAGGCACGACCTCCTCACGAGTAACCCCCATCGGACAAGCCGGCATCGCGTTCCAGCGGGTTGATGCCGGTCTTCTGTTCGATGAGCGCGCCAAGCCCGTAATCCCGTGCCATCCAGGCGAATCCCTTCTGGGCCCACTGTTCGGAATGGCGCTCCTCGTGGTGCAACAAGCGATCGAGGTCGAGCCTGCCCTGGACCGGCGTACCGTCGTCGCGCTGGGACCAGCTGGACCCTGATTCGATGATCTCACTCAACTGCGCTGCCGGATCCTTCGATCCGTCGATGTTGACCACGAACAGGTCGCCGTACGTCGTCCCGCCGTGGACGCCGATCTTGTCCATCACCGGCCCGCCCAACCCCATCAGCATGCCGTTGGGTGTCGTCGCCAACGATCCCCCACCGCCCTTGTCGAAAATCTGGTCATAACTCCAGGAGTTCGCGTTCTGTCGGTCGATGATGCGCTGCACCTCGGAAGCCGAGTAGGGCGTTTCCTCGAAATCGTTCTGAACGTCATCGGCGGTACCCAGCACCCCGTCGTTGCCGGCCTCGGCGGCGTCGTAGTCGGTACCGGCGTTGAAGATGTAGGTCATCACCACCGCCTTCTTCGCGTCCTCCTTGCTGGTACCGGGCGGCAGGATGAAGAACGACTTGCCGTCCTTGTCCTTGACTTCCTGCAGTCCGTTGAGCACGTCGAACGACTGCGGGGTGACGTTCTGCGCGCGGGCGATGTCCACCATGGTCTGCGGATCAACCCCGTGCTTGGACGCATTCTCCAGCCACTGCGCGTATTTCGAACCCGGTACCACCGGCCCGGCGAGGAGCCCGGCATCACGCAATGCCTTCTCGTAGTCACTGACCGGCGGATGCTCACCGGCGTCGGGCAGCTCGGCCGTCCCGGTGAAGTCGATCCGTTCGGCCGCCTCGTCGTCGCCGCGCTCATAACGGTCGGCGGCCACCCGAAGCTTCTGTGCATACGCCGTCACATCGCCGCCCAGCAGCCTGGCCTGCTCGGTCAGGGCGGATCCGACCGTCCCGCACGCCGTCCCGACCGCCAGCGAGGGCATCGCCCCGGCGACGCCGGAGATGACCGGACCTGCGCGATTGCCGCTGACATCGTGGCCCGCGGTGTCGAAGGCGGACGCCGTCTCCCGCATTGTCTGTTCATCGACCTCGAGAGTTGCGCTGCTCATGTCACGCAGCCCATATCCCGAGACTTCACTTCACGAGCCCCTTGTTGATCCGGTCTATCTTGTTGGCCGTCGACTTGTCCGCCGCGTCGAATTCGGACAGCGCAGTCTGAATGGCCGTCTGCAGCGCCAGGCGTCGCATCCCCCACTTCAGCGCCAGCACGGGAAGGCTCGCTACCAGAAGCTTCAGCCGCCACCCCAGCGCGACGCGGCCGTCGTCGGAGATGTCGAACAGGTCGGCCTCCGGACTCGACACCAGATCCGACACCCGGGTGCGGATGCCACCGAGTTCGGCACCACCGGAGGACATCGCGGTATGCAGCGACTTGAGCCTGTCGCGGTAGAGCTCCTGATCGCCGAACATCTCGTTGGCGTGGCCCTGTGCGGTGTCGGACGCGGTGCCCCGCCAGTCCGAGGCCAACCTGGTCAACTGCATGCGTTCGCGGGCGATCCGACTGTCGAGGTCAGACGCCGCCGAAGCCACCTCACCGGCGGCTGACACCAGTTGCTCGGGATGGCTGGCCAGCACCTGCGAGATCGTCACCGACACCAGCGACTCCTCATCCGCCCCCCATCCACCGAACTATCGGTCCATTGTCACCCACCGGAGTAGCCCGGGGACGCACCAATGTCGACAGGAAAGCAGTCGGCTACTTGGAGGTATCGAACTTCTTCATCGCATCGTTCAAACGCTGCAACGCCTGACCGTACTTTCCGAAGTCGCCACTGCGCTGCGCATCCTGTGCTGCCGACAGCGCCGACTCGACCTCCTTGAGAGCCGCGGACTTGGCCGGCGACAACTGCACCGGCTCACCCGGCGGGATCGCCGCCGGCGGCGCAACGACCTGCGGCGCCTGACCGTCCGGGCCGACCGGCGGCTGAGCGGCCGGCGGCGATTCCGGAGGTGCGACCGACTGCTGCTTACCGTCGGTGGGTGCCACATTGGTGGCGGTGGCGCCCGCCCCGGGTCCGAACAACTCGGTCAGGGCGTCGCTGACGGTCGGGCCGTAGCCCACCTTGTCGCCGTAGAGCATGGCCACCCGGATCAACCGCGGGTAGGTCGAGGCTGCGTCGCTGGTTCCCGGCGATGCGTAAACCGGTGCCACATAGAGCAATCCACCGTCGGCCACCGGCAGGGTCAACAGGTTGCCCCACCGGATCCGGTTCAGGTTGTCGCGTCCGATCACACCGAGATCCTGCGTCACCGCGGTATCGGTACTGATCGCGTTGAACGCCTGTTTGGGACCCTTCACCTCACCCGGAATGGTCAGCACGGTGAGTTTGCCGTAGGTCGCGGGATCCGAACTGGCACTGACATAGGCGGCCAGGAACTCGCGCTGCAACCAGTTGAGCGCGCTGGTCAACTGGAACGACGCCGAACCGCTGTTGTTCACAAGGTCTTTGGCGACGATGTAGAACGGCGGCTGATAGCTGCTTGCCGTCGGGTTCGGGTCCAGCGGCACGTTCCAGAAGTCGGCGTTGGTGAAGAACTTCACCGGATCGTCGACGTGGTACTTGGTCAGCAGGGACCGCTGAACCTTGAACAGATCCTCGGGATAACGCAGGTGCGCCTGCAGTTCCGGGGAGATGTCCGCCTTCGGTTTGACGGTGCCGGGGAACACGCTCATCCAGGCCTTGAGCACCGGATCCTGTTCGTCCTGGGCGTACAGCGTCACCGTGCCGTCGTAGGCGTCGACGGTGGCCTTGACCGAGTTGCGGATGTAGGACACCTGCTTGTCCGGAGCCAGCCGGTTGACCGCCACCTCGTTGGAGTCGGCCGTCGCACTCGACAGCGTCGTCAACTCCGAATACGGATAGTTGTCCAGGGTGGTGTAGCCGTCGACGATCCAGACCATGCGCTTGTTGACGATCGCCGGGTACACGGACGTGTCCGTGGTCAGCCACGGCGCCACCGCCTCCACCCGCTCAGCCGGATCCCGGTTGAACAGGATCTTGCTGTTCTCACCGATCACGTTGGACAACAGGAAGTTCCGCTCGGCGAACTTGGCGGCGAACACCGAACGTGCCAACCAGTTGCCGATCGCCACCCCGCCGCTGCCCGAGTAGCTGTAGTTCTTGGTGTCGGTGTTGGTTTCGTAGTCGTACTCGCGGTCGACATCACCGTTCTTGCCGACGATCGCATAGTCTGCCGAGGTATCGGCGATCACGGGACCGAAATAGACCCGGGGCTGGTCCAACGGCGCGGGTCCGGGCGAGACCACCTTGCCGTTGGCGCCGACGACGCTGGCGAGGAACTCGGGGTAACCGCCGTTCTGGTTGGGGTCGTTGGCGATTCCGCGAACCGTGTTGGCCGGCGAGGCGATGAATCCGTTGCCGTGGGTGTAGACCGTGTGCCGGTTGATCCAGTCGCGCTGGTTCTCGATCAGCCGGTCCGGGTTGAGTTCGCGTGCGGCGACGACGAAGTCGCGCAGACTGCCGTCAGGGCCGGCATAGCGGTCTATGGCGAGCTGATCCGGGAAGAAGTAGAAGTTCTTACCCTGCTGGAACTGGGTGAATGCGGGGCTGACGATCGTCGGATCGAGCAGCCGGATGTTCGACGTGGTCGCCCGGTCCGCGGCGACCTGCGCGGCCGTGGTCTGACCGTTGCTTTCGTAATTGCGGTACGTCACCGTGTCGTCGGTGAGGCCATAGGCCTGCCGGGTCGCGGTGATGCTGCGTTTGATGTACTCGCTTTCCTTCTGCGCGGCGTTGGGCTTGACGCTGAACTGCTCGACGACCAGCGGCCACCCGGCACCGACCACCATCGAGCTCAGCAACAACAGCACCACACCGATGGCCGGAATCCGCAAGTCGCGCAGCACGATCGCCGAGAACACCGCCACCGCACAGATCAGCGCGATCGCCAGCAGGATCAGCTTGGCCGGCAATACCGCGTTGATATCGGTGTAGCCGGCACCGGTGAACGGCTTGGCAGCGCGCGTATTGCTCAACAACTCGTAGCGGTCCAGCCAGTACGCGAATGCCTTGAGCAGGATCAGGATGCCGACCAGGCTGATCAGCTGGATACGCGCGGCGCGGCTCAGCGCCCCGCTGCGCCCGGCCAGACGGATTCCACCGAATACGTAGTGCCCCAGGAGGTTCGCGACGAACGCCAGGAACGTCGCGACGAACAGGTACGTCAGCACCAGCCGATAGAACGGCAGATCGAACGCGTAGAAGCCCAGATCCCGACCGAACTGCGGATCGGTGATCCCGAAGTCACTACCGTGCAGGAACAACTGCACCCGCACCCAATAGCTCTGCGCGATGACACCGGCCAGCAGGCCGATGAAGACCGGCACTCCGATCCCGAACAACCGCAACCGGGCCAGCACGGTGGTGCGGTAGCGCGCCACCGGATCATTCGGACCCGTGGCCGGGACGAACACCGGACGGGTCCGATAGGCCAGCGCCAGCCCGGCGAATACCACCAAACCGATGAGCAGCCCGACCACGAGGAACACGATCAGTCGGGTGGCCAGGACGGTGGTGAACACCGACCGGTACCCCAGCTCGCCGAACCACAACCAGTCGACATAGCCGTCGACCACCCGAGGCCCGATCAACAGCGCCAGCACTGCCACCAGGGCCAGGCCGATCAGCATCCGGCTACGTCGCGTCAGCTTCGGCATCCTCGCCGCGGGCCGCATCCCCACTCGTGAACTCCCGTTCCAGCCTCGGTGGACTCGTGGCATGCCCGACGGGCCGCCCGATTTTCTACAACTCTAGCCATCCACCGGTGCTTGCGGGTCAGCAGCGAGGCGGTTCGCCACCGGCAGAAATCGTGTGCAACGCATCGACGGCCTCGGTCAGCGTGCCCACCTTCACCAAGTCCATGCCGTCCTGAGGCGCCGAGCGCGCCTCGGTGCAGTTGTCGGCGGGCACCAGGAACACCGTGGCACCCGCTTCCTTGGCGGCCAGCATCTTGTGCGTGATGCCGCCGATGGAACC
This sequence comes from Mycobacterium sp. DL440, assembly GCF_011745145.1. Lineage (NCBI taxonomy): Bacteria > Bacillati > Actinomycetota > Actinomycetes > Mycobacteriales > Mycobacteriaceae > Mycobacterium > Mycobacterium sp. DL440. The sequence continues at coordinate 1,013,564 of NZ_CP050191.1, read as the reverse complement.
GACCTTGCCCTCGCCGGTGATGGTTCCGGTGCCCGCGATGAACTTGCCGTCGTTGAGGTCGCCGGTGGTCAGCTTGTCGACGACAGCGAGGCTGAACATCAGGCCCGCCGACGGGCCGCCGATGTTGGCCAGGTTGAAGTCGATGTCGAACGGCGCCCACGGCGCATCGAGCACACCCACGCCGAGGAATCCATAGTCCCGGTCCGGGTTGTCACCGAGCGTGATGGTCGCGACCCCGGGCGGTGCGTTCTTGCGACGGAAGTCGATCACCAACTGCTCACCCGGCTTGGTCTTCTTGAGGATGGCCTGGAACTCATCGAGGTTGGCCACCGGTGTCCCGTTCACCCCGTCGATCGCGTCACCGTCGCGCAGCTTGCCCGCCGAAGGACCCGGATCGGTGACGCTCTGCACCGTGACCGCCATCGGGTACTTCAGGAGTGACAGCGCCGCGTACTCGGCGCTGTCCTCGGACTTCTTGAAATCCGAGCTGTTGGCCTCGTCGATCTCGTTCTTGGACTTGTCCGGCGGATACACCAGGTCGCGCGGAACCAGTTGCTCACGACCCGACATCCACAGCGCGATCGCCTGGCCGAGGGTCAGTCCGTCACGCTGGGACACCGTGGTCATGTTCAGGTGCCCCGAGGTGGGGTGGACCACAGATCCGCCGGTCTCGTCCGTGGTCTTGATGTCGACCACCTGTTTGCCCTCGACGTCACCGAGCGTGTTGAACGTCGGACCGGGTCCCAACGACACGAACGGCACCGTCACCACCGACAGCAGCACGCCGAACGCCACAATCGGCACCAGCGCGACCAGTAGCGTCAAAATCCGCCTGTTCACGCCGCCCACAGTAAGGCCTGCACCATCGTGTTCACCCACAGCGTGACCCGCAGGCACACCCGGACACCCCGTCATGAGTACCGTTGTGGGTATGGCTGACCTGCCTTTCGGCTTCTCCGCCGGGAACGACCCCGACCGAGACAAAGACAAGAAGGACCCCGATTCGGGGTCCGGTCCCGGCAACTCCGGGCCAGGTCCGGGTTCGGATCCGTTCGGTTTGGGCATGGGCGGAGCCAACTTCGACATGGGCGACCTCGGGCAGATCTTCACCAAGCTCGGTGAGATGTTCAGCGGCGCAGGCAGTTCCATGGGCGGCAAACAATCCGGTCCGGTGAACTACGACCTGGCCCGGCAGTTGGCGTCCAACTCGATCGGGTTCGTCGCCCCGGTGCCGGAGAAGACCACCGGCGCGGTCGTCGACGCGGTGCGGCTGGCCGAGACCTGGCTCGACGGAGTCACTCCGCTGCCCGCGGGCACCACCAGGTCGGTGGCCTGGACCCCGAGCGACTGGCTGGACAACACGCTGGACACCTGGAAGCGGCTGTGTGACCCGGTGGCCGAGCAGATCTCCTCGGTGTGGGCGTTGGCCCTGCCCGAAGAGGCCAAGAGCATGGCCGGTCCGTTGCTGGCGATGATGTCGCAGATGGGCGGCATGGCGTTCGGCTCCCAGCTGGGCCAGGCGCTGGGCAAGCTGTCCCGCGAGGTGCTCACCTCCACCGACGTCGGCCTGCCACTGGGCCCCAAGGGGGTCGCGGCACTCATGCCGGAGGCCATCGAATCGCTGGCCGAGGGCCTGGAGCGCCCCCGCAGCGAGATCCTGACCTTCCTGGCCGCCCGAGAGGCCGCCCACCACCGGCTGTTCAGTCACGTGCCGTGGCTGTCCAGCCAACTGCTCGGCACCGTCGAGGCCTTCGCCAAGGGCATGAAGGTCGACATGTCGGGCATAGAGGACTTCGCCCGCGGATTCAACCCGGCCTCCCTCGGCGACCCGTCGGAGATGGAGCAGCTGCTCAACCAGGGCATCTTCGAGCCCAAAGCCACCCCCGAGCAGGAAGCCGCCCTGGAACGGCTCGAAACCCTGCTCGCGCTCATCGAGGGCTGGGTGCAAACCGTCGTCACCGCGGCGCTGGGCGATCGCATCCCCGGCACCTCGGCACTGGCCGAGACGCTTCGCCGTCGGCGTGCCACCGGCGGACCCGCCGAACAGACCTTCGCCACGCTCGTCGGCCTGGAACTGCGCCCCCGCAAGATGCGCGAAGCCGCGGTGCTGTGGGAACGGCTGACCGAGGCGGTCGGCACCGACGTCCGCGACAGCGTGTGGCAGCACCCCGACCTGCTGCCGAGCGCAGCCGACCTCGACGATCCGGCCGGCTTCATCGACCGGATGATCGGCGGCGATACCAGCGGCATCGACAGTGCCTTCGAACAGGCCATCGCCGATCTGGAGAAAGAGCAGCGCGAGGGTGGCAACGGCGGCGCCGAGGGTGACGGCGGCAGCCAGTCCTGACCCCCGCACGGCGGCCTGTGGATAACTGAAACGGCGGTCCCCGCCGCCGTGGCAGAGTCTTCGCATGACGCGCTACGTGCTCGCCGCAGGCCGACCGATCCTGCTGCGTCCCGACGAGGTGGTTCAGTTGGGCTGGGATCCGCGGCGCGCGGTTCTGGTGCGTCCCCCGGCCGGAATGAGCCAAGCGCAGTTGGCCGATCTGCTGCGGGTACTGCAGGCCGGCGCCACCCGCGATGAATTGGTCACGGCTGCAGAATCATTCGACGACGGCGAGGCCATCGATGAGCTGATCGCCGCATTGACAGAAGCCGGAATGCTCACCGTCGCCGCCACGCCCGCACGGCCGACGCGGTCGGCATCCATCCGTGTGCACGGCCGCGGACCGCTGTCGGAGCTGCTGGCCAACGGCCTGCGCTGCTCGGGCGCGCGGGTCAGGCACAGCACGCACCCGCACACCAGGAACGTGGCGGCCTCTACCGACCTGGTGGTGCTGGCCGACTACCAGGTCACCGACCCGCGGCTGCTGCAAGAACTGCATCACGGCGGGATCGCCCACCTGCCGGTGCGGGTCCGCGACGGCGCCGGCTTGGTGGGGCCGCTGGTGATCCCGGGGCTCACCAGCTGCCTGCGCTGCGCCGATCTACACCGCACCGATCGCGACGCGGCGTGGCCTGCTGTGGCAACCCAACTCAGGGGCACCGTCGGCAGCGCCGCCCGCGCGACCATCCTGGCCACTGCGGCGCTGGCGATGCGGCAGGTCGACCTGGTGATCCGCGCGGTCAGACATACCGACGGTGACGAGACCGCACCCGCTGCGCCGGCGACGCTGAACACCACCCTCGAACTCGACGCCGACGGGTACTCGATCGTCGCGCGGCGCTGGTCCCGGCACCCCGACTGCCCATGTTGAAAACGGATGTTGCCAGTTGGTTGTGGGCGGTTCAGCCGAGTCGTGGATGATGGTCTGGTGACCGACATCAAACGGGGAAGCGTCGCACGTAATGCCAAGCTTGCCGGGCTGGCCGGCGGCATGGCCGGCCGCGCCGCACTGGGTTTCGGCAAGCGCCTGACCGGCAAGTCCAAGGACGAGGTCACGGCCGAATTGATGGACAAAGCCGCCCAACAATTGTTCGCCGTGCTCGGCGAGCTCAAGGGCGGGGCGATGAAGGTGGGCCAGGCGCTGTCGGTGCTCGAGGCGGCCATCCCCGAGCAGTACGGCAAGCCGTATCGCGAGGCGTTGACCAAGTTGCAGCGCGAAGCACCGCCACTCCCGGCCGCCAAGGTGCACCGGGTCCTCGATGCGCAGCTCGGCACCAAGTGGCGGGAGCGGTTCAGCTCGTTCGACGACACGCCCGTGGCCTCGGCCAGCATCGGTCAGGTGCACAAGGCGGTCTGGTCCGACGGACGCGAGGTGGCCGTCAAGATCCAATACCCCGGTGCCGACGAGGCACTGCGGGCGGACCTCAAGACAATCCAGCGCCTGGTCGGCGTGTTCAAGCAGCTGGCCCCCGGCATCGACATCCAGGGCATCGTCGACGAGTTGATCGAACGCACCGACATGGAGCTGGACTACCGGCTTGAGGCCGAGAATCAGCGCGCCTTCGCCAAGGCGTACCGCGACGATCCCCATTTCTGCGTCCCCGCCATCGTCGCCAGCGCGCCAAAGGTCGTCATCGCCGAATGGATGGACGGCATCCCGATGTCGGTCATCATCCGCGAGGGCACCCCCGAACAGCGCGACCTCATGGGCACCCGGCTGTCCGAACTCACCTTCGACGCACCCAAGCGGCTGCAGATGATGCACGGCGATGCCCATCCCGGGAACTTCATGCTGCTGCCCGACGGGCGGATGGGCGTCATCGACTTCGGCGCCGTCGCACCGCTGCCCGACGGCTTCCCGACCGCCCTGGGCGAGTGCATCCGGCTGGCCCGGGACAAGAACTACGACGAGCTGCTGCCCACGATGGAGGAAGCGGGCTTCATCCAGAAGGGCCAACAGGTTTCGATCGAGGAAGTCGACGACATGTTGCGCCAGTACGTCGAACCGATCGAGGTCGACGTCTTCCACTACAACCGCCGGTGGATTCAGAAGATGGCGGCCGGTCAAATGGACAACTGGGTGGCCCAGATCAAGACAGCCCGCCAGCTCGACCTGCCACCCAACCTGGCCATCCCGTTGCGGGTGATCGCCTCGACCATCGCGATGAGCTGCCAACTCGATGCGCATGTGCCGATGAAAGCGATTGCCACCGAACTGGTTCCGGGCTTCGCCGACGAGGCGGCCTAAGAGCCACCGGTACTTTGGCAGGCCCTGACGGCCCGACCGTCACGCTGGAGTGGCGCCCGAGGCCGGGCGTCGCTCCAGCGTGACAATGTGTGGGTGCGGCAACCCGACCGCCGCACTCACGCGGCGGCCGGGTTCCCCGCGGCGTTCTTCCGTGGACGGCCACGCGGCCGCTTGCGGGCCACGATGGTTCCGCGGTCGAGGATCTCACCGCCCCAGACACCCCACGGCTCCTGCCGTTCCAGCGCAGCCGTCAGGCACGCGTTGCGGATCGGGCAATCCGCGCACAGCGCCTTGGCCTGCTCCAGATCGACTGGGCTCTCGGCGAACCACAGATCGGGATTCCCGATGTGGCATGGCACCGCCGGTAGCCGCTGCTCGCATGTCATCGGCGCGACGCTCACCTCCGGAGCGGTCATCGCAATGGACATGTACTTATCCCCCTACTTCCTGGTCGTAGTTGTCGGCGATCTGTCTCTTGGATGGATCTGCGACCAGGTTTCTGGGGGTGGAGAACCCAAAAAAATTGGCCACGGATCCGGTTGACTGCGGGTCCGTGGCCATTTGGCTGGTGATGGGAGCTTCCTAGAAGGGGCTCCGATCCACGGACGCGCCAATCGCGGCGGCCGGACGGCGCTTGTGCTGCGGTGCAATAGCAGCGGCGGCGGCCAGCCATGCGGCGGAGGCGGGGGCAGCGGGCGCGGCATGCCGGCGTCCCTCCGGGGAAACCAGGGAAACGGCGACGGCGAGAACGGACGACGGCATGCCTGCAGCCGCTACACCACTGAAATTGATGTTGCTATCCATTGCGGGCGCCCTCCTTCCGTCTCGTTACCAGAGCTGTGTTACGAGGCTAAAGCCTAACAGCCAAATCGCACAACCTATTTTCTACCTGCGGTTTTGGCGCGATCTTTACGAATCTTGGCGGGCTTTCACCCGTTCGACGACCAACTCGAGGACATCCGGGCCGTACTGCTCCAGCTTGCGCGCACCGATCCCGGGGAGGGCCACCAGCGCGGCATCGTCGGTCGGCAGTGACTCGGCGATGGCGATCAGGGTGTTGTCGGTGAACACCACGTACGCCGGCACTTTCATCTCCTTGGAAACACGCAGCCGCCACTCCTTGAGCTCGGTGAGCAGCTCCTCGTCCAAGTCCGACGGACAGGTTTCACAGCGGCGCAACATGATCGCCGGCGGCGTCGACAGCGGGGCATTGCACACCCGGCAGCGCGGCGCCGGACCGCGCGGACGACGCGACCGGTCCGGGGCTGAGCCGGCGGAATTCTGTAGCTGCGGCGCGATGCCGTTGAGGAACCGCGACGGCCGTCGGCCCTGCCGCCCACCAGGGGTGCGGGCCAACGCCCAACTCAGCCCCAGGTGCACCCGTGCGCGGGTGACACCGACATAGAGCAGCCGACGCTCCTCCTCCACCGGCTCACTGTCGGGCCCGTGCGCGAGCGCATGGGAGATCGGCAAGGTGTTGTCGGCCAGGCCCACCAGGAACACCGCATCCCACTCCAGGCCCTTGGCCGCATGTAGTGACGCCAACGTCACACCCTGCACCACCGGTGGATGCCGGGAGTCGGCCCGCTGACGCAGCTCGGCGACCAGTGCCCGCAGATCCAGTTCCGGGCGCACCGCGACCTCTTCGTCCACCAGTTCGGCCAGGGCCGTCAACGCGTCCCAGCGTTCCCGTGCCTTGGTGCCGGCCGGCGGCTCGGCCGTCAGCCCCAGCGGCTCCAGCAGCTCACGCACCAGGGCCGCCAGGTTGTCCTCCGGAATGTCCCGCTCGGCGAAGCGTTGCATCGCCACCAGCGCCTGGCGGATCTCCTGGCGGCTGAAGAAACCCTCGCCACCCCGGACCTGGAACGCGACGCCGGCCTCCGTGAGCGCCTCCTCGTAGACTTCGGACTGCGCGTTGATCCGGTACAGCACCGCGATTTCGGCCGGCTCCGTGCCGTTTTCGATCAGCTTCTTGATGGACCGGGCGACGGCGTTGGCCTCGGCGACCTCGTCGGGATACTCGGAGAACGTCGGCTCGGGACCAGGATCGCGCTGCCCCACCAGATGCAGCTTGCTGCCTGCCATCCGGCCACGCGCAGCGGCGATCACCCGGTTGGCCAACGACACCACCTGCGGCGTCGAGCGGTAGTCGCGTTCCAGCCGGACCACCGCGGCGTCAGGGAAGCGCCGGGAGAAGTCCAGCAGGAAACGCGGAGTGGCCCCGGTGAACGAATAGATCGTCTGGTTGGCGTCACCGACCACGGTGAGGTCGTCGCGCTCCCCCAGCCAGGCGTCGAGCACCCGCTGTTGCAGGGGCGTGACGTCCTGGTACTCGTCGACGACGAAGCAGCGGTAGCGGTCGCGGAATTCCTGGGCGACCGCCGCGTCGTTCTCGATGGCCGCGGCGGTGTGCAGCAGCAGGTCGTCGAAATCCAACAGCGCCGAGCCGTCGCGGCGAGCCTTGAGCGCCTCGTAACCCGAATAGACGGCCGCGACCTTGGCCGCGTCGAACGGGATGTCACGCCCGACCTTCGCGACCGCGGTGCTGTAGGCCTCGGGGGTGATCAAAGATGCCTTGGCCCACTCGATTTCGCCGGCCAGGTCGCGAACGTCGTCGGTGCTGGTCTGCATTCCGGCCCGGTTGGCGGCCTGAGCGACCACGGAGAACTTGCTGTCGAGCAGCTCCCACCCGGTATCGCCGACCAGGCGCGGCCAGAAGTACTGAAGCTGGCGGCGCGCCGCGGCGTGGAACGTCACCGCCTGCACTGCCGCGGTGTTCACCCCCGACTCCTGACCCAATGCCCGCAACCGGCCCCGCATCTCGCCCGCGGCTCGCGCGGTGAACGTCACCGCGAGCACCTGACTGGGCGCGACGTGACCGCCGGCCACCAGGTGCGCGATCCGGCGGGTGATGGTGCGGGTCTTGCCCGTACCGGCACCGGCCAGCACGCATACGGGGCCGCGGGCGGCCAGCACTGCCTCCCGCTGCTCATCATCGAGATCGCCCAGAGCGGGCGAGGGAGCCTCCAACGGCATGCGGTCCATGGTGTCAGAGACCGGTGACAGTCCCGGGCCCGGCGTGGCCCCGGCCTACCGCTGCCGGCTCAGCCACTGCTCGAAGGTGGTGGGCGCGATGCGCGCGCCCTCGCCGGGCAACAGCGCGTTGCCGGCCATCTGCACATCGAAGACCGACGCCCACGTCGGCACCAACGTCACCTCGCGGCCGCGCAGCGCCAGGGTCCGGCGGGCCATGTCGACCAGATCCTGCGTCTGCGGCCCGGCCACATCGACATGGCGGCCCTGCGGATCGCCCACGACCACCTCGGCCAGCACGGCGGCCACGTCGTCCGGATCGATGGGCTGCACCAGCAGCGGCGCGATCGGCGCACTGACACCATCAGGGCCCTCCTGTTCGGTCCAGCTCACCACCATCTCGGCGAAATCGTGGAACTGAGTGGCCGGCACGATCGTCCAGGGCACCGGCCCGGCTTCGATCAGCTTCTCCTGCTCGCGCTTTCCGGCGTAGTGCGGATTGCCGTCGATGCCGTGGATCCCGACGATGGACAGCAGCACATGATGCGTCACCCCGGCGCGGGCTTCGGCGGCGAGCAGATTGCCGGTGGCGCTGCCCAGGTAGTCGACGGTGCCTTCACGGTCAAGGGGTGGGGTGCTGATCACGTCGACCACCGCCCGCACCCCGGCCAGGGCGGCGTCGAGCCCGTCGCCAGTGGACAGGTCCACCCCGTTCGAGCGGCTGATCGCCACCACCTCGTGTCCAGCGCCCTGCAGAGCGGCGACCACGCGCGCCCCGATGTTTCCCGTCGCGCCTGCCACTGCAATTCGCATGATGGTCTCCCGTCCTGGCCAATAGGTATCTCGGACTATATAGGTCCGTAATATCTGTAATAGACTACGGGCCGTGAAACTTCCCGTGGCCACCGAGTGGGCGCTACATTGCGCGACGTCGCTGGCGCAGCTCGAGCCCGGGGCCACCGCCTCGGCTGCCGATCTCGCGGAGTATTTCGATCTGCCCGCCGCCTATCTGGCCAAGCAGCTGCAGGCGCTCACCCGCGCGGGTGTGCTGGTTGCGACGACCGGTCCGCGCGGCGGCTTTCGGCTCGGCCGGGCACCCGCTGCCATCACGCTGCTGCAGATCGTCGAGGCCGTCGACGGTGCGTCCGCGCCCTACGAATGCCGCGAGATCCGCCAGCAGGGCCGCGGCGCCCTCCCGACGAGCTGGTGCCGCCATGAGTGCATCCTGGCGGTGAAAATGGCCGATGCCCACCAGGCCTGGCGGACCAGCCTCGACGGCGTCACACTCGCCGACATCCTCGCCGACATCCCCGCCACGGCGCCTGCGCGCACCCGAAAGCTGTTGGGCAAAGGACGCTCATAACCGGGGTCAGGACACCGCGAGGAGCCGGCTCAGCTCTTCGCGCCCACCCTCATCGAGCGGGAGCAACGGCAGCCGCGGCACTCCGACGCCCTGGCCCAGCAGCTCGAGTCCACCCTTGATCGTGGTGGGCAGACCGCCGGCCACGATGAACTCCAACAGTGGCCGCAGATCCTCGTACAACGATTCGGCCCTTGCCCGGTCGCCCGCCCGGACCGCCTCATAGAGATCCAGGCACGGCTGCGGACGGAGGTTCGGCGCGGCAGTACACCACCCCTTCGCTCCTGCATTGAAGGCCTTGAGCGCCAACGGGTTGTTGCCGTTGTAGAAGGGCAACTGCCCGTCGCTCAGCTCCGCGATGCGGAGCATCCGCGACAGGTCGCCGGTGGATTCCTTGACCATCGTCACGTTGTCGATGTCCTTGAACATCTGCACCAGCAGTTCTGGCCGCATATCGATGCCACTGGTCGCCGGGTTGTTGTACACCATGATGGGAATTCCGATGGCCGCCCCGATTGCGGCATAGTGCTGCGCGATCTCCCGCTCGGACAGTTTCCAGTAGGAGATCGGCAGCACCATCACCGCGTCCGCGCCGGCCCGCTCGGCATACTGCGCCCGACGAACGGTATTGGCAGTAGTGAGATCTGACGCGCCGATGATGACCGGCACCCGGCGGCCGACCACACCGATCGTGGTGTCGATGACGGCATCGAACTCGGCTTCGGTGAGATAGGCCGACTCACCCGTGCTGCCCAGCGGGACGATCCCGTGCGCACCGCCCGTCACCAACCGGTCGACGAGGGCGGCGAGCTTGTCGGTATCGATGCGGTGGTCCTCGGTGAACGGCGTGACGGGATAGGCGAGAATGCCGTGGATTCCAGTGTTGGCAGTCATGATTTGGCGTCCTTCTGCGGTTCGTATTGGATCGGTGCGAGCTGGTCAGCTGGTCAGCGCGTCCGGGTGGTTGCGGAGCGCCCGGCGCGCGTAGTAGGCGAAGTTGGCCTGGCTGCGTTTGGGTCGCAACGTCCAGTCGTGGGCCTCGCGGGCCAGTCGTGGAGGAAGGTCGGCGATGGTGCCCGCTGCCATGGCGGCCAGTTGCAGTTTGGCGCCGCGCTCGATCAGCATCGCCAGCGAGCACGACTCCTCGATGCTGGCTCCGGCGATCACATGGCCGTGGTGGGCCAACAGGATGGCCTTCTTGTCCCCCAGCGCGGCGCTGATGATCTCGCCCTCTTCATTGCCCACCGGGACTCCGGGCCAGTCGGCCAGAAATGCACAGTCGTCGTACAGCGGTGCGATATCCATCTGCGACACCTGCAGCGGAACTTCCAGCATCGAGAGCGCGGCGACGTGGAACGGGTGCGTGTGCACGATGCACTGCACATCGGGCCGGGCGCGGTAGATCCAGGTGTGGAAACGATTGGCGGGGTTTGCCATTCCCTCACCCTTGAGAACATTGAGGTCCTCGTCGACGAGCAGCAAATTGTCCTCGGTGATCTCGTCGAAGCCCAATCCCAGCCGCTGGGTGTAGTACGTGCCCGGCTTCTCGGCCCGTGCGGTGATCTGACCTGCGAGCCCTGAGTCATGGCCTGCGTCGAACAGCGCTCGGCATGTCAATGCCAGCTTCTGCTGCGTCGTCAGTGTGGAGTCCTCGACATGGGTTGACAACCCATCGAGGGCACGCTGCATCAAAACCTGTTTCGAATCACCCAGCGTGGTCGTCATCTCAGCCCACCTTTCCGATTGGAAGCCCGCATTGGAGACACATCTCGAACGATAGGACACACGGTGTCCTATCGTCAATGGTGCGACGGCCACTTGGGCTGCGCGCTCAGACGCGGGCAGGCATCCGCTGCCGGAAACGCTGCAGAGGTCTGCCGTCAGCGGTTTCGGGTGTAATCGGCGTGACTGACCACAAGAACCTCGCTGGGGGCGGTTCCCCGCTGGCGCAGCTGATGGGGCGATGAGGCGTCGAAATAGGCGCAGTCACCGGTTTCCAAGATGACCGACTCATCCTGGTAACGCAGTTCCACAGTGCCCGCATGGACGAACACCAACTCCTGCCCGGCATGCTCAGGATGGGGATGTTCGGCGAACTTTTGGGTAGGCCTGACGATGAACGGCGACATCGACTTTCCGAGCATGGCCGACGCCACCGCCTGATAGCGGCCGGTGGCGGGATCGCCTGCCCGGTCAATCGCCAGCGTGGTCACTGCCGGATCCTCCGAAAACAGCTGCGCCACATCTACATCAAGCGCACGCGCAACCTTCAGCGCCACCGCGATCGAGGGAGTCGAACGCTGTCGTTCGATCTTCGACAGGTAACTCTTGGTCAACCCGGTCGCCTCGGCAAGCTCCTCGAGCGTCAACCCCCGCTCCTGACGCACGGCGCGCAGCAGAGCGCTCATGCCACCTCCTGCCGTCCAGCAACACCGAACACTATTCGACACATTCTCCCATAGGACATTCTGTGTCCTATGGTCGACAACGCGACAGATCGGTAGAGCTACCCGCCCGCACCAGTGACCAACGCCCACAACCCGTGCGTGCCGGCAGTGGTGGCATAGTCGGTGAGAACCTGGTCCCAGTGCGCAACCGACCCGTAGTCCGAACGCCAGGACAACGCGGGCATGGTGAACTCGTGCAGGCGGTGCTCGCGGGTGGTACCGATCGCACCGTGCACCTGATGAGCGTTGCGCACCACGACCGAAGTGGCGTGACCGACACACGAACGGGCCACGGCGACAAGGAAATCCAGATGTACCGAGGACCAGTCCGACCTCAGCGCCTCGGCCAGCGCACCATCGGTGGCCGCGCGAGCCAGCGCCGACTCGGCGGCGATGTCGGCCACGAGATTCTGAACCGCCTGGAACTTGGCCAGCGGCCGGCCGAACTGGGTGCGTTCGCAGGTGTGGGACACCGACATCGCCAGGATCCTGTCGAGCACCGCGCACACCTGGACGGCCCGCACCAGCGCGGCCCGTAGCGTGAACTGACCGATCACATTGTCGGGCACCGCGGTTCCGGTCAGATCCGCGAGATTCGCGCTGACGTCATCGCGAGGCTCCCCCGCATTGTTGTGCCCCGCAGTGACCGACAGCGACGCGCCGTCCACATCGGCCACGCGGTAGCCGGTGCCGTCGCGCCAGAGCAGCACCACCCGCTCGGAGTCCGCTGCCCACGGCACGCCCCGGGCAGCACCGTCGTCGTCGAGCAGGCAGGCCGTGCGACGGGAATCGTCGGCAACCAGACCGGCCGTTTCCAACAGCCAGCAGGCCAGCAGATCGTGCTCGGCCAGCGGGACCCTCACCCCGTGCCAGGCGGCGGCGCGTAGAAGCTCGACGGCCTCGGCCCAGCCTGCGCCACTTCCACCGGACTCCTCGGAACCGGTCAGCCGAACCAGTCCGAGTTCGCCCAGCCGGCCCCATAATTCGGCGATGCCCTCACCGGGCTCGTGCCGTTCGCGATGCGCGGCGAACACCGCCGACATCATCTCGACCAGTTCGGCGTCGACGCTCACCTCATCCCCAATCCCCGCGCAATGACCCCACGCAGAACCTCGTTGGTGCCGCCGCGCAGGGTGAACCCGGGGCGCTGCACCACGGCATCGGCCAGCATCGCGCAGTAGCCCTCGTCATCGACCTCGCCGAGAACGTCGGCGAAATCGGCGATGTCACCTTCGGCGGACGTTCCGAGCACCTTGACCACGGCCGCCGCGGTGTCCGCCGGTTCGTGACGCTCCAGCGCACCGGCGACCGCCATCGACATCTGGTGCAGCCCGGTGACGCGGGCCAGGTACCGGCCCAGATCGGTGTGGCGGGGCAGAGATCCGTCAGACATGTGCGTGGCCATGTCGGCCAGCAGCGGGAACGTCGACAGGAAGCGCTCGGGCCCACTGCGTTCGAAGCTCAGCTCCGAGGTCACCTGCTGCCAGCCGTTGCCGATGGTGCCGAACACCATGGCATCGGGCACGAACACCTCATCCAGGATCACCTCGTTGAAATGGTGTTTTCCGTTCATCGAGATGATGGGCCGGATATCGACGCCGGGCGAGTGCAGGTCGACGATGAACTGGCTCAGGCCGTCATGGCGGTGTGCGGGATCTACCGGAGCGCTACGAGCCAGACAGATGAACGCGTGGGCCAGATGCGCCCCTGACGTCCACACCTTGGCGCCGGTGATCGCCCACCCGCCGTCAACCTGCACAGCCTTGGTGCGCACGCTGGCCAGATCCGATCCGGAATCGGGCTCGCTCATACCGATTCCGAAGTAACATTCTCCTTTGGCTATGGCGGGCAAGAACTTTCGTCGCTGCTCCTCGGTGCCGTACTTGAGCAACGAGGGAACGATCTGGCGGTCGGCGATCCAGTGCGCCCCCACCGGGGCCCCGGCGGCCAGCAGTTCCTCGGTGACCACGAAACGCTCCTGATGGCTGCGCCCGTGCCCGCCGTAGGAGACCGGCACCGTCATGCCCAGCCAACCGCGGGCAGCCAGCGCCCGGCTGAAGTCCTCGTCCCAACCGGTCAGCCAACTGTCGGCGTACCGGCCGACCTTGCCGGTCTGCTGCTGCTCGGCGACGAACCGGCGCACCTGCAACCGCAACTCGTCGAGCACATGCGGGTCGCCGGCCACCAGCGGCACCAATCGGGTCATGCTCAGCTCCGTCCCACTGCGGATTAGCAACTTACCGCTGCAAGCCGGAGACCTGCGTCACCGCGGGCATGCGGCGGCCGTTCCGCTACGTTATGTGCACTATGACTGCTACACCGACTGTGACCATGTACACCACCACCTGGTGCGGCTACTGCTCGCGGCTCAAGATGGCTCTGAAATCCGAGGGCATCGCGTGGACTGAGGTCGACATCGAGCAGGATCCCACCGCAGCGGAATTCGTCGGCTCGGTCAACGGCGGTAACCACGTGGTACCGACCCTGAAGTTCGCCGACGGATCGACGCTGACCAACCCGACCATCAAGCAGGTCAAGGCCAAGCTCAGCTGAACTATCCGCAGGCAGGTGCCCTCAGTCCAGGGCCGCCCAGGATTCGATGATCTCGCGGGCAATCGAGATCGACCCGGGCAGCAGCAGCCTCGACTGTGAATCGCCGTCGGCGGCACTCCAGTCACCCTGATCCAGCGCCTCGCGGATCTCGGCTCGGGTGAACCAGTCGGCCTCGACGATCTCGCCGTCGTTGAACGAGAACGGCTGCTCCGGATCGCCGATGGCATGGAAGCCGACCATCAGCGACCGCGGGAACGGCCACGGCTGACTACCCAGATACTGCACATCGGTCACTGTGAGGCCGACCTCCTCGGCGATCTCACGCACCACACACGTCTCGAAGGATTCGCCGGCCTCGACGAATCCGGCCAGAATCGAGAACAATCGCTCGGGCCACGCCGTCTGGCGGGCCAGCACCGCGCGGTCATGGCCGTCGTGGACCAGACAGATCACCGCCGGATCGATCCGCGGGAATTCCTCATGACCGCTGACCGGGTCCACCCGCGACCAGCCGGCTTTCGCCGACTTGGTCGCCGCACCGTTCGCTGCACTGAACCTGGCTCGGTCATGCCAGTTCAGCAACGCGGTGGCAGTCGACACCAACTGGGCGCTGGCGTCGTCGAAGGCCTCGCCGGCCCGGCGTAGATCGAGCACCTCGGCAGGTGCATCCGGATCCTCGGGCACCTCCAACGCACTGCGCACACCCCAGACGTGCCGCCCATCGACGAGCCGCCCGAGGAACACCGCCTGCTCCGGCGGCTTGTCGGTACCCAGGCTCGAGGCTTTGCCGAGCACCACCTGGCCGCCGGAGATCAGCACCTGGTTACGTCGGTCGAGCCGCAGCAGCAGCGCGTCCTTCCAGCCCTCGGTCGCTGCATCGATATCGGTACGCAGCGCATCGGCACGATCGGCGCCGACCCGCGAGAGCAGGGGAACATTGCGCAGCCCGAAGGTGAGACGCTGCGCACTCCCCCGGTCGCTGCGCTGCTGCCCGCCGTGTGTCATCGCTCGGCGTCCGCGCTGCGGATGTAGAGCAGCCGGTCGCCGGCCTCCAGCGCATCCACCTCGGGCGCGTCGACCCGCACCAACCGACCCTCACGCACCACGCCCAGCACGATGTCGTGCAGATGGCGCGGGGAGCCGCCCTCCTCCTTCGGAGTGACCTCACGTTCGGCGATGGCGAATCCCTCGTCAGGAGTCAGCAGATCCTCCATCATCTCCACCACGCTGGGGGTCTGCGTCGCGATCCCGAGCAGCCGGCCGGCAGTCTCGGAAGACACCACCGTGGAGTCCGCACCGGACTGCTTGAGCAGGTGGAGGTTGTCCGATTCCCGCACCGCCGCGATGATCTTGGCCTTCGGCGCAAGCTCGCGGGCCGTCAACGTCACCAGCACCGCACTGGCGTCGTTGTCGGCCGCGACGATGATCGACTTGGCGTGCTGGGCACCCGCCAACCGTAGGACCGCGGAATTGGTGGCGTCACCGTGCACGGTCACCAGCCCGGCGCCCTTGGCGCGCTCCAGCGCGGCCGCGCTCTCGTCGACGACGACGATGTCGGCCGGCGAGACCTCGTCGCCGACCATCGCGGCGACCGCCGTCCGGCCCTTGGTGCCGTATCCGACGACGACGGTGTGGTTACGCACTTTGTTCCTCCATCGCTGAATCTTCAGCGCCTGCCGGGATTGGGTGGTCAGGGTTTCCACGGTGGTACCGATGAGAACGATCAGGAAGGCCACCCGCAGCGGGGTAATGACGATGACGTTGACCAGACGCGCCGATTCCGTGTACGGCGTGATGTCGCCGTATCCAGTCGTCGACAACGACACCGTCGCGTAGTACAGACAGTCCAGGAACGACAGCGGATTGTTCGCATCCGGGGCGCTGTCGTTGTCCCGGTAGCCGTAACGGTCCGCGTAGACGATCAGCACCGCGGCGAACAGTGCCCCGAACGCGTACAACACCCGCATGAAGATCTTGCGGGCCGGACTGATGAACGGCTCGGGGATGCGCAGCACGTCGACGAGGGCGGCGTCTGGGCGCGAAGTCAGGTTCGAGTCGATCGCGGCGAGGCGGCGCCGCAGCCTGCCTTTAGCCACGCGACCCCATCATCGAGCAAAGCAACCCGGGACGTGCCGGGATCGTTCCGATCAGACGCACGCCACAATGTAACCATGACCGCACCCGACCCTCAGCGGATCTCCTCCGCACCCGCCGCCCAACGCATGGCTGCCCTGCTCATGGGCATGGGCACGCTGCACTTCGTCGCACCCAAGCCCTTCGACTCCATCATCCCGGCCGAGCTGCCCGGCAGCGCCCGCTTCTACACCTACGCCTCAGGCGTCGGTGAGCTGGCCACCGGTGCCCTGCTGGCCGTGCCCCGCACCCGGCGCCTGGGCGCGCTGGCCGCCGTGACCCTGTTCATCGCGGTGTTCCCAGGAAACGTGAACATGGTCCGGTTGTGGTGGGACAAGCCCTGGCCGATGCGGATCGTCGCGATCGCCCGGCTGCCGCTGCAGATCCCGATGATCACCGCGGCGCTGCGGGTGTACCGCAACTCCTAACCTCACCGACTGACCAGAACACCTGGGCAGCACCCTGTTTCGTAGACCAGCAGGCCCCCGGGGCCCACAGAGGACCTGGTTTGGCAAGGCTATCGTTGCTGGTGGCGCGTGATTTTCGCCGATATCGTCGGACTGTGACGAATCCAAGCCATCCGTCCGAGCCGCATGTGGGTTCGCTGTCGTCGAAGTTGAACTCTCTTCGTGCCGGGGTTTTGGGCGCCAACGACGGAATCGTCTCCACCGCCGGCATCGTGGTGGGCGTGGCCGCCGCGACGGTGGAGCAGGCGCCGATCCTGACCGCAGGCATCGCCGGCCTGGCCGCCGGAGCAGTCTCGATGGCACTGGGCGAATACGTCTCGGTGAGCACGCAACGCGACACCGAACG
The DNA here is from genome assembly GCF_011745145.1 of Mycobacterium sp. DL440. Taxonomy (NCBI): domain Bacteria; kingdom Bacillati; phylum Actinomycetota; class Actinomycetes; order Mycobacteriales; family Mycobacteriaceae; genus Mycobacterium; species Mycobacterium sp. DL440. Next base: position 996,591 of record NZ_CP050191.1, on the reverse strand, counting down.
CGCACTGCTGAGCAAGGAACGTCTCGAATTGCACGACGACCCTGCCGCCGAACTGGACGAGCTGGCCGCGCTCTACGAGGCCAGGGGCTTGTCGACCGCGACCGCGCGGACCGTGGCCGACGAGCTCACCGACCACGACGCCTTCGCTGCGCACGCCGAAGTCGAATTGGGCATCGACCCCAAGGATCTGACCAATCCGTGGCAGGCAGCGGCGTCCTCGGCGCTGTCGTTCACCATCGGTGCGCTGCTGCCGTTGATCGCGATCCTGATCCCGCCGACGACATGGCGCATCCCGGTGACCGTGGTGGCGGTGCTGCTGGCGCTGATGCTCACCGGGGCGGTATCGGCCGGGCTGGGTGGGGCACCGAAGGGACGTGCGGTGCTGCGCAACGTGATCGGCGGCGGCCTGGCCCTGGCGATCACCTATCTGATCGGTCTTCTGGTGGGGACCACCATCACCTGACCTCGGCCGGCGACGGCTAGGGCTCCTGCGTGGCGCTCGACGAGGCGGGGTCGATCAGCAGGGCGACGAGTTCGTCCTCCCCTGGCAGCGATTCGGGGCTGACGGTCCGCCCCGAGCGCACGTAGTGGAACGCGGCCCGCACCGATTCTGGCGCGCATCCACGTAGCGCCGCCCAGGCCAGGCGGTATACCGCGAGCTGTACCGCGGTCTGCGCCATGGCTTCCGGCGTGGTCGGTGGCTCTCCGGTTTTCCAGTCGACCACAGTGGTGGTCCCGTCGTCCTGCGCGAAAACCGCGTCGATCCGGCCGCGCACGATGGTGGTTCGGGTCGTTCCGATCACCATGTCGAACGGCACCTCCACCTCGATCGGGGTGCGTGCGGCCCACGACGACATGACGAATGCGTCCTGTAGCTCGGACAGTTCGGCCGCACTGGCGCGCCCGCTGTCACTGTCCACCGCACCGGGGAGATCATCGAGGTCGAACAGACGCTCGGAGTGGAAGTACCGCTGCACCCACTCGTGGAATGCGGTGCCCAGCAGGGCATGCGGATCCGGGCGTTGCGGCAACCGGCGGTGCAAGCGCTGCAGCGCGGCATCCCGATCACGGCTCAACTCCACCAATGTGCTGACCGACACCTGGCCGGGCAGCTCAAGCGGGGCGACCTGCGGTGCACGGTCCCGTTCGGCAAGAAGCGCATCGACGTCAGCCGCCCAGCCCTCCCCGTCTGCGTCGGCGTCCTCGCCGGTCATACCGGGGCCGGCTTCGGTCCCACGGTCGCCGGCCAGCGCCCGCGCCACCAGCGCCGCACCACGGTCGACGTCGGTCTCTCTGGCCGGGGCCGCCGGCCAGATCGCTTCGACAGCTTTGTCCCGCAACGGGTTGACCTCACCCGCCGATGGATCGGGAGCCCACAGTTCGATCTCGCCGCACGGAGCACCCTGCGCGGCAGCATCTTCCATGATGGTCTTGATCTCGCACAGGAACTCCGAAGGGCCGCGCGGCTTACTCTCGGTAGCGCCCCAGTGATGCCCGGACATCAGCAAAGTGTCCTCTGAGCGGGTGATCGCGACGTACAGCAGCCGGCGCTCCTCGTCGATGCGGCGCTGTTCAAGGCTGCGCTTGTGATCAGAGACCTTGTCCGACAAGATCTTCCGGTCGTTGATGTCGGAGGTGTCCAGCACCGGTATACCCAGCTCCGACTCGGTCGCACGATCGCCGCGCAACAGCGGAGGCAGATCCGACGAATCGGTGAGCCAGGTGCGTGCCGAGGCCGTCGACGGGAACACACGGCCGCTCAGATGTGGAACCGCGACCACCTGCCATTCCAACCCCTTGGCAGCATGCACGGTCAGGATCTGCACCCGGTCGTGCGACACCGTCAACTCGGCCGGCGCCAAGCCGCTCTCCACCTCGGTGGCCACATCGAGGTAGGCCAGCAGCGCGAGCACCGCCCCACCCCGTCGTCCGGCGAAATCGGCCACCAGATCGCAGAACGTATCGAGGTTCTCGGTCCCGGTCCAGCCCGCGGCCACCGGGCGGGCCGCGCGCGCCTCGGCGTCCAGTCCTGCGACGCGCCGCACCTCGGCCACCAACTCGGGCAGCGGGTGGCTCAGATGCGCACGCAACATGGTCAGCTCGCGCCCGAGGGCCTCGATCCGCTCATATCCGGCCGGCGAATAGTGTTCGGCGGCACCGGGATCGCAGAGTGCGTCGGCCAGGCAGGCTGAATCTGCATCCAGGGCGGCCTGGGCCACAATCTCGGCGGCGCTGGGCTCCCCCACCGGCCGGTCGTCGAGTTCCCTGGCCCGGCGCCACAGGGCGGCGATGTCCCGGGCGCCGAACCGCCACCGCGGCCCGGTCAGCACGCGCATCACCGCGGACCCCGCTGCGGGATCGGCCACCAACCGCAGCATCGCAACCAGATCGGCCACCTCGGGTACGGCCAGCAGTCCGGCCACCCCGACGACCTCGACCGGCACGCCGCGGGCACTCAGCGCCTCGGCCATCGGTGCGGCGTCGGCGTTGCGCCGAACCAGTACCGCTGCGGTCGGTGTGGCCGTCCCCGGTGCCACCGCACCGTGGTAGATCCGTGCCAGATGATCTGCCACCCAGTCACGTTCGGTCTCGACATCATTCAGCAGTGCACACCGGATGGTGCCCGGCTCGGCGTCAGGCCGGGGCCGCAGTTCATGCACCGTCACCGACCGGCGACGTGCCTCGGCCGACACCGCATTGGCCAGATGCAGGGCACCCGGCGGGTTGCGCCAACTGGTCCGCAATTCCAGCGTCGGGGCGGGAGTTCCGTCGGCCTCCGGGAAGTCCGTGGTGAACCGGGGCAGGTTCGTCGCGGACGCGCCCCGCCAGCCATAGATCGACTGGATCGGATCACCCACCGCAGTCAGCGCCAAGCCCTCGTCGACGCCGCCGCCGAACAGCGAGGACAGCGCCACCCGCTGTGCGTGCCCGGTGTCCTGGTACTCGTCGAGCAGCACCACCCGGAAACGTTGCCGCAGTTGCTCACCAACCTGAGGAAAACTCGAAGCCAGCCGCGCCGCAGCAGACATCTGCATACCGAAATCCATCACCTTGTCGGTACGCATCCGCTGGTGCAGCGCATCGATCAACGGCACAAGTTCGGTGCGTTCGGTCTGGGTGGCCAGCATCTTGAGCAGCCACTGGCTGGGCCCGCGGTCGCGCTGATACGGGCCGGCCGGCAGGGAGTGCACCAACCGCTCCAGCTCCACATGCGTATCGCGCAGTTGATCGGTGTCCACCAGATGCTCGGCCAGCGCGCCCGCGAGCCGCAACACCATGCCGGTCACTGCGGCCGGGGTCTTGTCGATGGCCAGCTCTCCCGGGTGCGCACACACCACGTCGAAGGCCAACTGCCACAGCTCCGTCTCACTGAGCAGCCGGGTGTCCGGTTCGACCGGGAGCAGGAGGCCGTGCTCGCGGAGCAGGGTGCCGGCGAACGCGTGGTAGGTACTGACCGTGGCGATCTCGTCGGCGCCGAAGGCCACCGGCGCGAGGCCGGTACCGGCGAGCCGGGCCAGCCGGGTCCGCACCCGGCGCAACAACTGACCCGCGGCTTTGCGGGTGAAGGTCAGGCCCAGCACCTGTGAGGGCGTGGCATAACCGTTGGCGACCAACCAGACCACCCGGGCCGCCATGGTCTCGGTCTTACCGGCGCCTGCCCCCGCAATGACCACCAACGGCCCCGGCGGCGCGGCGATCACCGCGGCCTGCTCCTCGGTCGGCGGGAACAGACCCAATGCGGCGGACAGCTCGGCCGGGCTGTACCGCACGCCGGCCTGCGCAGTGTCCGTCATGACCGGTCCCCGGCAGCCTGGGCCGGGCACGACGAACGCACCGGGCAGTTCGCGCAGCCGTCGTTGACGCGGGCCACGAACTGCGGCCCGGCGGTGGCCGCCGCCGCGCTGCTGACCGTGCCCAGCCAGTCGGCCCGGGTGTCTGGTGTCATCGGATCCTGTTCGCGTTCGGTGGCGCCCGCCGCCCCCGCCTTGCCCAGGTATACCAACCGGCCCCCGCCCGGCTGATCCCCGTGCGGCAGTAATCCCGCGGCCACCGCAAGCTGATACGTGGCCAGCTGGGCGTGCTTCTGTGCATCGTCCTTGGTGACCGGACTCTTGCCGGTCTTGAGGTCGACCACGACGAGCCGATCCTCCTGGTCCCGCTCGAGACGATCCAACCGGCCCCGCACCCGGACACCCGGCCCGTCGGGCCCGGGCTCGACGAGCACGCCCTCGACATCGATCTCCACGGCGACCTCGGTCAACTGGCCCCGGGTGTCCGCACGCCACCGGGTGAAGGTTTCGAGCATCTCGCGGTGGCGCGACAACTCGTTGTCCGAATACCACTTCGCCTCGAAAGGCAAGTCTTCCCAGACCTTTTGCAGGTCGTTGATCAGCTGGCTCTCGGTCTTGCCGGAATCGGCGACCAGCGCGTGCAGCAACGACCCGACCGTCGAACGCACGTCGCGTCCGTCACTGCCGCCGTGGCGCTCCAGCAGCCAACGCAGCGGGCAGTCGGTGAGCATCTGCAGTGTCGACGGAGACAAGACAACCTCAGGCAGCACGCCGTCGGTCTCCGACCACAGCGGCTCCTCGGTGGACAACGCCGTCATGGTGTGCCATTGCGAAGGATCAGCCCCTGGCACCCCCGCCGCGGCCAGCCTGGCCAATTGGGTTGCCGCACAGGACCGGGACTCGTCATCGACGGCGCCCTCCGGCGCGCACACGACGGCCCGCAGCCGACCGACCACCGCCGAGGGCAGCAGCACCCGCGGTGCGGTCAATGGCGGAAGCAACACGGATTCCGTTGCCACCTCGGCCAGTTCGACGCAGAACGGTGACGGCAGCAGCGATTCGTCCCCACCGTCGCTGTCGACCGCGGTCACCAGCAGCCGGATCCGGGCTCGGCCCATAGCGGCCATCAACAGCCGCCGTTCCTCGGCGAGCAGGGGCGCCCGGGTCGACACCACGCGGTCATCCGGGGCGGCCACCCCGTCGAGAACATCCACCAGATTCTGCGTACCCAGGATGCCTCCCCGGGGAATGGTGTTGGGCCACAACCCTTCCTGTACGCCAGAAATCACCACGAAGTCCCACTCCCGGCCCAGTGCGGCGTGCGCGCTGAGCACCGAGACCGCGTCGGGCTTGGGGTTGGAATCCGAGGCCGACATCGACGACCCCAATGTCGCCACGTGGTCGACCAGCCCGCGCAAGGACGCTCCCGCGGTGCGGCTCACATACTGATCGGCCACATCGAACAGCGCAGTCATCGCGTCCAGGTCACGGTCGGCCTGCGCCCCGATGGTGCCGCCCCGCTCACTGGCGGCCAGCCAGCGCGGCTGCAACCGGCAGGCATTCCAGGCCTGCCACAGGGTATAGCGCGGATCGGCGCCGTCCCGCTCGCTGCGGCGGGCGGCGGCCAGGACCGACCGCACCCGGCGCAGCGGCTTGACGTGTTCGGCCGACAGTCCGGCCGGCTCCGCATCGATGGCGGAGACGAGAAGATCGGTGAAATCCCTTGGTGGCGTGGAACCATCGGCACGTCGCAGCGCCCGCCGCAACTGCCGCAGGGTCACTGGGTCAACGCGTCCGATCGGACCGGTGAGCAGACTGACGGCGCTGTCACCGTCCAGGTGGTGTGCCGTCACCTCCAACACCGTCAGCAAGGCTGCGACCGCAGGCTGCTGCGCCAGCCCCAGGCCAGTGCCCGCAGCCTGCACCGGCACCCCGGCCCCGCTCAATGCCCGCGCCAGCGCCGCGCCCACCCGCGGAATCGAGCGAACCACCACCGCCATCTCGGACCAGGGCACCCCGTCGACCAGATGAGCACGACGCAAAGCGTCAGCGATGCAGGCGTTCTCGGCATGCGGCGTGGCCGCCAACCGCATGGTCACCTCACCCTGTCCGCGCTCCGGGTTGCCCTCCAGCACGCGGCCGGCCCCCACGCCGGGCAGTCGGCGCGCGATGCCCGAGATCGCCGAAGCGACCGCGGGGGCACAGCGGTGCGACTGGGTGAGGGTGATCGCCGGGGCGTCGTCCCCGCCGTGATCGCGCAACAACACCGGATCGGCGCCGCGGTAGGAGAACACCGTCTGGTCGGGGTCGCCGGCAATGACGGTCAGCCCCGCCCCGGCCGCCAACACCCGCACCAACAACGCGGCCTGCGGGTCGAGGTGCTGGGCGTCGTCGACCAGCAGCAGGCTGATCCGCCCCCGCTCGGCGGCCAGCAGATCGGCGTCGGTCGCGAGCGCCTCCAGCGCCGCACCGACGAGTTCGGCCGCCCCCAGCGCGGGGACGGTGGCCTGCGGGGCGGCCATACCGACCGCGGACCGCAACAGCATGATCTGCTCGTAGGCCTGGGCAAACCGGCCCGCCGCCAACCATTCCGGGCGTCCCGCCGACCGGCCCAGCCGCTGCAGGGCACGCGGATCCACACCGCGCTCGGTGCAGCGAGCCATCAGATCACGCAGCTCGGTGGCGAAACCAGCGGTGCTCAGCGCCGGCCACAGCTGCTCCGGCCAACCGACCGGGGAATCGGCACCATCCTCCAGATCACCGGCCAACAGCTCGCGGATGATGCCGTCCTGTTCGGCGGTGGTGATCAGCCGCGGCGGCGGATCACCGTTGCGCTGAGCCGCCAGCCGCAGGAGTGCGAACGCATAGGAATGCACGGTGCGCACCATCGGCTCCCGCACCACGCCGTGGGTCCCCGCCCCGAGCAGCCGCGCGGTGATGGCGGCCCTGGCCTCGCCCCGCAACCTGGCCGAACCGGTCAGCAACAGCACCGACTCGGGATCGGTGCCCGCCTCGATGTGGTCGACCGCGGTGCTGATCAACAGCGAGCTCTTGCCTGTGCCCGGGCCACCCAGCACCCGCACCACCCCGCCGCGGCCCGGTACCAGCAGCTCGGTGCCCGCCAGTGCCGGTTCGACGTGGTGTGTGGTCATGGAGGGAATGACACCAGAGGGGTACGACAAGTAGCGGAGCGGATTGGAGCGAGGGGCCAGACAAGTAGCGGTTGCGACTCCTGGCAGCATGAACGGATGTCAGCCGCGAAGTTGAACGCCTACCGCTACGGTCCCGCGCAGCCGGCCAGGCTGTTGCTCATCCACGGGTTGACCGGACATGGTGAACGCTGGAAAACACTGGCCGAGCATCACCTACCCGACGTGCCTGTGCTCGCCCCCGATCTGCTCGGGCACGGCCGCTCATCGTGGGCTGCCCCGTGGACACTCGATGCCAATGTCGAGGCCTTGGCCGCGCTGCTGGACGGTCCGACCCTGGTGGCCGGGCATTCGTTCGGCGGTGCGGTGGCGCTCAATCTGGCTGCCGCACATCCGGATCTGGTCAGCGGGCTGGTGCTGTTGGACCCCGCGGTGGAACTCGACGGCGAATGGATGCGCGAGATCGCCGACAGCATGATGGCCTCGCCCGACTATCCTGACCGCGCCGAGGCACGGGCTGAGAAGGCAAACGGTTCATGGGGTGAGGTCGCACCGGATGAGTTGGACCGTGACCTCGACGAACACCTCGTCGAACTACCCCGCGGACGCTACGGGTGGCGGATCAGCATCCCGGCCATGATGTCGTATTGGAGCGAGCTGGCCCGCCCGGTTGCGCTGCCGCGCAAGGGCACTCCCACGGTTCTGGTCCGCGCCACCCGCACCAGCCCACCGTATGCGCGGGACGGTCTCATCGGCGCGCTGAGTGGGCAACTCGGCCCGGATTTCACTCTGCTGGATTGGGACTGCGATCACATGGTGGCCCAGGCCAAACCCGCCGACACCGCGAAGCTGATCCTGGAACAGCTGGGCTGACGATGGCCGGCGGATCGAACCGGGTCACCGAGGACCAGGTGGAAACCGTGCGGGCGCTGGTCGCGGCGGTCCCGCCGGGCCATGTCTGCACCTACGGCGACATTGCCGATGCCGCAGAGCTTTCCAGTCCACGGATCGTCGGTTGGATCATGCGGACCGATTCCTCGGACCTGCCCTGGCACCGGGTGATCCCGGCATCGGGACGCCCGGCCCCGCACTTGGCCACCCGGCAGTTGGAACGGCTGCGTGCCGAGGGGGTGCTGGCGGTCGACGGGCGGGTACGCCTGGCCGAGTACCGCCACCAGTTTTAGGGCGAGCAGACACAAACAGCCCATTTCGGCGCGAAAATAGGCAGGTTTGTGTCTGCTCGCGGGGCAAGGGAGAGCTACAGGATCAGCCGGATCAGCGAGGCGGTGCGCGCCAGGCCAGGGAAGGCCGCGGCGGTGGATCGCGGGTGCAGCGCGTGTACGGCCAGGCGGAACATCAACGCCCGCAACAACATCTGCGGCCATTCGGGCAGCGACTGCCACCGCTCGACCAATCCGTCGTCGGCGTCGCCCCAGGACAGCGCATCGATCACCACCACGCCCGCGGCCCACGGGGCGGGCCGCCAATAAGGGGTGATGTCGGTGATTCCCGGCGCGGCCGTTCCGGCGAAAAGCACTGTGCCGTAAAGGTCACCGTGGACCAGTTGACTGGCGCTCTTGGTCGGCCTCCGCAGGCCGGCCAACTGGTTGATCAGCTCGACCGAGCGCTGGCCATCCGACGATCCGGGCGAGACCCTGGCGCCGGGCGGTAACGAATGCAGCGGCCGGTCCTCCCAGGCCGCACGGTCCGCGGCAATGAACACGTCGACGTCGGCCCATGGCGCGACTGGCGGCTGGGTGAGGAAGCGTGGCCGCTCCAATTTCGCGGTGCCCTCGTGCAATCGCACCGCGGCCGACACCACCTCGTCGTGACGGGGCTCGGGCGTGCCGGCGACGAAGGTGTCGGCACGCCACCCGGCGACCACATAGCGGCCGTCCGTCGAGCGGACCGGGCGGGCCAGCCGCACCCCGTCGATGAACAACGATTCCCGAACCTTGGCCGACCACGCCGCACGGGCGTGCTCGGGCACCATCGACATCACCACTTCGCCGCAGCGCCAGCCACCCTCCCAGCCTGAGCCGAGCGGTACCGGGCGCACCCCGGACAGGCCGAACGCCGCCAGCACATGTTCCGGCGGCCGTTCCACACTCACAACCTCAGCCTAAGGTGTTGACCGGCAAACCAGCCGTCAGTACATCACCATGTCGGGCTCGAGTTGCTTGGCCCAGGCCACAATTCCGCCCTGCAGATGCATCGCGTCGGAAAAACCGGCCTTCTTGACGATGGCGAGCACCTCAGCGGAACGTATTCCGGTCTTGCAGTACAGCACCGGTGTGCGGTCCACCGGGAGCTTGGCCAATGCGTCGCCCGATTCGAACGTCGGCTTCGGGATGAGCTCGGCGCCCTCGATGTGATTGATATCCCACTCGACGGGCTCGCGGACATCGATCAGCGCCAACGGTTTCCCAGAGTCGATGAGCTCCTTGAGCTCCAGCGGGGTGACCGTCGAGCCGGCAGCGGCCTCGGCGGCAGCATCCGACACCACGCCGCAGAACGCCTCGTAATCGATCAACTCGGTGATCTTGGGAGTCGCCGGGTCCTTGCGGATTCGGATGGTGCGGTAAGTCATGTCCAGTGCGTCGTAGACCATCAACCGGCCGAGCAGGGCCTCACCGATGCCGGTGATGAGCTTGATTGCCTCGGTACCCATCACCGACGCGATCGACGCACACAGGATGCCCAGCACCCCGCCTTCGGCGCACGAGGGCACCATGCCCGGTGGCGGCGGCTCGGGATAGAGGTCGCGGTAGTTCAGCCCCAAGCCGTCGGGGGCGTCCTCCCAGAACACCGACACCTGGCCTTCGAACCGGTAGATCGAACCCCACACGTATGGCTTGCCGGCCAGCACCGCGGCATCGTTGACCAGGTACCGGGTGGCGAAGTTGTCGGTGCCGTCCAGAATCAGGTCGTACTGGCTGAACAGCTCCACTGCATTGTCGGGCTCCAACCGGAACTCATGCAGATTCACCGTCACCAGCGGGTTGATCTCGACGATCGACTCCTTGGCGCTCTGCGCCTTGGACTTCCCGATGTCGGACTGGCCATGGATGATCTGCCGCTGCAGGTTGGACTCGTCGACCACGTCGAACTCGACGATGCCGATGGTGCCCACCCCGGCCGCGGCCAGGTACAGCAGCGTCGGTGAGCCGAGCCCACCGGCCCCGATCACCAGCACCTTGGCGTTCTTCAGCCGCTTCTGCCCGATCACGCCGACGTCCGGAATGATCAGGTGCCGGCTGTAGCGCGTCACCTCTTCACGCGTCAGCTCGGCGGCCGGCTCGACCAACGGCGGTAACGACACGTCCAAATTCGCGGACACCGTATGTCTCCTCAGTTTTCCTGGGCAGTTCATCGTCCCAGCTGCTCGTACCCACAACGGTAATCCGGTGCCGATGCTTCCCGTGCTCCGGCCACCGCGATCATGCGCACCACGCATCCGCTACGGATCTCGATGCCCGCGCGACCCGGCGAACTCCGCAACGGTGGCGGCGGTCAGGCGATCGGGTACGGCCAGGGGTTGAATTTGCAGGTCAGACCGTCAGCCTTGACCGTTCCGGGGTCGAACTTGGCGGCGTCGTCGTTCGCGGTGGAGAACGTCTGCTGCATCATGATCGGCGCCAGTTTTCCGTTGGCTTCACAGGCCTCGTGCCGCTGGTAGCCGATGGCGTGACCAACCTCATGGTTGATCAGGTACTGGCGGTAGGAGCCGATGTCCCCCTGGAACGGCACCGCACCGCGCACCCAGCGGGCCTCGTTGACGAAGACCCGGGGCTGATGCCCTTCGTACGACGGGTTGTAGCACGACGATTCCAGCTCGATGTCGTAACCACAGCCCTCCCGGACCGTCATCGGGGACGTCAGCGAAACCCGGAAATCGGGTTCGACACCGCTGGTCTCATCCACCCGGGTGAAGGCGAACAACCCGTTGTGCGTCCAACTCTTCGGATTGGCCAGGGTCTCGCTGACCATCCGGCCGAAACCTTCGTCACCCCCGAACGAAGTGGTGTCCACACCGTCCTCGACCTCGACGGTGTAGGTGAACGACTTCGTGGTGCCCTCACCGATCTTGGGAGCGGCCCCCGGCACGATCCGCCAGGTCCGGGTCCCGGCCTCGGTGAACTGGCCGCCTGCCGGCAGGATCCCGGTCGGCAGGTTCGCGTCGAACCGGGTCAGGCCTTTGGGCGGCGCGCCGATGATCGCGGTGCTGGCCACATCGATGGTGGGCGGGCCCTGCACCGGGCCCTCCTCCTCCTGGGCGGACTGCGAGACGCTCGTGCCAGTGACGGTCTGGTACATCACCACCACGGTCAGCACGATGAGCACCGGCAACGCATACGCGCGCCAGCCGTAAGTGGACACGAAGCGGCCGATCCACGTCTGCTTACGCCACTGCTGATGGTCGTCGCGATTGGATCTGGCTCGGCCTGAATCGGAGGCAATCGGATCTCGCTGAGCGCGGAGCGGCTCCCGCCACTCGTTGCGCAGCGCCGGGACACGGCCACCCCCGCGACGTCCCGGGTCGTAGGTCACCGGACCAGAATGGCACAGAGTCCTGTGGAGCGGTTCCGAGCGCAGCTATGCCGTGACCTCGCCGGTGTCATTTCGAAATCCATGCCCGTTTCGCATCGACCGCGCGACGGCAGCGGCGCCTCACGGTAGTAGTGTCGGTGCGATCAGCGGCTCGGATGAACATGTCCAAGTGCGCCAGAGCAATACAGATTGAGGACCTGATGAGCGATCTCGCCAACACCGCCGAGAGGAGAGGCGACAAGCCGCCGACCGGTGGTCGACGCGGCAACCGCCTGCCTCGTGATGAGCGGCGCGGACAGCTGTTGGCCGCCGCCAGCGAGGTTTTCGTCGAACGCGGGTACCACGCGGCGGGGATGGATGAGATCGCGGACCGCGCAGGTGTGAGCAAACCTGTTCTGTACCAGCATTTCTCGTCGAAGCTCGAGCTGTATCTGGCAGTACTGCAACGCCACGTCGACAACCTGGTGTCCGGCGTGCGTCAGGCCCTGCGCACCACGACCGACAACCGGCAACGGCTGCGCGCCGCGGTCGAGGCATTCTTCGATTTCATCGAGCACGACAGCCAGGGGTACCGGCTGATCTTCGAGAATGACTACGTCAGCGAGCCGCAGGTGGCGGCTCAGGTGAAGGTGGCGACCGAGGCCTGCACCGATGCGGTGTTTGATCTGATCAGTCGCGATTCCGGGCTGGAGGCGCACCGCGCCAGGATGATCGCGGTCGGGTTGGTGGCCGTCAGCGTCGACTCGGCGCGGTACTGGCTGACCAATGACCGGCCCATCGACCGGAACACCGCCGTGGATGGCACGGTGCAGTTCGCCTGGGGCGGACTGTCACACGTGCCACTCACCCGTTCCTGATCTCAGGCGGATTCCGCTCCCACGCCGAAACCGACCCGACGCACGTCGGCGGCGCCGATCTCGACATAGGCGATCCGGCTGTTCTGCACCAGGAATCGTCGGCCCTTCTCATCGGTCAACGCCAGCACGCCCGAATCCGTGGCGAGTGCATCGACGACCTGCTGCTCCACCTCGGTGGGCGTCTGCGCGCTGTTGAAGGTCAGCTCGCGAGGGCTGTCCGTGACACCGATCTTGACCTCCACGCTGGACCCTTCTTTCTTTCTCACAACGTTTGTCGACTTCCCTGAGCAGGCTAGTGGACGGGCGAGCCCGCCCGCCGCGAGCGGGGCTGGACCGGAGTACGCCGTGCGCGAAACACAGATACCGAACCGAGTCCGGACCGTGACCGACACGCACCGAGCTCAACCTCATCTGTCACTTCCGCCTCGATAGCATCAGTTTCGACATTGGACGAGACGACTGGGACAGCCGCATGACCAGGCATTATTCGCCGTATGACACCACCCCGACCGAGCGCTTCGGGGATAACTCGTATGAGCCGGGCGGGTACGCCGGCCATACCCCCGACGGCTACGCCCCCGACGCGGGGACGGACTACTCGGCCGATTACGACGACTACGACGCGGAATACGACGACGAGGTCACGTTCTACGAGGACCCCATCGACCGGCGCTGGATCTGGGTGGCGGCCGTGGCCGGCGCGATCCTGTTGGTCGCGGTGATCTGCACCGTGGTGATCCTCGGCGGCGGGGACAGCGGTTCGGTGTCGGCCACCCTCACCTCGCCATCGGCCCAGCCGACACAGACCACCCAACCGGCCCAGGACGCCACCTCCAAGCCCGTCCCGCCGCGCGCAGCACCGACCGCACCGCTGTCCCCCGAAACCGTGACCACGGTGACGCCGTCGCCCAGTGCCACCGCGGCGCCCGCGCCCGCCGCCCCGCCGGCTGAGGCGGCTCCACCCGCAGCCACCGTGAGCCCGAGCACCATCACCTACCGGGTGACCGGCAACCGGCAGCTCATCGACCTGGTGACCATCGTCTACACCGACGCGCAGGGCGCACTGCAGACCGACATCAACGTTGCGCTGCCGTGGGCCAAGACTGTGGTGCTCAACCCCGGTGTCCAGCTCAAGTCGGTGACCGCGACCAGCGTCGCCGGCCAGCTCAACTGCTCGATCACCGACGCATCAGGCGCCGTGATCGTCGCGCAGGCCAACAACACCATGATCACCACCTGCACGCAGTAGCGGCGAACCAACCAAGCAGTGACGGACTGGGTCTGGCGGGTATTACGCCAGGCCCAGTTCCTGCATCCGGGACTGGTGGGTGTTCTGCAGCCGGCCGAAGAACTCGGCCAACTGCGTCAGACCCTCGCCGCTGGACATGACGAGGTCGACGAGTTCGTCGTGATCGGCAAGGACGAACTGGGCCTGGGTGACGGCCTCGCCGAGCAGACGACGCGCCCACAGCGCCAGCCGGTGGCGCTGACGGTCGCTGGCCGTCACGGCCGCGCGCACCTCGGCAACCACGAACTGCGAGTGCCCGGTTTCGGCCAGCACCGAGCGCACCACGCCGGCCACCTCCTCGGGCAACGCATCGGCGATCTCCAGGTAGAAGTCCGCGGCCAGCGCATCGCCGATGTAGGTCTTGACCAACGCCTCCAGCCACGTGCTCGGAGTGGTCATCCGGTGATAGTTCTCCAACGCCGAGGCGTACTTCGTCATCGCTGGAACGACGTCGACTCCCCTGTGTTCCAACGCATCCCGCAACAACTCGTAATGGCCCATCTCAGCGGCGGCCATACTCGCCAAGTTGATCCGGCCGCGCAGATTCGGCGCCATGCGTGCCTCTTCGGTAAGCCGGTAGAACGCAGCGACCTCGCCGTAGGCCAGCACTGCGAACAGTTCGTTGACCCCGGGATGATCCGCCGTCACGCCCGCATCGACCCGTTCGATGGTCTGTTCCGCGGCAGGCTGAGGCGAATTCATGAGACCAACTCTAGACGCCGCCGGGGCACCGTGATCTGCTGGCAAATCGGCCCATATCCCGCGACCAGCTACAATGACACTTGGTAACGGCTTCGAGCCGACTCTTTCAGCGCCCGAACCGCTACCAGGAAATGTGCGTGCACGCAGTTGGCCCGCCCTGTGGAGCTGGGCCCAGCGGATCGGCAGCGCCGACGGATACGACCGTATCCGGGCGAACCCGACTGCTTCATCGTCAAACTCGTGTGCGCTGGATGCCCCTGAGGTTTGACAGTGAAAGGCCACCTCCACCCACCATGACTCATCTGAATAGAACGTTTGCCGAACTCGGCGTCCGCGACGAAATCGTCCGTGCACTGTCCGAAGAAGGCATCGAACACCCCTTTGCCATCCAAGAACTGACCCTCCCGCTGGCACTGGCCGGCGACGATCTGATCGGTCAGGCCCGCACCGGCATGGGCAAGACCTACGCCTTCGGGATCCCGCTGCTGCATCGCATCTCCACCGATGAGACCCGCCCGCTCAACGGCACCCCCCGGGCGCTGATCGTGGTGCCCACCCGTGAGCTCTGCATTCAGGTCTACGGCGACCTCGCCGGAGCGGCCAAATACCTGACCACCGGAGACCGGAAATTCTCGGTGACCTCGATCTACGGCGGCCGTCCCTACGAGCCCCAGATCGAAGCGCTGCGCAAGGGTGTCGACGTCGTCGTCGGCACCCCGGGTCGACTGCTCGACCTGGCACAGCAGGGACACCTGCAGCTGGGCGGTCTGTCCGTGCTGGTGCTCGACGAGGCCGACGAGATGCTTGATCTGGGCTTCCTGCCCGACATCGAGCGCATCCTGCGGTTGACCCCCGACGACCGCCAGTCGATGCTGTTCTCGGCCACCATGCCGGACCCGATCATCACGCTGGCCCGCACGTTCATGAACCAGCCGACCCACATCCGGGCCGAGGCCCCGCACTCGGCGGCCACGCACGACACCACCGAGCAGTTCGCCTACCGGGCGCATGCCCTGGACAAGTCGGAGCTGGTCAGCCGGATCCTGCAGGCCGACAGCCGCGGCGCCACGATGATCTTCACCCGCACCAAGCGCACCGCGCAGAAGGTGTCCGACGAACTCGCCGAGCGCGGATTCAAGGTCGACGCCGTGCACGGCGACCTCGGCCAGGGCGCCCGCGAGAAGGCCCTCAAGTCGTTCCGCACCGGAGCCGTCGACGTTCTGGTCGCGACGGATGTCGCGGCACGGGGTATCGATATCGACGACGTCACGCACGTCATCAACTACCAGTGCCCCGAGGACGAGCAGGCTTACGTGCACCGCATCGGCCGCACCGGCCGCGCCGGCAAGACCGGTGTCGCGATCACCCTGGTCGACTGGGACGAACTGACCCGCTGGGAGACGATCGACAGGGCGCTCAACCTGGGTTGCCCCGATCCCGCCGAAACCTATTCCAGCTCACCGCATATCTATGAGGAACTGGGCATCCCGAGCGACGCCACCGGCCGGATCGGCGAACCGGTCAAAGCCAAACCCAAGCGCAGCGCCGACGAGAAGCGCATCTCCTCGGCGGACTCCGAGGATCGGCCGGCCAAGACCAGGACCCGCAACCGTCGCCGTACCCGCGGCGGTGAGGCAGGCACCGGGCATCCCGAGGGCGCCGCTGCTGCGGCATCGGAGAGCACCGATTCCGCATCGGTGACCGAGTCGGCAGACACCGCGGACGACGCGTCGTCGGCCGGACGTCGTCGACGTCGGCGCCGTCCCCGCAAGACCGAGACCGCCACGGCCGGCTGACCGGCTCACGCCAGGCAAGACCGGTCAGTGGTCAAACCCGAACGCCGCACCCGCGGCGACATGGCCGCCGCGGCGGCAATCGTCGCGATCGTCGCGCTGGCGGCCGGCCTGATCTGGTGGACCAGTGACGCACGGGCAACCATCAGCAGACCCTCTGCAGCACCAGTTCCTTACCTGACACCGGCCCACGAGATTCCGCCCGGCCTGCAGCAACTGTGGACGGCCGGCAGCCCGCGGACCACTCAGCCCGTGCTCGCCGGCGGCTCGGTGGTGACCGCCGACGGCTCCACCGTCGAAGGCCGCGATCCCGTCAGCGGCGCAGTTCTGTGGAGCTATGCCCGCGACCTCGCACTGTGCGGTGTGACGTCGGTGTATCAGTACGCGGTCGCGGTGTATCCCGATGTTCGCGGCTGCGGACAGGTCAGCACGATCGACGGCAAGACCGGCACGCGTGGGCCCGCCCGCACCGCCTATGCCGACCCCGAGGTGCAGCTGTCGTCCGACGGCTCCACGGTGCTCTCCGCCGGGGACAGTCGTCTCGAGCTGTGGCGCTCGGACATGGTGCGGATGCTGTCCTACGGTGCGCTGGACGCCCGCATCAAACCCGACGTGCCGGCCTCACCGGTATGCCGCCAGCTGTCGGCGGCGGCGAGTTCCTCAGCGGTGTCGGTGCTGGAATCGTGCCCGAAGAGCAAGTTCGTCCGGTTGACCCTGCTGCGTCCGGCCGACGAAGAAGACACTCCCGACGTGCGCTACGTCGAACTACAGGACATCACGGACGAATCCGGGGCCAAGGTGATCGCGGTGTCAGGCACCACGACCGCGGTGTACCTGCCCACGCCGAGGCCGATGGTCAACGTCATCGACGAGACCGGAAAGACGCTCGCCAGCCTGCCGCTGGCCAAGCCGGCGGCGCCGCAGTCGACCGCTACCCGCGCCGGGGACCTGATCACCTGGTGGACCGGCGACTCGGTGCTGGTCTTCAGCACCACCGGCAGCTCGGGCCTTCAGTACAAGTTCACCGTCAGCCCATCGGGACCGCATCTTCCCGTGGGACCAGCCACGGTGATGGCCGGCCAGCTGCTGGTTCCGGTCAGCGACGGTTACGACGCCTTCGATCAGGAGACCGGCGCCGGCCGGCGCCATATCGCCCTGCCACGCAAACCCAGCGTGTCACCGGTGGTGCCGGCGGTGGCCGGGGACACCGTGCTCGAACAACGCGGCACGCAACTGGTGGCCCTCGGCGCGACCTGACCCGGGCAGGGCTCAGCCGATATCGAGCACGATCACCGTGGTGTTGTCACTGCCGCCTGCGTCGTTGGCGACCTGGACCAGCCGCTGTGCCGCGACCTCAGGTTCGTCAGCTGCGGCAGCGCTCACGATGTCGGCATCCTCCGCTCCGGCGAACAATCCGTCACTGCTGATCAACAGCCGGTCTCCGGGACGGCAGTCCAGATCGAACAGATCGGGCCGGATGACGGGGCCGATACCGAGTGCCCGCGTCAGCAGATGGCGGTGCGGGTGGAAGCGGGCCTCCTCGCGGGTGATCTCACCGGCACGCACCAGCTCACCGGAAACGCTGTGGTCGTTGGTCAACTGACTCATGGCACCATCGCGAATCCGGTTCAGCGGCGAATCTCCGATGTTGATGGCCAGAGGTCCGCCGTGGTCGTCGCCGAAGACGGCCACCACCGTCAGCGTGGCGCCCGAACTGGTGCCCGACGCGCTGACATGCGCGAAGACCTGGTCGTTGGCCTCCTGGACCGCGCCGATCAGCCCGTCGCGATCGGGGGCGGCGGCGAAACCGGCGGCCAGCACCTCCACCGCGATCCGGCTGGCGTGATCGCCGTCGGGCCCGAAACCGTCGGCCACCGCGTACAGAATGCCGTCGGCGAGCAGAGAATCCTGGTTGCTCTGCCGCACCGGACCCTGATCGGTGGCGGTTGCCGACCGTAACACCGAAGCCATCCAGATCGTCCTCTCGTCGCTCCGGCGACCCCCTGCCACCGGAGAAGGGCGCGCCTACACCACCTCGGGTGTGAACGTCGGCAGCTTCTTGCCAGACTTCCAGTGCTTGAGCAGGGCCTGGGCCAGCTCGCGGTAGGCCAGCCCACCTTTGCTCTTCCGGCCGGCCAGCACCGAGGACCCCGATGCGCTGGCCTCGGCGAACCGCACGGTGCGGGGAATCGGCGGAGCCAACACAGGCAGTTCGTACCGGTCCGCAACATCCAGCAGCACGTCACGGCTGTGGGTGGTGCGCGAATCGTAGAGTGTCGGCAGCGCGCCCAACAGGGCCAGCTCGGGATTGGTGATCTGCTGCACGTCGGCGATCGTGCGCAGAAACTGCCCCACACCGCGGTGCGCCAGGGTCTCGCACTGCAACGGCACGATCACGTCGTTCGCGGCCGTCAGACCGTTGAGCGTCAACACGCCCAGGGACGGCGGGCAGTCGAGGATCACCACGTCGAAATCGTCCGAAACCTTGGACAAGGCCCGCTTGAGCGCATACTCCCGCCCGGCCCGCATCAGCAGCATGGCTTCGGATCCGGCGAGATCGATGTTGGCCGGCAGCAGCGTCATCCCCTCGGCCGTCTCGACCAGGGCCGCCCCCGGCTCGACGTCGCCGAGCAATACCTCGTGTACCGACACCGGCAGTTTGTCCGGGTCGTGGCCCAATGAAAACGTCAGACAGCCTTGCGGATCCAGATCGACGAGCAAAACCCGCCGGCCCTGCTCAGACATCGCCGCACCCAGCGACGCCACCGTCGTCGTCTTGGCTACCCCACCCTTTTGATTGGCGACCGCTAATACTCGCGTCACACCTTCATCCAAGCACGCTCCCGGCGGCATTGCCGGAACGTGCGGCAGAATCGCCGGTGTGAGCGACCGCCTGCACCGCCTGATCCTGCTCCGGCACGGCGAGACCGAGTGGTCGGCCACCGGTAGGCACACCGGCCGCACCGAGCAGGACCTGACCGAAACCGGGCGGGAACAGGCTGTCCTGGCCCGCCCGGCACTTGCCGAACTGCAGTTGACCGACCCGCTGGTGATCAGCAGCCCGCGGCGCCGAGCGCTGGACACTGCCGAGCTGGCCGGCCTGCACGTCGACGAGGTCAACCCGGTGCTGTCCGAGTGGGATTACGGCGACTACGAGGGGCTGACCACGCCTCAGATCCGCCAGACGGTGCCCGATTGGCTGGTGTGGACGCATGGCTGCCCCGGCGGCGAGGACCTCGAGCAGGTCGGCGCCCGTGCCGACCGCGCGGTGGCATTGGCGTTGGAACATCTGCCCACCCGCGACGTCGTGTTTGTCGGGCACGGGCATTTCTCCCGCGCGATGTTGACCCGCTGGGCGGAACTGCCGGTGTCCGAGGGCATCCGACTGTCGATGGTGCCCGCCTCTCTGGCCGTGTGCGGATTCGAACACGGCGCGCGCCAGATCACCGCGCTCGGACTGACCGGTCACCCCAACCCGTGTCTGTCGCAGTGAACACGTCGTTCGTGTTGGCCGGGCCGAACGGGACGGTCCTCGCCGAGGGTGTACACGCCGGATTTTCCGACCTCGCCGACGCTCAGGCAGCGCTGCGGTCGGGAACGCCAATTGTTCTGGGCGCGTTGCCATTCGACCCGACCGCACCGGCCGCCCTGTATGAGCCCGATACGGTCCGGTTCACCGACGCGCTGCCCGCATGGCCCGTGAATCCGCCCCCTGCGGTAGTGGAGCGCGCAACCCTGCCGCCGGGATCGGTGCACCGCGAGCGGGTGGCCGAGGCGATCCGGCGGCTGCGGGACCCGCAGATCCCGATCGACAAGGTGGTGCTGGCCCGTGCGCTGCGCCTGACCGCCGATTCACCGTGGGACGAGCGGACCGTGTTACGCCGACTGGCCGACGCCGACCCGGCCGCCACGGTCTACCTGGCGGACCTGACCCCGGCGGGCGATGCCCACACCGGCACCGCTCTGGTGGGCGCGAGCCCCGAGTTGCTGGTGGCGCGCGACGGCGAGATGGTGATCTGCCAGCCGTTCGCCGGGTCGGCACCACGATCGGCCGATCCGCAGATCGATGCGGCCAATGCGGCGGCACTGGCGGCCTCGGCGAAGAACCGCCATGAGCATCAGCTGGTGGTGGACGTGATGCGCCAAGCGCTGGATCCGCTGTGCGTAGACCTGCAGATCGCGCAGGAGCCACAGTTGCACGGCACCGACGCGCTGTGGCACCTGAGCACCCCGGTTCTCGGCCGGTTGCGCGAAAAACACACCACGGCAATCGATCTCGCACTGGCCCTGCACCCGACCCCGGCGGTCGGCGGAGTGCCCACCGACCGCGCCGCCACGCTGATCGGCGAATTGGAGGGTGACCGCGGGTTCTACGCGGGCGCCGTCGGCTGGTGCGACAGCAGCGGCGACGGACGCTGGGTGGTGTCGATCCGCTGTGCGGTGTTGTCCGCGGATCGATACACGGCACTGGCCAGTGCCGGGGGCGGTATTGTCGCCGAATCCGATCCCGATGACGAAGTCGACGAGACCACCACGAAATTCAGAACCATCCTGACCGGACTAGGGGCGACATGAGCGAGTTGATCCGCCGGGCGCGGCCGGGCGACGAGGTCGAGATCACTGCGATGATCCGCGAGTTGGCGGAGTTCGAACGGGCCGCAGACGAGTGCACCGTGACCGAAAAACAGATGCACACAGCTCTTTTCGGCGAGCGACCGGTGGCCTACGCACACATGCTGGAGGTCGACGGGCAGGTTGCCGCAACCGCCGTGTGGTTCCTGAACTTCTCCACCTGGGACGGCGTCGCCGGGCTGTACCTGGAAGACCTCTACGTGCGCCCGGCCTTCCGGCGCCGCGGGCTGGCCCGAAAGCTGTTGTCCACCTTGGCCGCCGAATGCATCGAACACGGCTACACCCGGATGACCTGGGCGGTGCTGAACTGGAACGTCAACGCCATCGCGCTGTACGACGCCGTGGGCGGCACGCCGCAGAGCGAGTGGACCACCTACCGGGTATCGGGCCCCGAGCTTTCGGCGCTGGCCGCCGAGCGGCTCGGCTAACTGCGGCCGGTGATCCAGTCCACCGAGGACGGGCTGAACAGCAGGCCCAGGGTCACCAGGGCGAGCAGCCCGACCAGTACGCCGTACACCACGTGGTGCGAGGTGATCACGTACCAGGCCACCGGCAGCAACAGCAGGTTGGTGAGCACCGCGATCCCCCGGCCCCAACGCCGTGCCGTGATCAGCGCCCAGCCGCCGGCCAGCACCCCACCACCGATCAACACGAACCAGATCGCCGTGCCGTAACCGCTGACGATGTGCTGATCGGCACCGCCCACCGCCCGCAGCAGGAGCACGACCGCCATGATCAGCGCGGCGATCCCTTCGGCGGCGGTCAGAAAACCTGCGTAGCGGATCGAGGGAGGCTGGATCACGACTGCCGCTCCGCCAGGTAGCGCACTGCGTACTCGTATCCGGCCGGACCGGCGCCGGCGATCACCACCTGCGCGACGGCCGACACGTAGGAGTGGTGCCGGAACGCCTCCCGGGTGTGGATATTGCTCAGATGAACCTCGACCACGGGCAGTTCGGCGGCACTGAGCGCATCGCGGATCGCCACCGAGGTGTGGCTGTAGGCCGCGGGATTGATGATGATGCCGACACAGTCCTGCCGGGCCGCCTGGATGGCGTCGACCAGCGCGCCCTCATGGTTGCTCTGCACGGCGCGGACCTCGAAGCCGAACCCGGCGGCCAGCTCGGCCACCCGCTGCTCGATCTGAGCCAGCGTGGTGGACCCGTAGATCTCGGGCTGCCGGGTGCCCAGCATGTTGAGATTCGGTCCGTTGACGAGCAGCAATCGACGTGCGGTCACCTTCAGTACGGTACCGACGCCCACGCCGGTGGTGGCGAGGCACACCGACGCGTTGACTGTGCCGATTGCGCTGGTTCACCACGTCGAGATCGACGCCAGGGTGGTGAATCGGCAGAATTCACCGCCCTCACGTCGATCTCGGCGTATGGGTCGGCGTGCGGGACGGGAAGAGATACTGACCCCGTGACCGACCACGACTGCTCGTGCGGGACCGGCCGCGCCTACGGCGACTGCTGCGGGCCGCTGCACACCGGCGCGCGCGCCGCCCCCACGGCCGTCGCACTGATGCGCTCGCGGTTCAGCGCGTTCGCCGTCGGCGACGTCAGCTACCTGCTGACCTCCTGGCATCCCGACACCCGTCCCGCGGAACTGACCCTCGACGAGACCCTCACCTGGCGGCGGTTGCAGATCGTGGACACGGAGTCGGGAGGCGAGGACGACGCCGAAGGCGTGGTCGAGTTCCGCGCCCAGTACGTGCACGACGGCAGCCGGCACATCCTGCACGAACGCAGCCGGTTCGAGCGGGTGGGCGGCCAGTGGCGCTACCTGGATGGACAGATTTACGAATAACGGCTGTACACCTTGCGCGGTTAGGCTCATGCCCCGTGCGTGCCGTGCTGATCGTCAATCCGAACGCGACCTCGACCACCCCGGCCGGGCGTGACCTGCTCGCCCACGCGCTGGAAAGCCGGGTGACGCTGACCGTCGAACACACCAATCACCGAGGTCACGCCATCGAGATCGCCCGCGACGCCGCCCGCGACGGTGTGGATGTGCTGATCGTGCACGGCGGCGACGGCACGGTCAACGAGGTCGTCAACGGCGTGCTCGGCGAGTGTGGGACCCGTCCCGATGCCGCCCTGGCGCCCGCGGTGGCAGTCGTCCCGGGTGGTTCGGCCAACGTCTTCGCCCGGGCACTGGGCATCAGCCCCGATCCCATCGAGGCCACCAACCAACTCATCGACCTGCTCGGCGGCTATCGGATGGGGCGCCCGTGGCGCCGCATCGGTCTGATGGACTGCGGGGAGCGCTGGGGTGTGTTCACCGCCGGGATGGGCGTGGACGGCCACGTGGTGGCGGCCGTGGAGGCCCAGCGCGCGAAGGGACGCAAGGTCACCGCATCGCGCTACATCCGGGTCGCTGTGCGCGAGTTCCTGACCAGCGTGCGCAGGGAACCGACCCTGACCCTGCAGCTGCCGGGCGCCGATCCGGTCGACGGGGTGCACTTCGCGTTCGTGTCGAACTCCAGTCCGTGGACGTATGCGAACAGCCGCCCGGTGTGGACGAACCCCGACACCACGTTCGACACCGGCTTGGGCGTGTTCGCCACCACGAGCATGAACATCTGGGCGAATCTGCGGCTGGTCCGCCAGATGGTGGCCCGCAACCCGCGCCTCGAGGCCAAGCATCTGATCCGAGACGACAACGTCTCATCGGTCACCGTGACGAGCAACACGCCTGCCGCCTGCCAGATTGACGGAGATTACATCGGCACGCGCGAAACTATGACGTTCACGTCGGTTCCCGAGGCACTGAGCGTCGTCGCGCCGACAAATAAAATTGATTGACCTGCGCAAACACACCCCTTAAGGTGGAATTAGGGCGCAGCTAGATCCAGAGTGTAGTACACAGGAGTGAGGGTTCCGGTCACCGCCCCACCCAGTGACATTGCCCACGTGTTAACTCAATGCTATTGACATCTGTTCAGCCTGTGAAAGCATCAATGCAACAGTGCAGAAACATTCGTGTGCACGCGTTAACAGCCGAAGAAAATCTGGTGCGCTTCGCCGCGCACACATGACATGTCTAACGAGGAGTTTGATCTATATGGATTGGCGCCACAAGGCCGTCTGTCGCGACGAAGATCCGGAGCTGTTCTTCCCCGTGGGAAACAGTGGCCCGGCGCTTGCTCAGATCGCTGACGCGAAGCTGGTGTGCAACCGCTGCCCCGTGACCACCGAGTGCCTCACCTGGGCCTTGGACTCCGGCCAGGACGCCGGCGTGTGGGGCGGGATGAGCGAGGACGAGCGTCGTGCACTCAAGCGTCGCAACGCCCGCACCAAGGCCCGCACCGGAGTCTGACCTTCGGTCCAGATCCCGACGCAAGCTATGGCTCCGACGAATGTCGGGGCCATAGCTTTTTTTGCGGCATTTATCGACAGCAAATTGCGTAATAGTCATCACATTTCGCATTTGACGCAACTGCGTAATTGCTTGAGTGGTACTGACGTCCCACTGTGAACGTCCTGTACCCACCCTGACTCACTGGACGCCGCGACTCCGCCTACCGATCGGCACCCGCAGCACCACATCGGTTCCCCCCGACGCGACATCGTGCATGCCCAAGGACCCGTCCAATTCCGCGGTGACCAGCGTTCGCACGATTTGCAGACCCAACCGGTCGGACTTCTCCAGGCTGAACCCGTCGGGCACCCCACGCCCATCGTCGTGCACCACGACATCGAGCCAGCGGGCCGAGCGCTCGGCCCGGATCGTCACGCAACCCTGGGGCGTGTCGGCGTCGAAGGCGTGCTCGATGGCGTTCTGCACCAATTCGGTGATCACCATGATCAACGCGGTCGCACGGTCGGCGTCGAGCACGCCGAGCGCCCCGTCGCGGTTGATCCGGATCGGGGTATCCACCGAGGCGACATCGTTCATGATCGGCAGGATTCGGTCGATCACCTCGTCGAGGTTGACCTCCTCGTCGACCGACATCGACAACGCGTCGTGCACCAGCGCTATCGACGACACCCGTCGCACCGATTCGATCAGCGCCTCGCGAGCCTCCAGGTTGTTGGTCCGGCGCGCCTGCAGCCGCAGCAGGGCTGCCACGGTCTGCAGATTGTTCTTCACCCGGTGATGGATCTCCCGGATGGTCGCGTCCTTGCTCAGCAGCGCACGGTCACGCCGTTTGACCTCGGTGACGTCGCGGATCAGCACGGCGGCACCTACCGCGGCGCCATGCACGACCAGCGGCAGCGTCCGCAACAGCACGGCCGCACCGGCGGCATCGACCTCCATGCGCATGCTGGAGCCACCGGCCAGCGAGTCGCGGACGTGGTTGGCCAGTTCCTGGGCCTCGAACGGGTCGGAGATCAACGGCCGGGTGACGGTGACCAGATTGTGCCCGTCGAGCTCGGAAGCCAGGCCCATGCGGTGATACGCCGAGATGGCATTGGGACTGGCGAACACCACGTCGCCGACCTCGTCGAGGCGGATGAACCCGTCGCCCACCCGCGGGCTGGAACGCGACATGGCCAGATCGCCGACGTTCGGGAAGGTTCCCTCGGACAGCATGTGCAGCAGATCGCTCGCACAGTCCAGGTAGGCGCCCTCCAGCGGGCTGGCCATCCGACGGGCGGCCAGAGCGGTCTGGTGGGTCAACACCGCGACCACGTGATCTCGGTGGCGCACCGGGACCGCTTCCACGTTCAGACCGGGAAGGTCGGGCGAATGTCGTTGCGTACCACCGTTTCCCCGACCGATCGCGCCCGAGGAGAAGGCCGTCGTGATGACGTGGTGGTCTGCGGCAGCGGCCAGGGTGCCGACCGAGTCGGCCAACAAGACAGTGGGAGCGGTGTTGGGCCGCACCTGCGCGACGCACACCAGTACGCCGTCGTCGCGTCGCACCCACATCAGATAATCGGCGAACGACAGATCTGCCAACAACTGCCACTCCCCGACCACCGCGTGCAGGTGGTCCACCGCACTGCCGGGCAACACGGTGTGCTCGGCGAGCAGATCACCGAGGGTAGACATCAGGCACCGCGCACGTGAGGGGCAGAGAGGAAACCGTCCACCGGGAGCACGGAAACGAACCGAGTCAGTCGATCACCGCGATGAGGTGGCCGGCCTGGATCACGTCGCCCTCGGCGACGTTGACCTTGGTGACGGTGCCCGCGATCTCGGCGAGCACCGGGATCTCCATCTTCATGGACTCGAGCAGCACCAGGGTGTCCCCCGCACCGATCTGATCGCCCTCGTGAACCACGACCTCGAGCACACTGGCCACGATTTCGGCGCGAACGTCCTCGGCCATCTTCACCCCACTTCACTCCGGCGCTAACCCGACTACTTCTGCGGCCTATATCGAACCACAACCCCGGGTGGACAACGTTGCCCCCGGGGCATGAGACACTAGAGAGCAAGCTCTTACACCATCTGGAGGATCATCATGGCCAAGCGTGGCCGCAAGAAGCGGGACCGCAAGCACTCGAAGGCGAACCACGGCAAGCGCCCCAACGCCGGTTCAAAGTCAGTGCGCTAGCCACTTCGGCAGACTGTGACCGCCCGACTCCCTTCGGAGATCGGGCGGTTTGTCGTCGGGCCGCCCGAGCCTACGTGCCCCGTCAGCCCTGGATGATCGTGGTCCGGCTGATCTGGATCCGCAGCCGTTCCCGCAGCCCCTCGGGAGCCTTTTCACCACTGCACTTGGCCGCGATGAGCTTCTTTACGCGGTCCTCGACCCCGTAATGACGCAGGCAGGCCGGGCATTCTTCGAGGTGGTGCTTGAGCTTGTCGCGGCTTTCGGCTGTGCACTCGCCGTCCAGCAGCGTCCATACCTCGGCGATCACCGCGGCGCATTCCGGATGCTCGGGGTCGACGGGGCCAACCGGCGGATTCCAGCGCTCGTCCTCATCGTGCTTCTCACTCATGACGAGACCTCCTCCGGCTCACCAAGCTGCTGACCTCGGATGAAGCCGCGATCCCTGGCCACATCCGCCAGCAGTTCACGTAGCTGCTTGCGGCCGCGGTGCAGTCGGGACATCACGGTCCCGATGGGAGTATCCATGATCTCGGCGATCTCCTTGTAGGGGAAGCCCTCGACGTCGGCGTAGTACACCGCCATCCGGAATTCCTCGGGCAATGCCTGCAGCGCTGCCTTGATCTCGGTGTCGGGCAACGCCTCCATCGCCTCGACCTCTGCCGATCGCAGACCGGTCGAAGAATGCTGGGCATTGGCTGCCAGCTGCCAGTCGGTGATCTCGTCGGTCGGGTACTCAGCGGGTTGGCGCTGTTTCTTGCGGTAGCTGTTGATGTAGGTGTTGGTCAGAATGCGGTACAGCCACGCCTTGAGGTTCGTGCCCTCGCGGAACGACCGGAAGCCGGCATACGCCTTGACCATGGTTTCCTGCAGCAGGTCCTCGGCATCGGCGGGGTTGCGGGTCATCCGCAATGCGCCGCCATAGAGCTGGTCCAGCAGCGGGATGGCATCACGTTCGAATCGGGCGGTCAGCTCAGCATCGGTTTCAGGCGGCTGCGGCGCGTCAGGCTCGGCCTGCTCGACGTCAGTCATCGTGGGAAACACCTTCCCTTCTGTCGCGGCGCCACCAAGGGGTCCGGAATACCTGTAGGTATCCGGCGGCCGTTCCAGGCATACGGTTGGCACCAGAATCCTCCTTACAGATCCTAGAGCGTGCTACCGACAAGTAGCGCTGAGCAGGTGTCGAGAGCAATAACAGCATCCAGGGGTCTCTGTGTTCCCCGGCGCGCCCCGTTACGGTGGGCCGATGGCCCGAGCAGCAACCCCGGCGATCGCCGCCCTGGTCACCGCGGGTATCGATCATCAGGTGGTCCAGTACCACCACGACCCCCGCAACGACTCGTTCGGTGCCGAAGCGGTCGCAGAACTGGCCGCGGACGGCTTCGCCGCCGAGCAGGTGTTCAAGACACTGGTCATCGCGCTGCCCAAGGGCCTGGCGGTAGCGGTACTGCCGGTGCCGACCAAGCTGTCGCTCAAGGCCGCGGCCGCGGCGCTCGGGGTGCCCAAGGCCGAGATGGCCGACCCGGCCGCAGCCCAGCGCTCCAGCGGCTACGTGGTGGGCGGTATCTCCCCGCTGGGACAGCGCAGGCCCTTGCCCACGGTCGTCGACGCCTCGGCACTGGCGTTCGACAAGGTGCTGTGCAGCGCGGGCAAGCGGGGTTGGGACATCGCACTCGCCCCGGCCGACCTGATTCGGGCCACCGGCGCAGTGACCGCCGAGATCGCCGTGTCCGCCTGATTCGTTCCGCGAGCAGACAGAAAACTGCCCTTTTCGCGTCATTTCAGGGCAGGTTTGTGTCTGCTCGCCCAGAAAAATTGGCATCGGCATGTCGCAATCGGAAACGTGCGGGTGTCCGAATCCGTGGTTTACATCACGGCCCACGCCGGATTGCATGGACCCGACGAGGAAGGCGGATCCCATGACGATCAGCGTGGCCGAGCGAGCGGAACTGGCCGCCGCGGTCTCCGAGTTGCTGCACGACGAGTGCACCGAGCAGGACGTGCGCCGGGCGATGGGCAGCGACGACGGATTCGACCGTGAGCTGTGGCGCAAGCTGGCGACGCAGGGTGTGACGGGCCTGCTGGTCGACAGCGAGTACGGCGGCGTCGGCCTGGGCGCCCTCGAGCTCGAGGCCGTCGCCGAGGCGACCGGGGCCGCGCTGCTGCCGGCACCGTTCCTGTCCAGCGCGGTGTTGTCGTCGGCACTGATCGAGGCAGCAGGCACCGACGCCGAAAAGCAACGTCTGCTGCCGGGGCTGGTCGCAGGAACCTCCGTCGGGACGGTCGCGGTGACCGGTGCCCGCGGCACCTGGGCCCCGCAGGGCGTCGCGGTGCGTGCGGCGGCAGCGGCTCCTTCGGACGGCACCGACTACACCCTGACCGGCAATGCGCACTACGTCATCCACGGTCAGGTGGCCGACGTGATCCTGGTCGTGGCCCGCACCAACGGAGACTTCGGGATCTTCCAGGTCGCACCTGATGCCGCCGGTTTCGAGCGCACGGCCGCAACGGTTTTCGATCCGACCGTCCCGCTGTCGACCTACACGTTCGACGCCACCCCGGCCCGTCGTCTCGGCACCGCGGGATGGGACGCGGTGCAGCAGGCTCTCGACCTCGCGGTGATCGCGCTGGCCGGCGAACAGGTCGGCGGGACCCGGCGCGTCTTCGACATCACCGTCGATTACCTCAAGACCCGGATCCAGTTCGGCCGTCCCATCGGCAGCTTCCAGGCCCTCAAACACATGGCCGCCGACCTGCTGGTGCAGGTGGAATCAGCCACTTCAGCCGCCCAGCACGCCGCGGCCGAACATGACGCAGGTAGCGAAAAGGCCCGTGGTGCAATCGCTCTGGCTGGGTTCGCATGCGCCGAGGCATACAACACGACCGCCATGTCGGCGGTCCAGATGCATGGCGGTATCGCTTTCACCTGGGAGCACCCGGCCCACCTGTTCCTGCGCCGGGCCCGCACCGGTCTCCAATTGTTCGGCGGCTCGGGACTGCACCGCGAGAGTTACCTGTCCTCGAAAGGCGCCTGAAGATGACCGCCAGCCACCTGCCCAGCGCCGACCAACTGCGCACCGAGGTGCGCGACTGGCTCGCCCAGAACTGGGCTGGGCTACCGAAATCCACCAATCCGTGGGTCAGCTCCCCCGAGCGGGTGGCGTGGCTGCAGAAAGTTCTCGACGCGGGCTATGCGGTGCCGACATACCCCACCGAATGGTTCGGGCGGGCATACCCGAATGCACTGGCCGCGGTCATCGAGCAGGAATTCCGGGCAGTCAAGGCCCCCGGCGCGCGCCAGGACAAATACAGCATCCCGGCCAATACCGCGCTCACGTTCGGCACCGATCAGCTCAAAAGCGACCTGGTGCGTGACTTTCTGACCGAACGTGCCCGCACCTGCCTGCTCTACAGCGAACCCGGGGCCGGATCCGACCTGGCCGCCGTGCGCACCACCGCGGTCCGCGACGGCGACGAGTGGGTGATCAACGGCCAGAAAGTGTGGACGTCGGGCGCCACGACCGCCGAATACGCGCTGCTGATCGCCCGCACCGACTGGGACGTGCCCAAGCACAAGGGCTTGAGCTTCTTCATGATTCCGATGCGCCGGCCCGGCATCGAGGTCCGTCCGCTGGTGCAGATCACCGGCGAATCGCACTTCAACGAGGTGTTCATCACCGACGCGCGGGTGTCCGACGCCTACCTGCTCGGCGGCGAAGGCAATGGGTGGCGGGTACTGCAGACCGCACTGGCCTACGAGCGGTCGATCATGGGCGACGGCGGCCGGGGATCGCGCAACCGCACCCGCGCCGACGACCTCATCGGCCTGGCCCGCGAGCACGGCCGCCTGGAGGATCCGGCGGTACGCAAGGAGCTGGCCAATGTGCTGGCGTTGCGCGAACTCAACTCGCTCAACAATGCACGAGCCAAAGCCGCTGCGGCACAAGGTAGTTCCAGCCCGATCATGTCGCTGGGCAAGCTGGCGATGTCGAACATCCTGCACGCCGAGGCCCGCCTCAAGACCGAGATCATCGGCGCCGAAGCACTTCTGGCCGGTCCCGAGAACCCCGAGGCCGACGACATCAACTTCCTGACCCTCAACGCATTCTTCACCTCGATCGGCGGCGGCACCGACCAGATCCAGCGCAACATCATCGGCGAGCGCGTCCTCGGCCTGGCCAAAGAGCCCGAGGTCGACCGCGACATCCCGTTCCGCCAGGCCCGCGGGAGCTGAACGATGGCCAACCCGGACAACTACGACCCGCCACTGGCCGGCGTTCACATCCTCGACCTGTCCCGCGGCCCGATGACGGCGGTCGGTCGCCTGCTGGCCGACCTCGGCGCCTCTGTGACCCAGGTGCACCTGCCCGGTGTCACCGCAGAGCCGCCACCCCCTGTGGGTACCGGCGTCGACGCCGACTCGGTCAGCCTCGCCATCAACCGGCACGGGCTGAACACCGTCGTCCTCGGTCCGTCAATCCCCGACGACCGCCTTCGCTGGGTTCACCTACTGGCCGGGGCCGACATTCTGATCGAGGACACCCGACCCGACTCGGATGCTGAAAAGGCTTTGGCAGTACGCCGGATTCACGCCGAACACCCCGGTCTGGTGATCCTGTCCATCAGCGATTTCGGCCGTGACACCAGCTACCGCGGCTGGCACGCCACCACGCCGGTGCTGCATGCCCTGACCAGCGAGCTGTCCCGCTCGGGCATCCCGGGGCGCGAGCCCCTGATACCGCCTGCAGCACAACTGCCCTATCGCGTGGCGGCGGCGCAGGCCGCGGTGATGACCACGAGCGTGTACCTGGACCGATTGCGTACCGGCGAAGGCGATCTCATCGACTTCTCCATCCTCGACGGAGCCATGCAGACGCTCGATCCTCCATACGGAACGGCGGGCACGGCCTCGGCCGGGGTCGCCTTGAGCGCGCAACAACGCGACTGGAACGCCGAACGGCTGCGGTACCCGATCATCGCCTGCAAAGACGGGCATGTGCGGATCTGCCTGTTGGCAAAACGTCAGTGGCACGGCATGTTCGAGTGGATGGGCCGCCCCGATCAGTTCGCCGATCCGTCGTTCGACCGGCTGCGGGTGCGGTTCAACTCGCCGGAGCTGATGGCCGCGATCGGGCAGTTTTGCGCCGGGCAGACCCGGGCCGAGCTGGAGGTCGCCGGCCAGCGGCACGGGGTGCCGACGGCCGCGGTGCTGACCCTGGCCGAAACGCTGGGCACCGAACAGGTCGAGAGCCGTGGGTACTTTCACGACGTCGACCTCGCCCCCGGGGTATCGGCACCGGTGCCGGCGGGTGTCGTCGAGATCGACGGACACCGGGCGAACACGCCGAACGGGTCCGGACACACGGAAACAGGCCGCCGGCCGCACCGCATTGATGTCGCCCCGATGCTGGCCGGCCGCCAACGCCGCAACGAGGGCCTTCCGCTGGAGGGTGTGCGCGTGCTGGATCTCGGCGTGATCGTGGTCGGGTCCGACACCGGACGACTGTTCGGCGACCTCGGCGCCGACGTCATCAAGATCGAGAACTCGGCGTTCCCGGACGGTCTGCGCGGCAACCTGACCTCGATGTCGCAGACCTACGCCGCCGGCCATCGCAACAAACGCTCGATCGGTATCGATCTGCGGACACCGCGGGGCCGGGCTCTGGCGCATCAACTGGTCGCGATGTCCGACGTCGTGCTGACCAACTTCAAACCGGGCGTGGCCGAGACGCTGGGCATGGACTACCAAACCTTGCGCGAGCTGAACCCGGGCATCGTGGTCGTGGACAGTTCGGCGTTCGGGCCCACCGGGCCGTGGGCGAAGCGAATGGGCTACGGCCCGCTGGTGCGTGCGGCCGCCGGGTTCACCGACCTGTGGGTGTACCCCGACGAACCGGAGTCGTTCTGCGACACGGTCACCGTCTACCCCGACCATGTGGCCGCCCGGATCGGTGCGCTCGGTGCGCTGGCCCTGCTGCTGCGTCGCGAACGTACCGGCACCGGCGGCTCGGTCAGCGTCGCCCAATCGGAGGTGATGCTGAGCCACCTGGCCGGCGAGATCGCCGCCGAAGTCCTGGTGCGGCGCGGGCACGAACCCTCGGGCCGCCCGGTCCACGATGCGCCGTGGGGCCTGTTCCCGGCCGCCGACGAGGATCGCTGGGTTGCCGTCACCGTGCGCGACGACGCCGATTGGCGCGCACTGTGCGGGGTGATCGACCGTTCGGATCTGGGTGCCGATGCACAACTGGGGACCCGCACCGGACGGGACGCCCGCCGCGGCCGTGTCGACGAGGCCGTGCGTGCCTGGACGTCTCAACGTCCGGCGACCGAGGCGATGGAGCTGTTGCAGGCGGCCGGTGTTCCGGCCGGCGCCGTGCTGCGTGCTGCCGAGGTCGCCGACTGGGACTACTACGTGCAGCGCCGTGCGTTCCGCGAGGAGCTGCACCCCCACGCCGATGAACCGTTCACGATGGAGAACGTGCAGATCCATTCGGATCGCATCGCTGATCCACCACTGTTGCAGGCGCCGCTGCTCGGCGAGCAGACCCGCGACATCGCCGCCGAACTGTTGGGGCTCGACCGCGCCGATATCGATGAGCTGATCGCCGCCGGCGTGCTCGAAGCCCCGCAGAGCGGCGCCCGCGGGCGGGCCGAACAACCAGAGCCGGCGGGACGCTGATCGCGCGTCTCGTACGCTTCGTTGGTCACCCCGCCCTCGTAACGCCGGAAAAGACCGCATGGACTTCACCAGACTCAGGTACTTCGTGGCGGTTGCCGAGGAACTGCACTTCAAGCGGGCCGCCGACCGGCTGATGATCACGCCGCCGCCGTTGAGCAAGCAGATCAAACTCTTCGAGAAGGAACTCGGCGGGCAACTCTTCGAGCGCAACTACCACGAGGTCCGGCTGACACCGCTGGGCGCCAAGCTGCTCGGCCCGGCGCGCGAAATCCTGCGCCAGGTAGAGGAATTGACGGCTACCGCGACCCGGCTCACCGAGGGGGCCGCCACGGTGCGGGTCGGCGCCACCGCCTATGCCCCATCGGATTTCGTCGCGCAGGTCCAGCGCGCGGTCTCCGACCTGCCGGTGCCGACCGAATTCAGCGTTCCCGGGTCGGGCGCCGAGGTGACGGCCAAGCTGGTGTCCGGCCATCTCGACCTCGGGCTGATCCATCTGCCCACCGCCGACAAGCGGCTGCAGTACCGGGTGGTGGCCACCTTCCAGGGTGCCGTGGCGGTGCGATTCGACGATCCGCTGGCCTCCGAGGACCTGGTGTCGATCGAGGACCTGCGCGATCGCGACGTGGTGATCGATTTCGCCCGACCCAATCCGGTCATGCTGGCCGGTCTGACCCGTGCGCTCAACGCGCGCGGGGTGACCCGCATCGTGCGCACCACCAACCAGTTCGGCGGCGAGCTGGAGATGGCCGCCCAGGTGTTCAACCGGCGCCTCGTCGCGGTGGTCCCCTACGCACCCGAATCACTGATCGGCAAGATCTTCTCGCCGCCGGAATTCACGCTGGTTCCCATCGACGAGAGCACCTGGGCACCGGCCCGGATCGCGCTGGCCTGGGTGCCCGACCGTCTGAAGGACCCCACCGAGATCGAGGCGCTGGTGCATAGGCTGGCGCCGGTGATCGCGCGGGGGCGGGCTGAGTAATGTGGTGCCGGTGATGCCGATGGTGGTGGGGACGACGGTGGCCTCGAGTGTGGCCGCAATGGCCGTCCTGTTCGGCACCTCCGCACCGGCACCGCAGATCCGGCTGGTCGACGACACCGTTCCGATGACCCAAGGTGACGGCTCGCTGGCCGACGGGCAGGTCCTGACCCCCTTCGACGTGCAGAACCCGGCGATCGGCCGGTTGGACCCGCGCCTGCTGGCCGCCATTCAGAACGCCGCGAATGCCGCGTCCGCGGAAGGCGTGACCATGACGATCAATTCGGGGTGGCGGTCGGCCGACTTCCAACAGTCACTGCTCGATCAGGCGGTCCAGACGTATGGCAGCCTCGCGGCCGCCCGCCAGTACGTGCAGACGCCGACCGCTTCCCGGCATGTGACCGGTGAGGCGGTCGATGTCGGCGGTCCGCAGGCCGATCGCTGGCTGATCGCCAATGGCGCACGCTTCGGGCTGTGCCAGATCTATGCCAACGAGCTGTGGCATTTCGAACTCGTCGCCGACCCGGCCGGCAACTGTCCGCCACTGCAGCCCAATGCGGCGGGCTGACCTGTTCGGTCCTACTCGGTGACCGGCACCATGTCGGCGCCGCAGGTGCACTTGTAGCTGCTTTCCGGACCTTCGCAATGGCATTCGGACTCGACGCGGATCCGGCACTCACAGCCCTCGTGGGCACAGGTCAGGACGGTTCCTGAAGGAACAGCGCTCATGGTTCTCCTCCATTTCTGGTGCAGTTCGATGACGCTGTCCCCCATCGTCCGCCCTTCGCAGCCCTGAACCGTCGATTTCAATGCAACCCGGTCGGCCTATCGTGTCTTCATGACTCTGTCCGGGAAGACCATGTTCATCTCCGGCGCCAGCCGCGGTATCGGGCTGGCGATCGCCAAGAAGGCCGCTGCCGACGGCGCCAACATCGCGCTGGTCGCCAAGACCGCCGAGCCCCATCCCAAGCTCGAGGGCACGGTCTACACCGCGGCCAAGGAGATCGAGGAGGCCGGCGGGCAGGCGCTGCCGATCGTCGGGGACGTGCGTGACGGTGATTCCGTGGCCGAGGCCGTGGCAAAGGCGGTCGAGCAGTTCGGTGGCATCGACCTCTGCGTCAACAACGCGTCGGCGATCAATCTCGGCTCGATCGAGGAAGTACCGCTCAAGCGCTTCGACCTGATGAACGGCATCCAGATCCGCGGCACCTACGCGGTGTCGCAGGCCTGCATCCCCCACATGAAGGGCCGGGAGAACCCGCACATCCTCACCCTGTCCCCGCCGATCCGACTGGAGTCCGAGTGGCTCAAGCCGACGGCGTACATGATGGCCAAGTTCGGAATGACGCTGTGCGCGTTGGGTATCGCCGAAGAGATGCGGGAGGCCGGCATCGCGTCGAACACGCTGTGGCCGCGCACTCTGGTGGCCACCGCCGCGGTGCAGAACCTGCTCGGCGGTGACGAGGCCATGGGCCGGGCCCGCAAGCCGGACGTGTACGCCGACGCCGCGTATGCGATCTTCAACAAGCCGGCGCGGGAGTACACCGGCCAGAGCCTGCTGTGCGAGGACGTGCTGCTGGCGAACGGCGTGACCGATCTGTCGGTGTACGACTGCGTGCCCGGCTCGGAGCTCGGGGTCGACCTGTGGGTCGACACCCCCAACCCGCCCGGATACGTCCAGCCTTGATCCTCGTCGCTCGCCAGGCGTTTGCCCGCCTGGCGAGCGACAATTCAGCGACAGCCCGAAAAAGGTTGCCCAGCTGTATATTCATCACTAGACTAGAACATGTGTTCGAATTGCTCGACCGGCCGGTGCTCAGTGAATTCACCGACGCTGCGCTGATCGACTGCCTCGACCACCACACCCGTACCGAAGCCACCGAAGCCGCTCAGCGCCTGGCCGTCATCGCCGAGATCGTGGCCCGCCACTGCGACGACGAGGACGAGACGTCCGCCCACCTTGCGATCGACGGCTGGGAAACCGCCACCGCCGCAGTCAGCGCCGCCTGCAACCTGAGTCGCCGTGCCGCCTCCGCCCAGATGCGCATCGCTCAAGCACTGCGCGATCGGCTTCCCAAAGTCGCCGCCGTGTTCGCCCGCGGCGACATCTCGGCCGCCGTGGTCTCCACCATCACCTGGCGCACCAAACTCGTCACCGACGACGACGCATTGGCATTGATCGACACCGCACTGGCCGGCGCCGCCACCACCTACGGTGCGCTGACCACCACCAAAGCCGAACAAGCCATCGACATCTGGGTGGAGAAATTCGACCCCGCCGCCGTACGCAGAACCCGCACCGCCGCCCGCGAACGCGACATCCATTTCGGCGACCCCGACGACCCCAACGGCACCGTGTCCATCTGGGGACGACTTCTGGCCACCGACGCCGCCCTGCTCAAAAACCTCCTCACCGCCATGGTCCGCGGAGTCTGCGACAACGACCCCCGGACCATCGGGCAACCCCGACTGCGACGCCACCGGCGTCGACCCCCGCTCCCGCGCCGTGATGATCCATCTCCTCGCACAAATCCTGCCCCAAAGCGCCGATGACACCCACAACGCCGCGGACCACAACGGGACACAGACCCGAGACGAAGGCGATGACCGCACGGGCCCTGACGCCGCGGTCGAGATACCTACCGACGAGCCCGCCGCCCCGGCGCAACCACCCCGCGACCCACGCCTCCACGGCGAACCCGACCCCAGCGATCACACCGCCGACCGCGCACCCACCGTAACCGGCGGCCCCGCAGTCATTCTCGGTGGCGGGATCGTGCCCGCACCCCTGCTTGCCGAACTGATCGCCACCGGCGCCACCGTCAAGTACCTCACCAACTCCGAGGACCTCGCCGCCGAAACCCGCTACCGGCCCTCAACAAAACTGGCCACATTCGTCCGGATGCGTGATCTCGTGTGCATGTTCCCCGGCTGCGGAGTACCAGCCCACAATTGCGATCTCGACCACGCCACCCCTTGGCCGGCCGGCCACACCCATCCCGGCAATCTCGGCCCCAAGTGCCGAACGCACCACCTGATCAAAACATTCGAAACCGGCGAAAACGGCTGGACCGACATCCAGCACCCCGACGGCAGCCACACGTGGACCTCCCCCACCGGCCACAAAACTCGACTGCTCCTCAGCCACACTGCCGGCGCGGATCGAGGGTGAATCCATCGCGTGTCACCTCTACTTCATCGTGGCGGCCGGCGCCATGCGTCATCGAGACCGGCGGCGTATCAACCGGCATGCGTGACATGATGCTGGCTTGCACCCCCGGAAACACCCACCGCTGGGGGGAATTCGCTCCTCCGACCCGGGGATTGATTCCTGGACGGGGAGGTGTTGATGTCGTCAGGGATCGGGGCTGCCGTAGACCGCGACGAGCACCGAGCGATCGAGGCTGTTCTCCGACCAGACACCGATTCTCGTGAAGCCGCAATCCTGCATGATCGCCAGGTAGTCACGCCGGTGATACCACTGATTGATCACGTCGAGGTTATTGATCGCCAACGCCGGGTTGATCGCGATGGTCTGGGCCACTCGTCCACGAAACCCCGCGTTGGCCGCCCGAACTTGTGGTGTCGACCCATCCGACCCGGTGTCACCGTCGACGGATCGGTTGTTGAGGACGTCGAGGGTGTGCCAGTGGGCGGCTTCCAGCAGGCGCGGATCTACGGTGATGTTGTTGGCGCAGCCAGCTTGGCGTTGGACGGTGTAGACGTTGGCGACAACACTGCTGTTGAGGCGTCGGTTATCGGCTGCCGCACCTGGTGCATGCAGCAATGCGGTCACAGTGAGCACGCCGCATTGGGCCAGGATGGCTAGCCGCCGGGCAATGATTGTCATTTCACCTCGCCAGGTCGATAGCCGGCCGCTGAATTCCGCAGCTGCCAGATCAATTCGGGGCACAGCTCGTTGACGGCCTGCATCACCAGATAGGACGCGTGGAACTCGTCGCTGGTGTCGAAGTCACGCTCGATGTCGCCGACGAGTTGGCGGTAGGCAGTTCCGGCTGCCACCTTCGAACAGATGTCGTGCCCATAAACCAGCGCCGCGTCAGGGCCCGCGAAGTTGTAGCCGGGGCGCACGGTGACGTTGACCAAGTACACGAAATCGTCTGCTGCGGCACGTGGCGCTGCCGTTGTCGCTGTCGCCGCGCCCATCGCAGCGGTAATCAACACGAGCGCCGTCGGCCGACTCAGATCGGGGTGAAATCGGAAACGAGCCATCGCTCCCCCACTTTGTCCAGCGTCACCCTGACAGTCGAGGCTGTCGCGGTCGGCGGATCAGCGCCCACGATCGTCGTTTGGTTCACGAAGACCATCACCACCGCTCGCTTGGCGGTCGCCGAAACCACCGAGGCGGCAGGCACTGTCGCCACCGCGGAGATCTGCTTCTGCTGGGCGCCCGGTATCACGACATCGTGGGTCAGCGCGTTGTAGGAATCCTTGAACGCCCCGGTGAGTCCTTCGCCCGCTGCCTCCAGATCCTTCTGCACGGTATCGGGCTTGTAGGACAATATCTTGATCGTGCTGTCGGTAGCAGCCGGAACAGCGCTGACGCTGGCGGCCTGGGCGGCGCGCAGCGAACTGTCTTTCCACAGCAGATACCCCGCGCATGCAGCCAGGCCGACGATGAGGACCGGAATAATTCCGTAGGTCAACCACATGACCGCTCGTCGAGATGAACTCCCGGCGCGTTCCTCGGCCGTGGCTGGTTCCGAGACCGCTTCGCCCGCAGATTCGTCGGCGTCGTCACGAGTCTCTTCGCCGGGCTCCACCCGCGCGTGCTCTACGAAATCATCACCGGAATCGATATCGACATCAGATTCAGACGTTCCCTTGGTCTTGAGCCTAGTGATCACGCCACGAACCCCACATTCGTCACCTTCGCGACATCACCGACTTTCTGCACATCGATGCGCATACGCCACAGCTTCGGACGCTGCTCGGGCGCAGCGACATTCGACGTCCTCACCGACACCGCCACCAACACCCTGGCCGAATCCCCAGACACAGATTCAATCCCGGCGTCAGTCACCGTTCCCTGCGTCTTGGACTGAGTCTTTTTCACCACTTCCTCAAATGCCGGCGCCCGCTGCTCGAAATCGTCGTAAAACGTTCCGATCGACCCATCCAATACTCGCTGAATGTCAGCTTCCACATGCGCGAAGTCCATGGTGGTCAGATTCAACGCACCCTGACGGCCTCCCTGCAGGAACATGTCGTTGAGCCGCTGAGCCTGTTCGGATCGATGGGTGTGCCAACCAAGCCACCCGGTCAATCCACCGATGACCACGAGAGTGAGCACTCCCACCAGCAGCGGACCACGCACCCCCCTGCCCCGACGTGCGACCCGAGATCGAAAATTGTTGCGGGCCTTGGGCTCATAACCGGTGAATTCGGCGCCGGGCTCAGCTACTTCGTCGCTGGCGGGGTCAGCATCGACTGCCATGTTTGCTCCTTTGATCCGTTGTCAGCCAAATCGGCCTGGGTGTACACCTGACCGTCTGGTCCTAGATAGGTGCCTGTCGCCGGGTCGTAGCGGGCTACCGCCATCGGTACCGGCTCGCCCTCGGCAGGTGCGGCCGGCGGGCCCTGCCCTGGACCCAAATCGGGGATGGGCTGGCCCGACAGGGTTGCGTTGGGGTCGCCCTTCCAGTTGTAGCCGTCGTTGAGGGGCACGAAATTCTCGTCGCTCTCACAAAGTTTCACCGTCGGTGCGCGTTTACCCGGCACCGTCTCACACGGCAGGTTGCGCGCACCGCGGACGTTGAACACTGAATCCTGCGGGGTGCGGCAGTACAGGTCACCGGCTGGGCGTTCCGGGTAGTCCTGGAAGGACGGGGGGCGGCGTTGCTGTGCCGGTAGGAATCCCGTGGTGCACGGTGGTGGCAGGTTGATGTTGGTGTTGAAGGCCAGATAGATGCCCTTATGGGCCTTGTCCTTATTGTCACGGTTGGCCAGGTTGGGCCCCTGTAGTTGGGCGATGCCCTGAGGTAAGAGAACGAGCAGTTGCTCGATATCTGGCTGATAGGTCAGGGCCACCTGGTTGAGGCTCACCAAGTTGGCCAACAGGATCGGCAGCGTCGGCTGAACCCGCTGTAGCAGTTCGCGGGCCTCTGCAGCCGCCGGCGCTCCGTGCTCGATGAGACCGGCAACATCGCCATTGTGCTGTCTGAGTTGGTCGGTGACCGAGGCCAGGTTCGCCGCCCACGCCTCGATCGAATCGGCGGTGTGGGTTTGCGAGTCGGCGACCGGCTGCCACTGGTCGATCAAGGTGGTCAGTGAGTCCAGGTTCTTCCTGGCATCGGAGGCCAGCGCGGTCGATCCCCGTACCAGCCGGGAGATCTCTGGCCCGAGACCTCCTACGGCGGCATATGATTCGTCGATTGCCGTCTTCAGGTTGTCATGCGGGATCGCCTGCAACCCGGTGTTGGCGGCGCCGAGCAGGCTGTTGATATCAGGTGGGATGAAGGCGTCCTTGGCGGCAATCACGTCACCGTCCTTCAGTGGTGGGGCTGCGGCGTTGCGCGGCAACAACTCGACGTACTGTTCGCCGATCGCCGATTGGCTGTGTACTTCGGCACGCAGGTCCGACGGGATGTCGATACCCGATCGAAGTGTCAAAACTGCGTGTACGCTGCCGTTCTCATTGAGGCCCACCGATTTGACCCGACCGACCTCGGTGCCGCGGTAGGTGACGTTGCCCGTCGGATACAGCCCGCCGGTGCTGTCCAGCTCAAGGGTGACCGCGTACTGGCCGATGCCGAACAGATGCGCCGGCAGTCTCATGTATCCGAAGATCATGACGGCGCCGAACACCACGGCGATCACAGCGAAGATGGCCAGCTGAATTTTGGTTCTCCGGTGAATCATGTCAACGCCCCTGATCCCAGCGATAGGGCGCCACCAGCGGATTGACCGCGGTATAGGGGCTGGGGAGCTGCCCGATGGTTCGGCCCCATTGCATTTCGAGCTCGGTCAGGTTGCCTTCCCAGCGGGTGCCGGTGAAGAACCCGGCATCGATTCGGCTCAATGTGAGATCCACGATCGCAGTCATGTTGGCGTAATCACCGCGCAGCCACTTCTCCAGGGTTTCGTTCGGGAACGGGTAGGTGGTGAGTATCGACAGCGAACGCGTCATGTTGGGGCCCGCGTTGGCCAGCGATTCCAGCACCGGGCCGAGGTTGTTGAATTCTCGGACCAGTGACTCCTTGGTCTGCCGTGTCGAATCAGCCGCCAGGGCACTGAACTTGCCGAGCTGATCCAGTGCTGCGATCAAGTTGTCGCGCTGGTCTTTGAGCACCTGCAGAGCGTCGGGAATGGTGCGTACGGCCTTGTCCAAGACGGGCTGCTGGGCGGCGAATTTGCCAGTCAGGCTGTTGAGTTTGTCGGTGGCCTCAATGATGTCGCCCGTCTGCTCATTGGTTTTCGCGACGAAGGTCTCGAGCTGGTTGATGAGGTTTCTCAGATCCGCCTCACGCCCCCTCAGCGCGGTGCTCAGCGCCGTGGTGATGTCTTGCAGCTGGCCCAGGCCGCCGCCATTGAGCAGCATCGACACCGCGGCCAGTGTCTGCTCGGTGGTCGGGTAGGTAGCCGAGTGGGCCAGCGGGATCAGCGAACCCTGGTGCAGCCGTCCCTGCGGTGCGATATCGGCCGGCGGCGCAAGCTCGACGTGCAATGATCCCAGCAGGCTCGTTTGGCCGATGGTGGCGGTGGCATTGGCCGGCAGATTCACTTCGCCGTTCATGCGCAGCGTCAATAGTGCGTGCCAGTCTTGGCGCTCGACCTTGGTGACGGTGCCCACTGTGACATCTGCGACCCGAACCCGCGAATTCGGCTGCAGATTCGTGATATCGGGTAACTGCACCTGGATGTCGAAAGCGCCCGGCCCACCGCCTTCGGTTCCCGGCAGCGACACCGAGTTCAGGCCGCGCCAATTGCCGCAGCCGACGACGCTGAGGGCGATCGTTGTGGTCCCAACCGTGCCTGCGACCAGTCGCTTCATCACCGTCGTCGACATCTTCAGCCACGCAGTGGCATTCGTCATGATCCTGCTCCCGTCGGAACCATCAGGCCGGGCAACCCGGCGGTTGGGTCGCTGCTGTGATCGGGCGGCGCTGCCTCGGCGGGCAGTGGTGCCGGTTCTGGGCTAGGCGCCGCAGACTCCGCAGGCGGAATGTAGTCGGGGCGCAGCCAATCCTCGCTGTAGGTGACCTCATTGGGTCGTGCCTGAGCACCGACGAAGGCGTTCTCCCCGAACGGCGGAAAGTTGAACTGGCGATTTTTGACGATGGGCGCCAGGTATTGCACACACAACTTCGCTGATTGCTCGGCGCCGAGCCGCGATGCCGCCTCGACCGCGCCGCAAATGAATGAGATCGGATCGGAGAAGTTGTTGACCGCCAGCGCACCGGTCAGTGAGCCGCTCGCCGGCTCGTAGATGTTGCCGAAATTGGCCAGGGTGGTAGGAAATATGTGCAGGGACTGTTTGATGTCGTCGAGACTTTGCACCAGCGCCGTGCTGATCGATGCCAGTGTGTCCGACGTCGTTCCCACCGCGTCCCGGTTTTCGGCCACGAAGCTTTTCACGTCGACAGCCAACGCACCCAAATCAGCAATCGCCTGCCCCACCTCGTCGGGGCTGTCGGCGAGCAGTGCGCTCACCGCGGCCAGATTGCGGTTGAGCGTAGACATCACATCGGTGCTGTCATGCAGTGCCGAAACCAAAGTGGCGAGGTTGGTCAGGGTGGAGAAGACGTCGTCCTTGTGATCGCTGAGCGTGGTCACCGTTTTGGACAGCTTCAGCAGGGAATCGTGGATGTTGGCGCCTTCACCGCGCAGGTTGTCGGCCGCGGTGTTGATGAAGTTGCCCAGGGCACTGGTGCCGCCGGACCCCTGGGGCTGCAGCGTCCGGGTCAGCTTCTCGAACTGCACTCGAAAGTCGTCCCAGCTCACCGGTACTGCGGTCCGCTCGATCGGTACAACAGCTTCATCGGGCAATTGGGGACCGGATTCATAGGGCGGGGTCAGCTGGATCGCCCGTCCCGTCACCAGCTGCGGTGAGAGGATCGCGGCGGTGACATCTGCCGGGACCTTGTATTCCTTGTCCACCCAGAACGTCACCTTGGCACGTTCGGCTTGCGGTTCGATCTGGCTGACCTTGCCGACCGGCACGCCCAGGATCATCACGTCGTCCCCGACAAACAACCCGTTGCTGTTCTCGAAGTAGGCGGTAACGGTGGTGCGAGCAGTTGGGCCGTTCATCCGGAACGCCAAGAGCACTCCGGCCGTCAAGACGACCACCAGGCCCGTCGTCAGCACCAGTTGTGTTTTGCTGATCCTCATTGTCCTTCACCTGCCGGAGTCGGGTTCATGGGCTCGCCGGGCGCGGGTACGAAGACCGGGCTCGGTGTGGGCTCCGGTGTCGATTCCAGCCCGGGGATCGGTGGTGCTGGCGGTCCCGGCGGCGGGCCGCCCGGGTCGGGGGCGGGTTCAGGCTCCCGGTATGGGTACCGCGGATCGCCGGGCTTTCCGGTGATCGCGTCGGGCAGATTCAGGCGTGGTTCTCCGCCTTGCCCGGTGCGCGGGAACGGCACCGGCAATGCCGGGGTACCCGGCTGTCCCACCGGCGGGTCGACGCGCTGGGAGGGAAGTAGCGTCGCGGGGTCCAGGCCGAGGTCGGAGAACGCCGCATCGATGAACGGCTGTGCGATCTGGCCAGGGATCAGGTTGGGAATATAGGCCTTGAAGAACGGGCCCGAGCCCACCGATTCCCCCA
The DNA here is from genome assembly GCF_011745145.1 of Mycobacterium sp. DL440. NCBI lineage: Bacteria > Bacillati > Actinomycetota > Actinomycetes > Mycobacteriales > Mycobacteriaceae > Mycobacterium > Mycobacterium sp. DL440. The sequence continues at coordinate 952,880 of NZ_CP050191.1, read as the reverse complement.
GCGACAACGCATACTTGTTGAGGAGTTTGACGGCCTCTTGCAGCCGCTCCTTGCGATTGTCGATGATCGTCAATACGCCGTTGAGCTTGTCGAGCATCGGGTGCAGCTGCTGACGATTGTCGGCGATGAACCCTCTCAATTGCGTTGCAGCCCTGCTGATGTCCTGTGACACCCGGTCAAGCGCATCGCTTTGAGTGCGTAACTCGGCGAGTAGCGCGTTGCTGTCACGTACCAGGCCGACGACCTGGTCACTGCGGTTGGCCAGGACAGCGGTCGCCTTGCGCGCATTGGTAAGCAGGTTGCGCAGCGCGCTGTCGCGCTTGTTGATCGTCTCGGAAAGCCGTGCCACGCCGGCCACGGCGATCTTGACATCGGGTGGTGTGCCGGCGAAGGTCCGCGCCATCGTGTCGAGTGCGACTGAAAGGTTGTCGGTGTTGAGCCCTTCAACAGTGGTGGCCAAGTCACCCAACGCATCGGGCAGCTGGTATGGCGACGTTGTGCGTTCCAGCGGAATGGTTTCGTGCAGTTGACCGTTGCCTCGCGGGATGACGTCGATCACCTTCGTTCCCAGCAGGCTCTTCACCTTGATTGCAGCTTCGCTCTGCTCGCCGAGCCGGATTCCGCTGTCGACGGTGAAATCGACCAGGACCTTCCTGCCGTCGAGTCTGATGCGGTGCACCTTGCCGACGGCGAAACCCGAGACTCGTACGGTGGCACCGGTATTGAGGCCGCCTGCGTCGGCGAAATATGCCGAATACTCTTTGGTGTTGCTGAGCATCGGCAGCTTGTCGAAGTTCAGCGCGGCGGCCGCTATGACGATCGTGATGGCAATGCCGATCAGACCGATCGTGCGCGGGTTGCGTTCTGAGAAGGACTTCATTTCGCTGCGCACCGTCCTGTCACCTGTTCGGCGAGCTTGACGTAAACGGGTTGTCCTCCTTTGCCGTTGAGCTTCAAGATCAGGTCACAGATGTAGAAGCTGAAATAGTCGCCGTACATCGCCTGCCTGCCGAGCACCCGGTACTTGTCGGGAAGGGTGTTGAGAATGTTGTCGAGATACTCGTGATCGGCGACGGCGATCGAGGCGACCCGGTCGGTCTGGGTGACCACGTTCTGCAGTGGCGGACGGGCTTGGGACATCAGGTCGGCGATCTCGGCGGCTGCGTTGTCGCTGTGTGCGATGGCAGCGGTGATGTCGGTCCTGCGCGCCGATAGCCCGGCTACCAAATCCGACAGTGAGGTGACCGCTTTGTCGAATTGGTCGCTTTGGCCACCGAGCGAACCTAGGAGGGCGTTGAGGTTGCCGATGACCTCGCCGATGAGCTGGTCACGATCGGCCAGCGTGGAGGTCATCGCCGCTGTCTGGTTCAGGAAGGACCCGATGGTGGCGCCTTGACCCTGGAACACCTCGATGAGCTGAGTGCTCAGCGCGTTGACCTGATCTGGGTCCAGCGCCTTGAACAACGGCCGGAACCCACCGATCAGTTCGTCGAGGTCGAGGGCGGGTTGAGTGCGCTCCACCGGAATCGTCGCGCCGGTCGCCAGGGCCTGGCCGGGTCCGTCACCCTGCTGCAGCTCCAGGTAACGACCACCGATCAAGTTGTCATACCGGATCACCGCGGTGCTCGCGGTAGTCAGGGCCACCGAGTCTTCGGCGGAGAAGTCGACGAGCACCTTGGCGTCGCTGTCGATCGAAACACCCTGCACCTGACCGACTTCCACTCCGGCGATCCGTACGAAATCCCCCTTCTTCAGGCCGCTGATGTCGGTGAACTGTGCGGTGTATTGCTTGCGCTCACCGAACCTCAGGTCAGCGAAGATCGAGAACAGGGCGAACACACCGATAGCGCAGACGGTCAAAAAGGCGACAACACGTATCAGGGTGGCGAGCACTTCTTTGTTCACGGATCGGCTCCTGTCGGGGTCGGCGGGCCATCACTGAGTCGGCGTCATGACAGCGGGTGCGGGTGGAACGAAGGGCTCCACACCTGGTGGTGGCGTGTTCGGATCCGGTGGTGGCTGATCCGAGGGCGGTGGTGCCGGCGGCAGACCTGGCCACAGTGGGGTGCCGTCGTCGGCGTACAAGTCCGCGCCGTAGGCCGGTGCTCCCGGGTACGGAACGGGTCCGGGCGCCGGTCCGCCGCCGAGATTGCGCACTATCGGTGGCTGCGGGGTTGCGCGGGTGACAGGGAAGTAGTTCGCCCAGCCGGGGAACCCGATGCCGGGGTTGGGCCGAATGTCGATACCGGTGCCCCACCCGGTGTTGGTCACCAACTGTCGTACGGGGAAGTTCTTCGCGACATCCGGCAGCGAACCGCAGCCCGGCGTTCCGCCGGGGCCACCCTTGGCTCCGATGACCGGCAGGTTGTCCGGATAGAGGTAGGGATCGTTGCCCAGCAGCAGACCGATGTCGAAGATCGCCGAGCGGCCGTTGGCGCCGAAGGCATCGACGTGGCCGTTCTGCAGCAACGAGACCGACCCATCCAGCAGACAGGTGTACTCGGGCTGGTATTTCATCAGTAGATCCGAGGTTGGAGCGAAGCCATTGACCGCATCGACAAGGTTTTTGGCGTTGGGTGCCAACAAGTCGACACCGGCCCTGCCGAACCCGATGACGTTGAGCAGCAATGTGTCAAGCTGTGCATGCTGGGTAGTGATCGTCTCGGCGGTGGTGCTGCCGGCATCGAGTATCGCGACGATGTCGTCGGCGGCACGGTCGTAGGTCGCGCTGAGGTCTCCCATCGCCTTCCAGTCCTGGCGGATCACGTCCTGGCGGGGGTTGATCGCCGACAGAACCTCACTGGAATCGGTGATCGCCTGCCCGATACGCTCGCCCTGGCCGCGAAAACCCTGGGCCAGAGCCGAAAGAACCGCATTGAGCTTGGCCGGGTCGACCATTTTCAGAACGCCGGTCAGATTCTCGAACACCGTGTTGACCTCGGTGCTGACGTTGCGCGAGTGCAACACCGCACCAGCGGCCAGGCGCTGACTGGCCGGGTTGTCCGGATAGCTCAGATCCACGTACTTCGCACCGAAAGCCGTTGTCGCGGTGATTCTCGCGTCGACATTGGCCGGGATGAACTTGATCTGATCTGGAGCGATCTCCAACTGAAGACTCACCGCGGAGGCGCCCCCGTGGATGGCACTGACACGACCCACCTCGACGCCGTGGAGTTTCACTTTCGCCCCGGTTTCCATCACCAGGCCGGCGCGGTCCGACATCAGAGTCACCGGTACGAAGTTGCGGAAGGTGCCTGCGAACATCGAACCGGTCGTGAAAAAGAAGACGCCGAGGGCGGCGACGAGGATCAGTGTCCACCAGACCGGCTTGATCCGGGCATCGTTGGGTCCCGAGTGCATAGTTCACCCCGCCAAATGGAAGTTGCCGGACTGGCCGTACAACGCCAGCGAGATCATCACCACGACGATGGCGGCCACGATCAACGAGGTCCGCACCGCGCGGCCGACGGCTTCGCCCACACCGGCCGGTCCGCCGGAGGCAGTGAACCCGTAGTAGGTATGCACCAACATGATCACCACCGTGATCGCCACGGACTGGCCGAACGACCACAGCAGATCGGTCGTGTTGAGGAACGTATTGAAATAGTGGTCGTAAACACCGGAGCCCTGCCCGTAGATCACGGTGGTACCCAACCGCGACGAAACGAACGACATGATGACCGCGACGCAGTACAGCGGGATCACCACGATGACCCCGGCGGCCACCCGTGTCGATGCCAGGTAGCTGACGCTGCGAATACCGATGACTTCCAATGCGTCGATTTCCTCGTTGATGCGCATTGCGCCCAGCTGCGCAGTCGCGCCGGCACCGATCGTGGCCGACAGTGCCACCGCCGTAGTGCCCGGCGCGATGAGCCTGACGTTGAAGAATGCCGACGCGAACCCGGTCAGCGCTTCCACACCCACCGACGCGAATTGGTTATAGCCCTGGACCGCGACCAGCGCGCCGGTGGTCGTGGTCAAAAACCCGACGATGGCCACCGTCCCGCCGACGACGGCCAACGCCCCTGCACCCAGCCCCATCGTGGCGATCAGCCGGATGAGCTCGGTGCGATAGTTCATCGCCGCGTCGCCGATCGACGCGATCGCACGGGCGTAGAACTGGGTTTGCACACCGATGTCGTTCCACGCCACCCTGATTCGTCCAACCCGACTGCTTACTCTCGGGAACCTCTGCTGGACTACAGAACTCAACTCCCCCACCTCACACCACCGTGATCTTCACGCCGACCGCTGTGGCGATCACATTGATCGCAAACAGCGCCATGAAGGTGAACACGACTGTTTCGTTGACCGCGTTGCCGACACCGGCGGGTCCGCCCCCCACAGAAATCCCCTTGTAACAGGCGATCAGACCGGCCGACAGCCCGAACAATGCGGCCTTGGCCAGCGCCACAGCGACATCGGCTCCGTGAGTCAGCACCGTCAGTCCGGCCACAAACGAGCCTGGGGGCACATGCTGGATGAAGACGGCGAAGGTGAATCCGCCGACCAACCCGACCATGATGACCGTTGCCGACAGTGCGAGTGCCACGGTGGTCGCGGCCAGCACGCGCGGTACCACCAACGCCTGGATGGGATCGATGCCCATCACCCGCATAGCGTCGAGCTCTTCGCGAATTGTCCTGGCGCCCAAGTCAGCACACATCGCTGTGGAGCCGGCGCCGGCCACGACCAGGACGGTCACGATCGGCCCGATCTGGCTCACCGTGCCGATCGCGGCCCCGGTTCCCGAGAAGTCAGCGGCCCCGAACTCGATCAGCAAGATATTGAAGGTGAACACCAGCAGCACGGTGTAAGGAATCGTCAGCATCAGTGCCGGGACCAGCGATACCCGGGCCACAAACCACGTTTGATTCAGATACTCGCGCCATGCGAAGGGAGGACGGAAAATCAGCACGAACACGTCGAGGGTCATCGCGAAAAACCCGCCGAGCGCGCCCACCGGCTTGGCCGCGGGTCCCAGCGCGATCACCGGGCGTCCCGACACACTGGCCGCGAGCGGTCGATTTGCCAAGCTGTGTGCGCGGTGCGCATAAACGGGGGCCCTTCGTTGGGAAGCACGCCGAAAATGTATGGCACAGATCACTGCGGTTTCCCCTCCTCGCGGGAGGAGATGGATCCCCCCATCGGGGCACAACCTCGCCTCGGCACGTGACAACCCACGTTGGATTGACGCCCGAGTTAGTTATTTGTGGTTCACTTATGTGAAGTGATATGCCCAGCCCAAGCCCAATGCATAATGAGTAGAGATGCACTAGGAGGTGTACTCATCGTCGTTGACTCGCCCTCCGGCACAGCAGGCGTCAGAACCCGCGATCCCGACCGCAAGAACCGGATTCTGCTGGCCGCCTCAGATCTGATTGGGCGCAAAGGCTTTCACGCGGTATCGATTGCTGACATCGGCAACGCGGCGGGTATCACCGGATCCGGGGTCTACCGCCACTTCGACAGCAAGTCGGCAATCCTGGTCGCGTTGTTCGACCGCGTGATCGACGATCTGATCGCCGAGGAACAGCGCATCCTCGACGGCAACGCCGAGCTGCCCACCGCGCTGGAGCAGCTGATCGAAGGCCAGGTCGAGTTCGTGGTCGGAGATCGTCAGCTGGCGCAGGTCTATTACAACGAGATCAACAACCTGCCCGACGAGGACCGCAGGCGGTTGCGCCGAAAGCAGCGGCTGTACCTGGAGGAGTGGGTACATCTGGTCGACGAGCTGCGCGAGGACTTGGACGACACCGAAGCACGGGTCGTCGTGCACGCCGCCATCGGCGCCATTCAATCACCGCTGTTTCACAACACAGGTCTGGCCGATGACCAGCTGCGGGTTCTGCTGACCGACTCAGCTCGCGCCATCTTGAGCACCAGCCGCGCCGGCGCAGCACGCCTTTGACGGCGCTTCGCTCGTGCACCCCCTAATGAGAGTGCATGTCCCCCCGCGGGGGATATGAGACACACATCACCGTGGATAGCGTCCTTCCTGCAGGGCGACACCCGGGCACCTCAACGCTCACCGTCGCCACGTCAACGGAGGAGCGCACATGGGCCGAATGACCACCGAGGTGATGACACATGACGTCAGCCTGCTGTGGCAGAATATTTTCACCTGGCTGAGTTGGGCGATCGCGTTGGCGATGATCGTTGTCGCCATTCAGATGGGCCGTCGGCACCGCACGCCGTTTTACCTCATCGCGTGCGTGGCAGCCGGTGTGGCCGCCTACGCCGAGCCGCTCTACGACGTGGCGTTCGACCTGTGGTTCTACGACGCGCACAACGGCCAGCCCGGTGCCGGGCTGATGCACTTTTCGGCTTTCGGTATCCCGCAGCCGAACTGGACTCACAGCGGCTACATCATCCTTTACGCCGGTGCCTGCCTGTATGCCGGAAAGCGTATCTACGAAGGCCGGTTCAACCGCAAGGGCCTGTTCGCGTTGTGGGGGCTGGAAGTTCTCACCTCCTGCGTGTTCGAAGTGATCGGCACCGGTACCGATGTGTACACCTACTACGGTCCCCATGCCCTGCGGATATGGAACTACCCGATCGTGATCGGAATCCTGGAGGGCACCCAGGTCGTGCTGTTCACCGTTGTGGCGGTACTTATCTGGCGCAAGATTTCTCGTTGGTGGGAGCTGATGAGCCTTTTCGTGGTGTTCCCAATGACTTTCTTCGGCGCCAACTTCGGTCTGGGCTATCCACTCATCATCGCGATGCATCTCGACAACGGGCTGGCATCCCCCGCACTGGTCTTCGCAGCGACATTGGTGTCGATCATCTTGTGCACCATCGTCATCTACGGGCTCACCGCCTTTCTTCCAGCCGCACCGGCTGCGGCCGGGGCGCCAACGAACCGACCTGGCCGACCAGCCCAAGCGCAGCTCGCCTGATAAGCATAGGTAGAGCTATTCATGTACATCGACTGCAACATCGGGGGCACAGTCTCGGGCAGCGACGAGGCCGGCATCGCCGGTCTCGTCGCCCAGGCAGCTCGTGCCGAACGCATCGGGTTCGACGGCATCTGGTCGACCGATGTTGACCGAGATCCGTTTCTTCCCTTGGCAATCGCAGCCATGACCACCACCGGTGTGCAGTTGGGCACCGGTGTCGCGGTGGCGTTCGCGCGCAATCCCATGACCACTGCCATAGCCGCAAACGATCTCCAGGAAATGAGCGGCGGGCGCTTCGTGCTCGGACTGGGCACCCAGATCCAGGCGCACATCGAACGACGATTCTCGATGCCATGGTCGGCTCCCGCCGACCGGATGTGCGAATACGTGCACGCGCTGCGTGCGATCTGGCATGCCTGGCGCACCGGGGAACGCCTGGACTTCCGGGGAGTGCACTACCAGCACACGCTGATGACCCCGATGTTCACCCCAACCCCTCATCCTTACGGAGATCCCAAGATCGTGGTCTCAGCCGTGGGGCCCAGGATGACCCAGGCTGCCGCGCAAGTCGCAGACGGCCTGCTCGTGCACGGTTTCACCACGCGCCGCTACCTCAGCGAGGTAACCCTGCCGGCCGTCACCACGGTGTTGCACGAAACCGGCCGCGCCCGCACTGATCTCGCCGTGTCCTATCCCGGACTGATCGCCTCGGGCCGAACCGAGTGCGAGATCGCCCACGCCATCGAAGCGGTCCGACGCCAGATCGCCTTCTACGGGTCCACACCGGCCTACCGCCACGTACTGGAACTGCACGGATGGCACGACTTGCACACCGAGCTGCATCGGCTTTCCAAGACTGGCGACTGGACGACGATGAGCGCCCTGATCGACGACGAGGTGTTAAATACCTTTGCCGTGGTGGGTGAACCGGCCAAGATCGGGCCACAGGTGCTCAGTCGGTTCAGCGGATTGGTCGACCGATTCACACTGCTGACGCCGTATCCGTTGGCCGAGGAGGCAGCGGCGGCGATCGTCGTCGGCATGAGGTCGTGAGTCGCTACTTACGGCCCTCGACGAATCTGGCCAGCGCCTGCGCATTGTCTGGAGCCCCGAGAAGATCCTCGAGATAGGCATCCTCCCTGGCCAGCGCCGCGCGAACCGCCCCGATATGGGGTGCGGTGATGGTCCGTTTGACCGCGATCAAGCTAGAAAGAGGATGACTGGCAAGGATTTCGGCGTGCCGACGGACCTGGGTGTCGAGATCGTCCGGTTCGCACAGCCGCCACACCAAACCCATCGCGTGGGCCTGCTCGGCATCAATCCATTCCGAGGACATCAGTACCCAGGCCGCGTTCTGCCTGCCCAGCAGCGCCGGCAGCAGGTACGACGACGCTGCTTCGGGAGCGAGTCCCAGACTGGTGAACGGGCACTTGAGGCGGGCGGTGGTGGACATGAACGCCAAATCCGCGAACCCCAGGATGGTGGTGCCGATCCCCAACCCCACTCCGTTGACCGCGCAGATCAACGGCTTGGGGAATTCGGCGAGAACATCCATCAGTCCTGTGAATCCGTATTCCCCTGGAATGAACCCGTTTTGAGATGCTCGGGCCTGAAGCTCCTTCAGGTCGGTCCCGGCACTGAACGCCCGGCCGGACCCGGTGAGAATCACCACCGCGACGTCGTCGTCTTCGGTGGCCTCCTGCAGTGCGATCGCGGTGGCGTCGTAGAGCGCCTCATCGAAGGCGTTGAGTGCATCACGGCGCGCCAAGGCGATGGTGCGGACCCGATTGCGATCGGTGATTTCCAGCATGTCCGTCCTCACAAGTTACTTAATTGGTTGATGAATTCGGGGCTGCGGGCGTTGATCACCATGGTGGTGACTCCGGCGGCCTGCCAGATTTTGATCTGCTCGCGGACGTACTCGTGATCTCCCACGATCGCCGAATCCTCGACCAGTACGTCCGGAATTGCCTGTGCTGCTGCGTCCGCGCCCTTGCTGCGCAACAGCACAGTGACTTCCTCGACCACGTCGCCATAGCCCATCCGCCGGTAGACATCGGCGTGAAAGTTGGTGTCCTGGGAGCCCATACCGCCCAGATACATTGCCAACCGAGGTTTCATGGCCGCACATGCGGCGGCGCGATCGTCGGTGATCACGACATTCGCGGTCGCGCAGATCTCGAAATCCTCACGACGGCGCCGTGCTCCGGGACGGGAGAAACCCTCGTCGAGCCAGCCGTTATATGTCTCGGCCATTCGTGGCGTATAGAAGATCGGAAGCCATCCGTCGCAGATCTCGGCGGCCAGCGCGACATTTTTTGGTCCCTCAGCGCCGAGCATGATCGGGATATCGGTCCGCAACGGATGGGTGATCGACTTCAGCGGCGTTCCCGCACCGGTGCTGCCCTGCCCCGTCAGGGGCAGTGGATAGTGCGGCCCGCGGTGGGTTACCGGCTCTCGACGGGCCCATACCTGCCGGACGATGTCGATGTATTCCCGGGTCCGTGCCAACGGTTTCGGGAACCGCTGTCCGTACCAGCCCTCTACCACTTGCGGTCCGGACACTCCAAGCCCGAGGATGTGCCGTCCACCGCTGAGGTGGTCCAACGTCAGCGATGCCATCGCGCAGGCTGTCGGTGTGCGGGCCGACAGTTGCGCCACCGACACTCCCAGTCGCATCCGACGGGTCTGCCGGCCCCACCAGGCCAGCGGGGTGAAGGCATCCGAGCCCCACGCCTCGGCGGTGAACACGGTGCGGAACCCGGCGTCTTCGGCTGCGGCGACCAGCTGTGCGTGGTTGGTGGGCGGTTGGGCGTCCCAATAGCCAAGCTGCAGACCGAACTTCACGATTGTTCTGCTTGCTGTCCGGGGTTAGTACGATCGGGGCAGGTTGAGACTGTGCTGCGCGACATAGTTCAAGATCATCTCTCTGCTGACCGGGGCGATCTGCAACAATCTGGCCAGACCCCATTGCGGGAGCAAGCCGTACTCGGCTGATATTCCATTTCCACCGTGCAGTTGGATCGCGTGATCGACGGCGCTGACCGCTGCCTCGGCGGCCACGTATTTGGCGATGTTGGATGCCTCCCCGGCGGGCAACCGGCGATCGAAGAGCCAGGCGGCGCGGCCGGTGGCTACGGCGGCCAGGTCGACGTCGATCTTGGCTTTGGCCAACGGATGTGAGATCGCCTGATAGGTGCCGATGGGTGGGCCCCACACCGACCGTTGGCGGGCGTAGTCGGCTCCTTTTTCGACCGCATGTCTGCCGATGCCCACGCACACCGCGGCTCCGGTGATGCGCTCTGGATTGAGCCCGTCGAAAACGTGGTTGAACCCTTCGTGTTCGACACCCAGAAGCTGCGATGCGGGCACCCGGACGTCGTCGAAGTGCAGCGTGTACTGCTTCTCTGGGAGGTTGATCCCCACCGGAAGTCGGTGTTTGACCAGACCCGCTGTATCGGTGGGCACCACAAACAACGACAGCCGCTGTGGCGCACTGCGCGCCACGACGACGATCGCGCCGGCTTCGTCGACTCCGGAGATGTAGTACTTGGTGCCGTTGAGCACATAGTCGCCGCCATCGCGTACCGCTGTGGTGGCGATCTGGCGGGTGTTGGATCCGGCGTCGGGCTCGGTGATGGCGAACGCCATCTTGGTTTCGCCGGAGGCCATGCGCGGCAACCATTCCCGTTGCTGACTGCTGGTGCCATACCGGGTGAGAAGCTCACCCGATATGGCGCTGGACACCAGCATGAGCAACAAGGGGCATCCGCGAGCGGCGGTTTCCTCGCAGACGATGGCCAGTTCGGTCAGGCCCGCGCCGCCACCGCCGAATTCCTCGGGGAAGTTGATGCCGATGAATCCGTGCTGGGCCAGCTCCAGCCAGAGTTCGTCGGTGGGTTCGTGAGCGGTAGCTCGTTCGGCGAAGTAGGTGGGGCCGTATTTGTCGGTGATCGCGGCAACGGCGGTGCGCAGGTCGCGATGTTCGCTGGATTCGGTGAAGTCCATTCGCCTGCGCTCTCCTAGACCAGCTTGTCCGGAACGTCGGTGTTGAGCGCCCGCAGGTACTCCCCCAGGCTTTTGGCCTGGGCATCGGGGCGGGTACACGATGCGACACCGTCGCCGAGGAATCCGACGACCACGAAGTTCAGCGCCTTGAGGTTGGGGAACGCGTAGCGCCGGATGGTCAGCCCGTGGACCTCGGGCACGAGTTCGGCGAACTTCTGGGCGCTCAGGTATTCATCCAGCCATTTCCAACGCTCGTCGGTGTCGGTCCAGACGCCGACGTTGGCGTTTCCGCCCTTGTCACCTGAGCGGGCCGCCACGATGCTGCCCAGCGGCCGGCGGGTGGTCGGCCCGAAATCTGAGCGGACCGGCGAGGGTGCGGGATCAGGCACATCGATCTCGGACACCTCGGTCGGCGGATCTATCGGCTCTCGTGTCCCGTCGGCGTGAACCACTGTGTGCTGCACTGCCGTTGCCGGGACCAGTGTCGGCCAGTAGACACCGAATTCGCTAGCCGTGGTGGGTGGGGTGGTGGTGTAGAAGCCGGCGTATCCGGCCACGTACAGCTCGATGACCGCATTGGAGAACGCTCGGTCGACCTTGGTGCGGTCGCGGTCTTTGACGGTGACCCGCAGATGGGCGGTTGCCTGGGCCATGTTGGCCGGATCGGCAGTGTCATAGCGCAGCAATTGGATATCGACACCGTCGAATCGGTCTCGCCCGCCAAGGATCGTCATGAGTTCCTCGACGGCCCATTGGGCCTTCTCGTCGATGTCCAGGCCGGTCAGCGCCATGGTCATGGTGTTGCGGAAGCCACCGATGTAGTTCACTGCGACTTTGAGCGTCGGCGGTGGCGGCGTGCCGGTCGTACCGCTGACCCGCACTCGGTTATCACCGACCTGGGTCATCGAGCAGGTGTCGAAGTGGGCCACCACATCGGGGTTGGCGTAGGCAGGCGCGCCGACCTCGTAGAGCAGCTGGGCGGTGACGGTGCCCGGTGTCACCACGCCCCCGCTGCCGGACGCCTTGGTGATGACGAAGCTGCCATCGTGGCCGAGTTCGGCAATCGGTGAACCGGGGTAGCGCCGGTCGGTGACCTCCCGAATCTGGGAGTAGTTTCCGCCCGTGGCCTGTGGGCCGCACTCGATGATGTGACCGGCTGCGACGGCACCGGCCAGCGCGTTGTAGTCGTTGGTTGCCCAACCGTGCCACCAAGCGCCCACCCCGACCACCAGCGCCGCGTCGGTCACTCTGCCCGTGATCACGATGTCGGCGCCACGGGTCAGGGCCGAGGCAATTCCCCAGCCGCCCAGGTAGGCGTTGGCCGAGACCGGTTCGACGTTCTTGTCGCGCAGCCGGATCCCGGTGTCGAGGTTGGCGAAGTCGATGCCTTGCTCCATCAGCTGCGGTAGCCGCGACACCAGGTCGTCGCCCTCGACGTGGGCGACCGTGAGATCGACGTCGAGGTCAGTGAGCAGGTCGCGAACTCGTCGGGCCATTCCGGCGGGATTGAGCCCGCCCGCATTCACCACAACTTTGATCCCGCGGCGCGCGCATTCGGCGGCCACGTCCCGGAATTGGGTGAGAAAGGTATGCGCATAACCGGTGTCGGGATTCTTCTTGCGCGCCTTCCACAGGATCAGCATGGTGAGCTCGGCCAGGTAGTCGCCGGTGACCACGTCGACGTCGGCGGTGGCGACCAACTCCTGCATCGCCGAGTGCCGGTCCCCGTAGAACCCCGAGGCGTTGCCGATCCGAACCGCACGTTTCATCGCTGCTGCACCTTCGGTCTGCGCTTGCTGGCTGCTCCGGCGAACGCTTGAGCGATCTCCATCCAGCCGGTGGCCACCGCACCGTTGACTGTCAGCCCGGTCTCGGTCCAGTGTTTGCGTTGGGTGACGGTGAGGACGAAATCTTGCGCGGCGCCCACGACCGTGTTGGCGGTGTCCTGCGGTCCCCACGTCCACGTCTGGCCCTCGGGCGAATGCAGCTGCACGCCGACCGGCTCGCTGGGCACGTCAAGACCGTTGAGGCGGTGTGAGAACGCGAAGGTGGACACGCCGAGGTGCGCGATGCTGCGCAGCCCGGGGGTGGCCGGGTGTTCGACACCGAGTGCTTCGTAGATGTCGTGTCCGTGCGCCCATGTCTCCATCAGCCGGGCGGTCGCCGAGGACGCCCCGCTCATGTCGGGACCGAACCACGGCACACGGCGTTTGGGGTCACTGTTGGCGAACAGGGTCAGCAGCTCCTGACGTGCCACCGAAAACCAGCTCATCAGTGCCTCGGGGGCCAGGATGCGGTGTTGTTCGGCGATCCGGTCGGGAAAGTCCATACCGCCGTCGATCAATTTGGCGGCCATCTGCGCGAAGTGATCCGGCGCGGTAAAGGCCAGTTTGGTGGCATCGTCGAAGAAGGCCAGGTGAGATACCTGATCTTGGATGCTCCAGCCCTGCGCTGGTGTCGCGCGACCCCAATACTCGAACGACAAGTCCTGCAAACGATGTGTGAGCAGCTCAGATTCCACGTGCAGCGCCGCTAGCAGTCCGGGGTAGTCCAGGCTCATCAGCGTCCTTTCCACTGGGGGGAGCGCTTCTCCTTGAAGGCGGCCATTCCCTCTTGCGCGTCCTGGCTTAAATAGACGGGCTCCCAGATTGATTCGGCTAGTTCGAACGCCTCGCGCAGTGGATGCTGCGCAGTCAGTATCGCGGTCTGCTTGCCCGCAGCCACCGACAGCGGCGCGTTCGCCGCGATCTGCTCTGCGAGCTCTTGTGCCGCCGCATGCAGGTCGGTGGGCTCTGCCAGCCGGTTGACCAGACCGATCTCGTGGGCGCGCGCGGCCGATATCGGCGCGCCGGTGAGCACCAGTTCCACGGCGATGCGGCGCGGAATCATCAGTGGCAGCGGCGCTGCCCATGGCGAACCGCGGCCTACCTTGACCTCGGTGATGGCGAACTTCGCCGTCGTCGAGGCCACACACAGGTCACACGTCTGTGCCAGCAGGAAACCGCCGGCGAAGGCGACGCCGTTGACCGCGGCGATGGTCGGCTTGTCCACGGTGATGTTGCGCCCGAACTGTGGCACGAAATCCACCGGCGGAACGGTGAGATGTTCCTCCGACATCTCTTTGAGGTCGCCGCCGGCGCAGAATGCTTTGTCCCCGGCGCCGGTCAGGACCAGCACCTTGGCTTGCCGGTCGTCGTTGAATCTGCGTACCCCGTCGAATAACCCGTCGCGGACTGCCTTGTTGAGGCTGTTGCGGGCCTCTGGACGGTTGATGGTCAGCCAAGCGATCCCGTTGCGGACCTCGTACTCAACGCTCACGACGCGGCACCGTCATCGGGCCCGGAAACCACGGCGAGGACCTGCCCCGATTCCACCTGGTCCCCGGACTTTACGGCGATCGTTGCCACGAGGCCATCCGATGGGGCGCGCACGGTGTGTTCCATCTTCATTGCCTCCAGCACCACGATGGCGGTGCCTAGGCGTACTTCGTCGCCTTCGCTGACCTCGACGCGCACCACCGCCCCGGGCATCGGGGCCAGCAGTGACCCGGTCTCCTGCATCGAGCTGGGGTCTGGGAATCGTGGAATCTCGTGCAGTGCGGTCGATCCCAGTGCACTGTCGACGTAGTGAACGTCCCCGGACCGAGCTACCTGGTAGCGCCGTCGCACTCCGTCGATTTCGGCGTCAATCAAGTCTGGGGCCGCACTGACCATCCGCACCTGGGGCTGCCAGTCGCCGACGGTGACTTTGACGCCGTCACGCTCTACGCGGTAGTGCACCTCGACAATGTCTTCGCCGACGCGGTACTGCACGATCTGATCCTGGCTGGGCAGATTGCGCCACCCGGCGGGAAGACCGGGCACGACAGTTGTCTGCTGACGTCGCTGCGCCAGCGAGGCCAGCGCCGCGGCTACCGCGTGGGTGCCGGTTGCGGCCCGCTCCGCCACGATCAGGACGGCGGGATCGTGGCGCTGCAGGTAGCCGGTGTCGATCGCGCCGGCGCGGAATTCGGCCTCACGCAGGATTCCCACCAGCAGATCACGGTTGGTGGTGACGCCGTGGATGCGGGTCTCGCGCAGCGCCCGGGCCACCCGCCGGCAGGCTTCGTCTCGCGTCTGGCCGTAGCCGATGACTTTGGCCAGCATCGGGTCGTAGAACGTGCTGACTGTCGACCCGGAGGTGAATCCGGCATCGACACGCACGCCGGGCAGATCGGGGAACTCCAGGGTGTGCAGCGTTCCCGACGCCGGAATGAACCCGGCGGCAACGTCTTCGGCGTAGAGCCGGACCTCGACCGCGTGGCCGTCGGGGCGGGTGTTCAGCATCTGAGGCGGCAACGGTTGCCCCGCGGCGACCAGCAACTGCGCGCGTACCAGGTCGATTCCGGTGACCAGCTCGGTCACCGGGTGTTCGACCTGCAGCCGGGTGTTGACTTCGAGAAAGTAGAAGGCGCCGTCGGGTGCCATCACGAACTCGACGGTGCCGGCCCCCTCGTAGGCCAATGCTTTACCCGCGGCCACCGCGGCGCGCCCCAGTTCTTCGCGCAGCGACGGGTCGACCGCCGTCGAAGGTGCCTCTTCGATGATCTTCTGATAGCGACGCTGAATGGAACATTCGCGTTCACCCAGGTGCACGACCGTGCCGTGACTGTCGCCGAAGATCTGGACCTCGATGTGTCGAGGCGATTCGACGAACTTCTCCAGGAACACAGTTCCATTGCCGAATGCCGACGCCGCTTCTCGCCGTGCACCGGCGACCGCCTCCAGTAGTTCGTTCTCGTCGGCGACGATCCGCATTCCGCGGCCACCGCCGCCAAAGGCGGCTTTGACCAGTATCGGGAAGCCGATTTGATTTGCGGCGTTGCGCAGGTTGTCGGGGTCGGCGTCCTGTTCGGCATCCACGGTGACCCCGGGCAGCACCGGTACGCCGGCTGCGGCCATCATGTCTTTGGCGGCGATCTTGGATCCCATCGCGGCGATGGCTTCGGGGCTGGGACCGACGAAGATCACGTTCACATCGGCGCAGGCTTTGGGGAATTCGGCGTTCTCAGAAAGAAATCCGTAGCCCGGGTGGATCGCGTCGGCGTCAGTGGCGGCGGCAGCAGCCAGAACCAGGTCGCTCCGCAGGTAGGTATCGGCCGGAGCGGTGCCGGGTAGGTGCACCGACTCGTCGGCCTCGGCGACGTAGGGGGCGAACCGGTCGGCATCGGAGTAGATCGCGACGGTGGCGATGTCCATTTCGCGGGCGGTTCGAATGATCCTTGAGGCGATCTCGCCGCGGTTGGCGATGAGCAGCTTGCCGATGGGCTGATGAGTGGTGGTCACGTTCCTCACATCCTGAATACGCCGAAGCCGCGGCGTCCGGAAATCACGTTGGAATGTGCTGCGGACAAGGCCATTCCGAGCACAGATCGGGTGTCGCGTGGGTCGATCACCCCGTCGTCATAGATGCGGGCGGAGATGAAGAAGGCGTGCGATTCGCGCTCGATCTGCTCTTCGATCTCTGCTGTGCGCTTCGCGTCGGCTTCCAGGTCGAATTCCCGGCCGGCGGCCTGAGCGGCGGCCTTGCCCACGATCGAGAGCACACCTGCGAGTTGCTGGGCGCCCATGACGGCGAGTTTGGCGTTGACCCAGCTGAACATGAACCTCGGGTCGTAGGCCCGGCCCGACATCCCGTAGTTGCCGGCGCCGAACGATCCACCCATGTTGATGGTGATGTGCGGGACGGTGCTGTTGGTGACGGCGTTGATCATCTTCGCGCCGTCCTTGATGATGCCGCCCTGCTCGTACTCGGTGCCCACCATGAAGCCGGTCACGTTCTGCAGGAAGATCAAAGGTGTGTCGGTCTGGTTGGCCAGCAGAATGAATTCTGTTGCCTTCTTTGACTCTTCGCTGAACAGGACGCCTCGGGTGTTGGCCAGGATACCGACAGGGAAACCGTGGATCGATGCCCATCCGGTGGCCAGGCTGGTCCCCCACCGGGGCTTGTACTCAGAGAAGCGGCTGCCGTCGACGATGCGGGCGATCACCTCTCGGGGGTCGAACGGGACTCGGGAGTCACCCGAGGCGATCCCGAGTAGCTCATCGCTGTCGTAGAGCGGCTCGTCAGCCGGAGTGCTCGGTCCCGGTCCCAGCTTGCGCCAATTCAGGTGCGCGACGATATCGCGGCCGATGCGAATGGCGTCGACCTCGTCGACGGCGAAATGGTCACCGAGTCCCGAGACCCGAGTGTGCATGTCTGCCCCGCCCAGGGATTCGTCGTCGGCGTCCTCACCGGTCGCCATCTTGACCAGCGGCGGGCCGCCGAGGAATACCTTGGCCTGCTTGTCCACCAGCACGGCGTAGTCGCACATGCCGGGCACGTAGGCGCCACCGGCGGTGGAGTTTCCGAACACCATGGCGACGCTGGGAATACCCATCGACGACAGCTCGGTCAGGTCCCGGAAAATCCGGCCGGCATGCACGAACAACTCCGACTGCGTGGGCAGATCGGCACCGCCGGACTCCACCAGGTAGAGCACCGGAAGTCGGTTGATTTTCGCGATCTCCAACGCGCGCAGGTTTTTACGCAGTGTGTACGGGTTCATGGTGCCGCCGCGCACAGTCGGGTCGTGGGCGATGATCATGCACTCGATACCACTGACCACCCCGACGCCGGTGACGATCGCAGCACCCACGTTGAACTGAGTGCCCCACGCCGCCAGCGACGACAGTTCCAGGAACGGCGCGTCACGGTCGAGAAGCAACTCGATGCGCTCACGGGCCAACAGTCGGCCTCGGCCATGATGGCGTTTGACGTAGCGCTCACCGCCGCCGGCGGCCACGGCTCGGAGTTGCTCGTTGAGCGCCGCGACCGCTGCCGACTGCACTTCGTAGTTGCTGACAAAGGTGTCGGAGTCGGTGTCAATCTCCGATGACAGGGCTGGCATCGATGTCCTTAACGTTGTTAGTGAATGCCAATACACTAAGTGCGTTGGCGCTGATCACAATGGGGATGCCGGCGAAACACCCCCAATAGGTGACAAAGGCCGTTCGAACGAGGCATTCACCCCACCGGCCGCCCCTCCGCGCACAGGGCCGCCAGTTCCCGCCTGGCTTGGCGGTACTGGCCGGCCAACTCCGCGACCAGTTCGTCGACCGTGGTCAGGCCGTGAACGCCGAAGACGCTGTGGCCCGCGCTCCACGCGTCGGCATTGGACAGCAACTGATCTTGAGCAAACCCGTCACCGCGGCCGCCGCACTCGCCGTCTTGGCGATCCAGCCATGCAGCCAGCAGGCTGGCCGGTATCCCGCCCACCCGGTCGGACAGCCGGACATCGTCGAGTGTCGAGGCGACCAGCGCTCGGCGGTATTCGTCGCTGGCCCGGCTTTCTGCGGTGGCGATGAACCGCGTCCCGATGTAGGCCAGGTCGGCACCAGCGGTTTGGGCGGCGAGGATCGAGCGGCCGTCTGCGATGCCGCCGGCAAGGACCAGTGGCCCGTCGAACCGTTCGCGAACAGCGCGCACAAAAGCGAAGGGGTTCGCCCAGCCGGTCTGTCCGCCCGCGCCCGCGGTCAACAGCACCAGTCCGTCCGCGCCTGCCTCCAGCGCGGCCCAGGCATGCTGCACGCTGGCCACATCCGCGTAGACCTCGGCACCGGCCGCGTGCAGTCGCTCCACGACCGGCGCCGGGGAGCCCACGCTGGTGATGACCAGTTTCACCTGGTGACCGATAAGACAGTCCAGGTCGGCCTGCAGACGGGCATTGCTGCGGTGCACCACCAGGTTCGGCGCCACCGGTGCGCACCCATCCCCGGAGATCTCCGACGCGATCTGGCCCATCCAGGAGTCGAGGTCAGCCGGTGAAGGCGCGTTGTGCGTGGGGAACGACCCGATCACCCCCGCGCGGCAGGCTGCGATCACCAATTCCGGTCCCGACACGTTGGTCATCGGCGCGGCGATCACCGGTAGCGCTAGAGCCCCAGGCCAGGCAGCAGGTCGCATCAACGGGTCCATCTCATCCCTCACCTCCGAATTAGTGAATTGAGATTTACTAGCACCGGATCGTCATTGTCAACCGCGGCACCGCCAAATCGCCGACCAACTGCGGTTCAGCGGCAATAACGCAGGCCAGGAATGGTTTGACAAAGTGATTCAGATCACCAATGATGAGGGCACGTTAGTGAATTCTGAACCGCATTCGTGGTGATGACGACCAAGGAGCACCCCATCGGCACCGAGCTTCTGTCGCGGTCATCGTCGACCGACGACCCAAAGTTGCTGAGCGAGCAGGCCATTGCGCCCGATTACACGCCACACCGCGACCTCGCCTCACCGGGCGAGCAGATATCGGCCGCCCTCACCGCACTACTTGCATCCCTGGCAACGGTGAGAGACGCGCCCTCCCCGGCCGCGACTTTGGAGTGCGCCCCCCGCGCACTGGCCGAATCGGCGGTATTCCAGCGGGTGATGTATTCCCAGGTACGCGGGTCCACATGGTCGCCCGACGCCATATACGGGGTGGACGGGCAGCGGCATGTGAGCATGCAGATCGAGTGCTACCCCACCGATCGGGTCGAAGACCTGCAGATTCCGCTGGCATCACCGCTGGTGGAGGCCGAAGTGGTGCGTCGCCGGTTACCCGCCCTGATCCTGGACGTCGACCATGAGGCTCGGGTGTACCGTCCTCTGGTCGAACGCATGCGGACCAGCGAATACGTGGTGGCCCCCGTCGTGGCTGGTTCGGTGGTCATCGGATTGCTGCACGCAGACCGTCCCACCGACGGCCGGCCGTTGACCGCAGCACATCGCGACCTGCTGCGGATGTTCGCCGACGGTGTGGGGTTGTCCTACGAACGCGCTCTACTCGTCGAACGCATCGAGCGTCAGCGCCAGTACGTCCTCGGAGTTTGCGATGCGGCGGTGGGATCGGTGACCACCACCGACATGACCAGCCCGATCCCCTTGCGCGCCAATGCCGCGGCCACCACATCGATCAAAGCACCCGAATCCGCACCGCCGCCCAGGGTTCGCCACACCAAGCCCGCCCATACCACCGAGGTGCGGGACTCATCTCGGTTGACCACATTGACCAGCCGGGAGCGCGAGGTCTTGGGATTGTTGGCCAGCGGCGCGACCAACGCCCAGTTGGCCGACCAACTGACCGTCGCGGAGAGCACCGTGAAATCGCACGTCAAGCACATCCTGCACAAACTCGGTGCCACCAACCGGGCCGCGGCCATCTCGTACTATCTGCGCGAGACCCGCGGCGTGAACAGGTCACGCCGATGAGCGTCCTCATCGGCGGCGAGTCTTCACGCGCAGCCGGCACCGGTCGAGGGCGCGCCGACTGGTCGTCGAAACAAGCCGAGTTCAGCGAGCGCTTCTCAGCACTGCGCGCACAGGTCGTCGGTGTCTTGGGCATCGAGGGGCCGCCAGGACTGGAAGCCGATTCTCCGGCACAGGCTGGCGAGGTGATCTCGGATTTCTCGAGGCTGTGTGCGCTGCGTATGCGCGCGGTGCCTAGTTCGGACACCGAGACCGAACGACAGTTGTACACCTTGCTATTGAGGCTGCAGCAGTTGGCCATGGACTGGTATCTGTTCGAGACCGGCGTGCGCAGCCAGCGCCTGGCCGACTGCGCAGTGAGCCTCAACAGGCTGCGCGCCATGCCGACCACGGCAGCTCTGGTCGATAACGCGTGCCACGAATTGGTTTTCCGCCTAGGGTTTCGACGCGCAGTTCTTTCCACCGTGGACGCCGCAGGGTGGAAGCCGCTGATCCTGCTGGATCGAACCGAGGTCGCTGAACGAGCTTGGTTCAACGCGTGGCAAAACCAGTCGGTGCCCTTTATGCCGGCCACCCCGGAGGCGGTGTCGCTGTCGCGGCGGCAGCCCACCCTGATCCAGGACACCGCCGATGCGCCGGTTTATCGACCGCTGATCGTCCAAGCCGGCCAGTCGCGTTCCTATGTTGTCGCACCACTGGTGCAGGGCAGCGATGTGATGGGATTCCTGCACATCGACCATTACCCCGAGACCACTCGCGTCGACGAGGCCGATCGGGATGTGTTGTGGGCCTTCGCCGACGGCTTCAGCCATATCTACCAACGTGCCGCACTCATGGAGAACCTGCGCCAACAGCGCGACAACATCAGGGATTTGCTGATCAACACCGTCGACCAGATCGACGATTTGTGCGACCTGGGTATCGACGCCGCCGCTTGGTCCAATGACGACTGGGCAAGCGGCGATGACCTCGACGCAGCCCCCGGGGGCCACGCGCCGCACCGGGTGGAACTGACCGAACGCGAATCCGAAGTGCTGCGGCTCATGATGACCGGTGCCAGCAACCACGAGATCGCCGACCAGTTGGTGATCACCGAAGGGACCGTGAAGTCCCACGTCAAGCACATTCTGCGCAAGTACGGGGCAGTCAACCGCGCCCAAGCCATCGCCTGGGCCCTGCAGAACACCTGAGCCAGCAACACCGGCCCGTCAGATGAGCGGTTGAGTGCATAGGTAGGCGCCGTCGTGATACAGCAACGGCTCCGGGCGCGCTGGGGAATCCTCACAATGAATCTGGGCGACCGCGCCGACGACCAGCGTGGAGTCACCGGCGGCGATGAGTCGGTCCACTCGGACCCGCAGCCAGGTCGGCACCCCATCCAGTACGGGTTCGCCGGTCGGCAGCAGATGCCACAGCGACCTATCGGAGAATCGCTGCTCGGCCGATCGTGAAAACCGTTGCGCCAGTTCGACCTGACCGGCACCGGGCAGATGAATGACCAATGTATCGGCCGCCCGCATGGCCTCGAAACTCGAAGAGGTATGGGTGATGTTGAACGACACCAACGGTGGATTTAACGACAGGGAGGCAAACGACGTCGCGGTGAAACCGACGGGCCCGCCCGCTGACATCATAGTCACGATGGCGACACCAGCGGGATGGCGCCGAAGCGCGGCACGATACTGTTCAGCGCTGACCATCATGCCGCCGACATTGTCTGCAACTCGGGAACAACGACGTCGCGGATCAGCTCCACAACGCCCTCGCTGTCGACTGGCAGCAGAATTGCGCCGTCGGCAATGCCCAGTGCGTAGATATCGGCGATGAGCCCGGACAATCCGGCCGGGGTACCCACATAGGTCATCGTGTCACCGCGCTGACACCCCGAATCGCTGATCGCAGCGCGCGCTGTTCGGGCATCGCCGGCGATCAGCACGTTGATGTCGACGACGACCACAGCACGCGGACAATCCTCGCGGGCCGCAGCCGCCTTGTGCGTCAAATCCCGCAGGTCCACCGCGCGGATGCGGACTAACTCATCAGATCCGTTGGTCCACAACCCTTTCTCAGATACCACACCGAATCGCAAGGGCCGCCTCGATGTGCCCGGGCATCCGGCCATGTCGCGCGTTGCAGTCGCCATCGTCATCAGCTTCTCCTCGTTACCGCGTCAACTCACTTCTCTGCGGGATCGATCACGATGGCGAACGCCTTGTTCTCGATTCCCCCGGAACGATCGAATGCGATGAACTTCTCCTCGACGTATTCGTCGATCGCGTTCGGCCCTCCTTCACGGCCCAGACCGCTCTCCTTGTACCCACCGAACGGATAGGCGGGGTGGATGATGTGCCAGTTGTTCACCCACACCATGCCGGCCTCCAACCGGCGCGCCAGGCCGGCCGCTCGTTCGTCACTGCCCCAAACGCCGGCCGACAGGCCGTAATTGGTGTCGTTGGCAATCGCGAGTGCCTGCTCGTCAGTGTCGTAGGTCATCACGACCAGAACCGGACCGAACACCTCTTCACGGGCGATTCTCATGTCGTTGGTCACGTCGACGAAGATGGTGGGCTCGATCCAGTAGCCCTTGTCGAAGCCCGGTCCCGAAGGAGCCTTGCCGCCGATAGCGGCGGTGGCGCCCTCCTCGGCCGCGATCCGGAAGTAGTCGAGGATTCGGTCGCGTTGGGTCTGCGAGATGATCGGCCCGATGTGGGTCGCAGGGTCCAGTGGATCACCGACGCGCAATGTCGATGCCCGCGCCAGCAGCTTCTCCACTATCTCATCGCGTCGTGACGCCGGGACGAGCAATCGGGTGCCCGCCTCACACGCCTCGCCGTTGTTGGCCATGCACGCGAACAGGGCGCCGTCGACGGCCATGTCGATGTCGGCGTCATCAAGGATGATGTTCGCGCCCTTGCCGCCGAGTTCCAGGGTGACCCGACGCACCGAGTCCGCCGACTGACGCAGAATGCTCTTGCCCACCGCCGTCGAACCGGTGAACGCCACCTTGCGCACATCGGGATGCCCGGACAGGTGCGCACCGGCCGACTCACCGTCCCCGGTAACGACATTGAACACTCCGGGGGGCAATCCCACAGCGTCGAACTCGCGGGCCAGCTCCAGTGCCAGCAACGGCGCGTGCTCATCGGGTTTGAGCACCACCGAATTACCGGCGACCAAGGCCGGCGCGATCTTCCACACCGTGGTCAGCATCGGGATGTTCCATGGCACGATCGCAGCTACCACACCGAGAGGCTCGCGCACCACCACACCGTCGGCGGCAATCGGTGCGATCGCCGGCCCGGCCGTCTCCCACTCATAGTTCTGCGCGACCGCCGCCAGATACTGCATCTGGGCAACCGACAACCCCACGTGCAATGCGCTGGTGATGCGGATCGTGGCCCCGTTCTCGCGGGTCTGCAGGGCTGCGAGTTCCTCAGCGCGAGCGCCCAGTCTTTCGGCGACGGTGTTGATGATCGCCGCCCGCTGCGCGGGCGGGGTTCGGCGCCACGTCCCTTCGACGAAGGCCCCCTTGGCCGCGTTCACCGCGGTGTCGACCAGCTCAGTGCTTCCTTTGGCGACAGTGGCGACCAGTTCTTCTGTTGCCGGGCTGCAGATCTCATACACCTCGTCGGTGTCGACCCACTTGCCCTCGATGTACATTGAGTAGTGCTCTGACATCGCGAGCGTCCTTTCTCTAGCCGACCTGACGGGATTTGCTGCGCCAGTAGGGTTTACGAATAGCCTTCTTGTCGACCTTGCCTGCTGGGTTCAGCGGGAGGCTGTCGGCAAAAAGAATGGTCTTGGGAGCAGGGATGCTGCCCAGCGCAGCCTTGACGTGCCTGATGAGTTCTGATTCCAATGCCGGCCCGGTGATCTCACCCGCGCGGGCGACCACCACGGCCATCACGGCCTCACCCCACTTCTCGTCAGGCACCCCGATCACCGCCGCCTGGGCCACCGCCATGTGGGTGGCCAGAACATCCTCGACCTGACGTGGGAACACATTGAACCCGCCGCTGACCACCATGTCCTTTTTGCGGTCGACGAGGTAGAGGTACCCGTCGGTGTCGAGGTAGCCCACGTCTCCGGTATGCACCCACCCGTCCCGCAGCGTCTCGGCGTTGCGTGCCGGATCGAGGTAGCCCAGCATTTGGCCAAGCTGGCGTGAGCAGATCTCACCGACCTCGCCGACCGGCAGTATCGTGTCGTTGTCGTCCTGAATCGCTACGTTGACCTGAAACATCGGTCGGCCCGCGGCTCCGAGACGAGCGGTCCATTGGCCTGTGGATTCGCCGTCACGCTGGACGTGCTCGTGTTTGCGCAGACACGCGATGTAGCCGGGTTCGGTGCCCGCATAGGTCTGAATGAAGATCGGCCCGAAGACCTCTAGCGCCTGACGCAACCGCTCGGGGGTGATCGGGGATCCCGCATAGACCACGGTCTGCAGCGAACTCACGTCGAACTCGCTTCGGCGGGGGTGATCGAGCAACAGATAGATGATGGTGGGCACCAATGCGGCCGCGGTGACACGGTATCGCTCTATGTAGGCGAGCAGCGATTCCGGTTCCAACCCGGGAAGCATCACGTTGGTGCCACCGCGGATGAAGGTCGGCATCACGAAGATCTGCGTGAAATGCGTCAGCGGTGCGCCGTGGGCGAACACTTCGCCGAACCGGATATCGCCGATCTCCAACCCCGCCGAAATGCTGTAGTGGCTCCACGTGAAGTGAGAATTGACCACGCCTTTCGGCTCACCTGTGCTCCCCGATGTGAACAGCACATAGGCCTCGTCGTGCTCGGCGATATCGACCTGTGGACGCTGTGAGCTCTGGGCGGCCACCAGGGTCGAAAAGTCCAGTGCCTCAACCTTGGGGTCGCCTGACGCGGTGCCCACTCGGATCAGGGTCTGCAGCTTCGGCAACTGCCCCCGGATCGCGGCGACGGCGTCCTCGAACTTGGCGTGATACAGCAACGTCGTCGCGTCGGTCTGTTCCAGATTTGACTTGAATCCTTCGGCCGCGGCCCGGGTCGGCATCTGCACCAGCACCGCCCCAGCCGCCCACACGGCCTGCTGAATTGGGATGAACTCCAGGCAGTTGGGCATCAGCAGCCCGATTCGATCACCCTTCTGTACACCAACGCCGATCAGCGCATTGGCGATCCGATTGCGCCACCGGCCCAGCTCGTTATAGGTAACACTCGCGCCAGACGCCGCGTCCAGGATCGCGGTGCGCTCGCCGTAGTAAGCGCACGCACGATCCAGGACGTCGGGGAGCACACCCCACATACCATCGTTGGACACCCGCGGCTATCCCGTCAGCGAGGCGGGGTCGAAGCCCTCGACCCAGTACTCCGGTGTGACGATCGGCAGGCCGAGCTCCTGCAGCACCGAGGTGTCATTCCAGTAGGTGGTTTCACGGGCGATCTTTCCCTGGGCATCCAGCTGATGCCAGGTGATGCCCCGAGTGCTGAGGTCTTTGCCCTCGGTGGGAACGCCGCGGAACGTGCTCAGACCCTCCCCCGTCCAATCCCACAGGATCACCACTGCGGGTTGCCCGTCCACGCCGGCGAGCTGGAAAGCCTCGGTGGCGGTGAAGGCGTGCACACCGATCCCGTTGTCGAGGTCTTTGTTGGCGAAAGGTGCAAGCCGCGGTTCGAGCTCGGCTTTGGTGATGGCGGTGTCGATCATGTGGTCGGAATCGCCGTGGTCGTCGTAGACCAGGTCGTCGGCGTAGAGCGCGACCACTGCTGCGGTGTCGCTGGTCAGCGCATCGACCCAGCGTTGGGCGTGCTGATGTGCTTGGGAAGTATCAAGGCTCATGGCAGTTCCTTTCAGACCAGAGCCGGGGCTTTGGTCACCGCGGTGGGGTCGACAGGCAGACCGAGATCACGAACGGCAGTCGACACGTCCCAGAAACTTGCTTCCCGCTTGATGCGGCCGTCGGTGTCGTAGATATGGAAGGTGATGCCGCGCGCGCCAGGCACCTTCCCATTGGTGGGGACACCGACGAACGCGGCGGCCGTGGGGGCGTGCCAGGTCCATCGGTAGATCGCGGCGTTCTTGTCTCCCACGACCTCGTCGATGCGGAAGTTGTTGATACCGATGCCGTTTTCGGTGTCTTTGTTGGCGTATGGGGCAAACACGCGCAGCAACTCCTCTTTCGAAGTGATCCGCTGCGCGAGAATCGGGTCTTCGAACAGGAAGTCGTCGGTGTAAAGGGCGACCACGGCCTCCGGGCTGGTTCGGAACGCTTTCAACCATTTGACCGCGAACGTATGACTCATCGGAAAGTTCAACTCCTCGCGTTGAAATGCAAGTTAGACAGCTCCGAGGCTATGGACGACGGACCTGCTGCGGCGACTACCGGGGGGAGGAAACCTCCTGCCCGTAGGGGGGACATGATCCTGCCGCCCCATATCCCTGTCAGCGAGACGGTCTCCTCCGATGCCGGAGCGAGTTCCCCCTTGGGAGAGGTGTGCAGCCGTAGAGGCCGGAGCAGCATGTGGACGACCGGACACCAATAGCTATAGGGAGTGACCATGTTGGAACAAGATCTGACCGACGAAGACTTCGAGCCCTACTTCGCCAAGGCGCAGGAGGTCTCTGAATTCTTCCGCGAGATCGGCCCGAAGTACGACGTGGAGAACACGTTCGCCTACCCGTCGATCGATGTCTTCAAAAAATCCGGGTTGGGCACGCTGCCCGTGCCGAAGGCATTTGGCGGGCCCGGTGCCAACATCCTTCAGGTATCGAAGATCGTCTCGGAGCTGTCACGGGGTGACTCGGCGATCACACTCGCTTACAACATGCACTACATCATGGTCGGCATTGCCGGAAACCTGATGACTGATGAGCAGAACAAGTACTGGTTGGGCCGCGTCGCCGACGGCGAGCTGATGTTCGGGCCGTTCTCCGAGCAGCGCGCCGGCTTCTCCGGTCTGGCCGACATGAAGGCCGTACCGGAGGCCGGTGGCGGCTGGAAGATCTACGGCAAGAAGACCTGGGGCACGTTATGTGAGGCCGCAGACATCATCACCACCAATGCCACCGAAACCGATGCCGACGGCAACCTACCGGAGACTTTCGAAGGCCGGATCGCCGCCGAGAAACTGTTCATCGGCGACTTCAAGGTCGACAAGAACGGTGTCGGCGACGGAATCCGGATTGAGAAGACCTGGAACGCACTCGGTATGCACGCCACCGGAACCCAGACCATCGTGTTCGACGGATACTTCGTGCCCGAGGACGGTTTCGTCTCGCCTTGGCGTGCCGGCGCTTTCGGTGTGCTCGAGTGGGCGTCACTGATGTTCGCCAGCATCTATCTCGGTATGCAGCAGCGGATTCTGGAAGAGTCGGTGGCTGTCCTGTCGAAGAAGCACCTCGGCGCCACTTTCGGGGCCATCGTGGCCGCCGACACTGAGGTCAAGAGCGTCGGACACATCATCGACGGTATCGGCGACATGGCCTCCCGGGTCGAGATGTCGCGTCGCGTTCTCTACCAGACCTGCCAGGAGCAGATCGAAGGCAAGGACAAACTCTGGGCGCCGGAGCTGCGATTCCCCTACCTCGGCCTGGCCAAGACGTTCGTCGCCGACAACGTCATGCATATGTCGCGGCATGCCATGAGCCTGGTCGGCGGCTCGTCCTTCCGAAAAGGCACCATCTTCGAGCGGCTCTACCGCGATTCGGCGGCATCGATGTTCCAGCCGCTCAATGCTGACCAGACTCGCACCTACGTCGGCCAGTTTCTACTCGAGCAGGCTGCGGCCAAGTAAACGACGCGGCATCAGTGTCCGACGCCCCGGTGGATTTCATCCGCCGGGGCGCACGCACGCCATGACGGCGATGGGTCAAGCCTGGGACACCCGATTGGTTCAACCGGAATCGCGTCACGATCGATTTACCGACAGTAATACTGTTCACCTCCGAACCCTCTTCCCACAGTGGGCATTCCGCGCATATCGGTCCTGCGTATCGCGAAGTACCAGCGCCTCACACGCCTGACCTATTGAGCGCGTGGATGATTCGGGCAGCAGGAGGCAATCGCGTACCTGTTGACCTCAACGGCGACAAGGCCACCGGGTG
Source organism: Mycobacterium sp. DL440 (assembly GCF_011745145.1). NCBI lineage: Bacteria > Bacillati > Actinomycetota > Actinomycetes > Mycobacteriales > Mycobacteriaceae > Mycobacterium > Mycobacterium sp. DL440. Next base: position 924,614 of record NZ_CP050191.1, on the reverse strand, counting down.
GGGTCGCGGTCCCGTTTGGACTAGGTCGGCGGGTAGGCCCGGTGGCGGATACACGCCTCGCAATGCCCACGGTAACCAGTTGAAGAAGTACTCGACCTCGTCGCTCGCGTCGTAGTCAGGATTCGGGTCCATATTCCACCCCTCCCCCTCCGCGAGCCGCTTTCGGAACATTGTATCGTTGCAATCCGACAATGTAATAACTATTTAACTGTTTATCTTTCAGTGGCTTGAAGCCTGCGTCGGGATGGGAGCGCGTCGGCACGAACCATTCGCCCCCTCACCCGCCCCGGCGCCAAGCTCAGCGCACACCCAACCTCCAGGAGGACCGACATGCCGCTTTCCGGGAAGACCATGTTCATCTCCGGCGCCAGCCGCGGTATCGGCCTGGCGATCGCCAAAAAGGCCGCCGCCGACGGCGCCAACATCGCGCTGGTCGCCAAGACCGCCGAACCTCATCCCAAGCTCGAGGGCACCGTCTACACGGCCGCCAAGGAGATCGAAGAGGCCGGCGGGCAGGCCCTGCCGATCGTCGGCGACGTGCGTGACGGCGACTCGGTTGCCGCCGCAGTCGCCAAGGCCGTCGAACAGTTCGGCGGCATCGACCTCTGCGTCAACAACGCCTCGGCGATCAACCTCGGCTCCATCGAAGAAGTACCGCTCAAGCGCTTCGACCTGATGAACGGGATCCAGATCCGCGGCACCTACGCCGTGTCGCAGGCCTGTATCCCGCACATGAAGGGCCGGGAGAACCCGCACATCCTGACGTTGTCCCCGCCGATCCGGCTGGAGTCCGAGTGGCTCAAGCCGACCGCATACATGATGGCCAAGTTCGGAATGACGTTGTGCGCGTTGGGCATCGCGGAAGAAATGCGTGAAGCCGGCATCGCGTCGAACACTCTGTGGCCGCGCACCCTGGTGGCCACCGCCGCGGTGCAGAACCTGCTCGGCGGTGACGAAGCGATGGGCCGGGCCCGCAAGCCCGACGTGTACGCCGACGCCGCGTATGCGATCTTCAACAAGCCCGCGCGGGAGTACACCGGGCAGAGCCTGCTGTGTGAGGACGTGCTGCTCGCGAACGGCGTGACCGACCTGTCGGTCTACGACTGCGTGCCCGGCTCGGAGCTCGGGGTCGACCTCTGGGTGGACACCCCCAACCCGCCCGGATACACCGGCCCGTAGCCGCGGAGCCTCAGCTCAATCGCCCATCGACGAAGATGCTCTCTGGGATCCCGTCGTCCAGACTGGCTGGTATGGAACGGTCATTGCGGGCCAGCAGGTCGACTGCGCTCACACCGGTGGCTTGCCAACCATGTGCGGTGAGCCAGTCGACGACTTCGGTGCGCTCCTCCTCGTAGAGCAGATTGCCGGACGCGGCGATATCCTCCCGGCCCAGCTTGGCCGCCGCTTCGCGGTACCGCTGCATCTGCTCCTCGCGGCGCGCGAAGCTCTCGGCGCTGAAGAACTCATTGCTGAACGCCTCCACCGCCACCCGGCTGCCCGGCGCGCTCAGCTCCGTGATCCGCTCGAACAGAACGTCCTGCGCGTCGGCCGTCAGGTAAGGCAACAGCCCTTCGGCCGACCACGCGGTCGGCGCCGCAGGATCGAAACCAGCCGCGCCCAGGGCCGCCGGCCAGTCGTTACGCAGATCGATCGGAACACCTACATACGTCGCCAGCGGCGATACCCCCCGCGCTTCGAGGGTCGCGAACTTGAAGTCCAGCACCTTGGGTTGATCGATCTCGTACACCACGCTGCCCGCGGGCCAATCCAACCGCCAAGCCCGTGCATCCAGACCCGCCGCCAGGATCACCGACTGCCGGATGCCGGACGCCGCCGCATCAGCGAAGAACTCGTCGAAGAACAATGTGCGCGAGGCGGTGTAGCCCATCATCGCCTGCATCCGCTCTTTGAAGCGCGGGTCGAGCTCCGCCAGTTCAGCGGGCAATTCTTCCAGCCGCAGGTACATGTTCCAGAGACCGTCGCCGGCGGCCTCCAGAAACATCTGTGCGTACGGATCGCGGATCAGCGGGTTCTCGCTATTTGTCTCTGCGGCCCGACCCGCCGCGACACCCAAGGCGGTGGCACCCACACTCTCGTTGATGTCCCAGGTGTCGTTCTCTGTTCTAGCCATGCTTGCCCCTTCGGCGTCTTCGTCCGCACACTACGGATGGACTGCAAATTATTATATAGGCTAACTACATGCGAGGCGGCGGGAAATAGATCTCCTGGGCGGCCGAGCACACCAGATCGCCGGCCCGGTTATAGATCGTGCCTGTCGCCAGAGCCCGTCCGGCAACCCCCGCGGGCGAGGTCTGTTCGTAGAAAAGCCAGTCCGAAAAGTCCGCAGGGCGGTGGAACCACACTGTGTGATCGAGCAGGGCCGAGATGTCATATTGCGACTTCCGCATAGGCCCGAGGGTGGCCTCCACCGGCGTGAGAGCGCTCTGCAGGGTGAGGACACAGCTGTTCACGACGAGATCCTCCGGAATCGCGCCCCTGGCGCGCAGCCAGATCCGACTCACCGGCCCCGCTGGTTCGCCTGAGTCCATGGCGATACGCGGCGGCGGATCGACATACCTGACGTCGAACGGCCGCTCGTCGACCCACCAGCCGCCGAACTCATCGGCGTAGGGCGCGAGTTGTTCCTCGATGGGCGGCAACGACTCCGGCGGTGGCGCCGGCGGCATCGTGCGCTGGTAGTCGGCAGACACAACGCCCGCGGTGAACGACGCGAGACCCTCCATCAGCACCTCACCGTCCTGGGTGGCGGAGATCCGGCGGGACGAGAACGTGCCGCCGTCGCGCAGTCGGGCGACCTCGAACCGAACTGGCGAGCGCGCGTCGCCACGGCGCAGGAAGTACACATGCAGACTGTGCGGATGACGCCCCTGCACAGTCCTGCTGGCCGCCATCAACGCTTGCGCGGCGATCTGCCCACCGACGATGTGGTGGTTCGGCGGATCAGGCTGAGTGCCTTCAAAGGTGTCAGGCCCGAGAGCTGAGAGCTCGAACAGGTTCAACACATCCGCGAGCGTTACTAGCATTCGACTCCCAATCACCGTGTCACAAAAACACTAAATAGTTTACTGTTTGTGAAACATGGTGCGGAGGAGGGCGCGACAACGTGCGGATCATCGTCACGGGTGGAAACAGTGGTGTCGGCCGAGCAACCGCGGCCGCGCTGGTCGCGGCAGGCCACGAGGTGGTGATCGCCTGCCGAACCCTCGACAAAGGACACGAGGCCGCGGCATCGATGTCGGGTGACGTCGATGTACGCGAACTCGACCTGGCGGATCTGACCAGTGTGCGCAAATTCGCCGACACCGTCGATTCTGTCGACGTGCTGGTGAACAACGCGGGCGTACTGGGCCTGCCACTTACTCGGACCGCTGACGGTTTCGAAGCCCATATGGGTACCAACCACCTCGGCCACTTCGCCTTGACGTGCCTGCTCGGGGACCGAATCCTCAATCGGGTGGTGTCGGTGGCCAGCACCAACTATTCGACTGCACGGATTCACTTCGATGATCTGAACTGGGAGCGGCGTCGCTACAACCCATGGGCGGCGTACGGGGAATCGAAGCTGGCAAACCTGTTGTTCGTGCGTGAGTTGACGGCGCGCGGAGTGACCGCCTACGCCTCGGATCCGGGGATGACGAACACGTCGATCACCCGTGACGGTTCGGGCGTACTGCAGTGGGCCGGCCGAGTGATCTCCCCGCATGTCGCTCAAAGCCCGGCAGACGGTGCGCGTTCCACCATTCACGCGATCACCACGACACTGCCCAACGGGACCTACCTCGCCCCGCGCGGACTCATGCACCAATGGGGCAAGCCGAAGCCCACCAAGCTCAAAGACAAGGCCCTCGACCCTGGCAGCGCACGCCGACTGTGGGACCTGTCTGCGGAACTGACCGGCTCCCAGTGGCAGGGAGCGCTGTGAGCATCGACCACATTCAGCGACGGGTCATAACCCGGTCGCTCAGCACCACGGGAGGCACGAAGTGACAGTAGATACCGGGTACCAGCGGCCGCAGCTTCGGCTGGCACCGAGTCCGACCGCCGAATCGCGGGCCTTCTGGACCGGGGGCGAACGGGGTGAGCTGCTGATCAACCGCTGCCATGGCTGCGGGCACTTCTTCCATCCCCCCGGCCCAGCTTGCTGGCGCTGCCGCAGCACCGATGTCGCGCCCGAACCGGTCTCCGGGCGCGGGAAGGTGGCGACCTATACGGTCAACCGCCAGCCGTGGATCCCCGGCTTCGAGCCGCCCTACATCGTGGCGATGGTGGAACTCGAGGACGAACCCGATGTCCGACTGATCACCAATGTGGTGGGAGTGTCGGAGGACGACATTCGAATCGGCATGGCCGTCGAGGTGTTCTTCGAGGACTGGACCGCCCTCTCGGGTGCCGAGGAAAGTCGGGTTTGGCTGCCGCTGTTCCGTCCGGCCGGCGCGAGCGCCACGGCCTGACCTCTGGCGCGGAGCCGCCCCGGCATTTCGACCGCGGCCGCCACTCATCCTGCTAGTGTGACAGTTGACTGTCATGTTTGATGCTTGAACGAGGATGCCGATGACGAGCCAAGCCTTACCTGTGACCCTGCGATCCCCCGACGACCTGACACCCCAGACGTTGACCTCCCTGCTGCGTCAATCCCATCCCGGTGTGACCGTCACCGATATCCGGGTACGGAGGACCTGGCAGGGGACCACCTCTCACCTGCACCTCGACGTCGACTACGACTCGCCCGAAAACGGTCTGCCTCGACAGCTTTTCGTAAAAACACAGTTGAGTACTGTGCACAATCTGCCTGCCTCGGTAGACGAGTCGCTGTCGGAGGGCGGCGGCGGTACCGTGCTGCTGGACGACGAGACGAGGTTCTACCGCGACCTGCGCAACGATCTCGACGTCGAGACCATGACGACCTACTTCGCCGACCACCTCGACGGTCCGTCCCAGTTCCTGGTGGTCGGCGAGGACATCACCCTGCGAGGCGCCCGGGTGCCCGACGCGGTCGCCGGTCTCTCCGTGGAACAAGCCGATCAGTTGTTGGCGACGTTGAGCAGAGTGCATGCGCCATTTTGGGAAAGTCCGCGGCTACGCGAGGAAGGCGATCTGGCCTGGCTGCAGCATCCCCAGACCGGAGGATTCGCACAGTTCCTGCGCACCAACGGTTTCCAGATAATCCGGGCATTTCTGGAAATTCCGTACAAGAAGGAATTGCTTGACGCGGCGGGCGAGGACACAGACTCTATGGAAGCGGCGTTCTGGGCGTTGCAGGCCTCCGTCGCCGCCGGCCCGGTCACATTGCTGCACGGCGACCCGCATCCGCGCAACACCTACACACTGCCGGGCGGTCAGATGGGGGTCCTCGACTGGCAACTGGTTCGTCGAGGTTCGTGGTCACATGATGTCGGCTACGCGTTGATCGGCGCGCTGCCGCCCGAGCTCCGGCGCAGCCACGAGCGTGAACTGCTCGACAACTACCGGGCGCGACTGACCGAAGCTGGTGTCGTGTCCGCACCGGACCGTGAGCAGATGTGGACCGCCTACCGTCAGAGCCCGGCGTGGGGATTCTGCATGTGGGCGATCACGCCCGACCAGATGTACTCCGTAGAGGTCGTGCAGGCGGTGTTGGGCCGATTCGCCGAGGCTTATTCCGATCTGGATACCGGCGCGCTGCTCACTGCCTAGCCCGTCTCACCTGCCTTGCGTGTGCTCGCGGAACTAATTGGGGACGAATTCGGGTATGCGGTAGCCACTTTCCCCGAGCTCGGCGATGCGCAACCTGACTTGTTGACCGATTCGTACGTCCGCAGGATCGGCGTCGATGACGGCGTTGATCCGCAGTCCGGGTTGTTCGGCGAGCTCGATCAGCCCGACGACGTAGGGCGGTACGCGGCCCGGCACGAGTGCCTGGCGCACCACGATGTAGCTGAACACCGTGCCTTCGCCGCTGACCTCCTCGAAATGCACAGGGCCGCCGGTGTAGCGGCTGCGCTCCAACGGTGGATGGATCCACTTGCCGGTGTCGTCGCAACGGCACAGCATCAACGTGCCGTTCTTCAGCGCCTCCCAGTACGGCGCGGTATCGGGGTCAGGTACCGGAATCGGTGGCAGAAGTGTAGGACTCGTCGCCGCGGTTGATGTCATGGTTTCTCCCTGCTGTAGACATTGGCCCCACCGAACGATCCCCCACCCGCGGTGACCAGCGCCAGTTGCGCGTTGTCGACCTGACGCACGCCGGCGGCATGGCGTAGCTGCACCGCCGCCTCGTAATGGTGGTTGAGACCGTGGATATACCCCTCGGACAGCAGGCCCCCGTGTGGGTTCACCACCACGTCGCCGCCATAGGTGGCACGACCCGTGGCGAAGAACTTGCCCACCTCACCCTTCTCGCAGAAGCCGAACCCCTCCATGGTGGCCATCACGGTGTAGGTGAAGCAGTCGTACATGCACGCCACATCCATATCGTCCGGCGTCAGGCCCGTCCTCGCCCAGATCTTCGGACCGGCGGTGCGCGAATACATCTCGGTGGGATCGTCCCATTCCGTCCAGCCCGCTCCCCCCTGGGAGTTCGACGATCCGACCAGCCACATCGGGTCCTGCTTGCAGTCCCGGGCGATGTCCTCGCCGGTGATCAGGATGGCCACCGCGCCATCGACTTCCGACGTGCAGTCCAGCACCCGGAACGGCTCATTGATCCACCGGGCGGCGAGGTAGTCGTCCATGGTCAGCGGTTCGCGGCGCAGCGCGTGGTCGTTGGGGCCGGCATGTGCACGTTGAGTGATGGCAATCTGGCCGAGATCCTCTGATGTAGAACCGTATTCGTGCTGATGTCGACGGGCCCACATGGCGAACCACTGCGGGGGCACCATGAAGCCCGATGCGGTGTCGAACTGGTCATGGTGGGGTACCTGCATCGGCCCTTCGATGTGGCCGAAACGATAGCCGGAGCGCCCGTTGAGCGAGCGGTACACCAGCACCGCCTTGCACATCCCGGCCTCGATCACGGCGGCGGCCGTGGCGATCTGGTCAGCCACCAGGTTCCCGCCGCCGTACATGGCGTTGGCCCATGCCAACTCGTCGATTCCCAGTGCCCAGCCGACGAAGATCGGCTGCTCGGAGTCGTTGGCCATGTAGGTACAGATGCCGTCGACGTCGGCAGGGGTGAGACCCGCATCGGCGATGGCGTCACGACACGCGGCCACCGCCATCGCTCGGGTCGTGCGACCGGACTTGCGTGAGTACTGCGTGCGTCCGATACCGACGACGGCACAGGTCATATTGTTCTCCGATCTACCTGGGCGCCGGATCGCGCGGCAACCCGAGAATGCGTTCTGCGATGAGGTTTCTGACGATCTCCGACGTGCCGCCTGCAATCGTCAGGCACCTGCTGAACAGATAGTCGTGCACGACGGTGGGCTCCTCGCCGAGAAGGATGGCCGGTCCGGCAAGTCGCAGCGCGAGTTCGGCGACCCTTTGGGCGTGTTCGGCACCGAAGAGCTTGGCAATGTTGCCCTCGATGCCGGGTCCGGAGTCGAAGACCGCCCGGGCGGCCTGCCGCAGGTTCAACGCCGCCAGCGTGTATGCCTCGATCAGCAGCGCACCGACGTCGCGCGCCAGGCCAGTGTCACCAGGGCGGTGCGCTGTCAGCAGATCGATCAACGCGTCGGCAGTCATCGTGACGGACCCACCGCCTATCGATACGCGTTCGTTGCCGAACGCCGCCATCGCCACGCCCCAGCCCGCGTTCACCGGGCCGACCACATCGCGATCGGGGACGAACACGTCATCGAAAAAGACCTCGTTGAACAACGTCTCACCGGTGATTTCGGTGAGCGGGCGGATCTGCACCGCCGGATCGGCAAGGTCGATCACCATCGCGGTGATGCCCTTGTGTTTGGGGACATCTGGATCGGTACGCACGGTGGCGAGTCCACGCTGGCAGTTCACCGCATCGCTGGTCCACACCTTCTGACCCGTTACCACCCAGCCACCGTCGACGCGGCGGCCTTTGGTGGCCACCGCCGCGGCATCGGATCCGGCGCCGGGCTCGCTGAAGAGCTGACACCACCGCACCTCGCCCTCCAGGCTCGGCCACATCAGCCGCTCGATCTGTTCGGCGCTGCCATGCTGCAGCAGCGTCGGCACCACCCATTCGCCGAGGCCGAGGCTGGGTTTGTCGACGCCATCGAGAACTTCCTCGATAATCAACTGCTCGGTGCTGTCGGCGTTGCGACCGTATGGTTCGGGCCAGTGGGGCTGCAGGTATCCACTGCGCGCCCAGAGCTTCTGGGCGCTCTCGGCGTCGGCAGCCTCGACTTCGGCACGGAAGTCGTTCGCCGCCTGCCGGTACTGCTCGGCCTCGGGGGGCAGGTCCACGGAGTGACCCCGCCGCACTCCGTGGACCTGCAACTCGACAACCCGGTCGCGCAGCGCCTCCTGGTCACCCGCGAAGGTCTGCAGCACCGTCGCCCGCCTGACATAGAGGTGGGCGTCGTGTTCCCAGGTGTAGCCGATCCCGCCGTGTACCTGGACGTTCAGCAGCGCCACCCGCTGGTAGGCGGCCAGGGCGTGCCCGGCGGCCATCCCCACCGCCAGTTCGGCCTCCGCGCCTTCGGCTCGGGCGGCGTCCCAGGTCGCTGCCACCGCCAACTCCGTGTCGACCAGCATGTTGGCGCAATGATGTTTGACCGCCTGAAAAGAGCCGATGGGCCGGCCGAACTGCTCACGGGCCGCGGCATACCCGGTGGCCATCTCCGTGCAGGCGCCGAGTCCGCCGACCGCCTCCGCTGCGGCCAGCAGGCGAATGAGGCGGGCGGCCGCCGCCGCAGCGCCGGGGAACACCTCAGCGATCTCAGCCGACGCGAGGCTGACCACGGTGACGGGCCTTAGGAGCAGGTCGACCGAATCGATATTCCGCGTGCTCACCCCGTCACCTGATCGGACCAGCACGAGATCATCGCCCACCGGCAAAAGGAACACGTCGGCGGCCGCCTCAGCCAGGGTAGGTACCGCGAGGGCTGTGACGCGCGAATCTGCAACAGCCGCATCACTCTTGGTGCCGATGCCGGCCACAATGTCACCGGACGCCAGCTGGGGCAGCCAATGCCTGCGCTGCTCGTCGGTGCCGATTTCGGCGATCACCGCCGACACTGCGACAGTGGGCAGGAACGGGCCGCCGATTGCTGCGCGTCCGAGTTGCTCCAGCACGATGGTCAGTTCGGGCAGTCCATAGCCCTGGCCGCCGTACCGCTCGTCGATGTGTAGGCCGAGCCACCCGGTGGACACGATTTCTTTCCACAGTCCGTCTTCGGTCCACCACCTTCCGACGGTGTCAGGCCCGAGCAGAATCCGGCGGGCGCCGGCAACGCCACCGCGCCCGGCCACCATCGCGCCGGCCACCTCAGCGAGCGCGCGATGATCCTCGGCTATCGCCAATGCCATTGACATATCTCCATTCTCGTCACCAGGGTGTCCCGAACCGCTCGCGGTAGGTCACCGACGTGGCCGGGCGACGACGGGGCGGTGAAAGTTTCTTGCTGGGTTGACCCACATAAACCGCGGCCATCGGATTGAGGGTGGCGGGCAGCGCCAGCAGTTCACGCACCCGGTCGATGCCGAATGTGGTCAGTCCGGTGGTCAGGCATGATCCGTAACCGAGGTCGTTGGCGGCGAGCAGCAGGTTCTGCACGGCCGGGTAGATCGAAGACGGTGCATGGATCTCGGCGACCCGCTCGATATCGGCGCACACCACCACGACGACCGGCGCTGCTGCGAATCCGCCTTTGGCGAACCCGTATTCGAGATCTGCAACGAGCACCTTGTCGTCAAGGCTCTGCTTGACGAAGTCACCACCGCCGCCGTTCCAGGTCTCAGTCCACCAATCTGCGAGCAGTTTTCGACTCTGCGCGTCGCGGACCACGATGAATATCCAAGGCTGCGTGTTCTCCGCGCTCGGTGCGTGGACGGCTGCGGTGAGCATCTGCTCGATGTCTGCGTCGGGCACAGCTCCGGTCGGATCGAAGCGCCGGCACGCGCGTTGCGCCGCAATACGGGTAAGCAGGTCTCCCATCAGCGCGACGCCGCTACACGTTCACCACGCGGTGTCCATCCAGTGAGAGAAACGGTGCTCAGATCCAGCCATTCCCCCAGCGTGAGGGTGCCCGCCATGACCCGTTTCAGGAACTCCGCCATCACCGACTCCGGTTCGCCGTCCAGTTCGTAGATCACCATGTAGCGGTGCGTGGCCGGCGGTAGCTGCGCCGGCAGATCCTGGTCATCCGGGACCGTCAGTTCTGCGATGTCATACCGCTGGGCCGCCACGACCCCGGGAACGTCCAGGACCTCGGGCAGATGCTGCGTGTCATACCACTTGTTGAATGCCGTGTCCTCACCCTCGATCGGGTTGGTCAGCACAACGAAGAGGTTTGAAGCCATTGAAAACACGCCTTTCGGGTCGGCCAGTGCTACCAGCGACACTATGACAGTTGACTGTCATAGTCAACGACTGACCGCAGCCCTCGGCGGCGACGAACACCTCGTCACGGACGCTCGAAGTGCTCCCTGCGAAGTTCGGCTTTGCGGACTTTCCCCATCGAGGTGCGGGGCAGCGCATCGACGATCGCCAGCCGCTCCGGAGTCTTCTGTCTAGCGAGGCCCGACGCGGCGAAATGGTCACGCAGTTCGTCGAGATCCAGTGCGACTCCGGGCTTGAGGACCACCACTGCGGCAACCACGTCGCCGTAGCGCGGATGTGGCGCGGCGACTGCGGCGCCCTCAGCGATCGCGGGATGTGCGTTGAGAACGTCCTCGACCTGTCCGGAGGAAATGGTTTCACCGGCGCGGATGATGACGTCTTTGATGCGGTCGGTGATGGTCAACCGTCCGTTGGTGTCCAGATGCCCCAGATCGCCGGTTCGGAACCAGCCGTCGGCGGTGAACGCAGCCTTATTGAGAGCCGGGTCTCGGTAGCCGATGAACTGGTCCGGCCCCTGGGTGACAATCTCGCCGTCGGTACCGGCCGCTTGTTCACTGCCGTCCGGGCCGACGATCCGCACCGTCACGCCGCGCATCGGCTTCCCGTCGGTGCCCATCCGAGCCGGGGCCGCATCGTAGGACCGGGCTGCGGTAATGGTGGGCTGCTCGGTGGAGCCGTAACACCGGTAGGTATTGATTCCGGCTGCGGCCGCACGCCGGCCTTGATCCTCTGTAACGGTGGCCGCTCCGACGAGGAATTCCCGCAGACTGGCCAGCCTCTCACCGGTGTCGCCGAGGTCAAGCAACCCTTCCAGGTGGAACGGCGTACCGGCAGTGGCCGATACCCGATGCCGGTGGATCAAGTCGACGGCGGTCGCGGGATCCCAACCGTCCATGAAGACCGAGGATGCCCCGGAGATCAGCGGCCGCAGTAGAGCTCCCACCCCCGCGATATGGCCCGGCGGAAAGGTAACCAGCTGGACCACGTCGTCGCCTCGACTCACGAGGTCGGGCAAGGTCTGCTGCTCGGCGAGCATCGAATTGTGGCTGTGCTGAACACCTTTGGGAGCCGACGTGGTGCCTGAGGTGTAGATCAATACTGCTACGTCATCGGCCGACGGCGCCGGACGTCGGTATTGGTCACCGGACAGTGGCGGCCAAGCCAGATAGCCCTCGCCGGGTGCTGCGTCGACAACCACCACCTGTTGCAGCGTGGGAATCGTCGAGAACTCGCCTACCCGGTCGAGGTAGCACACTGACCGGAACCGGGCGGGCATGATCAGCACCTTTGCCCCCGACTCGGCCAATATGAACCCCACCTCGTTGGGACCGTAAATGTGGATGATCGGTACCAGGGTGGCTCCGCACATCAACACTGCCTCGTAAGCGACGGCGCACTCCAGCCGGTTGGTCAACTGCACCGCTACCGCATCACCGACTCCGACACCCAGCCGCTGCAGGCCGGCGGCTACCTCCTGCGACTGCCGCAGGATTTCCACCGGAGTCGTGGTGGTTTCGACACCGTCGGCGACGAAAACCACAGGAACATCACCATGTTCGGCCGCCCCGAACGCCAGGGCGTCGATGAGGGTGCGCTCGGAGTACCAACCCTCGCGGTACCACCGGTCACCCAGAACGGCGTGGTCAAACCGGGCCGGGACAACTTCCATGCCAGACATCATGCGCTTTCCGTACCCCTGCCGACCATCAAGGGGCCTCGACGGTTGACTGTGACAGTCAACTGCCATAGCGTTCTGAGACACGGATCCGAGCGTGGCGGCGGTGGTACGTACCCTGCGGTGTTGTTCAAATCGAAACTGGGAGTCTGGCAATGCGATTCACTGTCTATCTGCCCAACTGCATGCACGTGGCCGCCATCACCCAACCCTGGGAGCACGACCTGGGCGGGCGGGATATCGCCCACGTGGCGCAGCGGTCCGAAGAGTTGGGCTACTCGATGGTCTTCCTGCCCGAGCATTTCTTCACACCGGCATCTCATGTCGAACTCTCCGGGGATCACTATTTCGACGCGACCACCGCGCAGGCCTATATTGCCGGTGCCACGTCGACCATCACCATCGGGTCGATGGTCACCATCCTCCCCCTGCACAACCCGATCGTCGCCGCGAAGCAGATCGCGACGCTCGACTGGTTCAGCGGCGGTCGCGCGCAGACCACCGTAGGCGTCGGCTGGCTCAAGGAGGAATACGACGCCATCGGCGTCCCCTTCAACAAGCGGGGCCGGATGACCGACGAGTACCTCGAAGCCATGTTTGAGTTGTGGCACAACGATTTACCGAGTTTCGACGGAGAGTTCGTCACGTTCGACGACATCGCCTTCGGACCCAAGCCGATTTCCAGACCCCATCCGACATTGTGGATGGGTGGAGACGCCGATGCGGTACTGCGCCGGGCGGCCCGCTTCGGCGACGGCTGGGCGCCGTGGCTGACCAAACCCGACGAGCTACCCGCCAAACTGGACTACCTGCGGTCCCAACCGGGTTTCGATGACCGGCCCTTCTCGGTGTTCTACAGCCTCGCGGTGTTGTCCATCGGCCAGGAGCACGCCATTGTCGACGACTCCAACGCGCAATTCGGCCAGAGCGCTGAGCAGGTCATCGACAACTGCAACATGCTCGCCGAGCGTGGCGTCACCGACACCTGGGTCAACCCCCCACCTTTGAACGACTTCAACGCCTACCTCGACCACATGCAGTGGGTGGCTGAGGAGATCATCCCCAAGGTCGGATAAATGCGGCCGAATGCGGGGACAACCTCGGAATTCGGCGCCGTACCGCATCTCGACGGGGCCTACGTAGTCCAGCTCGACGGTAGCGCGCGTGGGTCACGTAACACCCTCGGCAACAAGGGCTTCGGCATCAACCTGATGCGAGGCCTCGGGCTGCCCGTACCTCCCGCGTTCTGTGTATCCACCGACGTGTCCGCAGCGCTGATGGCAGGTGATGGCGAAGTCCTGGATCGTATCTGGCCCGACGTGCTCGACAAGCTCTGCCGGCTGGAGGCCGAGACCTCGCGTACGTTCGGCCACGGCCCGCGGCCCCTGCTGCTCAGCGTCCGATCCGGTGCTGCGCAGTCGATGCCGGGCATGTTGGACACGGTGCTCGACCTCGGAGTCGACGACGAAGTCGAAAGGTCACTGGCCGCACACACCCCACCGGGATTCGCCGCCGACACCCGCTCCCGGTTCCAGACGATGTACCGCAGAATCGTGCTCGGCGCGGACGCATCCGCCGCAATCCCAGACGACCCGTTCGTCCAGCTTCGCGGCGCGATCGAAGCAGTGTTGGCGTCATGGCACAGCCCGCGCGCCGAGGCCTACCGCGCTCATCAGGGCCTGGCCGACAACGCGGGTACCGCGGTGGTGGTGCAGGCGATGGTGTTCGGCAACCTCGGCGAAGACTCGGGCACCGGGGTCCTGTTCAGCCGTAACCCGGCCACAGGCGCCGACGAACCGCTGGGCGAATGGCTGCCCGGAGGCCAGGGCGAGGACGTGGTCTCGGGCACCTCTGACTGCCTGCCACTTGATGCGTTGCGCGCCGCGCGGCCACGGGTCTTCAGCGAGTTGATCGCGGCAGCGGACCAACTCGAACGGCTGGGTCGCGACGTCCAGGACATCGAGTTCACGGTCGAGGCCGGCCAGCTGTGGCTGCTGCAGACCCGGGTGGCGAAGCGGTCCCCGCAGGCCGCCGTCCGGCTGGCGCTCAAGTTCCGCGGCGCCGGCCTCATCGACGACGCCGAAGCAGTACGACGGGTCACCCCAGAGCAGGTCCGCACATTACTGTCCCCCGCACTTCAACCCGAAACACGTTTGGCGGCAAAGCTGTTGGCCAGTGGTTTGCCAGCCAGTCCGGGCATCGCATCGGGCACGGCCTATGTAGACATCGATGACGCGCTCGATGCCGCCGACGCAGGTGAGGACGTGATCCTGGTCCGCACCTCGACCAGCCCGGATGACGTCGCCGGGATGATGGCCTCCCGCGCCGTCGTCACAGAACTCGGCGGCACCACCTCCCATGCCGCCGTGGTGAGCCGCGAACTCGGCCGACCTGCCGTGGTGGGTTGTGGCGCAGGCGTGGCCGCCGCTCTCGATGGCAAGGTGATCACGGTCGACGGAGGCGAGGGGGAGGTGCGGGAAGGCGCCCTGAAGTTGACGGCGTGGTCCGAGCGCGACCACCCCGACCTCACTGCGCTGGCCGCACTCGCCCGCAGCGTCAGCCCCTTGCGGGCCCATGTCACCGGTACGCATCCGGTGCTCACCGACGCGGACACGGCCGCGGTGCGCGACGCATTGGCAAGCGGCCGAACCGACGTGGTCTGCGACAGACCGTTGATCGCCATGCTGACCGCGATCCAGCTTGCCGACCACCACAGGAGGTCCGACGATGGATGAGCTGACATTGCTGCAGGCCGTTCGGCTCAAGGGGCGGGTGCGGCCTGCGGCGCTCGCCGCCACGCTCGACGAGAACGAGGCCACAGTGAATTCGGCAGTCCAGCAGCTCACCGAGGCGGACCTGGTGGCCGGTGGCTCGACCGTCCGATTATCCCCCGCCGGGCGGGCCCGTCTGACCGAGCTGCTCGCAGTCGAACGGCACGACCTAGACGGTGACACGATCATGCGGTCATATGCGGAGTTCCGCAGTGTGAACCGCGATTTCAAGTCGCTGGTATCGGCCTGGCAGCTCAAGAAAGGCGAGCCGAACGATCACACCGACCCTGATCACGACGCGGCCGTGCTGTGTCGGCTCGACGACGTTCACCGCGCGGTGCTGTCCATTCTGGCCGCTGTCGCCGCAGAGCTTCCGCGCCTGGACGCCTACACCGACAAGTTGTCGGCGGCGCTGGAGCGGATACGGGCCGGAGACACCAGCTGGTTCACCCGACCGCTGGTCGACTCGTATCACACGGTGTGGTTCGAACTGCATGAAGAACTCATCGGCGCGGCCGGGCTGACTCGCGCGGACGAGGCCGACGCCGGGCTGGACCAGTAAACGGCTGTCCAGCCTGCGCCGAGAGTCAAATCGTCACCGTCCAGCGGGATCCGTGAGATTCGACCTCTCGATGTAGGCATGGCCGACTTCGCCGGCCCATGTCAAGTCTGCCCAGCTGACCGTGTAGGCCCGAGCTGGATCCATCACCCCGTAGGGCAGTCCGTCGGCCATCGACAGCCACAACGACGAACGTACGAAGCCCTGCATCGGAGCTCCGTCGAGTGCGCATGTGAACCGCTCACCATCGCGCTGGAGCAGCGGGGATTGCGGGATTTGTTCCAGTGCAACATGTCCGAGGACACCGTTGGTGACCGTGTATGCACCTTCGAGAGTGGTATGCCCATCCCGAGCCCAATAACGACACAATCCGAAAGCACGCCCGCTGGGCATGACTCCCCCGGCGATCACGTGACCGCCCCAGTCGGCCAGGGTGTCGGCACCACGCGGTCCACGGGAGTGGTCACGCCAGCCGCCGCCGTCGAAATGCGATGCCACCCCATCGACCGTCACCTGACCCGTTACCCGGGTGAGTTGCTCGTAATGCTCTCGGGCCCAACTCTGCTTGGACATACCGTCGCCCGCGGTCGCGGCGTCCCACACCGGGGTGACGCATTCCACTTCGAGATCGAGCCGGACATGACTCTTGGGCCCGTCGCCAAGCAGGCCGGTGCGCATCTCGTCGTACGACGAACGTAGGCAGAACCCGTCAAACGTGATGCGCCACTTGCAGAATGGCTGCTCGCAGCGGAATTCCAGGTTCGCGCCCGCAGGCTGTCGTTCCGGAACCGTGCGGTGGTAGGCCCACATGCTGAGCACACCCTGGTCTTCGGGAAGCGCAATGAGCACCCGGTCTTCCCACATCTCCCACATGTCGGCGACGGTGCCCAGATGTAGCCACATCCCGATGTCGCTCACCGGATCGTAAGGGGTGAACAACAGGTTCTCGGTCCACCCAGGCACATCGGGGCATGCCCGCACCGTGCTCTCGCTCTCCATGCTCAGCCCGGCCGACATCACACTCGTCACTCCCGTCAACTCGGTTGTCCTTCCTTGTCCAATCCGCCCGAGCGCACCAGCACGGCGACTTCTCCGGTGCCACCGTCCACCCGGACCACGTCACCGCTGCGCAGTGCGCGGGTGCCGTTGCCGGTTCCGACCACGCACGTGATACCCAGTTCGCGGGCGACGATCGCCCCGTGACTGGCTGGACTGCCGATATCGGTCACCAGCGCACCGGCGAGCGAAACCAGTGCCGTCCAACCAGGGTCGACGAATCTGCAGACCAGCACCTCACCGTCGGAGAGAACGTCGTCGGAGTCGGCATCGAGCACCACCCGCACGGTGCCCTCGACCACCCCGGGGCCGGCCGGCGTGCCCCGCACAGCGCCACCGGAGTCAGCGTCCTCGAGGGCGGTCGGCTCCGGCATTCCGGTGAAAATGACCGGAACCTCCACCGCCCGGTACTCTTCGCGCCGCTGCCTGCGGAAGGCAACGAGCGCGCGTGCCTCGCGCGGCAACGGTCCGAGCAACTCGGCAGTAGTGAGGTAGAAGGTGTCGTCGGATGAATCGAGCGCACCCGCCGCAACCAACTGTCGGCCGAGCGCGACTGCGGCGGCCCTGGTTCCGTCGACTGCGGTGAGGAAGCCGGCCTTGGTGAGTTCCACTGACCGCACCTGAAACCCGGTGAACTGCAGCAACCGCCGGAGCAGGCTCCGCCGCAGTGCGGGTAACCCCGCCAGCAGTTCGGCTTCCGCCTGCTCCCGGGCAGCCACCGCACGGTCCGCCCGCGCCCGCGGGCGTTCGGCTTCTGGCCTGCCCGCGTGCACCGCGGCGATGCGGAGTACAGCCTCGGGATCTTCCCGCCACGAGTGCCCGATGACGTTGCCCTCGTTGGGGCCGTGGAATCCATGCCGCCCGATGAACTCGGCGATGGAGAGTTCACCCTGCCCGACTGACCACACGTCATCGGCGAGTCGGGTCTCGATGACTCCGCCGTACCCGGCGAGCAAGGTCGGGACGAGATCCGAGCGGCCCAGCCGACCGGTTATCGACTCGACTTGGGAGCGCAACGTATTCAGAATCATCCGAGTGCGGATGTGTGCCCGCATCACGCCCGTGAACCTGTCAGCGGAGTCGGCCAGCAGGGCTCCGGGATCGACAGGGTCACCCGGCAGCACCTCAGCACGCCACCAGGCCATCTGGTGATCGTGTACTCGCTGGGGTGCCCAGCGCTGCCGGATGGCGGCGAGCGGCGCTTTCACCGCAACAAATGGCAGCCGGGTTGGATCACTTCTGGTGGGGATGGCATTGGCGCGCACC
This sequence comes from Mycobacterium sp. DL440, assembly GCF_011745145.1. Classification (NCBI taxonomy): domain Bacteria; kingdom Bacillati; phylum Actinomycetota; class Actinomycetes; order Mycobacteriales; family Mycobacteriaceae; genus Mycobacterium; species Mycobacterium sp. DL440. The sequence continues at coordinate 906,804 of NZ_CP050191.1, read as the reverse complement.
GAACCCAACAGGTCACGTTCAAAGTCGTCGCCTGTCGTACCGGGGAGAAGCCCGGCCAGCTCACGGGCGCGATCGACGTTCATCGCCTGCCTGCCGTAAAAGCATGCGGTCGCCCATTGATTCGGATCGTCAGGCACGGCGAGTGCCGAACGCGGCAGTACGCCGAAATCGTAGATGCCCGCGCGAGACGCACGTTCGACTCCGCCGCCCCAGAGGGACCAGCACAACGGGGACAGGATGTCCGGTGTGGCTTCGCCGACGTTGGTCAACGTCCACATCCGGTCCGGCTCGCTGCACCCCCGAATCGGGTCCGTCAAGTCGGCTGACACACCTTCGTCGGCCATGTTCCTCCTGAGCCTTGGCCCTCCTGGACCTTCGTGACAGTCCACTGCCATTCTTGATGCCGATTCTGACACGTACTGACGTTGCTCGTCGCCTATTGACCGAAGCCCGTGGCTCGTTGACTGTGACAGTTGACTGCCATATCGTTCCTAAGTACATAGCCCGTGCGGTCGCCGCAGCGCACACCGTCAAAGGAGCTTCAGATGGGAAACCTCGACGGCAAGGTCGCATTCATCACCGGCGCCGCCCGCGGGCAGGGCCGTGCCCATGCGCTGCGCCTGGCCGCCGAGGGCGCCGACATCATCGCACTCGACATCTGCGCCGATATCGAGTCGATGGACTACCCCAATGCGACACCTTCCGACCTGGACGAAACCGTCAAACTCGTCGAGGGCGCTGGGAGACGCATCGTCGCCCGCCAAGCCGATGTGCGCGATGGGGACGCGGTGGAGACCGTGCTCGCCGAGGGCGTCGCGGAGTTCGGGCGCGTCGACATCGTGCTGGCCAACGCGGGCATCATTCGACTCGGCGCCGGCGCAGACGACCGCCGGGTGTTCCGCGACATTGTCGACGTCAACTTGACCGGTGTGTGGAACACCGTGCGCGCAGCGCTGCCCACGATGATCGACGCCGGGCGAGGTGGCTCCATCGTCATCACCAGTTCCAGCGCCGGGCTCAAAGCCACCGGCACCGACAGGGCCGGCGGGCAGGCCTACGCGGCCGCGAAGCGGGGAATCGTCGGATTGATGCAAGTGTGGGCCAACGACCTCGGCAAGTACTCCATCCGCGTCAACACCATCCACCCGACCGGCGTCGCCACCGGGATGGTGATGAACGAGGCGATGGGAAAGCTGCTCGAAGCGGGCGACGTCGCGATTGAGGCCATGCAGAACGTACTTCCCATCCCGATGCTGATGCCCGAGGACGTCGCGGGTGCCGTCGCCTTCCTGGTGTCCGAGGAAGCGAAGTTCATCACCGGTATCACGTGGCCACTGGACGCCGGCTTCGCTGTTCGTTGACTTTGCGACGGATCGGGCGCACGAGAAGGCCGCGAGGACGGCCGTTCGGACCCGACGCCGCAAACCACCGGTAACCGCCGGTCGAACCCCACTGGGAGCGCCGTGTCGGCGCGCCCATTCATTAGCACATCTATTGATTGTGTGCTGAATCACCTCGCCAACCCCGCCTGGAACGCACTTCGCGGTATACCCTCGCCCTATAACTAAACTTAGTTTATTTATAGCGACGAAGGAGCTGAGACTGTGCACATCACCGTTGACGAGACGAAGTGTTGCGCCGCGGGCCAGTGCGTATTTGCCGCGCCGGACATCTTTGACCAGCGAGAAGACGACGGGATAGTCATTCTTCTCAACGCCGACCCGCCCGAAGATCAGTGGGAGGGTGCGCGCCAGGCAGCGGCGGTCTGCCCGGCGGTGGCGATCGAGGTCCGGGAGTGACCGCCGACGCAGGCATCGTCGTAGTCGGCGCGTCCGCGGCCGGCCTTTCGGTTGCCGAAACGTTGCGTCGCGGTGGCTTCGACGGACCGATCACCCTGATCGGCGAAGAGAACCGGCTCCCCTACGACCGACCGCCGCTGTCCAAGGAGGTGCTGGCCGACGCGTGGCCCGAACACAGACTGGAGCTGCGCGAGCCGGACAAAATCGCCGCACTGAATCTCGACCTGCGACTCGGCGTGCGCGCCGACTCATTGGACGCGGCGAGCCGAGCGGTCACGCTCTCCGATGGATCACAGGTGCGGTACCGCGACCTGGTCATCGCCACTGGAGTGCGTCCCCGTCGACTGCCCGGCACCGACGGGGTCGCAGGTGTACACGTCCTGCGCACCCTCGACGATGCCCGCCGTCTACGGACAGAGCTGGCCCGAAATCCGCGACTGGTGATCGTCGGCGCCGGATTCCTCGGCGCCGAGGTGGCCTCGGTGGCCCGCACCGCGGGGGCAACGGTCACTCTGGTGTCCGGTGTCGACGCTCCGCTGTCCGATGTGCTGGGCAACGAGCTGGGACGACTCCTCATCGACGTACACGTCGAACACGGCGTCCGGATTCACGCCGGCGTCAAGGTGGTCGGCATCGTCACTGAAGGCGGTCGAGCCACCGGTGTTCAGCTGGCAGATGGCACGACACTGGCCGCCGACGCCGTACTGGTCTCGATCGGCTCGATCCCCAACACGGAATGGCTTGCCGGCAGCGGCATCCCGACCGGCGATGGCGTGCTCTGCGACGAATACTGCCGAGCCGCACCGGGCGTGTGGGCCGCGGGCGACGTCGCGTCCTGGTATCACGTCGACATCGGTGAACGTATTCGCGTCGAACATCGCACCAACGCTGCCGAGCAAGGTCTTGCCGTCGCTCGCAACATCCTCGCGGGATCCAATCCCACCCCGTTCGTCCCGGTCCCCTACATCTGGTCGGACCAGTACGACCTGAAGCTCCAGATCTACGGGCTGCCGCGCGGCGCTGATTCGTTCACGGTCACCGACGGCAGCATCGGTGACCGCGAGCTGGTCGCCGTCTACGGCAAGGGTGGCCGCGCCCGAGCGGCCGTCGGCATCAACATGATCCGGCCTCTACGTACCGCCCGGTCACTGGTGGCAGCACGGGCCGACCTGACGTCCATCCTCAACGAGGGAGTTATCGCATGAGCACCCAAACAGAAGACGCCACAGTAGAATTCACACGAACCGCACCGCGTGCCGGCGTCATCGGACTGGGCATGATAGGTGGTGCCGTCGCGGTCGGCCTCGCCCGGAGCGGCCGGACGCCGGCGGTCTATGACATCCGCCCCGACGCCTCCGCCGGACTTGCCGGGGTGCCCGCCCCCGCGACATCACCGGCTCAAGTGGCCCGCGACAGCGACGTGGTGCTGCTGGCCGTGGTCGACGCCGATCAGGCCCGCCAGGTGCTCTGCGCCGACGACGGGGTCCTCTCGGCCGCTCATTCAGGCCTGATCGTGGTTCTGTTGTCCACCGTTGCCGTGCCCGTGGTGTACGAGCTCGCCCAGACATGTGCGAAAAAGGGTGTGGCCCTGTTGGATTGCGGTGTAACGCAAGCAGTGCCGAATGGTCTCGTCGCCATTCTGGGAGGCGATGACGCCACGGTCGCCAGCGCCATGCCGGTGCTGTCGGACTTCGCCAACGACGTGGTGCACTGTGGGCCGCTGGGCGCCGGAATGGCGACCAAGATCGCCCGCAACATCATCACCTACGGCACCTGGCGCGCCGTCCACGAGGCGGCCATGGTGGTGGAATCCGCCGGCGTCGATCCGGCGAAACTGATCACCGTCGTCGAGGACGCGGATCCCGGCGGCACCACGCTGTTTTCCTGGTTGCGCAACCAACTCGCGGCCGAGGAAAGCACACGCGAGATGGTGCCGCAGGTTCGCCGGCTGATGGACAAGGACCTCGCGGCAGCCCAGGAACTCGCGTCAAGAAGCGCCATCTCCGTTCCCCTCGTCGACGCTGCCCGCGCCAACGGCGCCGAGACCTTGGCCATCCCACAGAAGGAATCTCATGAGTGAAACGAGCGAACTGGGCCGCAAGACCATGGACGCGGTCTACGGAGCGGGATTCTCCAAGACGATGCCCGAAGTGTCCAACCCCATGCTGGACGACACCATCGACCACCTCTTCGGCGAGATCTGGAGCCGTCCCGGTCTCTCGATCCGAGACCGCCGATTACTGGTCATCGGCGCGACCGCAGCGCTGGGCCGCGCTGACCTGATCGAGATCCAAGCCCGAGGAGCGCTCGAGAACGATGAACTCACCCCCGGTGAGCTCCGCGAGGCCGTCCTGCAGCTGCATTACTACGTCGGCTGGGGCAACGGCACCCAGGTCAATCAAGGCGTCGAGGCCGCCATCAGCAAGCACGAGGTCCGTTCCAACGACCTCGCTCACTCGGATCCAGAAGACAAGGAGCACAACCAATGACAACCAGCATTCGCGAAATGCCGATCGAGCGGGAACAGCTTCTCGACCCACCCCTGGCGTATCACCAGCTGCGCGAAGACCAACCCATTGTCCGGATGCGGTTCCCCAGTGGACGCATCGGCTGGCTGGTCACCCGGTTCGAGGAGGGTAGTCAGGTCTTCTCCGACCCACGGCTGAGTTCACAACGACCACGGCACGATGTCGCAGAAGAGGACGGCGTCGACCCCAACGACAACGATTCCGCCGAGGCCCTGCCCCCGACGTTCAACTCGATGGACGCCCCCGACCACGGGGCCTACCGGCGGCTGCTCTCAGGGAAGTTCACGCCCAAGTCGGTGCAGGCCAACCTGCAGCCCTACATCGACACCATCGTCACCGAGCATCTGGATGCCATCGAGGCGCAGGGAGCAGACGGCACACCTGTCGACCTGATCGAGCAACTCGCGCTGCCGATTCCGTGCCTGGTCATCTGCGAACTTCTCGGCGTGCCCTATCAGGACCGGGACAAGTTCCACCATGCCACCGAGGTGATGATGGACACCAGCAAGCGCCGCGCCGAGCGCGACACCGGCGCGCACTGGCTGATGGAATACATCACCAAGCTGGTCGCCGAGAAGCGCGCCGACCCCGACTCCGATGGTCTGCTCGCCGAGTTGATCCGCAAGAGTGAGGAGGACGGGTCCATCCTGTCCGACGAAGACCTCATCGGCATCGGCGTGTTGCTGCTGTTCGCCGGCCACGACACCACCATGGCCATGATCGGTCTGTCGGCACTGACGCTGCTCACCCATCCTGCTCAGCGCCAGGACCTTGCGGACCATCCGGAGAAGATCGGTACCGCCATCGAGGAATTGCTGCGTTATCTGACGATCGTCCAGTTCGGATTGGGCCGCACCGCCAAGGAAGACCTGGAGATCGGTGGCCAAGCCATCGCTAAGGGCGACCTGGTGGTGGTCGCCATGCCCGCAGCCAACCGCGACCCACGGGTGTTCGACAACCCGGACGAGCCGGACTTCGACCGGAAGATGACCCGACACCTGGCCTTCGGTTACGGCGTACACCAGTGCCTGGGCCAGAACATCGCCAGGGCCGAGCTGAAAACGATCCTCCCTCAACTGTTCGCCCGATTCCCCGGCCTGAAGTTGGCCACCCCGTTGGACGAGGTCGAGATGGACACCTACGGGACCAACTACGGCGTCAAGAAGATGCTCGTCACCTGGTGACGATTGCGGTTCGGCCCGCCCACCATAAGGTGGTGGGCGTGGCCGACCGTACAGAGGTGCAGCCAACGCGGCGGCGGAGCCGCCGCGGCCAGGGCGACCAACTGCGCGACGAGGTGCTCGCCGCGGTCAACCGGTTGCTCGATGACTGGGGCAGCGACGAGAAACTCACCATGCGAGCCGTCGCCGCAGAAGTCGGTGTCACACCGGCGAGCATCTACTTACACTTCGCCGACAAGACCGAACTCGTGTGGGCAGCCCTGACCGACAAGTATCGGCAACTCTCCGATCAGATGGGTGCCGCGGACGCCGCGGCTCCCCCGGAACAGCCGCGCGAGCGACTCCGCGCGCAGGTGCATGCCTACTGCCGCTTCGCGATGGACAACCCCGGGCATTACCGCCTCATGTACGAAATCCGTCAACCCGCCGTCGAACATGACCGGATGGGGTTGCACCCCGCACGACAGGTCTCCGCCAGATTGCGCCGGGCCCTGGCGGCCTGCGCCGACGCAGGTTACCCGTTGTCACTGCCGCTCTACCAGGCGACGCATACCCTCTGGACGGGCTTACACGGCCTGGTTTCCGTGCAGCACAGCCTGGCCATCGACGGCTCCCCCGATCAACTCGCCGGCATGGCCGACGGTCTCGTCGACATCGTGGTCAGTGTGCAGATCCGCCAAGGACCGGCTTACCCGCCGGAGACCGACGTCGACCGTTACATCGCTGCGACGGTCATCGAGATCGGTGACGAGTCCTAGCCAAGATATGCGGGCGTGATGTTCAGCGGCACCGATTGCAATCCCATTGTCCCTGTGGGCCAAGTCATTTGCGGATCCTTGCCATCGGCCAGCGTGTATTCGGGTACCCGATTGTGCCATTCCTCGAGGATGAGTCGGAGTTCCAGACGGGCGAGGTGTGAACCCAGACACCGATGCGGCCCACGACCGAATGCGAAGTGCACCACCTTGTCGTCGAGGTGGACCTCGTCAGCATCCTCGTAGCGGCTCGGATCGCGGTCGGCACTTCCGTAACTGAGCATCACGGTGGTGTCCTTCGGCACGGTCCTTCCGGCGATCTCGACCGCTTCGGTAGTGACCCGCGGCGCGAACGGGACGGGCCCGTCGACGCGCAGGATGTCCTCGATGAAGGCGGGAATCAGCGAGAAATCGGCGCTGATCCTTCGGCGTAGGTCGGCATCACCGGCCAGCTTGGCCAACGAGAATCCCACCGCCGAGGTGACTGTGTCGAGACCCGCCAACACGAACATGAAGCACAGCCCGAGGATTTCGTTGTCCGACATGCCTCCTTCGGTGTCCCGCATCAGTTGGCTGAGCATGTCGCTGCCGGTGGTGTCGCCGCGCCGCTCGGCGATGTGATCGGTCAGATAGGCGAACAGCTCCATCGCGTGGGCCAGCACCTCGGGAGTCGCTTCGGCGCTGCTCGGATCGGTGAACTGCAGAATCGAGTCTTTCCACCGCACCAACCGGTCGCGGTCCGCCATGGGCAATCCGAACAGCGTCAGAAACACCTGGGAGGGAAACGGTGTGGCGAGGTCGGGAACAACGTCGCATTCTCCCGCTGCCACGATCGCATCGATCAACTCGCCGGCCTGGCGGCGTAGTTCTGCCTCACGCTCGGCCATCTTCTTCGGGCTGAAGAAGGGATCCAGCATGCGGCGGAACCGGGTGTGGTCCGGCGGATCGATCGCGATCGGAATCAGCGGTACAGGGCTGCCCAGTCGATCGAAGGCCCGGGCCGAGGAGAAGATGTCGGGGCGTTTTGCGGCGAACTCCACTGCCGCGGCGCTGGTCAGGACGATCTCCTCACCCGACTTGACCGCTTCCCCGGCCTCTCGCAGCTCCCGCCAAGCACGCGACCTGTCCTGGGCGAATGGCAGATCGTTGATGTTGGCGGTTCCAGTCACGCCGAGCTCAGTCATCGGGGCGGGAATCCTCTCTTCGTACGCCGACCGGCGTCTCGGATAGAGTATGACAGTAGACTGTCATACTTGAGGTAAGTATCGTCAGCACGACGGTGGGTGTCAACGATGTAGCTAATGCTGCTGTCGTTGTAATCTCAGGAACCTGAGATGGCCGAGGAGGTTGGCGGATGGCACGGGGCGACCGTTCACCGCGAGTCGAGCATGCCGACCGCGTGCGCAATGCCCTGTTGGAAGCCGCGCTGGACCTGTTCAGCGCCAATGGTTACGACGAGACGACCACCGATCAGATCGCCGAGAGCGCAGGTGTTTCCCCGCGAACCTTCTTCCGGTACTTCCCGACCAAGGAGTCGGTGTTGTTCTTCGGTGAGTACGACTTCATCGATGCGGTGAGCGGCGTCTACCTCGCCCAGCCCGAAGAGGTATCCGATTTCGAGGCGATGGCCAACTCGTTCGCGTTGCTTGCACCCAGTCTCAAGCGTATTCGCAAGCGTATTGCGCAGTACCACGAAGCCGTCGCGTCCTCGCTGGTGTTGTTAGGCCGCGAGCGCAGGAACCACGAAGCCAATGCCGAGACCGTGGCCAAGGTGATCGCTGACCGCCGCCGCCTACCCTCGCCGGACAGCGAATGCCACCTTCTGGCATCGATCGGAATGCTGCTCGTCGAGCGGGCCCTCAATCAATGGTTGGCTGCGCCGGGACGCGCCCTCGATGACCTGGTACGCCAGGAGTTCGCCGCACTGCCCGCCGTGCTGAAATAGCGAGGTTTAGGGATCTTCGAAGCGCGTGCCGTCGGGGCAGGCCCGTGGAGTGTCCGGGCCGCAGTACTGTGTGCGCAGATAGCTCGGGTAGGTGTCGGTCGGTCCGGCGTAGAGGCCGGCGAGGTTGACCGGCAGGTCGTACGCGCCGATCGCGACCACATGCAGGAAGCCGGTGACCGCCAAAACCCGTAACAGCGCCTTGACCGATGGCCCGGCCCAGCGCAGCGTCTCGATGCCCGCCTCCACCCGGATCTGACCTTTGCGGTTGCGGAAGAACATCAACGCGCCGCTCGAGCTGAGCACCAGTGACCACAGGATGGGACCGTAGAGCGGAATCTGCACCGTCTGCCCGGCCCACAGCGTGGCGCCGGGTATCGAGGCCGGGTACGCGACCAAGCCGTGGTGCACCGCGAAGATCTCCAGCGGGAACTCGATTACGTATACCGCGAGCCATCCGCAACAGAACGTACGGACGGGTCCCAAAGTCGGCCAGGACTGTCGCGCCCGGCCCATGGCCCACCGAGCGAGCGATCCCATGGTCAACGGCATCCAGATGTAGATCATCCCGATCATCAAAACCGGCTCGGCCATCAACCGGCTTCCCGGGCTGAGCGAGCCGGGGACGTTCTCCATCCAGTTGCCGAAATTGACCAGACCCGCGTTGTAGAAGAGCACGGGCTGGAACCAGTTGATCAGCGGGTCATGCCACCAGGCGATGGCCGACCCGATCACGACAGCGGCCTCGACGCACAGCTGCCGTTCCCGCAGACTTTTGCGGACGACGTAGACGATCGCGGCGAAAGCCAGTATGGGGCAGGCAATTTGGAATACTGCGATCGCCAGCCGGGTACCGCCGGGGATCGCATCGGGACCCGGATCGACTGGCGCCGCATTGCCCGAGACGATCCACGACAGATAGACGTACGCGGCGACCGCTACACAGACGGCGCCCACACTCGACCAGAACAGCACGGGTCGCAGTGTCTTGATTTGAACAGGAGCCGGTGCGGCCGTCTCATCGAACGTCCCGCGGCTGGCAATATCGGTCACTGAACGCCTCCTTTGGCGATGACCTACCAAAGATGACAGTTCACTGTCAAAGTGTCAACGCCTCATGGAATGTTCGACGAGCCGGCGCATTACACCAGACCGGCTTAGTTGTTGCCGGCCTTCAGAACGTCGGGGAGAGCGGCGTCCATATCGCCAACGAGCTCAAAGAACGTGCGCGTCAGCCTCCAGCGGCGGTGTCGTGCGTGGATCAGCTCCGCCCGTGGACACGGCCAGGTCCACCGCTCCGACGACATCATCGGCGAACAACGCCCTCCACGCGACGACATCTTTCGCATCAAGGAACCGGCAGTAGCGCGCTTTCAGTTGTTTGATCGCCTCCAGCTCGCCGACAATATCTGCAGTAGCCACTTTCGCGCCTCCCAAGACCAGGTTGTTCGTCTCACCGATTCAGCCGCCGATGCCCACTGGGCGCGGCCACTCATCTAACATTAGTGTCACTTCTATGGAGGTGGTGGGTATGACGTCCGATCGACTCGTTGTGTGTGCAAGCCACAGCCCGGGCAAAGAACGCGATGTCGAGCAGTTGCAAGGCCGACTGTTCCGCTCGGCGCTCGACGCCGCCGCCAAAAAGGTACGGGAGTTCGACCCAGATGTGGTGGTGTTGTTCGGCGGCGATCACCGGCGCGCGTTCCGGCACGTGGTACCCGCCTTCGGTGTTGCAATGTCCGCGTCGATCCTGGCCGAGGGGGGTCATCCGGCTGGTGATCTCGACGTGCCGTCCGCGCTCGCCCGACGCCTGTGTGAGCATCTCCTGACCAGCGGCTTCGACATTGCCGTGTGCCGCGATATCGGGCTGGATCATGCATTCGCCCAACCGGTTCGAGACCTGCTCGGCGAACTGACGGCCAAGCCAGTCATTCCGGTGGCGGTGAACTGCGCCACCGCTCCGCTGCCCACTGCCCGCCGCGTCGCCGACTTCGCAGCCGAGGTCGGCCGGTTCCTCGACGGCCTCGACCAACGCGTCCTGCTGATCGGCACCGGCGGGTTATCGCATTCTCCGCCGAGCCTGGAGGTCGACACCTACGACCTCAGCGATGAGGACCGGGCGCGCATCATCGCCGAGGGTATGGCGGACGCGCGCAACAAGATTCGCCCAGACTGGGACTCTGAGGTACTCGATGCGATGGCGGCCTGGGATCTGGAGTCCCTGATCCAGCTCGTCGACGCCGCCCACGACCGTGCCGGCGCCGGTGCCAACGAAGTGCGCACCTGGCTGGCTGCCGGCGCCGCCGGCGGTGGCCGGCCGGTAACCCCGCTGGTCTACGAGCCGGTGCCGGAGTGGATTACCGGGATGGCGGTCGCGACGTCGGCGTGAGCGCCCCAGCCCGGGCAGGCACCGGCTGCGGCGCCGGTGTCCGGGAGAACAGCGGTGCGGGCGCCGGCTGGCGAACGCCGTCCACTTCGACAAACACGTTGCGAGCCAGCAGCTGGGCATCGTCTGCCGCCTCGGCCACCGTCAGAACCGGCGTGACGCAGGCGTCGCTGTCTGCGAACACCCGAGACCACTCGTCGCGCGAGCGCTGCCGGAACGTATCCGCCAACACCCGCCGCATCTGGGGCCAACCCGTCTGGTCCCGTTGCGGACCAAGGGTTTCCGGGTCGATCTCCAACAGCCGCAGCATTTCGGTGAAGAACTCCGGCTCCAAAGCGCCCACCGCGACGTAGCCGCCGTCGGCGCACTCATAGGTGCGGTAAAACGGCGCTGATCCGTCGAAAATGTTGGTACCTCGCTGATCCGACCAGCGGCCGTCGCTGCGCATCGCCCACATCACATGCCCTAGCAGCGCAGCGCCATTGACGATCGCGACATCGACGACCTGACCACGCCCGGATACCTGCCGCTCGACCAGGGCCGCGAGCACACCCACGACCGCGGACATCGAGCCACCACCGTAGTCGCCGACCAGGTTCAGCGGCGGGGCGGGAGGCCTGTCCGGAGCGCCCATGGCGTGCAGCAACCCGGTCAGGCCCACGTAGTTGATGTCGTGGCCGGCCTGTTGGGCGCGCGGTCCGGTCTGCCCCCAGCCCGTCACTCGGGTGTAGATAAGACCCGGATTGCGGTGAATGCATTCGTCGGGTCCAAGACCGAGCCGCTCCGTAACTCCGGGCCGGAATCCTTCGATGAGGACGTCGGCGCGGTCGATCAGTTCACGCACTTGCTCGAGGTCGTCGGTGTTCTTCAGATCGGCAGCGACCAGCCGGCGACCGCGCAGCCCAGCGCCGCCACCCGCGTGCCCACGCCGATGCACCCGCAGGACCTCTGCGCCGAGGTCAGCAAGCAGCATCGCTGCGTGCGGGCCGGGCCCCATACCGGCCAACTCGACGACCGTGATACCGGCCAGCGGGCCGCCACGGGCAGGTCGGGAACCGACTTCCGCCTCACCACTGCCACTCATTTCTGACGCTCCGTTCATATGATTGAGCCGGTCTTTTGGGTCATTTGTAGGCCATGTTAGATTGCATCTGACACATTCGTCACTATGCCGGGAGTATTCATCGTGAGCATCTCCGCGCTGGCCATCGTCGAGGAACACCATGAGCTCGCCGATTCCGCAGCAGGCCAGCTGTCCAGGCACAACAGTCGCTCTGCCGCCCGCTCCACCCTCGACGGCGGTTCGCCACAGCCAGCCGACCTGTGGGACGCCTGCGCCACGCTCGGCTGGCATGGGCTGGCCATCGGCGAGGAGTACGGGGGTTCGGGCTACGGCATCGCCGAGCTGTCCATCGTGCTGGAAGCCATGGGTCACGAACTGTGCCCCGGACCGTTCCTACCCACTGCGACCGCCGCTCTGGTGATCGACCGCTGCGGCACCGATGTATTGCGCAGGGCCCTTCTCCCCCCGTTGGCCGACGGGAAACTCGTTGGTGCTGTGGGCCTCTCGTCAGATATCGCGCTCAGTCGCGACTCGGTGGCCAACGGTACCGCTCGAGCCGTCGCCGGAGCACCCGACGCCGGTGTGCTTGTCCTGGCCGCCGGCGCAGACCTGATCGTGGTGGACGCGGAAGCCGACGGCGTGACCGTCACCGCCCTCACCGGTCTGGACACCACCCGCAGCATCGGCGATGTCACCCTGCGCGATGTCGAGCTACCCGCCGAAAGAATCCTCCCCGGCGCGAGCACCAAGGCACGCACCGCGTTTCGCATCCTCGCTGCCGCCGAAGCGGTCGGTGTCGGCTGGGCGGCGCTCCGGATGGCCACCGACTACGTCAAGGTTCGCGAGCAGTTCGGCCGCCCCATCGGCACCTTCCAGGCGGTCAAGCACCACCTCGCCAACATGCTCATCAGCGCCCAGCAGAGCACTGCAGCGGTGTGGGACGCGGCACGCTCCAATGATCTCGATGATGCGTCCTTCGCCGCCGCGGTAGCCGCGGCCCATGCGACGCGCATGCAGACCTTCATCGCGCAGAAGAACATTCAGCTGCATGGCGGTATCGGCTACACCTGGGAGCACGACGCGCACCTGTACCTGCGGCGGGCCCGCAGCCTGGCCGCGCTGATCAGTGACACCGGCGACGCTCTGGCCGATATCGCCGAGGCGCAACGCACCGGAGTCGCACACGGCGCATCGTTCGCCCTGCCCGCCGAGGCCGACCGGTTCCGGCGTGAGGCGGCCGATGCGGTCGGGCGGCTGCGTGGGCTACCTTCCGGCGAGCAGCGCGATTACCTGGTCGATTCTGGTTATCTGGTGCCGCACTGGCCCAAACCGTGGGGACGCCATGCCGGTGTGGTCGAGCAACTCGTCATCGAGGAGGAGTTCGCCGCCGACAGCGGTATCGAGCTTCCCGACCTGGGTATCACCGGCTGGGTGATGCTGACCATCGCGCAGGCTGGCACCGATGACCAGCGGTCCCGCTGGGTCGATCCTGTGCTGCGCGGTCAGACCAACTGGTGCCAACTGTTTTCCGAACCCGGCGCGGGCTCTGACGCCGCCGCGGTACGCACCACAGCCACCCGGGTCGACGGCGGCTGGCGGGTCACCGGGCAGAAGGTGTGGACCAGCTTGGCCCACGAATGCCAGTGGGGCCTGGCGACTGTGCGCACCGATCCCGAGGCTCCCAAGCACGCGGGTGTCACGATGATGGCGATCGACATGTCCGCTCCTGGGATCCGAGTGCTGCCGCTGCGTGAGCTCACCGGTGAGGCCTTGTTCAACGAGGTGTTCTTCGACGATGTGTTCGTCCCCGACAGCGATGTCGTCGGCGACGTCAACCGCGGCTGGCTGGTGGCACGCGCGACGCTCGGCAATGAGCGGGTCTCGATCGGCGGTGGCTCCGGCGCCATCGGCGTGGGCGCCGATGACCTGATCAAACTGCTCGACAACGCTTCTCCCGCAATATCGGCGCGCTGGGAGCACCGGGTCGGCGAGGTGATCGCCGAGCTGCATGCCCTGCGCCTGCTGAATCTGCGCAATGCCAGCCGTGCCATCGCCGGCGGCGACACCGCGGCCGAGGCCAACGTCAGCAAGCTGCTGCAGGCCGAATCCTCGCAACACGTCAGCGAACTCGCGATCGAGCTGGCCGGCACCTCCGCGGTCGCCGGCAGAACGCCCGAGTTGACCCGCGCCTACCTGTACGCCAGGTGCTTGACCATCGCCGGCGGGACATCGGAGATCATCCGCAACACGATCGCCGAGCGCCTGCTGGGGCTGCCGCGGGATCCGCTGGCGAAATGACAGACGCACCGCTGGCGGGGATCACCGTCGTAAGCCTGGAACAGGCCGTCGCGGCACCGTACGCGACCCGTCAGCTCGCCGACCTCGGCGCCAGGGTGGTGAAAATCGAACGCCCCCAGGGCGGTGACTTCGCCCGCGGCTACGACCGCTCGGTGCACGGCGAGTCGAGTTACTTCGTCTGGCTCAACCGCGGCAAAGAGTCCTTGACTCTGGACCTCAAAGCTCCCGAAGGCCTGCGGATCGTGCACCGGCTACTCGAGGACGCCGATGTGCTGGTGCAGAACCTCGGACCGGGAGCATCGGCCCGGATGGGGTTGGATGCCGATGCGGTGGCCCGCAAGTATCCGCAGATCGTCACCGCCACCATCAGCGGCTATGGCCAGGACGGCCCGTGGAAGGACCGCAAGGCCTATGACCTGCTGGTGCAGGCCGAGGCCGGGCTGCTGTCGGTGACCGGTTCACCCACGGAGGTGGCACGCACCGGGGTGTCCATCGCCGATATCGCGGCCGGAATGTTCACCTTCTCCGGAATTCTCACCGCGCTGTACACCCGCGCCACCACCGGTGTGGCGCGGCCAGTTTCGGTGTCATTGTTCGATGCGCTGGTCGAATGGATGTCCCAACCGCTCTACTACGGCCGTTACGGCGGAAAAGCTCCCGCCCGCACGGGCGCACGGCACCCGACCATCGCCCCGTACGGCCCGTTCACCGCCGCCGACGGCGGCACGGTCCTACTTGCGGTGCAGAATCCGCCGGAATGGCATTCGCTCTGCGAAATCGTCTTGAACAGACCCGATCTCGTTGCGGATCCACGGTTCGCCACCAATCCGGACCGTGTCGCGCACCGCGACGAGTTGGAGGCCATCATCGGCGAAACGGCGGCCGGGCTGAGCACCGAGGAACTCGAAGCACGTCTTGACGAAGCGGTGGTGGCGCATGCCCGTATGAACGAAGTCGAGCACCTGTCGGACCATCCCGTGCTCACCGGCCGAGACCGGTGGCGCGGAATTCAGACTCCTGGTGGGCCCGCGCAGGCGCTGCCGCCGCCGGCGGGTCTGGCGGGTATCGAGCCGATACTCGGTGACGTGCCGGCTCTGGGCGCACACAGCCGAAAGATCCTGGGTGAGTTGGGATACCCGTCCGCTGAGATCGACGAATTGATCTCGGCAGGCGTCACTTCGACTGAGCGAAGAAACCCCGCTTGATGCAGGTCATCAGCAATTCGATGACGTCGTCCTGGCTCAGCGGCTCAGGAAGGTCGAGGGCGGCTTCGGGCACCCGGGTAACCAGTGCACGCAGGATCAGTGCCGAGATCACCGGGTCGTACGGGTACGCACCGGACCGGCGGGTCAACATCCTGGCCGCGCCGATGTCCATCAGCACCTGGCCGTTCTCGCCGATCCCGACGATCGTGGGGTCGTCGGTGGTGCCTTCGGCCCAGGCGTCGATGCAGCCGGAGTACCGGTCGTAGAACTCCACGTAAGTGGACAACCAGTGTCGAAGTGTCGATTCGTCCGCCACCGGATCCACGTGTCCGATCCGTTCCGCGAATACCGTTGCGGCACCGTAGACCTCGGCGCCCACCGCGCCGAGCAGATCCTGCTTGTCGCTGAAGTACTTGTAGAAGGTCCCACGGGCGACCTCAGCGGCGGCGACGATGTCGTCGACACTGGTACTGCGATATCCCCTGGCCCGGAACTGCGCGGCGCCGGCGTCGGCCAGCGTCGTCACGGTGGCGACGGCGCGCTTACTCAGGTTCGCGGTGCGCTCGGTGATGGACAGCCCCGTGAGATCGGGAGCGTCGGGCACCTGCACGGCGTCCACATCGGCGGCCGGATCCGCACTGGCGTGCAGTCGTAGCGACTTCAGCACGGCCGGTGGCGTATCGGGGAACAGCACCAACTGCAGGAATACCGACAGGGTATCGATGGCGTCCTTGGCGCTGCGACCGTAGGCGCGGTCGGTGTGCACGAACAGGTTGATGCGGTGCACCAGCGCGGTCATCATCATGGCCGCGACCTCGGGGTCCAGACCTTGCAGACCTGACGCGGCGAGTCGCGCCGCAAGCCGATGGTTGTAGCTGCGCACGAAGCCCGTGATCGCGGGACGTACCTTTGTGTCCGACGAGGCGATCGCCGTCCATTGCACGAACATCGTGGAGTACTTCTCGAAGACCCAACTCCACTCGCCGAGCCACCAGTTGAGATTGTCGAAGCCGGTTTCGTCCGGCCCCATGGGACCGATGCGGCGTGCGACACGGAACAGTGCGCTGCCGCATTCGTTCAGCAGCTCCAGGAAGATCTCGTCCTTGCCCTGGAAGTACTGATACAGCGCGGCCCGCGATATCCCTGCGGCCTTGGCGATCGCGTCGACCGAGGTGTCGAAGTAGCCGAGCCGACCGAACAGTTCCAGCGAGACCTCGGTGATCCGGCTGCGAGTGCTGGCCCCCCGTGCCCCCACAGCGGGGCTGGACGGGCCGTAACTGGCGCGGCGGACTATCGAGGCTTCGGACATCGTGTCACCAGCCTATTGCTGATCCGCAGGGCCCGCGGCACCGCGTGCCGCGTTTCGCGGTCCGCTTCGGGGTACCGCGAATTCCGCGGTGCTGGTGATCGCCACTCCGCCGGTCTGCCTGGTGGCGGTCAATTCGACACTGACACGGTCGACTTCGTCCTCTTCGGACACCGCGACCACCGTTCCCGCGCAGGTCAGGACGTCACCCGGCCAGACCTGTTCGCGGAAGCGGACACCGAAGCGACGCACGGCGGGGGCACCCAGCCAGTCGGTGGCGAACCCGGCCAACAGCGCCGCGGAGAACATGCCCTGGGCGAACACCGAGGGGTAGCCGGCGGACCGCGCCAGTTCATCGTCGTAGTGCATGGGGTTGAGGTCACCGGAGGCGCCGGAGTAGCGGACGAACATCTGCCGGGTGAGCGGACCGAACTCCCGGGGTGACGCCTGATCGCCAGGCTTCATCCGGGTTCGATGCTCTTCGCCGGGGCTCATCGGGAGCCCGCCGTCTCGATGAAGGTGGCCTTTGCCTCGGCCACCAAAGTCCCTGCAGTGTCGTGGTATTCGGTCACCACGGTCGCGAAGCGCATGGTGCCGCCACGTTTGCCCGGCTTGGAGAACCGCTCGACGATCCGCTCCTGCGCGGTCAGGACATCACCGGCGGCAGGCAGCTCGCCGTGGAAGGTGTACTCCTGCTCGCCGTGCAGAAGGCGCTTGCGGTCGAAACCCACGTTGACCCGGACGCCCGGTGGCGCCCAGCGGGCGGCGCTGGTCAGGAAGGTCGGCGGAACGATCGCGTCCGGACCGCGGTAGGCGGGATCCTCGCTGAGCATGGCTTCGGCGAACTCGGCGATCTTGCCGCGCTCCACGACCACCTCCCAGGGTTGTCCCACGCCGAGGTCGGCGTCGCTGTCAGGCGCTACAGTCATAGTGACCAATAGTGTCAGAAAAACTCCGGCTGGGGAACCCAAACAACAATTAATCCCCCATGACCAGCTTGTCTAAAGATGACATCAATGCCAGAATTGGCGTCCATGATCGAGTTAGCGGCGAGCTGTGTCGCAGGCAAATGGGTGACGAGCACGGCCGCCACCACAGTGGAGGTGGCCTCGCCGACCACCGGTGAGGTGCTGGGCACCGTGGGCATTGCGGGCGACGACGAGGTCTCTGCCGCCGTCGCGGCGGCCCGCGACGCGCTGCCGGCCTGGGCGCAGACTTCCCCCGCCGAGCGCGGCGCCGCGCTGGGAAGGCTCGCCGACGTCCTGACCGCCCGCAAGGGCGAGCTGGCCGACCTGGCCACCGCCGAGATCGGCTCGCCGCGCTCGTGGAGCACCTTCGGCCAGGTCATCACCGCGACCGGGGTGTTACGTGCCTACGCCGCCATCACCCCCGACCATCCGTTCACCGCCAGCCGTCCCTCGATGACCGGTGGCGTCGTCGACGTACGGCAGGTGCCGGTGGGGGTGGTCGGTGCGATCGTGCCGTGGAACACCCCCTTGTTCATCGCCGCACTGAAGCTCGGTCCCGCACTGGCCGCGGGCTGCACGGTGGTGCTCAAGCCCGCACCCGACGCACCACTGAGCTTCGGTGTGCTCATGGAGGCGATCGAGGAGGCCGGCATCCCCGACGGCGTGGTCAACGTCGTCAACGGTGGAGCCGCCACCGGCGAACTGCTCACCGAGCATCCCGGGGTAGACAAGATCAGCTTCACCGGATCCACCGCCGTTGGCGCGCGCATCGCCTCGTCGTGCGGATCCCGGATCCGCCGCTGCAGCACCGAACTGGGCGGCAAGTCCGCGGCCATCGTGCTGCCCGACGCGCCACTCGAGAAGACGGTCGCCGGACTCGTCGGCGGAGCGATGGGAAACAACGGCCAGCTGTGCGCCGCCTTGACCCGAATCCTGCTGCCGCGCAGTCGGTACGACGAGTACATCACCGCCCTGACCACCGCGATCTCCGCACTGACGGTCGGAGATCCGGCCGAGCGGTCCACTGATATCGGTCCACTGATCAACGAAGCGGCGCGCGCCAAGCTCGAAGGTCTGTTGCGTCGGGCGCGCGACGAGGGCGCCACCGTGCTCACCGGTGGGGAGCGTCCAGACCTGCCGGGATGGTTCGTCACGCCCGCCCTGGTCGAGGCCACCAACGATATGGAGATCGCCCGTGAGGAGGTCTTCGGTCCCGTCGTTGTGGTGATCGCCTACGACGACGTCCCCGAGGCGATCACCATCGCCAACGACTCGCACTACGGCCTGGTGGGTGCAGTGTGGTCAGCCGATGCCGACCGTGCAGCCGCGGTGGCCGCCCAACTGGAAGTCGGGTCGGTGGCCGTCAACTCCACCGCCGTGCTCGACTTCGGCAGCCCGTTCGGCGGCTTCAAACAGTCCGGCATCGGCCGTGAAGGCGGCCCCGAAGGCATCACCGGCTTCACTGAGTACCAGGCCATCATCCGTTGATCCGAAAGGGATTTCATCAATGCTGACGCAAGCGGCGGTGCTGTTCGAACGCAACACACCGTGGTCGATCGAGACGATCGACCTGGACCCACCGAAGGCGACCGAGGTGCTCGTCGAGTTACACGCCTCGGGGATGTGCCACTCCGATGACCACCTCGTCACCGGCGATATGCCGATCGCGTTGCCCTGCATCGGCGGGCACGAGGGCGCCGGCGTAGTGAAGGCAGTTGGCGACCACGTGTCGTGGTTGGCACCGGGCGACCACGTCGTGTTCAGCTTCATCCCATCGTGCGGCCGCTGCCCGTCGTGCTCGACCGGTCATCAGAGCCTGTGCGATCTCGGCGCGAAAATTTACTCCGGCATGCAGATTCACGACGGCACCGCTCGCCACCACTTCGGTGACCAGGACCTCGCGCTGGCCTGTGGCGTCGGATCGTTCGCCCACCACACGGTGGTGCACGAGGCGAGCTGCGTGAAGATCCCGGAGCACTACAAGTTGGAGACGGCCTGTCTGCTGGGCTGTGGCTTCATCACCGGGTGGGGGTCGTCTGTGTACGCCGCCGAGGTACGACCGGGCGACACCGTGGCTGTCGCGGGCGTCGGCGGCATCGGTGCGGCTGCGGTGCAAGGTGCCCGTCTTGCCGGTGCGCGCACCATCACCGTCATCGACCCGTCGGAATACAAGCGGGCCGAAGCGATGAAGATGGGTGCCACCCACACCGCAGCAAGCTGGGATGAGGCCAAAGGTGTTATTGCCGAGGCGACCTGGGACCGCGGTGTCGACAAGTTCATCTGCGCGATGGGTGTCGGCGACGGTCAGCTCGTCGGCCAGGCCCTGGCCATGACGGCCAAGCGCGGCAAGCTCGTCGTCACCAACATCCACCCCATGCTGGAGCGTGAGATCCGGGCCAACCTGATGGACCTCACGCTGACCGAGAAGCAGATCATCGGAACGCTGTACGGATCGGGCAACCCGAGGGCCGATATCCCGAAGATCCTCGAGCTGAGCAGCGCCGGACAGGTGGACCTCGAGGCCATGATCACCCGGACCTACCCGCTGGAGAAGGTCAACGACGGCTACGCCGACATGCACGCGGGCGCCAATATCCGTGGCGTGCTGATCTATCCGCCCGCCGAGGGCTAGGAGCGAGCGGCCAAGGCACCAGGCAGGAATGCGCACAAAAGAGCTTCGTCCCCGCCGTCCTCGGCGCTGCACGGCTCCTGCACGAGGCTGAATGCCAGCCGGGTCACCCAGCGGGCCATCGTTTCGACCGCCACGTCGTCGCGCACCTCGCCGGTGGTCACAGCGGCCGCGATGCGGTCGCCGAGAAACTCCATCAAATTCCCGCGCCAGGCCTCTGACGCCTCGGCAGCACGATAAGTGCGCCCGACCTGGTCGTCGCCCAAGAGCAGCATCACCGCCGAAGACTCACGCGCAGTGGCCAATCCGACGACGGTCGCCCGAATCAGCTGTTCCAGAAACGGCTCACCCGTGTGGAAGCAGGACTCCGCTGCGTCCAGCACCGATCTCGTCGCCTGGACGAAGCACGCGGCCAGGACCTCATCCTTGTTCTGGAAGTAGGCGTACACCGTCGACCGGTGCACCCCCGCCTCGCGGGCAATATCCACGATGGTGGTGCGAGCAACTCCGCGCTTGGTGTAACACGTCTCAGCGGCCGCCAGTAGCCGAGCGCGCGCCTGACCCTCGTCTTGAGGCATGTCGGTGCCCCACGGGCCCACTCCCTTGACCGCGCCCTCTGTCATGTTTCGAAGCCTAACTGGATCCTTGACGCACCCGACACTAGCGGCATAATGTGTCGATCACCCGACAATAGTTATATAAATGTCGGATTCTGTGACGGATCGATGTCATCGCGCCGGAAGCGCGCGCAGTGCATTCGGTCTGTCGGGTTCTTTCGAAGATGGAGGTAGGTCGTGGCGAACCCGGTGTTACCCAAGATCGCAACCGATGAGCTGCCGATGCCAGAAGCACGTGACGACGCGTGGCGACAGTTGGATGAGCATCGACTCGTGGAGGTGGAGGATGGTTATGCCGTCACCAATCGCGCACTGGTGGAAACTGTTCTGAAGAATCCGGCGCTCTTCTCCTCCAAGAAGGCGTTCGATGTATTGGGCAGCCCGGTGCCACTGGTTCCGGTCGCTTTCGACCCGCCCGAGCACGCCCGGTACCGCCGGATCCTGCAGCCGTTCTTCAGTCCACGGGTCATCAAGCCGCTGGAAGACGACCTCCGAGCGCAGGTGATCGACCTCATCGATCCGATCGCCGCGCGCGGCGAGTGCGATTTTATCGCCGAGGTCGCCGGGGTCTTCCCTGTCCAGGTGTTCCTGACGTTGTTCGGTCTGCCACTGGACATGCGGGATCAGTTCGTGGTTTGGAAGAACGCGGTGCTGAATCTGAGCGCCGCCAGCGGGCAGACCTCCGTCGACGATGCCGCCCAGGAGGGGCTGCAGCAGGCGGCAGAATTATTCATGTACCTTTCCGAACTCATCCAGAAGCGTCGCGGTACACCGGGCACCGATGTGCTCAGCCAGCTGCTCAACCTCGATGAGGCCGACACACTGACAGACGAAGAAGCCATCGGGCTGTGTTTCCTGTTCGTCCTCGCCGGCCTCGACACCGTCATGGATGCACTGGGATTCGGCATGCAGCGACTGGCCAATGACCCGCAACGACGCGCAGAGCTGTCCAACGATCTCAGCCTGGTGCCTTCGGTCACTGAGGAGCTACTCCGTCTTGATCCGCCCGCGCCTTTCCTGCCCCGCGTGACCACGGAGGAGACGACGCTGGGCGGTCACGTGCTCGCCGCGGGAAGTCGAGTGACCAGCTACCTCGCAGTGGCCAACCGCGACGAGAACCAGTTCCGCGACCCGTACGGGATCGACTTTCAGCGACCAGACAACCGGCACTTGAGCTTCGGCCTCGGCGTGCACCGCTGCCTCGGCTCGCATCTGGCCCGCCTCGAGATGCACCTGGTCTACGAGGAGTGGCACCGCCGAATTCCCGAGTACCAGATCACCCCTGGGTGCACTCCGCGGGTGCACTGGCCCAGGGGAACCGTCGGCCTTGACTCATTGCCGCTGATGGTTGCCCGGCGGGGCGGGCTCGGCTGATGAAGCTGTCTCTCAACGAAGCGGTATGCACAGGGCATGGCCTGTGCTACGCCTACGCACCAGACCTGTTCGTCGACGATGACCAGGGGTACGGGCATGTCATCGACGGCGGCACCGTGCCCGACGGTAACGAGCAGCAGGCCCACGAAGCGCTGCGAATCTGCCCCGAAGGGGCCATTTCCGCCGCAGACTAGGCGCTCACTTCCATTGGGTGACAATACCGTTCGCTTCCCTCCCCTACTGATATCCCTCGAATAGGAGAAATACCAATGGCCGGTCGTTTAGAAGGCAAGGTCGCCTTCATCACAGGTGCAGCACGCGGCCAGGGCCGCTCGCACGCGGTACGCATGGCCGACGAGGGCGCCGATATCATCGCGGTCGACCTGTGCGACCAGATCAATTCTGTCGCATACCCCATGGCGACTCCGGAAGACCTGGACGAGACGGTCAATCTGGTGGAGAAGACCGGCCGCCGCATCGTTGCCGAACAAGCCGACGTCCGCGATCTGGAGCGGCTCTCAGCAATTGTGGCTGATGGCGTGGCGCAATTGGGCCGCTTGGACTTCGTGCTCGCCAATGCAGGCATCATGCCGATAATCGGAGATAAAGCCGACCAGGTCACGGCCTATCTCGATGCAATCAACGTCATGCTCAACGGTGTCTACTTCACCATCGAGGCGGCCCTACCTGCACTGCTCGCCCACGACGGCGGGGGCGCCATCGTCATCACGAGTTCCTCTGCGGGATTACGCGCGGGCGGTGCCCGGATGAGCACCAAGAACCACGGCATCGCGGGCTACGCCGCGGCCAAGCACGGCGTCGTGGGCCTGATGCGCTTCTATGCGAACACCCTGGCAGAGCGAAACATTCGGGTGAACTCGATCCACCCGACCGGTGTCGCAAGCCCGATGGTGATCAACGAACAGTTCATGCAGTTCGCCATGGAGCACCCGGAATTCGGCGAGACGATGCAAAACCTGCTCGACGTCCCGGTCGTCGACGTCAGCGATATCAGCGAAGCCGTGCTCTACCTGTGCGGAGAGTCGGGCCGGTACGTCACCGGTGTCACGCTACCCGTCGACGCCGGCCTGACAGTCAAGTAACCGGCCAGGCCGTTCAGGTCCGGACGGGCTCCCAGCCCCCGCCTTCGGCGGAGCGGTGCGCAGCGTCGATCACCGCGAGCGAGAGCAGCCCGTCCTCGAAGGTCGCCGCCGAACTGGGCGCACCGTCGAAGGCAGGCAGCCAGTCCTCAAGCATCAGTGCCATCGCCCGGCTCGCATGTCCGGCCAGACCAGTTGGTAGCTTCTCGGGATGCGCCGGTTCGCGGTCGTCCACCGTCAGCGAGCTCAGTCCGTCCTCGGCGGCCAAGCCTGCCGAGTACGCGGCGGAGCGAAGGTCGCCGTCGCCGATGATGGTGCCGCCAGAGCCGAACAACTCCAGCCGGTAATGATCGGCGTGGGCACCCATAACTGAAACGCTCAGTACCGCAGTCACCCCGGATTCCATCCGCATCAACAGTGCCGCGGTGTCATCGGCGGTGATGTTCAGCGTCGTGCCATCGGGGCGTTCCCGCACCGGATCGCTCGTACGTACCTCGGCGCACACCGACACCGGCTTGCCCAGTACGCTGCAGAGGAAATCCAGGTCGTGAACCAGCATCCCGGCCAGATATCCGCCACCCTGGCCCCGGTCGTACATCCAATCGGCCTGCAACGGGTGGCTTGGGTGCCAGTACGACGCGCTGCGGCTGACTCGCGCCAGATACTGCGTGCCCAGAAAACCCGATCGCACCTGGTCGGCGACGGCCAACCAGTCCGGATTCCACCGGTTCTCAAAACAGCAGGCGGTGGGCAGGTTTGACTCGGCGGCGGCTTGCACCATCTCGCGCGCTGCATCGAGGTCACCGGCAAGCGGCTTCTCACATAGCACAGGCTTGCCCGCCGCCAAGGCGGCCAGCGTCATATCACGATGCAGGACAGTGGGCGTCGCGACCGAGATGACATCGAGGTCGTCGCGAGTCACGAACGACTGCCAATCGGTGGAGGTCTCCTCGATCCCCAGCTTGGCGGCCACGCGTTCCAGTCGGTCAGGCGTGCGTGCACAGAGTGCGACCGGCTCAAAGCCCTTCGCCGCCCGGAAGCCGGGTACCTGCACATGCGCACCCCAACCGACCCCGATGATGCCAACCCGCTTCGGCGTCTGGTCCGCCATAGTTCTCCTTACCTCGTCCAATATGGACACGCATGTTAGATCACTTGACTTATCAACACGCAGATATTCGGCACAACGGGCCAGATACACATGCACCCCAGCATTGCTAAAAAGTGACACTAGTGCCAGAATTCGTGTTGTGAGTCCGATCGACATCGATGAACAGCAGTTCGCCCCGCTGATCGACCTGCAGTGGTGGCAGGAGCGTCCGGCCGACCGCAGCGAGCTCTACCGGCAGCTGCGAGATGTCGGCCGCCCGGTGTTCGTCCGGACCAGTCGGCCCGAGTCCCCGCGGGTGCGCGGATTCTGGGCCGTCGGCTCGCACCGCGACGTCGCTCAGATCAGCCGGCGGCCGGAAGACTTCTGCTCGGGGCAGGGCACCCAGATTTTCGACCAGACGGCCGAGATGCGTGAATACCGCGGGTCCATCATCGACATGGACGACCCCGAGCACATGCGTCTCCGCAAGATCGTCTCCCGTGGATTCACCCCGCGCATCCTCTCCGAAATGCGTGCCCTCGTGCAGGAGACAACTGTCGAGATCCTCGAGGAGATGCCGCGCTCTGGTGAGTGCGACTTCGTCTCCTCCTTCGCCACGCTGCTGCCGCTGCGCATCATCGACAACATGCTGGGCGTGCCGCGCGAGCACGAGCAGTTCATCCTGCACGCCACCAATGTGGTGCTCGGTGCCTCCGATCCCGAATACGTACCGGACCAGAGCATCACGGGCATCGAGACAGCCGTAACGGAAACCAGCGAGCACCTGATCGATTTGCTGAAAAGTATTGCAGAGGACCGCATCGCAAGCCCCCGCAACGACGTCATCAGCAAGCTGGTCACCTCCGGCGAGGAAAATCTGACTCCCCAGGAACTGGCCAAGTTCTTCATCCTGCTCATCGGCGCTGGTAACGAGACCACCCGCAACGCTCTCACGCATGGCTTGCTGATCCTCAGCGCGCATCCGGAACAGCGGGATCGGCTGCTGGCGGACTACGACGATCTGGCCTCACCCGCGATCGAGGAGATCCTGCGATATGCCAGTCCGGTGATCCACATGCGCCGCACCGTCACCCGCGAGGGCGTAACGCTGACCAACGCCGATGGACACGTCACTCATACCTTTAGCGCCGGTGACAAGGTTGTCCTCTGGTATCCCGCCGCCAACCGCGACCCAGACGTGTTCGCTGAGCCGGAGCTCTTCGACATCACCCGAAAGCCGAACAACCACATCGCCTTTGGGGGACCCGGGCCGCACTTCTGCTTGGGCGCGCATCTGGCGCGGCTCGAGCTCAACGTCGCATTCAAAATGCTCTACGACCGTTATCCTGACATCACCTCGGTCGGCGAGCCCGTCATGCTGAGGTCGAACTTCGTCAACGGCATCAAACACCTCAAGGCGACATACACCCCATGAACACCCCACCTTCAGTGCTGTCCGACACCACCGATGGCGTCCTGACCATCACCCTCAATCGTCCAGAATCGGCCAACGCGGTGCGCCCCGATGACCGCGATACCTTGATCGCGTTGCTGACTGCTGCGGATGCCGACGACAAGGTGCGCGTGGTCGTTCTGCGCGCCAATGGCAAACACTTCTGCGCCGGTGCCGATGTCGGCTCACTCGCCGACCGCCGCGCCACGGTGGAGAAGCGGGTCATGGACCCGATGCGGCGCATCATGAACGGCGCCCAGAAGCTGGTGGCCAGCGTGTTGGACTGCAACAAACCGGTGATCGCCGCGGTGCAGGGCGCGGCTACCGGTGTCGGAGCGCACCTGGTGTATGCCTCCGATCTGGTCATTGCCACCGAAACTGCCTACTTTGCCGAATCTTTCGCCAAACGTGGATTGGTGGTCGACGGCGGCGGCTGTTACCTGCTGCCGCGACGGATCGGCATGCAGAAGGCCAAGGAGTTGGCGTTCTTCGGTGAGAAGCTCACCGCTACCGAGGCTTTTGGCCTCGGCCTGGTGAACCGGGTGGTTTCGGCCGATGCGCTCGATGCCACGGTTGCCGATTTCGCCGGCCGGCTGGCCACCGCGCCCACTACGGCGATCGCGTTCACTAAACGGCTGCTCAACGACTCCCTCGACACCGACCGCGCCGGAGCCTTCGTCGCCGAGGCGATGGCGCAGGAAATTCAGTCGTATTCGCACGACTCCAAGGAGGGCGTGCAGGCATTCGTCGAGAAGCGTCCGACCGAATTCACCGGGTGGTGACCATGACCCGAGCGGACATTCCCACCATCGACCCGGCCAGCGCGCCGTACTGGAAGGCCGCGCGCGACGGCCGGTTACTGATCGCCCAATGCACCGCGTGCAGCAAGGTCCACCACTATCCGCGGCCGTTCTGCCCGTATTGCTGGAGCGAGGACGTACATCCGTTCGCGGCCAACGGCACCGGAACGCTTTATACGTATTCGACGGTGTACGTGAACGACCTGGCACCGTTCAAGGAGCGACTGCCCTACGTCGCGGCAATCGTGGAATTGACGGAGGGCCCACGGCTGATGACGACCATCGAAGGTGCTGACCCACAGAGCCTTCGAGTTGACATGCCTGTTACCGCGGTGTTCCGGCCCGTCGATGAGAACGACCCGGACAGCCCGTATCTGACTATCTTCACCCCTAGCGAGGAGCACGCATGACTGGACTACTCGACGGCAAGGTGGCCCTGGTGACCGGGGCCGGCCACGGCATCGGCCGCGGCCACGCCCTGGAGCTGGCCAAACACGGCGCCACCGTGATCGTCAACGACCTCGGAACCAGCCTGTCCGGGGAGGGCACCGGCAAAGTGGCCGACGAGGTGGTGCAGATCATCGAAGGCCGTGGTGGCAAGGCAGTTTCGGACTTCAGCGATGTCGGCGATGAGGAACAGGTGGACCTCGCCGTGGAACGTGCTTACTCACAGCTGGGCCGGTTGGACATCGTGGTCAACAATGCCGGCATCGTGCGGGACAAGGCGATCTGGAACATGACCGTCGACGATTTCGACCTGGTGATGCGGGTGCATGTCCGGGGCAGCTGGCTCACCAGCCGGGCCGTCGCCCGCAAGTGGCGCACAGAGTCCAAGGAGTCGGGCGGAAAGGTGTACGGCCGCATCATCAACACCACGTCCGGCGCGGGGCTGCACGGTCATTTCGGTCAGACCAACTACAGCACCGCCAAGGCCGCCATCGTGGGGCTGACCCAGGCCCTGAGCCTGGAGCTGGCGTCGATCGGCGCCACCGTGAACGCGATCAGTCCCGGCGGCCGTACCCGGATGTCGGCCTCTATGCCCGGAGCTGCGGCAGCGATCGAACCCGACGAACGCGCCGAGGACGATTTCGATCCGAAGGACCCGTCGCTGGGCTCCCCGGTGGTGGCGTGGCTGGCCAGCCCTGAGGCTGGTCACATCAGCGGCCAGGTTATTCGCGCGATGGGTGAGAACCTTCAGCTGCTCAAGGGCTGGCATCCGGTCGCCTCGGTATCCAACGGTCAAAAGCGCTGGGATGCGCAGAAGTTGGGCGCGATAATGGCTACCGATGTGTTCGGCACCCGCAATACGGGGCTCCGTCTCGGAGGGTAGGCCGCCGAGGTGGACAAGGCCGAGCTGCTGGACCGGTTGCGGCTGCCGCTAATGGCCGCTCCGATGTCGATCGCATCGACATCGGAACTGGTCACCGCCTGCTGTCGCGCCGGGGTGATGGGCTGCTTTCCCACGCACAACGCGTGGAAGGACACCGGCCTGGGCCAGTGGCTGGAGGGCATTGACTCCTCGCTTCGTCATCACGCTGACCGCACCGGGTCAGCACCTGCGCCGTATGCGGTCAACATCAATGTGTCGCGCGCAAAGCCCGCCGAGCTGCTCATGCAAGAGATCGATCTCTGCCGGCGTCATAACGTTCAGATCATCACGACCAATGTCGGCGATCCCTCCGATGTCGTTGCCCAGGTGCATGATTGGGGTGGCATCGTGATCCACGATGCCGTGTCTGTGGCGCAGGCCGAACGGGCCGTCGCAGCGGGTGTCGATGGGTTGATGCTGGTGTGCGCCGGTGCCGGCGGTCTCGGCGGCAATCTCTCGCCGATGGCTTTTGCGCCACGCGTTCGCAGCTTCTTCGACGGTCTCATCCAGGTGGCCGGGGGCGTATGCACCGGCGGGGGTATCCGTGCCGCACTGGCGCTCGGTGCCGATATGGCCTGCATGGGAACGCTTTTCATCGCCACCGAAGAATCGGGTGTGCACGAGGACCACAAGCGCATGCTGGTCAGGGCGGATCTCGCCGACGTCGTCTGGACAGACGCCATCTGCGGCATCTCGGGCAGCTTTCTTCGGCCCTCACTACTGGAGCACGGGTTGGATCCCGAGAATCTACCGCCCCTGGATACCAGGCGCCGCCCCACCATTCCCCGCCACATCAAGCCCTGGCGGATGGTCTTCAGCGGTGGTCACGGCGTCGCAGGCATCGCCGATGTCCCCACGG
This sequence comes from Mycobacterium sp. DL440, assembly GCF_011745145.1. Classification (NCBI taxonomy): domain Bacteria; kingdom Bacillati; phylum Actinomycetota; class Actinomycetes; order Mycobacteriales; family Mycobacteriaceae; genus Mycobacterium; species Mycobacterium sp. DL440. The sequence continues at coordinate 878,082 of NZ_CP050191.1, read as the reverse complement.
TGGCGGATCTTGTCGCGGAGCTGGAGCGACAGTACGTCGGTTGAGGTTGCGTCGCGCCAGCACCGCGCACTGATCGGCCGTGCAGTCCGGGAACGTGACGTCATCGGCGATATCACGTTCCCGGACCGACTGTTGCGCAGCACCGCCTTGGATCCTGGTATCAACTCACGGGGCGAGCTGAAGATCCTCGTCCGCGAACCGAAGAACCGCGTCTTGATCGACCCGTTCGGTGGGCCGCAGGAATCCACCCCGCCGGTGGTAATGCTCGACGTGTTCGGTCGGCACCGCGTCACCGCCGATCAACAGGTCGCGCGGATCCGGACCGATCCGGTCTGCCACCGCACGCAGGTGCTCGCCGTCCACCGGGAAGGCACGTAGTGCGTTCTCCCCCAAAATCTTTCGCGCCTCTCCCTCCGGAACACCGTCGAACGCCACCTTGATCCAGTTCCACGTGTCGGGCCACATGCCTTCCGGATGCGGGTAGTCGATTCCCAGCATCAACCGATTCACGCCGATGTCGTCGCGGGCCTCGACCTCGACCTTGTGGATCGACGACGGGGTGGCAAAGCAGTGGCGCTCCCAGTATTCGCTCGGGCGCATCTTCAGCGGGGTATCGCGCTGGTCGTACCAGGAGTCGAGGATCTTCAGCGTGGTCGGCAGCCAATCCGAACGAACCTCGGTCAGAACGAACCGCAACTGTGGGTACCGGTCGAACACTCCGCCGATCATCAATTGCCAGAGCAACCGACGCGGACCGTAGTCCAACCGGAACGGCGACGCCGGGGACTCCGCGAATTCCTTCTGCAGCGCTTCGCGGGCCTCTTCGTCGAGTCGCTGCTGAGCGGCCATCATCTGGCTTGCCTCCGCACCGCCAAGGTGAGTGGCCACGAACGCAGAGATGAACTCCTGATAGCGACCCTGCGGGAATCCCCACCCGGCATGCACTGCGAGTGTGAAGTCGAGGTCGACGCAAGCCTTCCAGAATGGTTCGTAGTGATCACTGACGATGGACGGCAGTGCGGGGTCCTCGATGATGCCGGGCACACCCACGCTGACGTAGCCGTTCTGACGCGCCCAATGCAATTCGCGAACGGAGGCATCGATGTCGTGGCATGTACCCGGGTCCGCCATTCCGTAGAGCCGACCGTCGCCGCCGGACATGAAGTCGGCCAGCCACCGGTGATACGCCCGCATCCCGGCATCGCGCAAATTCGCCTCGAAGGGCTTGTTCACCACACTGAACAATGGCAGTGACGCGAATTGGTGACCCGGTACCAACATCTCGCCAGCGACGCCTTCGCGGTCCAGCTGTTCCATACGTACGCCGATGTCCCAGCCGCCGAAGCGGTCCGGGAATGCAGATGCCCATCGCGGGTCCAACTCGGGCGCCGGCTCCTCGCGCGGCCCGGAACTGAAATCCGGAGCCAGCATTCGTCGATAGGCCTGCTCCTCCTCGGTCAGCAGGTCCTTGACGGTGTCGCGGACATCCGGGTCGAAGTAGGGCAGGTAGTCCGCCATCCGTTTCGCCCCGGCATGCCCATCGGCCGAGAAGACCAGTACCTTGTCCTGCGTCTCACCCATACGTCGCCTCCTCGCTCAAGGGGCCCCCGCGCTGCGCGGGATACCTTTGCCATATTGAGAACTTCACCGATCGACCTGATGTCACCGCACGCGGTACATACAGGCTGTATGTAGAGGATACTAACTGCATGTCCAGTGGTCAACCGTCGAAAGCGCAGAAGCGTCCGGTCCGTACCGCGGAGATCGCCGAACGCGCCGAGGCCACCCGGGCGGCGCTGATCGCGGCCGGACGTCGACTCTTCGTGGAGAAGGGTTACTTCGCCACCGGCACCGAGGAAATCGTGGCGGCCGCCGGTGTAGGCACCAGAGGTGCGCTCTACCACCATTTTGAGAATAAGGAGGCGCTGTTCCTGGCGGTATTCCTCGCTGTTCAGGAACAGGTGGACAGCCGCGCGCCGCACCCTGGGGACGCTGACGACGCCTTGGACGCGCTGCGCGCCGGCCTGCGCTCCTATTTGAAGTCTTCGCTCACCGGCGAGGTTCAGCGCATCCTGATGATCGACGGCCCTGCCGTGCTCGGCTGGCAGCGGTGGCGCGAGCTACAAGTTCAGTTCGGTCTCGGGTCGATTCGCGCGCTCCTCGAAAAGGCAGTCGAGCAGGGCGCGGTGACTCCCCAACCACTCGACGTGCTCGCCCATGTGCTGCTCGCCGCCGCCGACGAGGCCGCCCAGTTCGTGGCCAATGCACCGGATCCGCGTCGGGCCCGCGACAATGCCATTCAGGTCATCGACGGGCTCCTGCAACGGCTTGCCCCGACCCACTGACACATCATCGTGTGAAGGGCTGCACCTTCCGGTGGACCGTCATCGCCGAGCCGGCGGGCCCGAGCACGGCGTTGGCGCGCAGGAAACGCCGGTAGAACAGCTGAACCAGCGCCTCGTCGTGGCGCCCGTCGTCGGACAGCACAAACTGCTCCAGTTCTGCGTCCGCTACGCCTGTGTCCGTCGGGCGGTGCCCGAGTAACGGTGCCACATCATCGAGATCCTGCTCGTCGAGTTGCGCGCCGATCTCCTGGCGGCGCAGCAGATGCCTGGCCAGCCGGAATGAGTTCCGAACCTCGTAGCGCGCGAACGGTTCGTCGACGGTGACCGAGCCCAGCGTCCGGACCAGGTGACCGAAGGCGATCTCATTGGTGAACGGTGCCGGCTCGGGCACATCGACCGTCTCGTCGAGGTCGTAGCCCAGCAGTTCGGCAAAGGCTTCGACAGCGTGCAGGTTGGTTTCGGTGCACCACTGCAGATTGGTCATGTACGCCGAGCCCGGCGTCGGGGCGGCCAGCGCGCCGTGAAAAGCCAGCTCGTTGGTCAACGTGAACGCCAGGTGGTGGTGCTGTACCGCCGCCATGTCGAGCTCGACCCCGGCCGCGTCGGCGTAGATGCCGTAGAGCTCATCGAAGTTGCCGAAGTTCAGAACCGTGTCGCGCATGCGAAACGCCGCCAGATCCATCAGCGGGTCGCCGATGTGACCGATCTCGAGGTCCAGCAGCCCCGTAATCTTCCCGCCCTGATGATGGAACTGACCGGAGTCCCACACCACAGGCGCCTCGCGGGTGTTGGCGGGCAGCGGGTTTCGGCGCAGCCACGCCAGTGCAAACTCCACGAAGGGATCGGGCCTGCGCTTGGTCTGGCGGTAGAGCTTCTCGAAGTGGGCCATACCGACCGAGGCGGGTGTCGAGGCCGGCGACGACGCACGGGTGACGCCGGCCGCCTCGAACGCATCGACGTTCAGCGCATGAATGCGCGCAAGGACGCGCATGTATTCGGCCATCACCGCGTCCCGCTCGGCCGGGGTGCTGTCGACGAAGTCGGGCCGGCCCGGAACTCGGTCCATCACATAGGCCGGCAGGGCATCGAGCCAGCCGTAAACCCGGGGTACTGGAATGTCATTTCGGTGCAACAGATCTTGGAAGGTCATCTCGTGGTGCAGGGGGAATACCAGTGGTGAGTCAATTCGATGACCGCGCACCATGAGTTCGATCGGCTGTCCATCGACGGTGACATCCACCAGCCAGTTCGGCCGCCACCGGGTCTGTCGTTCGATGGACACAACCTGACCACCGAGATCTGCGCGAACCCATTCGCTGATCAGATCGCTCTCACTCTTGCTCACAAACCCGCCTCAATCGTCGAAAACAACGGCCCTAGCTGATCGGGAGTGCTGCCATGCAGGACGAGTTCGTCAGCCCCCGCCTCCCGGTATGACTCGAACACCTCGTGGCATGAGCGCGCCGATCCGATCGCCGCCGCATCGCCAGTCCACGCCGCAGGCAGCACCGACGCGACCTCGATGAGTTGCTCCCGGGTGAGCACGGAGTCCGCCGAGCCCCTGATACCGGCGAGCAGCGAATGGGATCGCAACCTGCCCAACGGTTCCGGATCCCATCCATTGACCGCCGCCAACCGCTCTCCGAAGCCGGGGATCTGGTAGTAGGTCACCGCCCGAGCGCCGACCACGGCGAGCACCTCGTCGGCGGCGAGCTCGCATGCCACCACGACGGTGGCGTACACCCGCACGCTGCCCGCCGGCCGCCCTGCCGCCCGTTCGGCGCTTCGAACCAGCTCCACCGACCGCCGCACCGCCGCCGGAGTCAGGAACGGATGCAGCAGCACGCCGTCGAAATGGCGGCCCGCGAGTTCCAGGCCTTTCGGGCCGATCGCGGCGAAAACCAGCGGCGGCACCGGTTGATCGGGAACGTCGTTGAGCCGCAGCGACGGATATCTACCCGCAGGTCCGTCGTAGCGCACCTTCTCGCCGCGACACAGTCGCCGGAAGATGTCGGCGTGGTCGACGATGGAGGCATTGGTGGATCGCGGCAGACCGACGGCGTCCCACATGGCATCGACGGAACGGCCGACGCCCAGGACGAAACGGCCGCCCGACATCGCCTGCGCGGTCATCGCCAGGGATGCCAGCAGCGCCGGGTGCCGAGACTGGAAATGCGTGATGCCTGAGGCGATGCGGACGGTCGACGTGACCTGGCTGACCGCACCGGCGATCACGCCCAGGTCCTTGGTGCCCCACCGCTCACTGAGCCACAGGGTGCGTGCACCCAGGCGTTCCGCCGCGGTCGCCTGCCCGATGACCGCCTGGGGGTCGGAGACCCGGCCGGGCAGCGTGTAGGCACCAAGCGGTATACGATTGGATGCTCCGTCCGGCATGCCCCTATTCTGACAGTAGTGTTCAGTTCTGTGTGAGAGGGGTCTTGATGGCCTACACATCACCACGTGGGGACGTCGGCGTGGACCTTCGCGACGTCATGCGGGCGTGGTTGCCGCCCAGGGTCGCACTGCCCGGCGCGACGTCGTTCGACATCTCCGGGTTCAGCGCTCCGAACGCCGGCTACTCGGGGAAGACGGTCTTCTTCACCGCCTCCTGGACCGACCAGACCGGACATCACGCCGAGGACCTGGTGTTGCGCGCCCAGGCCGATGATCACCAGTTGTTCACCGTGCCCGACGCTCCGCGGCAGGCCGAGGTGATGAAGCGGCTTGGCGCGCATGGAATCCCAGTTCCCGACATCGTCGGCATCGAACGCGACCCGTCGGTACTGGGATCACCGTTTTACCTGATGCGACGCGTCAACGGCCGAACCCCGTCCGACGTCCCGAGTTGGCACAAGCGGGGCTGGACCACCGAGTTGACCACTTCGGGGCGGGCGCTGCTGTGTGACAACGGGCTACGCGCACTGGTGGCAGTCCATCGAATCGACGACCCCGGCGACCTGACCTTCCTCCGCGCCGATGGCCCCGACGGGTCCACCGCACTGCAGCGCTACCTGCACACCCTTCAAGGCTGGTACGACTGGTGTCGCGACGACCTGAAGGTGGGTGCCGACACCCTGGCCGAGGCCCTGCGGGTGATCCTCGATTCGGCCCCCGACACCGACGCCGAGACGGTCGTCTGGGGCGACGCGCGGGTCGGCAACATGAGCTTCGGCGATGACCTGTCGGTGGCCGCGCTGTTCGATTGGGAGACCGCGGGCACCGGGCCGCCCGACATCGACCTCGGTTGGTGGCTGATGTTCGAGCGCTTCCTGTGCGAATCGCTGGGGTTCGCCCGCCTGCCCGGCGCTCCCGACGACGACGAAATCGTACGCAGGTACCAACAATTCGGCGGCTCACTGACCGGAGACATCGTCTACTACCAGTTGGTGGCCGCGTTCGTACTGTCGCTGATCAACAACCGGCTCGCGTTGCTGCTGGTTCGCGACGGCCTCGACGTGGCCACCGCGCGCAGCTACCCGCAGGCGGCGGTCGCCCTGGTCGAGCACTACCTACGGCAGCTGTAACGCAACGCTCAGGCCAGCGCCAGCGTGGTCAGGATGTCGGGGCTGTAGGCCTCCGCCGGCGCGGACCAAGGCCCCGAATGCACTGCCTCCAGGGCTAAACCGAGCTCGGGACGGCGGCGAAGCAATCCGAACATCCGCGCCCGCCGCGTCAACCGGTCGGGCATCCCGAAGCCGGTGATCAGATCGGTAAGCGCACTGGCAAATCGCAACCGGGCCATCCGGGTTCGCCGCTCCTGCGCGTATCCGGCAAGCCCGTGCGGTGTCCAATCGGAGCCGTCCAAAAGCGCCTCGGACAATACGCGCGCGTCGCGCATCGTGATGCTGAGGCCCTGCGCGGTCACCGGATTGCTCCAGCCGGCCGCGTCACCGATCAGCGCCACGCCGCTAACCACCGGGTCATCGACCCAGGCGTCATTCATCGGAAACGTCGCACACGGACCGATCGGCGTGGACGCCGCCAGGGCATCGGAACGCGGGAAAATCCGGGTGCGAAACGCTTTCAGGAATTCTGGGACCGCGTTGACCCCTTTGATCGGCTCCGGATCATCGACACGGCGACCGACATAGAGTCGCAATCGATTATCGGCCCGCGGGATGACGATGTACTGGTTTCGGCCGTCGACCGAGATCGCCGTCTCGGCCCGATCCCAGACTCCCCCATCGTCGACGAGCATGCCGGACAGCCGAACCCGGGCCTGCGTTGTCGCCAGCGGCACACCGAGCGCTGTACGCATTGCCGACATCTTTCCGTCTGCCCCGATTGCCAGGCGGCACCGGAGGGTTCGGGTGCCGTCGTCAGTCTGGTAGCTGACCGAAGGGGCTGCGCCGGTTTGCACCGACGACCGCCGTACACCGCGCACCACGTTCGCGCCGGCCTTGACCGCCGCGGTGGCCAACGCTTCGCGCAACTCGGGGTGTCCGACGCCGACCACACCCGGCGCATTCGGGACAACGGTGGACAGGTCGCGGCAACGTCTTTGCGCCTCCTCCACGGTGAGGCCCTCGTCGTACGGGACCATCTTGGTCATCACCGAGACACCTTCAGTCTGCAGAATGGTCTCGGCCACACCGAGCTCCACTGCTTCCCGATACCCCCACGGCAACATCGCCTCTCCGCGCACGATGTCGCGGTAGACCTGTTCCCGTTCGAGGACGGTCACGGCCAGGCCCGCTTCGGCTAAACGGGTCGCGAGCGTGCATCCGGCGATTCCGCCGCCAACAACGACCACTTGGGCGTCCATGGATCCCCTTTCCGCGCGAATCCCATTTACTATGACATAATGGGTTCATGCGACGCCGTGGCGGCACTCAGCCGTCCCCGATTTCGAAGACCCACGTTGTCGACGCCGCCATGCGTGTCGTCGCGCGATCGTCGCTGGAGCAGTTGACGGTTCGCGAAGTTGCCACCGAATGTGGGGTGACACCCCCGGCGATTCACTACCACCTGCGCGGCGGTGACGACCTCGCAGACCGAGTTGTCGAGGCCGTCGCCGCACAGATCGACGTCGCAGTCGACGGGAAGGCGCCATGGGTGGAGCGGTACCTCACGTTGATCTCTGCGATGGACCGAGCGTTTCTCGCCTACCCCGGCACCGGCCTGCGCGCACTCGCCTCGACCGGGGCCTCACCGGGAGCCACCAGGCTCACCGATACGGCCATGCGAATCCTGCGCGACGCGGGACTGCCCGAAGCCGCTGCGGTGCAGACCTTCACGACGACATACCTGATCTTCGTCGGCTGGCTGGCCACCCGACATTTGGCCGAAGGGGACGGGATTCATCCGTCGCTCGAGGCCGCGGGCGCCGGCGCCCTCGCCAATGACGGCGACCAACCACTCCTCGCGGCGATCCGCCGCGTGTTGACGGCAGCAGAAGGAGAAATCACATGACCAACAGCGATTCCGATTGGCTCAGGCGGTACTACGCGGACTGGGATTCTGGCAACCTCGACGCCATCACGTCCTGGTTCGACCAGGACGTGATACTCCAAGACGTCCCGACCGGTCACGTCGCACGCGGGGCGCAGGAGGCGCGCACATTCGTGAGCGGCGCACTGAAGATGGCCCCCGGAGCCTCTTATGAGGTGATCAGCGCGCTGGCCGACGGCGAGCAGTTCGCCGCCGAGTGGATCATGCAACCGGCAGGTCTGCACGGGGCGTCGGTCGGCACCGTACGCAACGGCAAGGTCGCGACCAACCGGGACTTCTGGGACGCCTCACCGACCAAGAAGTGACTCTCGCGCTAGTACTGCGCCATGCCCTGGTCTACCGACAGCGGGGTGGCAGTCACGAAGCGCGACTCGTCGGACGCCAGCCAACACACCGCGGCCGCCACATCTTCCGGCTCGGCGGCCCACTGCGGCAGGAATGGCGTGCCCATGTTGTTGAGCGTGGGATTGGTCTCGATCGCGGAGAACAGGGCGGCGATCATGTCCCCGCCACCCATCGGGGTGTTGACCGGCCCGGGATGCACGCTGTTGACCCTGATGTCGTGCCTGCCCAGTTCCGCGGCGAAGGCCCTGGCCATCCCCGTCACCGCGTGCTTGCTGGCGGTGTAGTGGATCATGTACGGCTGCACCTTCACCCCGGCGTACGAGCTGATCAAGATGATCGAGCCGCCACGCCCCCCGTCGATGATCCGCTGTGCGCCGGCCATCACCGTGTTCCAGGTGCCCGTCACATTGACGTCGATGATGTCGCGGAACGACTCCGGGGTGATCTCGTTCCACGGAGCCGGGATGCAGATGCCGGCGTTGGCCACGATGACGTCAAGCCGACCGTAGGCCTCGACTCCCTCGTCGACCGCGCTCCGCAGTGCCTCAAGATCGCGGATATCCATGGCGGAAGCCATGATTCGCCCGCCTGCGGCCCTCACCAGACGCACGGTCTCGTCGAGGTCATCGGGGGTGGCGGACGGGTAGCGCACCGAGGCTGGTAGCGGGCCGGCCACGTCGATGGCGACGATGTCGGCCCCTTCCTCGGCCATTCGCACCGCGTGGGCACGGCCCTGCCCCCGCGCGGCGCCCGTGATGAACGCCACCTTCCCCGCCAATCGACCCGTCATCGCAGTGCCTTTCCGGTTGCAGTGTCGACGCGCTCGTCAAGCGCCAGCGGACCCTCCCGCACGGCCATACCCAACAGGCCGAGGTCCACGCCCGCCTCGGCGGTGGCCGCACGGCACGCAGCGATGTCCTTGCGCAGGAACGGTCCGGCCAGCTCGGCGAACCGGTCCATCCCACCGATGCGCTGGGCGTGCGCCGCCGCGTGGCTCCTGGCACTGCACACCTGCAGCGTGGACAACAGGACGTCCGGGTCAACTCCTAACCCGTCGCCCAATTGCGTTGCTGCCGCGAGGAGTTGAGCGTTGGCTGCGAACAGTAGATTGTTCACGAGCTTGATGGCCAGCGCGCTGCCAAGCTCGCCAGTGGCCACCACCGGATCGGCATAGGCAGCCAGGACCGCTGTCACAGCGGCGACGGCGTCACTGGGTCCCCCGATGAGCACGGTCAGAGTGCCCGCGGCGATATCGTCCGCCGTGCCGCTGACCGGCGCGTCGATGATGACGGGCGCGGATGCCGAACTATCTCGCAGCGCTTCGAGGGTCGACACGGTGCCGGTGGTGTGGGAGACGAAAACCGAGCCCGGCTTCGCATTGGCGATGAAACCATCAGGGCCCAGACCAGTCTCGCGCAGCTGCGCGTCGGAGAACAGGCACGAGATCAGGATGTCGCTCTGCGATGCCAGCTCGGCCACCGAACCGGCCGACTTGGCGCCGCCGGCGGTGAGCCGATCCCGCGCGTCGTCGCGACGGCTGTACACCAGCACGTGGTGACCGGCGTCGAGCAACCTCATGACCATCGGTTCTCCGAGCTGACCCGAACCGATGAATCCGACCGTCTTGGTCATCGTGTCCTCCTAAACATGGACAGATGGGGCGTGCACTACTGTCGGCACCCACGTCGCGATCCGGTCCCACAGCTGTCCGCGGTGACTGGCGAAGTTGTGGCAGTGCCCCGACTTCGGGACGATGTGCAGCGTCACGTCCGGTGTGCCTGTGTAGTTGGCAGACTCGGTATGGGGATTTGGCGAGACATCCGCGGCGGCGCCGAACCCAAGGAAGACGGGCACATCCACTCGGGGCGCGTACTGCTCGACCATTCCCGGTGTGGTGACCTCAGCCGCGGCCCGGACTGGAACCCGGCTCTGTACCGCGGTATCCGCGTCAACGACGACTTGGGGAACCTCACCGGCGTAGAACAAGTCTGTCAGGTAAGAGCGCGGCGCGAAGGTGTGACTGTCGGTGGGATTCGCACCGGTCAGCTGGCACGAAACCGCGATGGTCTGCTGAATCCGCTGCTCCAGATCTTGGGCGTCGGCGGTGTCCTCGTACACATTGGTGATCTGCACGCCGTAGCCCAGCAGTACGACGGCATCGTAAGGGTGCGCTGTCGCCTGCACCATCGTCGTCAAGCAAGCGCCCATCGAATGCCCGACGCCGATCAACGGCGCAGTGGTCGGCGGAAGGTCACGATGCAATTCGCCGCGTCGCAACCGTTCCCGGACCTGGCGTGCCACTTCGGCATCGCCCTTCGCGAGCAGCTCCAAACCCAGGGGTCCCGAAGCGATCGGGTCGGTACTCTCGCCGATCCCGAGGTGATCGACGGCGATCACGATGAAACCGGCGGCGGCGAGGTGCTCACCGAAGCTGTAGCCGGGGTGGCCGTCGATGTCGATGTGCCAGTAGTGCTTGTCGTATGTTCCCCCTGCGAGGCATAGGAGCACGCCACGCGCTTCCAACGGACGCTCGGGCAGGAACACCCACGCTTCCTGCATCAGCTTCTCATCGGACCCGACGCCGGCGGTGACGTCGAACGTCAGGGAGATCGGAACACTCAAGTCAGCGCCACGTCAGATTCAGCGAATCCACGCCGAACACCTGACCACCGTGCTCGATGGCCTCCCCGGCGAGTTCGTAATTCGCAATGCGCTTATGCCACTCCTCCAGGACCACCACCATTTCCTGGCGGGCCAGGTGCGAGCCAAGGCAACGGTGCGGGCCGCCACCGAAGGACAGATGACGCGTGACGCCGCGGTCGAGGTCCACCTCGCGGGCATCCGGGTAGGCCGCCTCGTCGCGGCCGGCGAACGCCAGCGAGAAGGAGGCCATGTCACCCGCCTTGACCGGACACCCGTGGAAGTCCATGTCCTGGGTAGCCTTTCGGGCGGTCTGCACGATCGGATACACCCGAAGTATCTCCTCAACTGCCCTCGGGATGAGCTCGGGTTCGGCGACGATCCTGGCACGGTCGGCCGGGTGGGTCGCTAGGTGCAGCATCGCATAGGACAGCTGGTTGGATACCGTGTCGAGTCCGGCCATGAACAACAGCAGGAGGCAGTTGAGCAGCTCCAGGTCGTTGATCGGTTCGCCGTCGATCGTCCAGTCGATGGCCTTGCTGACGATGTCGTCGGCATCCGGGTCGCGGTTCTCGCGGCGCTGCTGAATCAGGCCGGAGAAGTAGCCCATCACATGCGTCATTCCCTCCATCCGGGCAGCGTTGACTTCCTCGCCCACCCCGCTCTGATGCAGGATCATGTCCTCCCACGCCAGAAACTTGTCGAGATCTTCGACCGGCATGCCCATGATCGTGAGGAACACCGTCGACGGGAACACGCGTGAGATCCGTTCGACGAAATCGCATCCACCCTCGTCGATCAGCTGATCGACGAGTTCCGCTGCCAGCTTCTGCTGCGCGTCGCGCAGGCCCTTGACGCGGCCGGGCGAGAAATACTCCGCCAGCACCTGGCGCCACTTGGCGTGATCAGGCGGGTCGATCATGATCGGGATCCACTTATATGGCGGTTCCGGGTCCGTCGGCACGATGACACTGCTCGACCAGAGCTCCGGATGCTGCAGTCCGTCCAGGATCACCGCGTTGTCGGTGAACACCCAGTACTCCATGCCGGCCTCGGCGTTCCGGAAGACCGGGCGTGCATCGTCCTGACACTCGTCGAGCAGTCGGAAGTGCGTCAGCACCGGCGAGTCCGGCGTGTTCATCTCGATGCCCTTGACGGGACACCTTGCGCCTGCCTGACTCTCGCTCATGACGTCCTTCCGAAGTGGCCTCAACCGAGCGCGCATTTCCACGCACTCGTGTCCCGTAACAGTACGGCAGTCAACTGTCATAATTGACTGAAATCATGCCAGCCGTCTACAGAAAGACTGGTCGTACTAGGTTAACTATGTTAAATAGTTCACGCAATAGCGAGGGGGGCCGTCAATGAACGACGACGTGGCCAGCTCCTTGAGGTCTAGTTCAACGCACTGCCGGTGTGGATGCGGGCCTGCCGCAAGCCTTCCTGCGGATCATCGACGTCCACGTCCCAGTCCCCACAGGAGCACGTACAACGGAAGTGACCATTGACGGGCAGGATCGCCTGGCCGTCACAAGATCCGCCGGTGTTGGCGATGCTGGTGAGGAACTCCAGCGGTTTCTCGTGCAACGCGCTGTCATCGGACATCCGGCTACTCCTGAGTCTGGTCATCGGCTGCGACCCGGAAGATCGGCAGCTTCCACCCATCGGCAATCGGGGTGAAGTCCACCCGCAGCCGCATGCCGATCGACACCTCGGCGGGTGCGACATCGACGATGTTGGACACCAGCCGCGCACCCGGTGCATCGGGCAGGTCGAGTACCGCCGGCACCAGCACCAGGTCGGGAATGCCGGGAAATCCATGCACCACCGCGAAGCTGTAAACCATTGCCTCACCGCCGAGCTCCACCCAGTTCAGTGCCTTGGACCGGCAGTTCGGACAGAACGGGGTGGGCGGCAGTCGAAACGCGCCACAGTCGGCGCACTGCGGTGCCACCAGTCGCCGCTCTTTGGCGGCAGCCCAGAATGGTTCCGTCGTCGCGTTCACCGCGATCCGGATGTGCTCTGCGGGAATCGTGGTCGCCAGCGAGGTGCTCACGCTGCACGTCCCAGGATGAGCCCGCTGACCGGGAGGCTCGCCGGCCCGCCGGTGACCAGTGCGAGTTCGGCGTCGGCAACCTGGTTGATCGCGGTGCCGCGCATCTGCTCAACCCCTTCCATAATGTGGGTCATCCCGATGATGTAGGCCTCGGAGAGCTGACCGCCATGGGTGTTGACGGGAATGCTGCCGCCGTCGTACCGGATCGCGCCGCTCTCGACAAACGCACCGCCTTCCCCTTTGGCGCAGAACCCGTAGTCCTCTAGCTGCATCAGCACCATTGGGGTGAAGTGGTCGTAGAGCAGGGCCACGTCGACGTCCGCGGCGCTGATACCTGCCTGCCGGTAGAGGCGGTCGGCGATCGGCTTGTTCCCCGACGATGCGAAGTACTCGTCCGGCATCCCCATCCAGGCGAACGCCCTGCCCCAGTCACGGACACCGCCGTGCGCGGCGGCGACCACCGGCACCGGTGGCTGCCGCAGGTCGCGCGCGAGCTCCGTACCGGTGGTGATCACAGCCACAGCTCCGTCGGTCTCCTGACAGAAATCGTAGAGGCACAACGGCTCTGCGATCATCCGGGCGTTGAAGTAGTCCTCCAAGGTGAGGGGCCGCCGGTGCATCGCCTTCGGCCGATTCAACGCATTGGCGCGCGTGGACAGGGCGATCTCGGCGAACGCCTCCCGGCGGGTGCCGTAGAGATGCATATGCCTGCGGGCCAACACCGACATCAGGTGGCCAGGACCGGACAGTCCCGACGGTTGCAGGAACGAGTTGATCGGATCCGGCTCCATCGCCGAGAACACCGATCCCAGACGCTGACTGGACTGCTGCAAAGCCATCACGGTCACAACGACCCGTGCGTCGCCGGAGACGATCGCCGCCCGGGCCAGTCCGATCGCGCCCGCCGAACCCCCACCCCCGGACGTCAGCGCCGCGGTGAAACGAACCTCCGGAATCCCAAGGGTTTCCATGAAGTCAGCGGTGTCCATCTTCTCGGTGTAGCCGGCGCTGGCCCCGGAGTAGTAGGCGAATCCGTCGATGTCGGTGACGGGCAGGCCGGCGTCCTCGCATGCGGCCAGGATCGCCTCGCAGGCCAGTTCGGTCGTCGTCTTGGGCAGCGAACGACCGCGCTTGTAGTAGGGCGTCGCGCCGACTCCCACGATCGCGACGTCACGTAACCCTGAGTTATTCGCCACGCGCTCAGAAGCTTTCGGCCGGGATCGGCGGCACGTCGGGGAAGAGTTCGTAGAACGTGCCCTGTGTGATGCGTAGTCGAGTCTCATCGCTCACCCCGTCGAACAGACTCTTCAGGGTGTCCTGGGTGTGGCCGAAAGTGCCCTCCATGTGCGGATAGTCGCTGCCGAACATCACGTTGCGGTAGCCCATGTGCTCGTAGGCTGCCACCGCACTCTCATCGTGCTGGAAGGAGGCGTAGACCTGGCTGAACAGGATCTCCTTGGGATTGCGGTTGAGCTTCGGGCGCACGGCCATGTGGTGCTGGCGGTAGCCCTCCAGCAGGCGGTCACCGAGGAAGGGAACCCATGTCGCGCCGCCCTCGGAGATCAACACCTTGAGGTTGGGATGGCGGTCCAGGGCGCCCGAGGCGACCATCTTCATCGCCGCGCGCTGACCGGAGAACGTCGTCTCCGCGTAGTTCATGATCGCGCCGCCCGGCCCCCGGTAGACCATACCCGCCCCGCCGGTGGCGCCGCCGACGGTCATGTCGACCGGGTCGGTGCCGATGTGGAAGGCGATCACGATGCCTGCCTCTTCGGCGGCCGCCCAGAACGGTTCCCACTCCTTGCGGTGCCAGTCGGGTGCGCTCGGATGCGGAGTGGTCGGCAGGAACACGGCTTTGTAGCCCTTGTCCGCCGCCCAGTGCAACTCCTCGATCGCGTCCTCGACGACCAGAGTGGACACCTGCGCGGTCACCACGTACCGCGGAGACACCGCGCAAATCTCGTCCAGTGCCCACTCGTTACTGGCGCGCATGCACGCTTTGAGCAGCTCGGGCGTGCGGAACGTCGATCCCCACATGCCCAGTGACGGATAGATGACCTCGCCCCAGACGCCCTCCTTGTCCAGATCGCCCAGCCGTGCCTTGGCGTCCCGGATGCCTTGCGGCTTCATGCTCTCCTCGACGAAGGCCACCATCGCCGATGATGGCAACTTGCGCCGGAAGATCTGACCGTCGACGGTGACCGTCTCGTATTCGCCGTCGGGATCCTTCTCCGCACGCGGCGTCAGCTCGGCGAGGCGTTTGGGCAGACGGGACTGCCACAGATCGTCGGGCTCCAGAAAATGGGAATCACCCGAGTTCGTCCAGATCATGCTCATCGGTCCTCCAGGGTCTGGGCTGATGAACCGATGATGCCAGCCGCGCTCATCGAAGTCCACACTTTTTAATGAATAGACATTACTATTGAGTCGATCCATGCGCCCCGAGGTAAAACTGTGGCCGACGGGGAGGAGGTGTGATGGCGGAGTTGGGAACCGAGTCGCCCGCCGGCGCACGACGCCGCAACGCCTCGGGCGAGTCGACGCGGGTGATGCTGATGGAAGTCGCGGAACGACTGTTCGCGACCCGCGGTATCGAGGCCGTGACGCTGCGGGAGATCCAGCAGGCGGCGGAGCAGTCCAACACCTCGGTGATCCGCTATCACTTCGGCTCCCGCGACGGGCTGATCCGCGCGCTCATCGCCTACCGCCAGGCCTCGTTGGGAACCGATCGCCGGGAAATGCTGGCGCGCATGCGCGAGCAACGGAAGGAAGCCGATCCGCGGGCCGTGGTGTGGCTGTTGGTGCGCCCACTGGCCAACAGCATCGCGGCAGGCGAGATGTTCGTGCCGTTTCTGGCCCGCCTCAGTGAAGATCCGCGGGCGCGCAGTGACTACTGGCCGGATCATGTCGACGATGAATGGACCCAGGAGAAGCTGGAGGAACTGGTCGACGCCGCCCTGCAGGACCTGCCCGAACGGATCCGGCGCGGCCGGACCTTCCAGCTCTACCTCAGCTTGATCAACGTGTTGGCCGCGGCCGCCCGCTCCGGGCACGGCCTCGGTGAGGCGCAGCTGCACAACTATGTCGACGCGTGGGTCGGCATGCTGACCGCGCCGGTGTCCTATGAGACCCGTGCGCTGACCGATCAGAACGACTGCTGAATTCAGCCGCCGCCGACGACCTTGCCGGCCCGGAGCTCCGCGATCTCGTCCTCGTCCAGCCCGATCTCGCGCAGCACGGCATCGGTGTGCTGGCCGATGGTGCAACCCGCCTTCGCCTCGGACCGAGACCGGGAGAACCGGCACAGCGGCGCCAGCCGGCGGTGTTCCTCGAAGATCGGACTGTGCGCTTGAACCGAGTAGCCCGCCTCGAAGAAGGGGTCGGTCTGCAGCACGAGTTCGGAGTTGACCTCGAGCACCTCGACGCAGCCGACGTCCTGGGCACAGAGCTCGGCCTCCCATTCCAGCTTGGTCTTCGTCGCGAACACCGGCGTGAGTGCCGCGATCAGGTCGTCGTCGTGTGCGGCTCGGGAGTCGGCGTCGGCGAATCGCTCGTCGGCGAGGAGATCGACGTAGCCCGACATGGCCTTCGTCAACGCAGGCCACTCGCGCGCAAGCGGCGCGGCCAGGAAGATGTAGCCGTCGGCCGCGCGATACATCCGGTAGAGCGCGGCCATGCCGAAGAACTGGTCGTCGGCCGCCCTCGTCGGCGGGCGCGATGCGTAGCTCGCGTTGTACGGCAGCATCGCCTGCTGCACGGTGCCGAGCATCGTGGTGACCAGATTCGAGAGCTGCGCGCCGCGACTCTTGGCGTAGAGGGCGACCATCAGTGCCGAGCCGACGCCGTGCGCCGCGATCCCGTCCGATTGCACGGCAGGCACGGCTCCGCCCGCGTGCAGTCTGACCGCTCTGCGGTGGATGTCATCCAGGTCGGTGGGCGGGTCGCCCGCATCGTGACTGTCGATGAGGGCAAGGCCGGACGCCGCACCGACGGACGGCGCGTAGGCCGCGCGGTGCGCGAAGGGGCCGTCGACGCCGTAACCCGACGTCGTGACGAAGGCCAGGTCGGGATTGACCGCCCGCAGTGACGCTTCATCGATCTTCGCCCGCTCGGCCGCCTTGCCGCGGAAGCACTGCAACACCACGTCGGACTGTTTGGCGAGTCGGTAGACCAGGTCGCGTCCCTCGGGCGTGGTGAAGTCGATCGCGACACTCTCCTTGCCTTGGAGCACCTTCGCCCCGCCCGCCTCGGGAAACGCGACCAGATTGCGAATGTTGTCGCCGTCGAGCGGCTCGACCTTGATCACGCGGGCACCGAGGTCGGCGAGCAGGGTCGCGCCGTAGGGCCCGGCGAACATGCTGCCGAATTCGAGCACCGTCACACCCTGCAGCGGCGGGTCGTCCGCTCGCGGACCATCCCCACCCAAGCTCACGGCTTTCCGACCCTGCGCCATCACCAGGGAGTTGTGCTCGCCGAGGCGCGGCGCGGGACGCAGCGCCGTCAGCGGCTTGCCCTCAGCGTGAATGAGTGTGGACGGCTGCCGCACCGGACCGAGATCGGGATCCATCACCGTCACCGAACGGCCCTCATATGCGGTCTGGGGGTGATCCAGGGAATCCTCGGGGCCGCGGAACAGCTCACCGCTGAGGTCGAGGTTCTCCGCCATCGCCTGCTGCCATTCGGCGAGGGTGCGAGCCCCCACCCGCTCGATCATCATGTCCCACCATTCGGTGCGCAGTTCGGGGGTCGGCAACATCGGGAAGCCCTGCCACTTCGGGTCCGCGATCTCCCCCATCAACTCCAGTTCGGTCAGCCACGCTCCGATCAACCGCGGCGAGACCTGGGCGAACTGCAGCCATCGGCCGTCCTTCGTGGGACACACCAGAAGCGCGTAGATGAGGTACGCCTGGGGACGGCCCTGGTCGTCGTAGGCCGCATCCATCGGTTCGTAGGCACCCGGATACCGCTCGAGCACCATCTCGTAGAACCAGTTGTACGGATCCATCGACCCCATGCCGGTGACCAGGTTGGTCTCGACGATCTGGCCGCGCCCGCTGGTCTCCCGCTCGAGTAGCGCAGCCAGGACACCCTGAACGGCGGCGTGGGCCGCACCCCAGGACGCATAGGCCGCGGTGACGAAGGCTGGCCCCGGTCGTGGCGCAAGTCCCCTTTTCTCGTGCATGACGCCGGTCTTCGCCATCACCAGCGCTTCCCAGCCCTTGTAGTCGCGGAACGGCCCGGTCGACCCCCAGCCGGTGATCGTCGCCACCACGAGTCGCGGGTACGCCTGCGACAACGCGTCGTGGGTGAGCCCGACTCGTTCGGCGGTGGTCGGTCGCATGGTGTTGACCATGACGTCCGCGCTGCGCAAGAGCGTGCGCAGGCGCTCCAGGTCGGCGTCGTCGTGAAAGTCGAGTGTCACGCTGCGCTTGCCCCTCAGCAGGGCGGGCCAGCTCGCGAGATCGCGCAGTGGACTGCCGTCGGGTGGCTCGACCATGATCACCTCGGCGCCACAGTCGGCGAGGAACTGCGTCGCCTGAGCCCCTGGCAGGGTCGTCGACAGGTCGACGACCACGAGGCCGGCCAGTGGACCGTCCGACGTCGAACCGACTTCCGGCATGTTCGCTCCTACGTGTGCTCGCGGTTCTCGCCAGGACATGCTGTGACGCACGCCACGCCAGCATTGCAGCGGCTTTTATTAATGTCAATGCATTATTCTCGCGAAATGACGCTAGGGTCTGCGAGGTGACCGATGAGCCGGCGACCCGGGGCGGATTCCCGCCGATGCGCACTTGGCAGGAGCCGAACGTCCGCAATCCGGGCGGGGGCGCCGAGTACGGCGACATGGTCGCCGCACTGCGGGACTTTCTCGACGCCGTCGCCGCCGCTGCGCCGGACACGGCGACGACGGAGGACTTGACGGAGGACCTGAAGGGCTGGACCGATCGGCTGGCCAGCGCGGCGGTCCCGGAGCGGCGGCAGATCTTCGCCCGGCGCCTCGACCTACCCGGGCGCGGGCAGACCATGTCGCCGAACTTCATTCCGGTCGCGGGCGACGAGCACGGCGTGAGCGGCACCGTCACGTTCGGTCGCTACTTCCTCGGCGGTGGTGGCGCGGTGCACGGCGGCGCGATTCCGCTGCTGTTCGACGAGGTGCTGGGCCGGTTGGCCAATTCCGGGAGCCGGGCACCATCGCGAACCGCCTATCTGCACACCGACTTCCGGGCCATCACACCCGTCGGCCAGGAACTCGCGGTACGCGGCTGGTTCGCCAGCGAACAAGGACGTAAACGTGTGCTGCGGGCCGAGTTGAAGCACGGCGACACCGTGTGTGCCGAAGCCGAGGGGCTCTTCATCGCGCTGCGCCCCGACCAGCCATGAAACATCGGGACAATACCCACACAGATGAGGACGCAGGCGCCCTGGCCACCACCCGCACAGCCGATCAACGTCGATGGAGGTATATCCAGATGAGGATTATTCGATGAGCACCTTTGAGGGACGGTCGGTGCTGGTCACCGGTGGCGGCACCGGCATCGGAAAGGGCTGCGCACTGCACTTCCTCGAACACGGCGCCATCGTCACCATCGCCGGACCCGAAGGCGATGTCCTGGAATCGGCTGCCACCGAGCTGCGCCACGCCACCGGACGCAGCGCGGTGCGTACTGCGGTATGTGACGTCACCGATGAGGATCTGGTACGGGATGCGGTGGCAACAGCCGTCGATGACGGCGGCCTGGACGTGCTCGTCGCCAATGCCGGAACCGGATGGCCCGGACCCGTGCAGCTGCTGGACAAAGCGCAGTGGCACGTAGCCTATGACGTCAACGTCGTCGGCACGGCACTGTGCATCAAGCACGCCAGCCACGCCATGCGCTCCCGCGGCGGCGGTGCAGTAGTGGCCCTCTCCAGCGTCGAAGCCCTGCGCGCGGGAAAGTTCATGCCCGCCTACAACGTCACCAAGGCGGCGCTGGACTCACTCGTGGCCTGCGCGGCAAGGGAACTCGGCGCTCTCGGGATCCGCGTCAACGGTGTCCGACCTGGCGTCATACTCACCGATGCCGTGCGCACGCAGCTCACGGAAAAGTCGGTGGCAGCCGGACTGCGCCAAACCTATTTGGGTCGGCTGGGTACGCCGGCCGACATCGCACAGGCCGTTGCGTTCTTGGCCTCCGATGACGCCTCCTGGGTGACCGGGCAGATGCTCAACGTGTGCGGCGGCCTGAGTGTCCACGACGGGGCGAACTACGAGGGACTGGCACGAATGGTGTTCGGTGACGAGCACATCGACGCCACCAAACCCCGCGGATCGAGTTCAGCGCCGTGACGGCCTGGGTCGCGACCACGCAGGTGCGGATCGCGAATCACGCTGCAGCGCTGAACTTCTCCGATGCCAAGGCGCGCTACTTGCTGCTCAGCTCAGATACATGCCCCACAACCCGCGGTTGAGACGCAGCGAGCATTAATCCATCCTAATATTGGTCGTAGACGTCGCCTTCACTGATACATATGGTCGTAATTGTCCCTGCTGCAGTCCCCGCGGGGACGCTCTGGGGTGACGCCCGCCTGGGCGAGAAGGCCCAGCACTACGGACTCAACTACCGCTCGATCGGGATGGCGGTTGCCGTTTGTCAGCGGCGATCCGACCCTGCTCGATGAAGGAGCTGAATATGTCTGATGGAAATCTGCGTTGGCGATTCACCCACAATGTGCCGACGTCCGTCGTCACGGAAGCTGACCTGCGCGAACATCTCCCGGCTGTAGACACGCCGCTGCTGCTCCTGTGCGCTGTTCACATGACCGGCGACCGCTCGTTGCTGGACCGGTTCGCCGACAAGGTCGGAGGTCCGCGAAGCAGCGTTCGGGGACCAGTAGATGCTCCAGTGGAGCCCGTGACGCTGCAGGCGCACGCCGAGCTCACCGACATCCTCTGTGCGGTGCTGACCACACGAGACCAGAACCCCTACCTCGGGGCGATCGACCTGGAGCTGGTCTCCCGCATGGCCGATATAGCGATCGGCACCCACTTGGACCCGAAATACCTCCCGATGTACCTGGAGCAATGCGGTTTTGTGCCGGATCAGCGTGCAATCGCGCCCACCTCGACTCCACCGGCGACGCTGAACCTCGCGATCATCGGGTCCGGGATGTCGCTGATTTGGACATCAGCACCAGCATGATCCTCGAGGGAAACCCCTCACGATTCAGTCCCGGCGAGGACGGGATGGCGGGCATCCAGGACTTCACTCAGAAATCGACGCGCGACGAACGCCGCAAACTCGTCATGAACTTCTGGCAGGACTGACCCAGCACTCGCGCACGTCGGCGCGCCTGGGTGCGCGCTTGAGGATCTTGTTGGTCGCGGTCTGCGGAAGCGTGCGGCTGATCCGCACGTATCGCGGCCACGCCTTCGGGGGCAGATCCGGCTGCGCAGCAAGGAAATCCGTCAGCTCGTCCGGTGTCAATGACTCCCCATCGCTGAGCACGAGGGCCGTCCACAACTCATAATTGGACGGCCGCCGCAAAAGCTTCTAGCTCAGAGGGGACATCGGGACCAGCCGGTATGTAAATGACTTCAGTGATGCCCTGCTCGCCCGCCTCGTCCATTCGCGCGGCAATCGACTCGGGATCCCCAGTCCAGCCGCATTCGAGGATCGACTTGCCCGCCGCGGCGACAAGGTCGCGATCACGATCGGTGACTGTCGACAAGTGCCCCCGATGAACGAGAAGGTGGCGCTCCCTTTCGGGGCGGTCGGCCTTCACGCGCTCATGCCACTCCGCGCCACCTGGCACAGACGCAACGGCGTCGGGGGCGAGGCCCCACAGCCCGTGGACGCTGGTGGCATAGCCCGGACCGCCTGCAGCCAACACGCGTTGTGACGTCTCGTCTTCTCCCGGCTGGGAGGACCGTGCCGAAGACCAGGAGGCCGCGGTGGGTACAATCAAGGGGTTCGTTTGGCGGTGATACGACAAGGACACCATCCACGCCCAGTTCCCGTGCGGCGCTCATCCCTTTCGGACCCGAGGGCGCCACCCAAAGAGGAACGGCAATGGGTCTTTCCGGCGCGAGCTCCTCGTCGTGCATCATCTGGCAGGCACCGCCGTCGATCTCGACGACTTCGCCGTCCAGCAGTTTGCGCACTTGCCGGGTGTACTCGGTGAGCGCCTTCCAGGTCATCGGCTTTCGGCCTATCGTCACCCGGGCTGTGAAGCCGGTTCCGAACGCCACGACAAGTCGACCGGGTGCCAATGCCTCGACGGCAGCGACAGCCGATGCGGTGACCATGGGGTGCCGCATGCTGGGGACGGCGACACCTGTTCCCAGGCCGATGCGTTCGGTTGCGTCCGCGATTCGCGCCAAGGAAATCCAGATATCGGTATACAGCGAGGGCGAGTCGAACAGCCAGGCGCGCTCGTAACCGAGCTTCTCCGCAATCTGGCTGCGTTCAACGGACTGCAATCCGGGCGGACAGGCGAAAGAGAGTTTCGGCCGCAACATATGTGGTCTTTCTTAGTCCGATGAGTGTGAACTCCGCAATAGCGCCAGTCGTGTGGCCACCGAATCTAGTGCGGCGGAGCCCGTCGAACGAAGGCCGAAGCGGTACAGCCTTTCGATTTGACCGATCTGCCGATCGGGCAAACCCGCGGCGGCCAGCGCGTGGCCCTTGAACGCCTCCGCCGCCCGGCTCATTCGGTAATCGACGGAATCGACCAGATACCCGACATCGGCCGGAGGCCGATCGCCCCACATGGCAACTTCGGTTGTACCGGATCTCGCAGCTCTGAGTACACCCACCCGCAGGTCTTCGTCGATCGCGAATCGGTCCAGGGCTATAGCCAGTCCCGCAGAAGCCTCCAGCGCTAGGCCCGCAGCCAGCTCGCCCTGCGGGTCGATGACGTCCACCCCCAAGATCTTCAGCGGGCGTGTGTCGACCACCTCGGTGACCAGAACGTTCACGTCCCACCCGGCTGAGCATCTGTCGAACAGCCATCCGCCGGCCGAAGCGACGACATCGGCGACGCTGGTAGCAATGACGTTCAACGCAAATCTCGGTGGTCCAGGGTTGAGCGCCTTCAGTCGGCCATCGCTGCGTTGAGCAGGAACAGTGTCATCCGTCCGCCGAGGGTGAGTCTGCATACGTATTCCTCAGGGTCGGGCGTCCGCCATCAACGGCGCATATCTGCGCGGAGGACCATCGCGCGGCGATGTTTGGAAGGTCGGTGAAGATCGGTTCGAGGGACGGCCCATCGAAAAGTACCCGGCCAGATCTGGCATGTGTCTCCTCATAATCTTCGGGACTTCAGTCGAGATACATTCAGGACAGGGCCTTCATATAGGTGGACAACGCAGCGACCTTCGACCCGGCGTCTGGCGCTCCCCCGAGCAGGTGAAGCGTCATGTGGGTCACTCCCGAGTCGGACCAGGCGTGCACCAATTCGGCGAACTCGCCAGGCGAGATCGGCAATGGCGCCAGCAGCTCGATACCGAAATCGCTCTGGTCTCGCCCCGCCTCGGCGACCAGTTCGCGGAGGTGGTCGACGCCGGCCTTCGTCTCGCCGTCCGGTCCTTCGGGTCCGTAGAGCGAGTAGATGAACCCATCCGCTACTCGCGCCGCGCGGCAGAAGGCGGCCTCGCTGAAGCCACCGATCCAGATCGGGATCGGCGAGCGCGGACGCGGACTGATACCGGCCCGATCGATTCGGTGCCAACGCCCGGTGAAGTCGATCACCGGTTCGCTCCACAGCCGACGCAAGACCTCGATCTGTTCCTCTTGACGAGCACCTCGGGTAGCGAAATCCATTCCGAGAGACTCGTATTCGATGTGATTCCATCCCACCCCGACTCCGAGGCGGAACCGCTTGCCGGCGAGGAAGACGACCTCGGCTACTTGCTTCGCAACCAGCGCCGTCTGCCGTTGCGGCAGGACCACAACTCCAGTGGTGAGCTCGATCGACGAGGTGACAGCGGCGATATAGCTGCTCAGCACCAAGGGCTCGTGGAAGACGGTTGACTCGTCGTAGTGGATCACCAAAGGCGGATTGCGATCGGTGTGTTCAACACCTAGGACATGCTCATAGATTGTCAGGTGCGTGTAGCCGAGGCCCTCAGCCGTCTGGACGAAGTCCCGTACCTCAACGGGGTCACCGACGAATGCCTCGTTCGGAAACTGGACACCGACTCTCACTGCTGTCTCCTTGGCCGTGCCACTAGTGCTCTGCGCTTCTGCGGTGCGGTCCTGCAACCCGGGATGGCCCGTGGCGAGTTGGCGCTCACCTGGACACACCACCGTCAACCGTCATCAGCGAGCCAGTCGTATACGTCGAGGCGTCCGACAACAGATACAAGACCGCCCCCACCACCTCCCCGGGCTTTCCAACACGGCCGAGTGCAATCGGCCTCACCACCTCGGGTAGCACCTCCGGGTTGTGCACGAAACCGGCAGTGGCGTCGGTGTCGAAGGTGCCGCAGATGATTCCGTTGACCCGGACCCCGGCGTCGGCGTACTCGGTGGCGGTGGCGACCGTGAGCGCATTCAGCCCCGCCTTGGCGGTGCCATAGACGGTGGTCATCGGGTTGGGCTTGATCGACGCCAAGGAGCTCACGTTGACGATCGACCCGCCGCCGGTGGCTTTCATCGCCTGGGCGGCCAAGGCCGTCAGCCGGGTCGGACCCTTCAAGTTGACGGCGACTACCTTGTCGAACAGCGCCTCGCTCGTCTCGAGGAGCGACGGCGTGATGGGGCTCATTCCCGCGTTGTTGACCAGCCCGTCGAGGCGACCCCACCGGCCTGCCGCAGCGTCGACGACTGCCTCGAGCGAGCGCCAGTCGCCCACGTGGCAGGCAACGGCGAAGGCCTGTCCACCCTGCGCGGCGATGTCGGCGACAAGGTCTTCGCATGCCGCGAGTTTGCGGCTGGCGACGACTACGCGCGCGCCACGTTCGGCCAAGCCCAGGCACATGGCCCGGCCCAGGCCACGGCTGCCGCCTGTCACCAAGATGACGCGCCCGTCCACGGAGAACAGTGGGTCGTTCACCGGGCAAACCGCCGGGCGCGCTCAAGCAGCTGATCCACGACAAACCCTTGGAATGCGTGGAGGGGGTTGGTGGACTCTCCGCGGAGATGCTTCACGTAGGAGGCCTCCAACACGATGGCGAGCTTCCATGCACTGAACGCTTGGTACCACTCAAAACCTGACAAGTCGCGACCGGTGGCGGTGGCGTACCGCTGCGCCAAATCAGCGGGGCTCTGACATTGATCGGCACTGAGCCCGTTGGGGCTGCCGGGGGCGGCGAACGCCAACAGGTTGCCTTCCTCCGGCCAGAAGATCAGCGCCCACGCGAGGTCGATGAGTGGATCGCCGACGGTGGTCATTTCAAAGTCCAGAACGCTGGCGACCCGAGGCGGCGGGTCGGGTATCCAGATCAGGTTGTCCAGTTTGTAATCGCCATGCATTACCGTTAGGTCGCCGTGGGTGGGCAGGTTGTCGGTGAGCCAGTCGGCTACGTCGTCGACTCCGTCCAGTTCGCGGTCGCGGTACGTCGCCAGTTGGGTCATCCAGCGCTGCACCTGGCGCTCGAGAAAGCCCGCCGGTCGAGACAGGTCGGCCAATACGGTTTTGCGCCAGTCGATGTCGTGGAGCTTCACCAATGTGTCGATGAGTTGCTCGCCCACGTGGTGGTGTGTTTGGTGGGCGGCGGCGAGTGCCGGCGGGAGGCCGTCGCGGCGGACCACTGCGCCGTCGACATACGACATCACAAAAAAGGGAGCGCCCAGCACCGCGGGGTCCTCACCAATCGCCAGTACGGCA
Organism: Mycobacterium sp. DL440; assembly: GCF_011745145.1. Lineage (NCBI taxonomy): Bacteria > Bacillati > Actinomycetota > Actinomycetes > Mycobacteriales > Mycobacteriaceae > Mycobacterium > Mycobacterium sp. DL440. The sequence goes on along the minus strand of NZ_CP050191.1, from coordinate 852,435 downwards.
GGTACCGGGACACCGGACCCGGACAGCGACTGCATGACTCGCGCCTCACGGATGACTTGATGGGCGGTGTCGGACACTGATGTCAGGGGCGCCCGGCGCACCACCCACGACTGCCCCAGCCGCTCGACACGGAACATCTCGCAGCTGGCGCCACCACGAATCTCTGTCACCGACACCTCAGCGGGCTCACCGGTCACCTGCCCCAGCCAGTCGCTGAAGCGCGGGACGTCGAACGGCGGCGCGGTGCGCGTCATGCGCTGGGCTCCGACAGATGGCCGAACCGGGCTCTTCCGGCCACCGACCGTCTCGGAAGCTGGCCGAAGACATTGCCGCACTCATCCTTCGGAAGATGCGCCGCCGATGGGCCGTGAGCGCACATGTGTCGCTTGGGGAGTTCCGACTCTCGCTGCGTGTCCCCGACGGCGAACTTCCCGAGCCAGTCAACCTTGCGTTGGAAGTCCGGCTCGGCAGATAAACCCCAAGCCATAGCTCTACTCTCTCTCCCTCGTGACCCGGCTGACCCCGACCGCGTTAAAGTAACATTGTTTTCCGAACGTATCAGGAGTACCACGCACGAGCAAGGGAGTGATGGTGTGCGCGGCAACGACCGAACGCGCCTGCCCAGTTGCCGGCAACTGCGGGACGCAATGTCGCTCTGACAACGATTTCCGTTGCGGCCGAGGAATTTACCCGGCCCAACATCACCTCGGACGAAACCGTCGTCCTATCATCGTGCACACCAGACCGAATCTGAGGAATGCGAGCTATCGTGAGCCGAGACGTTCCGGGCAGCCCGAAATGAGAGATGTGTACGCCAGAGGCAAGGACACGCCGTGGCCAAGCCACTACTGAGCGCCGACGCTATCTATGACGAGGCGCTTCGGGCCCTTGCCGCTGAAGGTCCCGCCGGGCTGATGGCCCGAAACCTCTCCGCGCGCCTACGTTGCTCCACCAAGACGCTCTACCGACAGGTCGGCAATCGCGAGGAGCTCATCCGAGGCGTAGTTTCCCGGGCGTTCGCCTCGATCGAGTTGGACTTCTCTACCGACACCAGTTGGCAGGACAGTGTTCGCAGCTGGTGTCAGGCCCTTCGCGGCGCACTGGTGCAGCGGCCCAGTTTGACGAGTCTGATGACAGTCGCGGATAGCGATGTCGTGATCACCTACGTGACCCGCCTGATCAGGGTGCTCAAGCAGTACGGCTTCACCGAGAAGGAGGCCGTTGACGCGTGCAACGTCCTGGTGCACGTCGCACTGAGTCTGACCGTGACCGACATGGCCGTCCACGAGGACACACCAGAGATATTCGACACGACCATCAACTGGCTGATTCAAGGAATGGAACTCAGCCACAAGGGAATTGGTTCAGCACAATCACGGCGCCCACGCACTCGGCCATCGACTCGTCACTGACGGACCAAGCCTTGTCCATGTAAACACTCACGCCGGGGCGCGAGCGTGGGCACGTTCCCGCCGACGCGCACGGTCGAGATGCACACCGGCTGTGAGATTGCCTGCCCCCTTCAGGGCCGAACGACCGCTGAGCGGCATGTCGCCGGACTGCGGCGCCGAGTGCATCGCGACCACTTCGATCGCACCACTCGGCCCCCGCGGCGCCCCCTATAAGTCCACGGGCGACATTAAGAAAACACGGTTGTCTTTGGTTGATGCCTGTGCTTTCATGAGATTCATCGAGCGGAACGGCCAACTGACCCTTCGTGATCGGCACAGAGGTATGGCCGCCGCCGGTAACCCGTCGTATCCGCCCCGCCCAAGGGTCGGGTCATTCGAAGGAAGGCAGCACGCGGATGCCCATCGATCCAGAAGCAACTTCCCCCGCCTGGAATGACGCCATTCACCGGCATGACATCGACGAGTGTTTGAGCTTGATGTCGGACGACTACAAGCACTACAGCGACCCGTCGTGGGAATACCCCATGGCAAGGAACGACTGGGGCGGATTCTTGAAGAGTTTCTGCGCGGTGTTTCCTGACTGGCGTTAGGAACAACGTCAACACATGCGGACAGGCCCGACGCCGGTCGGAGATATCCGCCGGAGGCGTGTCGACGTCGCAACGACCCGAATTCGATATCGGGCGCATGTTTTTGTGAAGTTTCAGTCATGCGATATTTCGAAGATTAGGATCTTATAACTATATTAAGGAATCTGATGTAGAGGAAAGATGTATGCGAGCATGGCAGGTTATCAAACATGGCGAGCCGAAAGAGGTATTGGAGCTCGGCGAGAAAGCTGTTCCGGAACCGGGCCCCGGAGAGGTCCGTATTCTAGTTAAGGCTGCGGCTTTAGGTTTGCCGGATGTGTTCATGTGCCGAGGAACTTATGCTTTCAACCCGGAAATTCCATTCACTCCTGGTCAGGAGGTGGTGGGCATGGTTACTGCTGTCGGTGAAGGAGTTGATCTTGCCATTCGTTCCCGAGTGATTGCCACCACTTCCTTTATCCAGGGAAATGGGGGGTTTGCTGTGCAGGCCCTTGCACCGATCAGTGCAACATATTGCATTCCGGATGATATGCCTGATGAGGATGCGGCTGCTTTCCTCATACCGTTTCAAACGGCATATATTGCTTTGGCCAGACGTGGCCAATTATTGCGAGGCGAAACGTTACTTGTTCATGGTGGAGCCGGTGGCGTTGGATCGGCCGCCATACAGGTGGGCCGTGCACTTGGGGCAAAGGTTATCGCTACCGCTACAGGCCCGGAAAGAGTCAACGCATGTCTCAATCTGGGGGCTTCTTTGGCGATTGATATCGGCACGGATGATTTCGCGGAGGCAGTCAATAAGGCTACGGACGGGCGTGGCGCGAACGTGATATTTGACCCCGTGGGGGGCGATGTCTTTGTTCGGTCATTCAAGTGCATTGCCAATGAAGGGAGACTATTGGCTATCGGCTACTCGAGCGGAAGTTGGAAAAATGCGGCGACGGGGGCTGTTGTCATTAAAAACTGCTCGGTAGTGGGTGTTCTTGCTGCTTTGTATGACAAAGACTTCTTGGATCGCACCCATGAGGATCTACTGAAACTCTATGCTGCGGGTAAGATCCGGCCAATAAAACGAGAAATATCATTTGAAGACATACCTGACGCGCTGACCGATCTCGCTGATCGGAAGGTGATTGGCAGAGTAGTCGCGGTACTGTGATTATGGCGGCTCGTGTCTTGTAATTCTGTTTCATTTAATAGCGTTGTTGTTGACGAGCTTCTTGATGTAGGTCTGGGTGAGTGCGACCTTGGCGAGGATGTCTCGGCGGTGGCGGTCCAGGTGGAGGTAATGGCATCGGTGTTCCGGTGGGTGATATGGAACGTGTCTCACTTGATGTTGAGGAGTTGAGTTAATGGCAAACGAAAGAATATCGGTAGACAAGGCCAATCATGTGGCCACGTTGACGTTGAACAGGCCTGAGAAGCATAACGCATTCGATGGCGTGGCCTTACAGGAGTTTGGTCAGTGCATGGATGAGCTCAGTAAGGACGAAGACACAAGGGCGATCATTATCACTGGTGCTGGAAAGTCCTTCTGCGCGGGCAGTGACACTGCTTATATCAGCCAAATTCAAGCGGATATGGGTAAAAATGCGGAGCGATTCAATTTCAATAAACCCTTTGGTCCGTATCAGGTGCTCCCCTCGTCTCTTCACAATTGCCCGAAGCCTACGATCGCCGCCATCAATGGTTTTACTTCTGGCATAGCGGTGGCTTTGATCAGCCTTTGCGATTATCGCATTGCGTCGGAGACGGCTTCCTTTACACCACAGTTCGTCAATTTTGGTTTGGCTGCTGAAATGGGGATTAGTTATACCTTGCCGCGGGTCACCTCCCTATCCGTCGCTCTCGAATTTCTGAGTACTGGAGAGAAAAGAGACGCTCAATGGGCCATGGGGTGTGGATTGGTAAAGGAAGTGACGCCCCCCGAAGGATTGATGGAGTCAGCGATGGAATTGGCCAATAAGCTGGCGAGCATGCCGCCGGTTTCGGTGGAAAACATCAAGCGGTTGGTTTATCAGGCCATAGACCCTGGTTTTGAAGCACAGCTTCAATTCGAGGCTCGCGTTGGAACGGCGTTGAGCCAGACCGAAGATTGCAGAGAAGCTGTCATCGCCATGATGGAAAAGCGAGCGCCGGTTTTCAAAGGCAAGTGAGTCGTTGAGGCAGGCTTGCCGTGAGGGAATAGAGGAGCGCCCGAAAAAATCACGGACAAGGGGCGTATAGGCGCCTTCGACGGATGATTGCGCCGGTAATGCCTGGATACAGGCTTGCATTTGGCGGACACTCAAACTGGGAGTTGAAAATGTCTAAAAATATGACACCCGAAGAGGTTGTTAGAGCGTGGAGTGATGCTTACGTCAGTAAGGATCTTGAAGCCGCATCGGCCCTTATGTCTGAAGACTTCATTCGCTTAGGTGACAGTACTCACTGGATGCCGCTCAACAAGCAGGGCTGGAGGGAAATAATGGTGACATTTTTCACCGCATTTCCCGACTGGAGCTGGGATATGACCAGTTTGATAGCCTCGGGCGACCGGGTGGTGTGCGAATTTACTGAAAAAGGAACTTTTACCGAGCCTTTTCCACTGATGCCAGGCCTGGTTCTACCTCCAACGGGAGAATCATTTACTGACTATGACTGTGATTGTTTTGAAGTTAAAGATGGGCTTATCACAGAGATTCGCGCTTACGTGACAAATGAAATTGAGAGAAAATATAACTTTATTGCGAAAATCGAACAATTTCTTGCGACTGGTAGAGCTCCAGGAAGTCCAGAACTATAAGTGGGAGCAGATCATCGACGTCGGCCTCACCGGGACGTTTCCGAGGTCTCAAGGTTCGGTGTCTTTCTCGCCAGCGGCGAATCTGCGTATGCCACCGGCACCGGATTCGTGGTGCGGATTGCTGGACTCGCCGCGTCGATACTTCGCATAGGAGACTTCCGGCACGATCGAACGTCTCCATGTGCTATCGGGCAGTCCGTTGCGGCGCACCGCGTCGCCGTCGATGTAGAAAATGACGGACAAGGGGACCCCAGGATCAGCCGCTGACGCGTGGCAGGTCGAAAGCCGCCGCGGTACGGTTCACGCGCTGGCTTCCAACAGGTGGGCGAAGCGCGATCGGGCCGCGGCCAGTCGGGTCGGGACGTGTTCGGTGGGCCAGCCGTCGACGGCCTCGTACCGGGCCAGCTCACTCTTGGCGACGCTGACCTTGTGCACTTCGTTGGCGCCGTCGACGAGTGTGGCCATCCGCGCTATCCGGTACATCGACTCCAGCGGCATGTCGCCGCTGTAGCCAAGGGATCCGTGCACCTGCAATGCCCGGTCGACCACGTTGTGCACAACCTGGGCGTTGTACACCTTGCACATGGCGATGTCGCTGCGCGCGGCTCGGTTGCCCTCCCGGTCGAACTTCCACGCAGCCCGCAGGGTCAGGAGTTTCGCCGTCTCCAGCTCGATACGGGAGTCGGCGATGTATTCCTGCACCATCTGATGGCGGGTGTAGCTCTTGCCGAACGAGGACCGCGACTGGGCTCGCTCGCACATCATGTCGAACGCCCGCTCGGCCTCGGCCAGCCAGCGCGTCGCGTGATGCAATCGTCCCGGACCCAACCGAACCTGTGACAGCACGAACCCATGGCCCTGTGGGCCGATCAGGTGGTCGCGTGGGACGCGCACATCGTCCAGCACGACCTCGGCGTGGTTGCCGATCCGGCCGAACGTGACATCGGGGTCGTGCATCGAGGGGATGTCACGCAAGATGGTCAACCCCGGGGTGTCCTTCTCCACCACGATCATCGAGCACCGCAGATGTGGTGGCGCCTCCGGGTCGGTGACCACCATGAAGATGATGAAGTCAGCGATCGAGGCGTTGGTGATCATCCACTTGCGGCCGTTGAGCACCCACTCGTCACCCGTCAACACGCCCGTCGACTCGATCTGCGTCGGGTCGGTGCCAGACACCCACGGTTCGGTGATGGCGAAGGCACTACGCATGTCGCCCCGCAGGTTGGGCCACAACCAGCGGTCCTTCTGTTCCTCGGTACCGCCTTCGGCGATCAGTTCGGCGTTGCCCGAGTCCGGGGCCATGTTCCCGAAGACCTCCATGGCCAGGCCCACTCGGCCTGTGATCAGGTTCATCTGGGCCAGCGGCAGCTGGCCGAAGCCATTGCCGCCCATGTCCTTCGGCAGATGCACGGCCCACAAGCCTCGCTCGCGAACTTGATCCTTGAGCGGGTCCAACAGGCTCTTGGCCTGCTGCGGTGACAGATGCGCAAGCAGCGGCTCGATCGGCCGCAGTTCCTCGTCGACGAAGCGCCGAACCCAGTCGAGTGTGGGTTGAAAATCCTGATCAGCGCTGAAGTCCCATGCCATGACGACTACCTCTCCTGCCCGACGGGCGTTTCGGGCCAGGATATTAGAACAACATTGTTTTCATATTTTTGCAAAGTCGTAGTCAGTCGTTCCATACCGCGCCCGCCTTGGTGGCCACGCGGGCGGGCCCTTCTGGAGCGCGGGACACCGAGCGTGAGAACCGGGGCGCCATCGACGCCTGCATGACGTTGTCGATGACGCCAACGACTCCGCGGGCCGTCATGTGCGAGTCGGTGGCGGCCTCGGTGAACGTCAGCACCGGCGTGACGCACGCGTCGGTACCGTCGAACACCCCGACCCATTCGTCGCGGGTACGGGCCAGGAACGCCTCTGTGAAGATCTCCCGCAACAACTCCCACTGCGACACGTCGTTGCGGTCGGGGAAGTCCGCACGGCCGGACAGACCGAGGCCGACGAGTAACTCCGTGTAGAACTGCGGCTCGATGGCTCCGACGGCCATGTAGCCGCCGTCGGCGGTTTCATACGTGTCGTAGTACGGCGCGCCGGTGTCGAGCATGTTGGTACCGCGTTCGTCGCTCCATAGCCCGATTCCACGGAACGCCCAGATCATCTGGCCCAGAACCGAAACCCCGTCGACGATGGCCGCGTCGATCACCTGGCCGCGATCAGAGGTCTGGCGCTCGATGATGGCAGCCAGGACGCCAACGAGCAGGAACATCGACCCACCGCCGAAGTCGCCGACCAGGTTCAACGGCGGGACCGGTCGGTCGGCTCGGCGCCCGATCGCGTGCAGGAATCCGGTCAAAGCCAAGTAATTGATGTCGTGGCCGGCGCGTGGCGCCCGCGGCCCGGTCTGGCCCCAGCCGGTCATCCGCGCATAGATCAGGCGCGGGTTCAAGGGCTGCACGCGCTCGGGGCCGTATCCCAGTCGTTCCATTACCCCCGGGCGGAAACCCTCGACCAGGACATCGGCGCGCGCGATGAGATCCATGACCGCGGCCTTGTCTCCATCGTCCTTCAAGTCCGCCTCCACCACCGCACGCCCCCGCAGCATCCCATCGGCGTTGAGCCGGGCAACGGGCAATAAACCCGGCCGCTGAATGCGCACCACGTCAGCACCCAGATCCGAAAGCACCATCGCCGCGTGCGGCCCCGGGCCCACTCCCGCGAACTCAACCACCCGTATCCCATGGAGCGGACCGTGGTTGGGCGGGTTTGCAGCCGCATCGTCGTTCATACCGTGCATTAAACAACATCGTTTTCTGAAATGGCTCGGGTGTGTGGCGGGCCCCGTCGAGCTAGCGGCGACTGGCGGTTGTCGCTGAAAGCGCGTCCTGGCGTACGCCGCCGATGATCCAGTCGATGGTTCGCAGAAAGGACCGCTGGCGCCTCTTCGCATCGACGCCACCAGTGCGGGTAGGTGGCGCCGGGTGCAGCGCCTGCGTTTCGACAATCGTGTGGTTGATCGTCGTGTTCACCAACGACCGGCAGAACTCCGTGGCGAGCCGGCGGTCGATCCCGGACCGCACCAGCGACTTCAGCAACTTATCGACATAGGACTCGACGGCAGCGCGGTCATCGATAGTCATCAGTTGGGTTAGGAACGGATGCGCCTGCAGCGCGCCGAGTAGCGCGAGACTCCACTGGCGGGCTGTGGACTCCCAGGTGTCGTATTCGTGGAAGTCCAATTGCAGCTGCGAGAAGTGGCGGCCGACGAGCGCCCGAATCAGCTCTTCGCGATTTCCCACCTGCTGGTAGAGCGTGCGGGTGGAGCACTTGAGGTCCGCAGCCAGGCGACGCGCGTTGAGCGCCTGCGCACCATCGGCGTCGATCAGTGCCAAGGCGTGGTCGTAAATCGCCTCGACCGGTATGAGCGGCTTAGCCATTGACTGACCGGCATCGCTGAGGTGTGAGGTTGAGCTGCAGCCACGACATGCCCGTCATCTTACGGTGACGACGTTGTTCTAACCGTGCACGTCGCGACAACGGCCGCGGCCCGCCTTGTGACCGGCACCACCATGATGTAGGAAAACGGTGTAGTTTTACTGCCGTGGGTTCGCGAACCGCTGACGGATCGAAGGAAAGATAACGTGACTCTGACTCCTGAACTCGTCCACGAAGCCGTACGCCGGTTGACAGCCGCCGATGGGATCTTCGCGGTGACCGAGCGGCGGGTGGCCGGCGTGCCCCAACGGGTGTTCACTCACGCGACTCCTACGGTGCTCGACATTCTGACCTCGGGGCGCGGGCACGGCGCTGCCGACTTCCTCGTCTTTGGTGATCAACGGTGGTCCTTCGATAAGTTCTTCGCCGACGTCGACGGATTGGCCGCCACCCTGCAGCACGACATGGGCGTCAATCCCGGGGACCGGATCGCCATCGCCATGCGCAACTGTCCGGACTGGCTCGTGACCTTTGCGGCCGCCATCCATGTCGGCGCGATCCCAGTGCCGTTCAACAGTTGGGGATCGGCCGAAGAGCTCGAGTTCACGCTGCGCGACTCGGATCCGACCGTGCTCGCCGCTGACCTACCCCGGCTCAGGCTGGCGGCGGATGCACTCCGCCAAGGTCCATTGGCGGTGCTGTTCAGCGATGTCGACGGCGACATAGCGCACCTGGCAGACGAGTCGGCGATGGGTCTCGACGTACGAATCATCCGGGACGCCGTGGCAGCAGGTCGCGGTCGCGAGTACTCCGCCGCAAAACCGGCCCCCGAAGACACGGCGATGCTGCTCTACACATCGGGTAGCACCGGACACCCGAAAGGGGTTGTGTACCAGCATGTCTCGGTTGGGCAGGCACTGATGAACATGATGCTGGTCGGGTTCCTCGCCCTGGAATTCGGCGGCCCCGTCGAACTGCGCGGAGGCGCAACCGTCGAAGCGCCGCTGGTGACGGTGCCGCTGTTTCACGCGACCGGACTGTTCAGCGGATTTCTGGTGCCGTGCGCAGTAGGACACAAGGTGGTGCTACTACGCAAATGGGACGCCGAGACGGCGATGCGGACCATCCAGACCGAGAAGATCACGATGCTCTCGACCGTGCCGGCAATCCTCAAGGACCTGCTGACTCATCCCAAGTTCGACGACTTCGACCTGTCGTCCATCTCGCGAGTGGCCTCAGCCGGGGCCGCCACTCCCACCGGGCTTCCCGAGCTGCTGCGCGACAGACTCGGCATCGAGAACCGGTCGTCGGGTTACGGCATGACCGAGACCACATCAGTGTGCGCAACCATGAGTGGACCGGTGTTCGATCTCAAACCTATGGCCGCCGGCATCGTCTCACCGATCATCGACCTACGGGCTGTCGACACTGCGGGCAACACGCTCCCGTCAGGACTGGACGGTGAAATTCAACTGCGCGGCATCACCGTCACTCCCGGCTACTGGCACCGTGACGACATCACCGGGCAAGCGTTCACCTCCGACGGCTGGCTGCGCACCGGCGACCTGGGCCATGTCGACGACGACGGCTTCCTGCACATCACCGGGCGGATCAAGGAGATCGTCATCCGCGGCGGAGAGAACATCGCCCCCATCGAAATCGAGAACGTCGCCTACCGACACCCATCGGTGAAAGAGGTCGCCGTCTTCGGCGTCCCCGACGATGCCATGGGCGAGGAGTTGGCGATGGTGTGCCACCCCCAGGCCGATTCCGCACTCACCGAAACCGAACTGCACGAGCACCTTCGCACCGAACTGCCCGCCTTCAAGGTGCCAAAATACCTAGCGCTGACCGATAAACCGTTGCCCCGCAACGCTAGCGAGAAAATTCAGCGGATGGCCCTTCGCAACAGCTTCATCGCGAAATGACTCCCCCCATGCAGCCCCCCGAGAAGAGGACCTCGATGAGCGTACGTCGCGTAGTTACCGGCCACGACGAGCAGGGCAAAGCCATCATCGTCGACGATGGCGTCGTCCAACCGACGATCGTGACGTTGAGCCCCACTGTCTATCACGAACTCTGGCGCGCCGACTCACCGCCGACCCACCCCGACGCCGGCACCAACGGGCCCAAGACAACCTTCCTCCCCCCGGCCGGCGGGTTTCGCTTCTTCCTGTTGACCTTTCCACCCGGGGATGGCACCGCCGACCTCGAAGGCCTCGACATCGAAGCCGGCCTGCGTGATCTGCAGGAAAAGCTGCCCGGCATGCTGGAGACCAGCGAATTCGACAATCCCGGCATGCACACCACCGACACCGTGGACATGGAGATCGTGATCTCCGGCGAGATCATCCTCGAACTCGACGAGGGCGTCGAGGCAACACTGCGCCCCGGTGACGTGAACATTCAGAACGGGACACGGCACCGCTGGCACAATCGCGGAAGCGAACCCGCCGTCCTCGCCGTCGCTATGGTCGGAGCGTCGCGCACCCGCCAGGGGTGACCAGGAAGCGAGTGACGATGGAACTCTACGACGTCATGCGGACCACCTTCGCGGTGCGCGAATTCACCGACGACCCGCTTTCCGATCCGCTCCTCTACCGGATCATCGACAACGCCCGATTCGCACCCAGCGGCGGCAACCGGCAGGGCGCACACATCACAGTGGTGCGCGACGCGGCCCTACGCGAACGGCTCGCAGAGCTGACCGTCCCAGGCGCACGCCAATACACGGCCCAGGCCGTCGCGGGCGAGAAACCCTGGAACCCGACAGTCCCCTGCGAAGTGTCTTCGTCAGCCGTCACCCAAACCGAGGTGCCTGACCTGTTCATCGCGCCGTTCCGGCTTGCGGCGGTTGTGCTGGTCATCACCGTCGACTTGACGTGCGTGGCCGCGATGGACCAGCACCTGGACAGGATCGGCATGGCCAGCGGCGCATCGGTCTACCCGCTGGTCTGGAACATCCTGCTGGCCGCCCGAAACGAGGGATACGGCGGCACCCTCACCACCATGGCCATCCCGGAGGAGCCCAGTATCCGAGCGCTTCTCGGCATCCCCGACACCCATGCGGTCGCAGCCCTCGTCCCCCTCGGTAAACCCACACGGCAGCTCAGCAAGCTCCGACGCAGACCCGTCGAGGAATTCACCACCCAGGACCGATTCGACGGCAAGCCTTTCCAGATCCAACACTGAACAACCCAACCCCGAGAACGGAGACCGAAGATGAGTGCAGTTCCGAGTCGTCAGGCCCGCCTGGCCCACGCGGCCCAACACGCCGAGTTGTGGAACGCAGGCAAGCGAGACGAGTGGATCGCGTCGTGGCGCACGATCGCACCAGCTGAAGTTCGCATGTTCGACCCAGTGGGCACCGAGGAGAAGCGAGGTTTCGACACTGCTACGGGTGACGCCTTCGACATGTTCCAGTCGATCCTCAAGATCACGATGATCACGGTTCAAGTCAACGGCAACGAGATGGCCTGGGTCTGCGAGAACCACTTCGGCACCGAGCCGAACGTCCAAACAGCCTACAGCATAGAGACATTCGCGTGGGACGACGATGGAAATCTGCTCATCAAAACCTATTATCCGATGCCCGAAACGGTGGGTTCCGAAGCCGACCCCTACGCACACATCCTGGAAGACCAGCAGTAGCCGCCGCCGTCTCACCACACCCCGCTGCCATTTGACACGCCACGACCCTGCGATGTTTAGCCCGACAGGTTGAAGTTGCCGTTGGAGCCATAAATGGCCAGTGAGATCAGCAGCGTCACCGACACGACGACGATCAGCGAGGTGCGTACCGCGTTGCCCACTGCCACGCCGACCCCGGAAGGGCCGCCGGTCGCGAAAAAGCCGTAGTAGGTGTGGATCAACAGGATGGCCAGTGCCATCAGAATCGCCTGTAGGAACGACCAGAGCAGGTCGATCGGGTTCAGGAAGGTGTTGAAGTAGTGGTCATAGAGGCCGCCGGACTGGCCCAACAACACGACCGTGGTGAACTGGCTGGCCAGAAACGACAGGATCACCGCAATCGAGTACAGGGGCGTGATCGCGTGGGACCGAAGTACATCTGCCGGACCAGGACGATGACCCCGGCCGCAAGCAACACTGCCAGCAGGCACGCCAATATGGCCGTGAATCGCATCCGGTTCATCGCGTACCTCCAGGAATTCCGTTGTAGGGGATCGGGAATTCGGCTCGGGGGCCGGCGTTGTCCGGTGGCTGCCCTGCGTTGACGCCCCGGCGGAATCCGAACGCATAGTCGAGGAAGGGCTGCAGAATCTGCGCCGGGGACAGGTTGGGCTCGTAGGCGTTGTAGTAGAAGCCGCTGGCGACGGTCTCGCCCTGGGTGACCTGATACTTCGCCAGCCCTGGGAGCGCCTTGGCGATGTTGTCGCGATTCTTTTCCAGCATCTCCGTCACGGAGTTGAGTTTCTCCAGCGCCGGTGCAAGGTCCTTTTCATTGTCGGCCACCAGTCCCGACAACTCGTGGGCCACCGCAGAAATGCTTGCGAGCAGGCTGACGATGGCCTCGCGCCGATCGTTGAGCATCCCAATAAGGTCGTTGGCGTTGAGGATCAGGGTGTTGAGCTGTTGACTGCGCTCCCCCAGCACACCGCTGACCTGACTGGCGCCCTTGAACAGCTCGCGCAACGTTTCGTTTCGGCTGTTCAGCGAGCGCGATAGCCGGCTCACCCCGTCGAATGTCGGGCCCAACTGCGACGCGATCTGGTCGATGGTCGCCGACAGCGTGTCCAAGGACTGATTGACGCTTTCGGTGTCGGTGCCGGCGGTGTTGGTGGTGAGGTCGCCGACCGCCTGTGTCAGCGAGTACGGCGATGACGTACGCGAGATCGGGATGGCGTCGGCGGAGTGCAGCGATCCGTTGCCTGCCGACTCCAGGGTTAGCATCCGTTGACCGAGCAATGTGCCGGTCCGGATGTGCGCGGCGCTCTCCGACCCGAGGTGGACTGCGCTGTCGACAACGAATGCCACCTCCACCTTGGCACCTTCCAGCGAAACTTCAGTTACCGAACCCACTTTCATCCCCGATATCCGGACTTCGTTGCCCACGGCGAGTCCGCCGGCCTCGGCGAACAGCGCGTGGTGCCGGATGGATGTCGCCCAGGAAATCAGCTTCTCGGGTTGCAGCCCGACGGCGATGACGAGCGCGATCAGACTGATGCCGATAATTCCCGGCCGAATAAGGTTGGATCCGCGGTATTTGAGCATCAGCGGGGACCACACCTCCCGGTTGTCTGTTTGATCCACGGAATCACGACGGTGCGGCCCTGCAGATCACTCACCCGGAACGAGAATTCACAGATGTAGTAGTTGATCCAACTGCCGTAGGATCCCAGACGAATCAGCTTGCGGTAGTTGTCCGGAGCCTTCTGCAGCGCGGTGTCCAGCAGCGCCTTGTCCTGGTCGAGCAGCGGAGCCAGCCGGTTGAGTTGCTCGACCGTGCCGGCCAACGGAGGCCGAGCAGTGCTGAGGAGGTCCGCGATCGACGCGGTTCCATTGCTCAGCGAGTCGATGGCGGCGCCGATGGGATCACGGTCCTCGGCGAGGCCGGTGATCAGCTGCTCGAAGCGGTCGACGGTGCCGGAGAATTTGTCGCCGTCCTTCGCGAGCAGGGCAACCACCGTGTTGAGGTTGTCAATCAACTGCTGGATCACCTGGTTGTTGTCGGCCAAGTCGTTGGTGAAGGCCGAAGTTTTCGACATCAGCGAGTCCAACGTGCTGCCTTGACCCTGGAACACCTGCAGCAGCGACGCGGTCAGCGCGTTGACGTCTTGCGGATTGAGGCCGGAGATCACCGGTTTCAGGCCGCCCAGCAGCTGATCGAGATCGAGCGCAGGCAGCGTGCGATTGACCGGAATCTGAGCGCCGGACGCCATCAGCCTGGACGACCCGGGACTGTCGACCAGGTCGAGATACCGATCACCGACGAGGTTGAGATAGCGCACCGCCGCCTTGCTGCCGGCGGTTAGCACGACGTCACGGTCGGCATCGAATGTCACCACGACCGTGTTGTCCGGTTGCAACTACAGATTGTTGACGGTGCCCACCCGCATACCGGCCGCCCGGACCGTGTCGCCGGCCTTGAGTCCCGAGACGTCGGTGAACACTGCCGAGTACGAGTTCGTCGAGCCGGTCCGGTACTGCCCGAATATCGCGAAAAGGAAGGCGTCATCAGCACCATGACCCCCGCGAATGCCCCGAACTTCAGGATCGTCCCCCCGTCATCCGGGCTGCCCGATCTGCGCAGTGTTGCGTGGGGGCCCGTCAAGCGGTCCGAACAACGCCTCCTTGAGTCCGTCAGAGTTCAGCAGGATGCCCTGGTTTCCGTACTGCGCCGGGTTGGTGCCCATATCGCTGACCACGTATGGCGGACGGCCGTCGAAGGGGACTTGGGGCAGATCGGTGCATTGCGGTCCACCCTTGGCGGCGACCTTCGGCAGGTTCGCCGGGTACCGGTACCGTTCCAGGCCCAGCAAAAACCCGGTGGTGATCACCACTCCGGGCTCTGGCGATGGCGGTCCCGATCCGAGTATGTGCAGGCCTTCCAGGCCACATGTGAGCGCCGCGTTGTACCGATTGGTGAGATCTAAGGTCGGCACGAGCAGGTGAAGTACATCAGTCAGTGGGTTCAGGTTGGTTCCCACCACGTCGTTACCGATATCGGCCAGGCCGATGCTGCTGACCAGTAGCGCATCGAGGCTGTTCTGCTCATCGACGATGGTCTGGCTGATCTGCGTCCCGGCTTCGGCCGTCGTCAGAAGATCGGGCGCGGCGTCGGCATACGCATTGAGCACCGTTGGCGCGGCCTCGAAGTCGTGACTCAGGTTATCCAGGCTGGGGTTGAGTTTGGCCAGCAGTCTGTCCAGGTCGGTCAGCATCTGCCCGAACTTCTCGCCGCGGCCATCCAACGCTGAAGAGATGGCGCCGAGCGTCGCGTTGAGCTTCTCGGGCTGGACCTTCGACAACACTAGAGGTTAGCTGCGCAAAGATGGTGTTCAACTCAACGGTGACGTGCCCGGCGTCGAGCACCTGCCCCGGCCGCAGGGTTTGTGGCGAGGGGTTGGCGGGGGGCACCAAGTCCACAGACTTCGCACCGAATACGGTGGCTGATGAGATGTCTACGCGCACGTTGGCCGGAATCTGGGCGAGCTGCGCTGGTTCCATCTCCAGGTGAAGTGCGGCCTGGCCGTTCGGGCGCTCGTCGATCGAAACGACCCTGCCGACTGGTACGCCGAGCAGCTTCACCTTCGCGTCAGGGTCCATCACCAGGCCTGCGCGCTGTGACATCACCGTCAATGGGACGGAGTCAGTGAACTCACCCTGAAACATGCCTACAGCCAAAGCAACGATCGCACCGACGGCGACAACGCTGGCAAGACCCGCAAGCGGGCGCACGTTGCCGCTCATCGACATACCGGGACTCGGTGGGATGTCCACGTCTGCGCGATGGCTCCGGTCGGGTTCAAGCTTGCGGCGTAAGACAGACAGGAGCAGGTTGAGATGGGCAAGATCACGGCGCTCCACCGTCGACATAGATCGTCTGTCCAGTAAGGAAGGCACAGGTGTCCGAGAGCAGAAAGGCGATCAGCGCACCGATCTCGTCCGGCTGCCCGGGACGGGCGAGGGCCGCGTCGAAGCCGAAGTCCTCGACCAGCGCCCGCTCAAGTGCCTCCTCGTAGGGGTATCCTTTGCTCTCGGCGACATATCCGCGGACGGCGTGCATCGCGTCGGTCTCCACTGCACCCGGGGCAACACTGTTCGCCCGGACGCCCGCCTTGCCGTGCGTACGCGCGATACCGCGGGTGAACGTGGCCACGGCCGCCTTGAGGCTCGCGTAAGGCAGACGCGGCTCATGTGGCGATCGCGCCGAGTACGCGGCGGTGGTCACGATCGCGCCCCGTGTGGCCTCGAGATGCGGCAGGGCAGCCTGCACGCTTCTAGTCGTCGCCAGCAGCACATCGTGAAACGCTGTGTCCCAAGCATCGTCGTCCGACTCGATCGGCATCATCCCCGCGGTGCCCATGGTGACGGCGATCCCATCGAGCCGGCCCAGGATCCCGACAGCCTCATCGACTGCGGCGATCGCCGCACCACGCTGACTGACGTCGAAGGCCAAGCCATGGGCCGCCGTAGCCCCCGCCTCGGCGATCTGCGCCACCGCGCCCTTCGCGCGGTCGGCGTCGCGTCCGACCACCACGACGGTCGCGCCCTCACGGGCCAATGCCCGTGCTGCCGCCAACCCCATCCCAGCCGTTCCACCGACCACGACGTAGCCCTTGCCCGCCATCTGAAGATCCACCGTCAACTCCCTTCCTTGAAGTGGCTGAACGCCGCACGCAGCGCGTCGCGCTGCATGGCGAAGAACTCTTGCGAAATGCCGGCTTCTGGTGCGACGGAGTCGAAACCGTGGAACGCGCCAGGCAGGATGCTCACCTTGCAGGGCACACCGGACGCACGCAGCCGGTCGCCGTAGGCCACAGCCTCGTCGTGGAACAGGTCCAGGGTGCCGACAGCGATCCAGGCCGCAGGCAGGCCGCTGAGGTCGGCCTGACGGGCGGGCACCGCCTGCGCGGGGTCCGCGTCACCCAGATACGCCGACCACCCGAACTCGTTGCTCGCCTTGTCCCAGAGGCGGAAGTTGTCCGCGTTGGCGTGCGCGCGCTGTGTGCTTCTGTCGTCGAGCATCGGATACGTCAACAATTGGAAGCACAGACCGCCCGTGCCTCGGTCCCGTAAACGGATCGCCCACGCAGCTGCGACGCCGGCGCCTGCGCTCGCACCGCCAACAGCGATTCGGGTCGAGTCGACTCCGTCGAGCCCGGCGAGCGCGCTCAATGCCGCGTCGCAGTCGTCGAGGGAGGCGGGATAGGGATGCTCTGGCGCGAGGCGGTAATCGACTGCGCCGACCGTTATCCCGAGTTCGTCGGCGAATCGGCGGCACAGAGTCTCGTCCTGGCGTGCCGTGCCCATGACGTAGCCTCCGCCGTGCAGCCACAACAGTCCCGGAGCCCGCGAAGCGGTGCAGCCCTGACCACGCAGCACGCGCATGCTGGCCCCGGATGGCAGCTGAGTCGTCTCAACATCGTCGGACGACGTTTCACCCTTCAGCTGTTCGGTCGCCTCACGTATCTGCGGCAGGGTCGACGCGTCGATAATGTGCTGGGGGAGTTGCGCGGCGAGTGGTGCGAGATCGGGGTGAAAGTCGTCTAGTGCTGTCATGCCCCGCACCCGGTTCGGTGCCATTGCTCACCGATACCGCTCATCAGCAGCCCGATACGGTAGCGGTGCAACATGGTTCACTCCGTCCTCGGTGCGGCATCACCATCTCGGATACACCCGCCAAGGCTAGGCACACCAGGCACCGTCGATGATGTAATCCGCGCCGTTGCAGTAACTTGCCTCGTCGGAGGCCAGAAAGACGATCATCCCGGCGATCTCGTCGACCCGACCGATGCGACCCATGGGTGAGCGAGCAGCCAGCCTTGGGCGCACGTCGTTTCCTGTGGCCTCCGGATCGACCATCGGGCTGTCGATCGCCCCTGGCAAGATCGAGTTCACCCTGATCTCCTGCGGAGCCAGCTCGATCGCCAGCGTCCTGCTGATACCTCTGGCGGCGAACTTACTGGCTACGTAGGGAAGCAGGCGGGGATTTCCGATCCACCCGTTGACGGACGTGATATTCACGACCGAGGAACCCGGCGGCATAATGGGCGCAAAGGTTTTCACGCCGACGAAGTGGGCGACCGCGTTGATGGCGAAGACCTTGTGAAAATCCTCGATCTCCATCTCCATGAATGGCTTGACCGGGCCTTTGACCCCGGCATTGTTCACCAGAACGTCAAGACGGCCATGCCGGTCCTTCACCCGTTCGCCTGCGGCGGCCCACGCCGCCGGATCGCTCACGTCGAGGTCCAGAAACTCCGCCTCGACGCCGATCTCTTTCGCGACGGCCCCCCCGTCGGCCACATCGGCGAGATAGACAAATGCGCCTTCACGGCTGAGCGCTCGTGCACCAGCGGCGCCCTGCCCTTGAGCGGCACCCGTGATCAAGGCGATCTTTCCCTCGAGCCTACCCATGCCTGCCCTGCCTCCTGGTGGTCGCGTTCATCGCGAATCGCTGATCGGTACCGGCAGCCCGCGTCATACCTTGATGATGAGTATCGGTCACCCGGCTGACCTTATGACGATATTGGTATATTTGGAATAGGAAAATTTGATTTTCCACCGGTCGGGCCCGCATGTCGGCAGGCCGCGCCCAGCGAGAACTCCTTCGACCGTCGCCACCACCCCGGACTGCTTCGCATCGGCGGCGCCTTTGAGTGTTCCGCGACTGAGCGTTCCGCGACATGGGCGGGCTGGTGACCCCCAGTCCCTGGCCTGGCGCCTGATCTCGCTGAACAGTCCACCCTTACGTGCGCGTGCTCAGCCGCATCGGTTGCGCACCGACCTCCGACTCGCCTCTTTTCGCGTGCCCCATGCCGAACGCTTGCCTACGTAGCCGATATGCGATAATGCTCTTACCCTACAAAGAAAATATTCTTTCATTATGTGGCCGAGATCAGTATCCGAGCGCCGCATGACGACACGACGGAGGGTGCGTGACCACGTTCGCGACCGACCAGTCCCCACCAGCTTTTCAACAAGGCCGCAACCGGCAGCGACGGGACCGCGGCAGGTGGTCGCCGCCGCGGCAATTGAAAGGTATCTCTGATGACACTCCATGACTCAGCCGCGGCCGATTCGGTGAGAAGCCGCTCCGACCTCGATGTCGACGCACTCGTGATCGGTGCCGGATTCGCCGGGATGTACCAACTCCATCGGCTACGGAAGCTGGGTCTACGGACCCGCGTCCTGGACCGCGCCGCGGGCGTCGGCGGAACCTGGTACTGGAACCGGTATCCGGGGGCCCGCTGCGATATCCCGAGCCTGTTCTACACCGTGTCCTACACGCCGGAACTCAACGAGGAGTGGCAGTGGACCGAGCGGTTCGCCACCCACGACGCGATTCGCGCATACATGGAAGAAGTCGCGCGCCGAGAAGACATGTACCGCGACATCACGTTCGAGACGAGTCTCGTCTCGGCCGACTGGGACGAGAGCACAGCCACCTGGACGTCGACCACCCACGCCGGTGAGCACATCACGTCTCGTTACCTCATCCTGGCGACCGGCGCCCTGAGCGAATCCCGGGTCCCCGAACTCCCCGGGCTGAATGACTTCGGCGGGCGCTGGTTCAACGCCGGCCGCTGGCCGCACGAGCCGGTGGACTTCACCGGCCGGAAAGTCGCAGTGATCGGTACCGGCTCGACCGGCGTACAGGTGATCCCGGTTGTCGCAAAGGATGCCGCGGAAGTCGTCGTCTTCCAGCGCACGCCGAAGTTTATTTTTCCGGCGGCCAACGTCCCGATGACCGACGAGGAGTCGCGCCCGATCAAGGACGCGTACCCGGAGTTGCGCAAGGCCGCGCGGCGCGGTGACTACGGCACTCCGTTCCCGGCACCCGAAATGCACTTGGACGAGATGTCGGTCGCAGATCGAGAAGAGTTGATGGAGGGGTTGTACAACCTCGGCGGACTCGGCGGATTCATCGTCCATTTCAGTGCGCACCTGGGTCTGAAGAAGCTGGAGGTCAACGACATCGTTGCGGACTTCGCGCGCAAGAAGATCCGGGAGATCGTCAAGGATCCCGCGACAGCCGAGGCGCTCACCCCGTATGGGTATCCCATTGGTATCAACCGGATCATCATCGGTACCGACTACTACGAAACCTTCAACCTCGACAAAGTGCGACTGCACAGTGTGATCGATGATCCGATCGTGGAAGTCACCGCGACCGGTTTGAAGACGACGAGTGCCGAGTTCGAGGTCGATGACATCATCTTTGCCACCGGGTACGACGGACTGACGGGCAGCTTTACCGCCATTGACGTCTATAGCCGGACGGGTACGACGATCAGGGAACGCTGGGCCGACGGTCCCTCGACATACCTCGGGATGCAGATGGCCGACTTCCCCAATCTGTTCCTGATCACCGGACCGGGCGGACCGTCCGTCCTGTCGAACGTGATCACCACAACCGAACAGAGCATCGATTTCATCACCGGCCTCATCGAGCACGCCCGCGCGGACGGCCTGGAGATCATCGAGCCCGACAGTGAGTCAGAAAGTCGCTGGATGGATCATGTCGCAGAGGTGGCGCAGGGATCACTGTACCGCTACGCGTTCAAGGCGAACTCCTGGTACACCGGGCTCAACGTCCCAGGCAAGAAGGTCGTCTTCATGCCATACGCGGGCGGCGTGGGCACCTTCCAGGACATCCTCGACGGTGTCGCAGCGGACGGTTACCGCGGCTTCCGCTGCTCTGTAGCCCCGCGCACGGACGTTCTTGCGGGACAGTCACAACCCGCCGGCGGCTGAGCCGTGCGGGCAGCGAATCTCGCTACTGCGGTTCGGTCGTCCCGCGTGTGACCGCCTCGACCAGCGCGTCGCCGCTGAACGACACTTCGCGATCTGACTGCTGCGCGTGGGTGCGGTCACACGCCGCGATGAGTTGGTCGTGGCGGTACTCCAGCAATGACCGGAATTCGGGATGTGTGATCACATAGAGTTCGTTGCTGCGTACCGCGTCGACGGTGAGCAGACCCACTTGGTAGGGATCCATCCCGTCGGGCGACGCCGACTGGCTGCTGACGTCGCCCGGCTCAGCATCGGTGTCAGGCAAACCGCGCGCACGCCGGGACGTCTGCCACAACCGGGACTGGACCCCGCCGGGGCATACGACGCTGACGCCGATGCCGTCGTCGGCCAACTCCGCGCCCAACGACTCCGCGAAGCCAACGAGGGCGAATTTGGTGGCTGTGTAGGCCGTCAAGCCCGGAATGCCACCGAACAGGCCCCCATGGATGCGGTGTTCACAATGTGGCCGCCCCCAGCGGCCACCATCGACTCGAGGAAATAATGGACACCGTTGAACGCACCATTGAGGTTGATGTCGATCACCCTGGTCCACAGCTCCGGTGTGACCTCCGCGAACTTCAGACCCAACGTGCTGATGCCGGCGTTGTTGCAGAGGAGTTGTACGGGCCCGAGTGTCGCCGCGACCTTCTCGGCGGCCGCCGCCCAGCCTGGTCGATCGGTCACATCCAGCGGCAGTGCGAGAACCTTCGCTCCAGAGCTTTCAAGGTCCGAAGCAGCCCGCCCCAGAGCGTCGGCATCGATATCAGCCATGGCGATCGCCATCCCTGCCTCTGCGAACGCGCGGGCCATGCCGAGCCCGATTCCGCCGGCCGAACCGGTAATGAACGCCACTTTGCCGTGCAGGTCACTGATCATGTGCATCCCCTTTGCCTCGTTCAGGTAGACGTAACTCCGGATTTCCGACCCTCGATGACCAAGACCCAAACTGGCTAGAAACAACCGGATTAAGTCATTCGCCTTATGTGATGAAGGCGACATTATCACCCCAGAACAGATCATCAATGTCATTTCCCACAAACGATGCAGGACGCTGCCATTATTCTCATCAGACCGGCACATCCCGTTGTGCCACAAGGGCGCCGCACCGCTGGACTGGTCCCTGCACCTGCGGTTGCCGTTTCCGTCACATTTAACAGCCGGGGCCGAGCTAAGCCCCTTGACTTACCTTCCGGCCGCGACTAGCTTGGCCCCGGCGGACGACTTAAGTCATCTACCATAAACAATGTCTGGAGCTGACATGGCCGACCCTAAAACATTTCGGAACGTCATCGTCGTCATTGGGTGCGGCGGAATGGGGCTGTCCGCGGCTCGGCGCCTAGCCAGCGGACGGCGCTTGTTACTGGCCGACTACTCGCCCACCCAGCTTGAGGCTGCGGTAACCGCACTCGAGACGGACGGACACACCGTCGAAGGCGTGCCAGTGAATATTGCGGACCGAGCCTCAGTGGAGACGTTGGCCGGCCTGGCCGGGGTCGCCGGGCGCATCGATGCGATCATCCACACTGCCGGCGTCTCCCCCAATCTGGCAACTGCCCGGCAGATCTACGAAGTCGACCTGCTCGGCACCGCGCACGTCATCGACGCCTTCCTCACCGTCGCTTCCCCGGGCACCTCCCTGGTGTGCGTGGCGAGTATGGCCGGGCAGTTCGCCGCGCTGCCCGATGATCTGGAACGCCACCTAGCGACCGCCCCTACCGATCAGCTTCTCGATCACTCTGGGATCGACCTGGACTCGTCGAATTCCGCCGCGGCGTACACGGTGGCCAAGCGCGGCAACCAGCTCCGCGTCCAGGCTGCCGCATACGCCTGGGGGCGCAATGGCGCGCGACTGAACACGATCAGCCCCGGCGTGATCTCCACACCGATGGGCGTGCAGGAGCTGGCGGGTCCGGCGGGCACGGTAATCCAGACGATCATCGATTCTTCGGGCGCGCGCCGCCTGGGTACCCCGGACGATATCGCCGCCGCTGCAGCGTTCCTGGCGGGTCCGGACTCCACGTTCATCACCGGCACTGATCTTCTGGTCGACGGCGGCGCCATCTCTGGGCAGCGATGGGCCAGCGGCTTCACGGTCTCGCCCCAGGACTCGGGCGATGAGCAAGGCTAACGCCCCGACCAAGGCCGACCGCGGCAACGAAACGCGTGAGCTGATCCTCGGCACGGCCGAACGGCTCTTCGCCGAACGCGGGGTTACAGCAGTGTCGAACCGTCAGATCAGCGACGCGGCAGGCCAGTTCAACAACTTCGTTGTCGGCTACCACTTTGGCACCAAGACCGACCTCGTGCTCGCGATCGCGCGGCGCCACAACGCAGTCACCGAAGGGCGCCGTCAAGAAATGCTCACACAGCTCACGGCCTCATCCGATCTGCGCGAGTGGGTTGCTTGCCTCATCAAGCCAGTCACGGAACACCTTGCCGCGATGGGAAACCCCAGTTGGTACGCACGCTTCGCCGCCCAGATCACCACCGATCCAGCCCTCCGCCAGATCGTGATCGACGAGGCGGTCGCATCACCGTCGATGCAACAGACCATCGACGGAATTTCCCAGCACCTGTCGGTCCTGCCCGAACAGGTACGCCAGGAACGCGCCGACATGAGCCGGCAACTGCTCGTGCACACCTGCGCCGAACGGGAACGCGCCTTGCACGACGGCCGAGCTGTTCCCCGAGCTACCTGGGAGGCCGTCGCCACCGGGCTCATCGACGCCACAGCCGGGCTGTGGCTGGCTCCGTTCACCGCCACGAGCTGACCACGAAGACCCGAAGCGGATCAACTGATCCGCGGGTCGAGGCGCGCGAGGGAGCGGACGACAGTCCCACACTGAAATGCCTCCGCGTCGGCGACAGCTGTCGACGACGGATCGCACGCCGCGCCAAGTGCTTGCGCTTTGAACACGCGCGCCGCGCGGCTCAGCCGATGCCGTGCTCCCCCGATAATGCGATGCAGTTCCTCGGGCCAGGGCTCCCCCCACAGAGTGACTTCGCCCAGCCCATGCTCGAACGCGCGCAAGACAGCGTGCCTCACACTTTCATCACAGTGCAGTAGTTCCGCTGCGACCGCGAGATTATGCGGGTACGGACGCTGTTCCCAAGTTGTCGATGTCAGCTCGAGCGCATCAGCTCCCAGGATGTGCAGTGGACGGAAATCGCCACTAGCACAGACCATCACGGTCACATCCCATCCGGCCATACTGTGGTCGAACAACCACCCGCCGGCCGACTTCACCACGTCCAGCACGTTCGGCGCGATGACGTCCAGCCGATATCTTGTGTCAGGCAGGGCAATTCCCCGCCCAATCAGGGCGGTGGGAGAACCCTCTGATCGCGATCCGAGGTGTCTGCGGTCGCGCCCGATGTCAGTCACTGGCCGACAGGGCCTTTCCTTGTTTCCGCGTGAGCGCCGTGAGCGCCGTCGAGGCCATCAGTAGCCTTGACGATGATGACCTGCCTATCACATACCTGATTCTTCAATCGGGTGCCGTTCTTGATCATGAATACTCCTTGGTACTACCCGACCACACCTACCACCCAGTCATGAGGCCACTGCGCGCGCAGCGGGAAACGTGCTGGCGTACTTGATCTGTCACCACACGCGCAGAGCCCAGATCAGCGCATCATGCGTGGTAGTCGTACCACTTGAGATAGCCGCCGGCGTCGACGCGCAACTGCATACCAGTGACATACCGTGCTTCGTCGGAAGCCAGCCATAGGACCGCATTGCTGATGTCCTCGGGCTCGACGTACGGGACATTCATGGCCTGCTGGACCGGAAATGCCAGCTCGGCGTCAGCGCGGGTGGGGTTTTCGAGGTCCGGCCGGAACATCCGATACAGCGGCTCATTGTGCAGCATTGTGGTGTTGCAGTTCGTCGGATGGATGACATTTGCGCGGATGCCGCGTGAGGCCAGTTCGCCCGCGAGGCTGTAAACGTACTGCGTGAGAAGTCTTTTCGAGTGCGTGTAAGCGGCACCGCCAGTATCTGCGCCCAGAGGAAGGTTTGGGTTGTTGGCGATCTCCATCAGCGCGGCCACAGAACCCGTTGCGATGATCGAACCGCCTTCGCCCAGATGGGGCAAGCCAGCCTGGATGGCGTTGATGGTTCCGATCAGGTTGGTATTCATCACGTCACACCAGGCCTGTAGCGGCGCCTGGCTTTGCATGCCGAGAATCCCAGCCTGCGCCACGACGATGTCGAGCCTCCCGAATTCGGCGATGCCGGTTTCCAGCGCCTCGCGCAGTTGAGTGGCCTCACGCACATCGACCTGAGCCGTCACCACTCCTTGGCCCGTCTTCTCGACCAGTCGCGCCGTCTCGTCGAGATCCTCGACCCGCGCGAGGGGGTATTCAATCGACTCGATGTCCTGGCACAGGTCCACGGCAATGATGTCGGCACCTTCCTCTGCCAATCGAACCGCGTGACTGCGACCCTGACCGCGAGCAGCGCCCGTGACGAACGCGACTTTGCCTGCAACTCGTCCCACTTGGATTCCTTCCACTGTTGGTTCGCCGATGCCATCTATTGCGGTTCGGCGGATCAGGCCACACCATGCGTGTTGCGCCGTCCGTGCTGCGGCCCTTATCCCGATCGATGGAACGTCACAGGTCCAAACTGCAGTCTCGTTACAATACATCTCAGGCCGCCAACTGGATAGACATTCGTCCTCGATCGATGACTCAAATCCCGTCCCTTACAGCACGTATGCCAGGAAAAGATAGTTTTCCAATTTGACTCGAAGTCGCGACGTTAGACGGTATAGTGTGCGATAACTAGAATCTGGTTCATATACCCGAGGAGTATCGATGTCCGCTGAAAGCACCGCAGTGACGACGGCCGGTGATCGTCCGGCGGAGGCGATCCATCGCCGCCTGCTGATTGATGGTCGACTCATCGAAGCCAGCAAGGTGTTTCCTTCGATCAATCCCGCCACCGGCGCTGTGCTGGGCCACGCCCCCGACGCGTCCGTTGCTGACACCGAAGCCGCGGTGGCCGCGGCACGGCGCGCCTTCGACAACACAGACTGGTCGACAAACGTCGAACTGCGCATCCGTTGCCTCGAGCAGTTGCACCAGGTGCTGATCGAGCACCGCGACGAGCTCGCCCACCTACTCATCACCGAAGCCGGGTCCACACCGTTTCTGAACGAGGGTCCTCAGCTGGACGACCCGATTGCGACCGTTCGCTACTACGCCGACGTGCTGAAGAGCTTCCCGATGAGCGAAGACCTCGGCAACATCGAGTGCCGCGGCGCGCAGCACCACCGCTGGGTGGAGAAAGAGGCCACCGGTGTCGTAGCTGCCATCGTCGCCTACAACTATCCAATCCACCTGTCCCTGGCCAAGCTTTCGCCGGCACTGGCAGCAGGATGCACCGTCGTGCTCAAGGCTCCACCGGACACGCCACTGATCACCCTTGCGTTGGGCGAGCTGATTGCCAACCACACGGATATCCCCGCCGGAGTGGTCAATGTTCTAAGCTCTTCGGATCCTGCGGTAGGACCGGCGTTGACCACCAGTCGTGATGTCGATTTGGTTACCTTCACGGGCTCGACCGTGACCGGCCGGCGGATCATGGCCGCGGCGAGTGAAACCGTCAAACACGTCTTCCTCGAACTGGGTGGCAAATCGGCGGGGATCCTGCTCGACGACGCGGACTTGGCAACCTGCGCCCTGACGTCGGCGTTTATGATCGCGACCCACGCCGGGCAGGGTTGTGCGCTCACCACTCGCTTGGTGGTACCGAAACAACATCACGATGAGATCGTCGACCTCATCGTCGAGAACTTGGCCCACGTGGCGTACGGCGATCCCGCCGATCCCAACGTCTACATGGGGCCATTGATCAACGAGCGCCAACGCGACAAGGTGCATGGCATGGTCCAGCGGGCCGTGGAAGCCGGAGCCAAGCTGGTCGTGGGAGGCGAGAAGGTCGACGGTCCCGGCTATTTCTACAAGCCGACGCTGCTGACCAACGTGGATCCCGACAGCGAGATTGCGCAGGAAGAGATCTTCGGTCCCGTCCTCGTGGTGATCGGCTACGACGACGTGGACGACGCCGTACAGATCGCCAACAATTCCATCTACGGCCTCGCCGGTGCCGTGTTCGGCCGTGACGAGGATCGTGCCCTTGCCGTGGCGCGCCGGATCCGAGCCGGCGCCTTTTCGATCAACGGTGGAAACTTCTTCAGCATCGACACTCCCTTCGGCGGCTACAAACAATCAGGTGTCGGCCGGGAGATGGGCCTGGCGGGGCTCGAGGAGTATTTGGAGAGCAAGACATTCGCAACGGTGGTCGAATGACTGCGCTACCTGCGAGCGCCTTCTACCTCCGAAACGCTCGCGCCGTAATCTAGGCGCGGAGCATTCGATGCCCTACGTCTCAGCTATCGGCACCTACCTACCCTGTTGGGGTAGCGACCGTCACCGGGCGCCCGGTGACGACGAGGACGCGATCACCCTTGCCGTTGAAGCGGGCCGTGCCGCCCTGCATTCCGACGGACCGGTCGAACGTGTCGTTCTGGTGAGCCGCGATCTACCCCTACTGGAAACCAGCAACGCCGCGGTACTGCTGGCCGGCCTCGGTCTCGACCCGGAGCTTGAGGTCACGGAGCGGTTGGGCGGAGCGCCGGCGACGCTGGATGCACTCAGCTCGGCCCGTCCCCGCACCATGATCATCGGTGTCGACCTAGGCCCGGCCGGAGCTGCGGCCATCGTCACTTCCGACCACGGCTTGCACGTGCGCACTGCTGCCCGGGTCGCACGCAGTCTGCCCGTACGCACCCGCAGGGCCGGCGGCGTCGTGCACGACTACGGCGACCCGCGACTACTCCACGAACGCGGCCTGGTGGCCTCACTCTCCGCGGCCTGGCTCGACACGCCCGTAGCCGTTGCGGGGATCGACCGTAAGCAGGCTGCGGAGCTCTGCGGTGGCGACCCTGCCGAATTACCCACCACCGGAGCCAGTTCCAGCCTCTTCGCGCTCGCAAACTTGGTGGACACGGCGACCACTGGGCCGCTGGTTGCGGTTGAGCAGGCCAGCTTATCCGGTATCACCGTCGCAGGCGGCACCGCGACGGTGATACGACGCGAGCCGGCAGCACGAGCGGTGCTCGAGACCACATTTGTCCCTGGCAGCGATATCCCGATCTCGCTGGCCGCCTACGAGCGGGCATTTGAGGCCAAGGTTCGTTGGGAGGCCGGCAAGTACGGCGACAGCGACGAGCTTGACTTCCCGCCGCGGTACCGGCTCGGCGACGACTGCAAGCTGAACTCCGATTACCACCTGGTTCCTCTACCGCGAACCGGCACGGTCTATACCGAAGTGACGGTGCACATCCCAGTGCCGGGCCTACGCACGCCCTACTCGCTGGTGCTCGTCGAGCTCGACGATGTGGGCGTGCGCGCACTGGTCAAAATGACGGGAGCGCAGCCCGGATCAGTAGACATCGGGGATCGTGGCCGCTTGGCGCTTCGGCGCGTGGCGATGCGATCCGGGGTCCCCGATTACAGCTATGCGTTCGAACCAGCGGCGACGTGAGAAACGTCGCGATCGTTGGCGCCGGCATGACACCGTTCGCCGAACACTTTGCCCTCGGTATCAAAAACCTTCTACCGATGGCCTTTTCCGAATGCGCGGCCAGCGTCGACAAGGGACTGAACAAGGCCGATGTGCAGGCCGCGTGGTTCGGCACCATCGGCACCACGGACGGACTGCCGTCGGGGATCCTCGCCGACACCCTCGGCTTGCGCGACGTGCCCGTGACCCGGGTGGAGAACTCCTGCGCCACTGGCAACGACGCAGTCCGAAACGCCCTATTCGGCATCGCCTCCGGAGCAATCGATGTTGCGCTCGTGATAGGTGCGGACAAGCCTGGCGACACCACCACCAAAGATCTGCTGTGGGAATGGGAGGCGACGGCACGCGATATGGCCTGGGACTATCCCCTCGGGCTGGTGGGACCCGCCGGCTTTGCCTTGCATGTGAAGCGCTATCTGCACGAGTCTCCAGCGACCCGCGAGCACCTGGCCATGGTCGCTGTGAAGAACCACCGGCACGGCGTCAGCAACCCCAAGGCTCGCCTGCGCTTCGAGATCACGCGTGAGCAAGCACTTGACGCGCCGACCGTCGTGACTCCATTTGGCGTCTACGACTGCGCGCCACAAAGCGACGGAGCCGCCGCGCTGATACTCGCCGCCGACGAAGTCGTGGACCGTTTCACCGATCGACCAGTATGGATACGCGGTGTCGGACTCGGCCTGGAATCGGTGATGCACCAGCATAAACCGGATATGACGACTTTCCCTGCTTCAGTTCGCGCCGCCAAGCAAGCATTCTCCATGGCGGGGATGTCACCGTCGGATGTCGACGTCGCCGAAGTGCACGACTTCTTCACCGGTATCGAGTTGATGAGC
Source organism: Mycobacterium sp. DL440 (assembly GCF_011745145.1). NCBI lineage: Bacteria > Bacillati > Actinomycetota > Actinomycetes > Mycobacteriales > Mycobacteriaceae > Mycobacterium > Mycobacterium sp. DL440. Next base: position 823,303 of record NZ_CP050191.1, on the reverse strand, counting down.
TACGAGGACCTTGGATTCGCCGACCGGTTCGGCGCCTACAAGCTGCTGGAGGCAGAAGTCACAACCATTGGCGGCGCATTACCGGTCAACCCGAGTGGCGGCTTGAAAGCCAAAGGCCACCCGCCAGGCGCAACGGGTGTGGCACAGTGCGTTGAACTGTTTGAACAGCTCCGCGGCAGCGCTGCCAATCAAGTCGACGGTGCCCGAGTTGGCCTGGCGCACAACATCGGTGGTCCCACGGCGGTGTCAGCGGTCACCATTCTGGAATGCCCTGGTCGCCACGGGCGATAGGAGTAACGTCGTCACCGCCTAGCGCGAGAATCGCCTCTCTTGACCGGAAACAGCGCCGAAAATTCGGTAACCACTCGCTGACCAGCTTGCGCATCTGAGGTGATCCGGTGAGTCCATCGTGACGATGAACCTGGAACGTACTGGCCCCTGCGTCGCGGCCTCGCTCATGTCGAGGTTGAAACCCACGGCAGACGACTTTGTTTCAAAGTCCTTGTGCGCTGGCGCGGTATTTTCGCACCGCGCTAGCACATATGTTGTACACAGAGTCGAAGAAGACATCGGACCGTACTCGTTGCGCGTCGCGCCCCAAACTATTGGCGCTGTGCGCTACGAATGCGCCTGGCATCGGCCCGAATTGGGTGTAGCACTTGCCGCATCACGAACCGCGACAATCAGCCGGCTTGCCGTTCATAGCAATGTTCGGCGGCCGCTTGACCGGTGACCTGGGTCACGTTACCATCCCCTTGAGAAACGTTAATATCCTCTCGAGAAAATGCGGTTACCGGAGATCATACGTACCGGCGACGACTCCATCGTTTCGGCACGGGCCTCGGGTCAACCCGCACGATCCCGCACACGTCGTCGCGAGAACTGGCTCCAACGCAACGCCATAATCGCCGGCGATCAGCAGCGCACGCGCGGTAATCGAGCTATGACGGCGGGGCGACCTTGGCACCGCATCGATTTTCGCAACTCCACGGAAGGGATTTACCAACGATGACCCAGCAATCCGACTTCGCGCGACCGGTTGCTTCACACCGAAAACGCATTTACATCGCAGTCGCTGTGATTTCCGCCGTAACCACCTTGATTCCCGTCCTGCTGGTCGCATTTAAGGTAATACCTCCCCAACCAGCTGACTTCATCTGGGCCGTCATCAACTGCGTGCTGTTGCCGATCCCGCTGTTCGTGGTCTGGTGGGATGCTCCGGGCGAGAACCGAACGATGCAACAGAAGATTTACGAATTCATCCTCGTCTGGTTCCCTGTGACGGCCCTAACCGAGATCTGGTGGGAACTGCCGTGGTTGATCCTGGACCTGTTCGGCGTCATGAAAGGCGCAGGCCCCGACGACCATTCGGTCTGGGTGTGGTGGGCCTACGGGGTGGCCGACACGCGTTACCTAACCGGCAATAGCAGCGTATGGGCTATGGAATTGGTGGCCGTGATCGCAGGCATCATCTTCGCCATCTCCTGGATTGGGCTGGTGCGCAATAAGGCTGGGTATGACGCCGAAAAGCGAATCCGGCCCCTGTTTCTCGGCCTCGTGGGATGTGCCATTTCCTCCGCTGTTGTGACGATCTACTACGTGACGGAGTTTCGTAGCGGTTTCGCGGACATCGGTCTCGGATTGTGGGAAGGCATCATCTTCAGGTTCATCCTCTGGAACATCTGCTGGGTGTTCGTACCATTTATCTCGATCCCGCTCCTCATCAAGCAGATCGACTCCTCGTACCGCGCATTGGGCGCAAAGTTCGATGGGACAACACCAACAGCGCCCGAGCCTGCGCGATCACCGACGTCTGGCAGAAAGACCCATTCCGACATTGGAGTTTGATACCCGACGAAAGAGCCCGGCGCGCCGTTTCGGCCGCCGGGCTCTACTTCTATGGCGACATTGGCCACTCAGGGCGGCCACACCCACTGCTCCACTGAAATCACCCTCCTATCAATGACGGGGGTCAAAATTCACCCGTCGATAGGGGGTCAGTTTTCAGTCGTCGTCAACACGACCTGCAGAACCGGCTGCTCATCCTGGCCAAAGACAAAACCCAACAGATCTACCTGGCCTCGCTCCCGGCGGAACTGCCCGATGTCCGCAAGGGTGTGCACGCCAAAACCGTCTAACACCCACCGTGATTTCGCGGGCACCTTGACGTGAGGCACCACGGAGAGCCGCCGCGGTTATGACTTTTGTCGTGTCACCCGGCCTCGCCGTAGACATCGACAGCCGGGTGGCCCCCAGCAGCGGAAGACGTCGTTCTCCGCGGGTGGCCTACCACACCTGCTTGGTGCCACTTGGTTCGCAATCATTTGGGCACCCGGGAGGTCCTTGAGACCAGCGGTGTCGTGCATTTCATGCGGAACTGCCGCCGATGATGGCGGCAGTCGAGACGGCTTCAGGTGAACCCCAATGCTGTTGGACCGCAATGGGATCAGGTCTCAGTTGGTCCAATAGCCCGATCGAACGGCTGAATAGGCAATTCAAACGCCGCGCGATGTCGTGGAGATGCTCCCCAATCCTGCGGCGCCCCATGGACGAACTACAGGTGGTCATCGCAGGGTCCGTGCGCTACCAACAGCGCGATTGGCACCGGCCCACAGACATCAAGCTGGCCGACTCGCACTATGCCCATCGGCCGCACCCGGTCGTCCGCGCAGCCGCGAACTACTCGACGATGGCGATCGCCTGGCGCGGACACTGGCGAACCGCCTCGTGCACTTCCGCTTCGTTCTCGGGCGTGACGTCGTCCTGGAGAAGATTCAGATTGTCAACGTCGTCCAGTTCGAAAACCTCCGGCATCAACCCCATGCAGACGCCGTTACTCTCACACACGCTGTAATCGACGACGATCTTCATCGCAATAACCCCTACTGGATGTTGGGCCGAAGTCGTCAGTCACGGTGCTCAGCCCACGGCGAGGGCCGTACCGAGGCAGACATTTCTCCTCCTCGGTACGACCCTCGACCATAGAGGCACCCCTCGGACCCTCCGGAATCTCGGCTGGCTGCGTTCTCAATCCACGTGATAGATGCGTGCAGCGTTGTCGTGCAGGATCTTTCGCAGAGAACGGTCGGGGACACCGGCCAGTGCGCCGGCCACGTAGTCGCGAGGCGCCTCGGCGATCGAAGCCGGCCCCGGTGCCATTGATGTCGGATGCGGAAAGTCGGTCTCGTAGAGGATGTTGTCGGGACCGAGCAGCTCGATGGCCTGCACCGCTGTTTCCCTCTCGAACCAGAAGCAGCCGTAGATCTGGCGCTTGAAATACTCGCTCGGCAGCAGGTCGTACTCCGGGTGCTCCATCGTGACCGCACAGTTCTGCCACTGCCAGTCCATCGCCGACAGGGCGAACGGCAACCAGCCGATGCCGCTCTCCACCGACACGAAATTGAGCCGCGGGAATCGATGGCACACGCCGCCGAAGGTCAGCTTGGAAATCGTCGAGGCGTTACCGAGGAAAAAGGAGACCCCGAATGACGCGAAGTGCGCCCGTTCACCATGCTCGGGTGCCGAACCGCGCACATTGGACACATCGCCGGCGGCGATGTGGAAGTTCACCGGCACATCGAGGTCCTGGCACACAGCCCAGATCGGGTCCCAGAATGGGGAAGTCAGCGGCTTTTGGCCCCATCCCTCCGGCTCACCCGACAGCATCACTCCCTTGTGACCGTTACCGACTGCGCGTTCGATCTCCTTGACAGCCAAGTCGATATCCCAGAACGGCACCGCCGCAATCGGTATGAAGCGGCCAGGAGCCTCGTTCGCGTAGTCGACGAGATAGTCGTTGTAGGCCTCGACACAGGCCAACATCAACTCTTCATGCTTGATCTGCATGAACCGTCCCGTCCCGAATCCCGCAACGTTCGGATACAGCACCTGGGCGTGAATCCCGAACTCGTCCATCTTCGACACCCGCTGGGGCACATCCCAAGTCGACGGGTGGGCGTCGGCAATCTTGAGCGGGTGCAGTGGCGGATATTCGTGCCAGAACGCCATCGCGGGCGTGGCCGCACCATAGATCCGCGTCTCGCCGAAGTGCCAGAACTCTTCACCGGTGGCGTCGTCGGTGCGTACATGAGGAACGAGATCGCCCCACTTCTTCACCGAGATGCGCGATGTCCATAGATCCGGTGGTTCGATGACGTGAGTATCGGCGTCGATGACCTTGACCTCATCGAAGATGGTGGTAGCCACGGGTAATCCTCTCTAGCTCAGGGTAGTTCAGCGGGTAGCTGGAATAGTTTGATCGCGTTGCCCCGCACGACCTTCTCGATCTCTTCGGGAGTCAATGTGGCCATGGATTTTTCGGCGTAGCCCAGCGTGTTCGGCCAAAGCGAATCTTGGTGCGGGTAATCGCTCTCAAAGGTGATCTGGTCGATACCGATCACGTCTCGCGACGCAAGCCCGAAGTCGTCTTCGAAGAAGCATCCGAAGATCCGACCGGCCATATATGTGCTCGGTGGACGGACAATCAGGGGGTTGATGTCGGCTCCGGCACGATTCTTCGACCACAGGTTGTCGAGACGCTCGAGCACGAAGGGCATCCAGCCGATCTGGCTTTCCGAGAACGCAACCTTGATGTTCGGATACCGGGCCAGCACGCCGGACGTCAGCCAGTCGATCATCGAGAGCTGCGAGTTGATGAACAGCGCTGCCTGTCGAGCGATCCGGGGCGCGTCATTCGAGCTCTTGCTGAACCGAGAAGCCGACCCGATGTGAATGCAAATCGTGGTTCCGGTCTCTTCGCACGCCGCGAAGAAGGGGTCCCAGTGCTGATCAGCGTCGTGCAGGGTGGGCAGACCGAGGTAGGCAGGCAACTCTGTGAACGCAACGGCCCGCACTCCCCTCGCCGCGTTGCGACGTACCTCCGCCCCAGCCGCGACGGGATCCCAAAGTGGGATCAGGCACAACGGGATCAGCCGGCCGCCGCTGTCGCCGCACCATTCATCGACCATCCAATCGTTGTAGGCGAGCACACATGCCATTGCCAGTTCTTTGTCGCTGGCTTCTAGGAACGTCTGCCCACAAAACCGGGGAAAGGTCGGGAAGCACAGCGAACGCTCGATGTGGTTGGCGTCCATGTCTTCCAGTCGCGGCTTCAGGTCGTAGAAGCCGGGACGCATCTCTGCAAAGGACACCGGCTGGTAGTCGATCTCGCTCGCCTCGAGACCTACTGCGGCCGAACCGTTCTTGATGACTGCACGGAGGTCCTCGTACGCCCAGAAGTCGGTCTCGGGGCCGGTCACGGCAATCGTCACATTAGTAGCGTCATCGATGGCGTACGGAGCGCGGATAACCTTGGGGCCCCGTTCGGAAAACTTCGTGGGTAACCATCGTTTCCAGAGGTCCGGCGGCTCAATGACGTGGTCGTCCACGGAAATTATGGGAGGTATCACAGCCGTCATGGAAAACGACGTTACCATCTTATGCGCATGGCCGCTACACGCCGGTCGCGAACCGAAGACGAAAGGAACGAAAGATGGGCCTCAGCTGAGCGGTGAGAAGATCAGGTCGATTGTCCGATCTGCGTGCCGCTCGACGTCCGCGATGGTGCATCGACCCACGGCCCACGAGCGAAGTGCGCGGTACATGACGGACTGCACCACATACGCAACAGCTTCGGCCTGCGTTGGGGACATGTCCCGCACACTCGCGAGAATCACACTGTCGTAGCGCTGCGAGAATTGTTGAAGCAGCACTTTGGAGTTCGGGTCGTCGGACCTCTCAAGGATCATCTCGGCACGCATCATCTGCGGCCACTTTTGATGCGATTCGATGACCCGTCGCAGGACGCTCCGAAGCCGCTCCGCATCCGTGTCAGCCTGCACGCCTCCCGGTCCGAGGTGCGGAATCACCCCGGCGCCCCACTCGGCTAGAGCAGCCGCGTAAAGGTGCTCCTTAGAGGAGAAATAACGGTAGACGGTGCCGAGCGCCACGTCGGATCGTTGCGCGACATCACGCATCTGCACCGTGCCGTATTCGCGTTCTTCGATCAGCTCGATAGCGGCGTGAACTATGCGCTGACGCCGCCGCCGACGGTGTGCCGATAGTCCAGCCGGGTCGTAGTCGACGCGCTCTTCGACGTCTTCTTGGCGGCTCGGATCACGCGTCATACGCTGAGGCTACCGGGCGGTACGGGTCGATCGGGGTAACCACCGGCCCAGTCGCTGATCACCGAGGTCCTTGTCATCGGTTTCCACCCCGCACACCGAAACTGTAATTGGATTCTAGATGCGGGGCAAGCCCCTTCAGCGCCGCCGACGACGAGCGCGGAGCCGGCGGGCTCGATTTCCACCACCGGTGACCACCCCCACCTTCATGCTCCCCTGCCTCGTGCCGCAACTGCGTCAGACCGCACAGAGGTCGAACGCAGTCGTCAGGTTCATGGTAGCTTGACGAATCAGAACGAGATTGCGATTCTCGTTCAGGACGGTCGTCGCCAACCGACTCGACGGAACCGGGCCCCTCGCGGCCTCGACCGTTCTTGCGAGAACGGCGACGAAGTACGCACGAACGGGCACATCCTTCGGCCACCACCAAACCCGGGAGAACACATGACCGCTGTGATGCAAGGTGTTCGAATTCTCGAAGTCGCCGATCACACATTCGTCCCGGCCGCCTCTGCACTTCTGGCTGACTGGGGAGCAGACGTCGTCAAGATCGAGCACGTTGAGCGTGGCGACGCGATGCGAGCGTTGGCCTCAACCGGTGTCACTACCGTCCCCACGGACGTGCACGTCCTCCTCGAACATGCCAATCGCGGCAAGCGCAGCCTCGCCCTGGACCTCACCTCCGAGGACGGGCGGGAGGTTCTGTACCAATTGGCCCAGACCTCAGACGTATTCCTCACCAACAAGCTCCCGGGTGTGCGCACGAAGCTCAAGATCGACGTCGACGACATCCGGGCGCACAACGAACGGATCATCTACGCCCGCGGCACCGGCCAAGGGGAGCGTGGCCCTCAAGCGGACCGGGGGTCGTTCGACTCCCTGTCATTCTGGGCGCGCTCAGGCGTCGCCGTTGGCATCATGCGCGAAGAATACGGCCATGTTCCCGTGATGCCGGCACCTGGCTTCGGCGACTCGATCGGTGCCATGACGATCGCCGGCGGGATCATGGGTGCCCTGTTCCACCGCGAGCGCACAGGCGCGGCAACCGAAATCGACGTTTCCCTGCTCGGGACCGGCATGTGGGCGATGGGCAACGCCATCGCATTGGCCCTGCTACTCGACAAAGCCTGGACCCCGCCGCCCGCCAACGCCATCTCAATGAACCCGCTCATGAGTTACTACCAAACCAAGGACGGGCGCTGGCTGAGCTTCTCATGTCTCCAGGGCGGCAAGTATTGGCCCATTCTCTGCGACGTCATCGAGCGACCAGACCTCGCCGCCGATCCACGCTTCGCGGACTACACCTCCCTGCTCAACAATCACCTCGACGCGATCGGCGTGCTGCGAAAGGTGTTCGCAGAGCGAACTCTCGATGAATGGCATCTCAAGCTCGATGACTTCGCCGGCCAGTGGGCGGTGGTGCAGGATGCGCGAGAGACCGCGGCAGATGCTCAGGCAATCGCCAATGGCTATCTGCAAGACTGCGAGACGGCAGAAGGCAAGCCATTTCGTCTCGTTTCGGCACCGGTCCAATTCGATCGGAAACCTGCACCGACGGCACGGGCGCCCCAATTCAACGAGCACGGGGATGAGATCTTGGCGGAGCTCGGCCTCAGCTGGGACGCAATAGTGGACCTCAAGGTCCGTGGAGCTATCGGGTAGTGGACAAGCGGCTTCGCGCGAACAGCGTCAGCGCACCCCTCTCCTTGATCAGCCCCGCAGAATCGTGCCGGCTGAGCTTGAAACCGCCGTATCGACGACATTGGGCCGTCCGGTCCGCGAAGCTGATCCGACATACGCGTGTCGGCCTGCCGAATGACTCCTAAAATCCATCCACTCGAAAGGACCTGCCGTGCACAAGGACGACATGATTCTGATCTCGGTCGATGATCACATCATTGAACCGCCGAACATGTTCACGAATCACTTGCCGGCGAAGTACGTCGACGAGGCGCCGCGGTTGGTACATAACCCTGACGGCAGCGATACGTGGCAGTTCCGGGACACAGTGATCCCGAACGTGGCCTTGAACGCGGTCGCCGGCCGGCCCAAGGATGAGTACGGCCTGGAACCCCAGGGGCTCGATGAGATCCGCAAAGGCTGCTATGACGCCGCCGAGCGGGTCAAGGACATGAACGCCGGCGGAGTCCTGGCCACGATGAACTTTCCGTCGTTCCCAGGTTTCGCGGCCCGACTGTTCGCCACCGACGATTCCGATTTCTCGTTGGCATTGGTACAGGCCTACAACGACTGGCATATCGACGAATGGTGCGGAGCGCATCCGGGCCGATTCATCCCGATGGCGTTGCCGGTGATCTGGGATGCCGAGTTGTGCGCCCAGGAAGTGCGGCGGGTATCGAAGAAGGGTGTTCACTCGTTGACGTTCAGCGAGAACCCGGCTGCCCTGGGCTATCCGAGCTTTCACGATGACTATTGGACGCCGTTGTGGGAGGCGTTGGTCGAGACCGAGACGGTGATGAACGTCCACATCGGCTCTTCGGGCAAGCTGTCGATCCCGGCTCCGGATTCGCCGATGGATGTGATGATCACCTTGCAGCCGATGAATATCGTCCAAGCCGCGGCGGATCTACTGTGGTCCAAGCCGATCAAGACCTACCCCGATCTGAAGATCGCCCTCTCCGAGGGCGGGACCGGCTGGATTCCGTACTTCCTGGAACGGGTGGACCGCACCTACGACATGCACTCGACCTGGACTCATCAGGACTTCGGCGGGAAACTTCCCTCCGAAGTATTCAGGGAGCATTTCATGACATGCTTCATCTCCGATCCGGTCGGGGTGAAACTGCGCCACGAGATCGGGGTGGACAACATCTGCTGGGAGATGGACTATCCGCATTCTGATTCGATGTGGCCCGGCGCCCCAGAGGAACTCGACACCGTATTCAAAACGTACGACGTGGCTGATGACGAGATCAACAAGATGACCCATGAAAACGCGATGAAGCTGTATCACTTCGAACCGTTCACCCACATCCCCAAAGACCAAGCCACCGTCGGGGCACTGCGCGCACAAGCCCAAGGGCACGACGTGTCCATCCAGGCACTGAGCCACGAACGCACCGGTGAGCAAACCACATTCGCCGAATTCGCGGCCAAGGCCGCGGAGATGTCCGGCGCCAAATAGGGAACATCCACACTCGACACCTCTCAACCCGAGTCGCCCCGGCGACATAAGAGACGTCGTGATCACTCAATGAGGGGAACAACGTTGTCCACCGTTACCGCGAGAGCCGAATGCAGCATCCAAGGTGCCGCCACACTGGGCACCAAGCCGCACCCATCGGTGGAGCAGGCGAAGCTCCTCGACACTGAGGACCGAATCATCATCAGACCGGTCGCCAGTGGCCGTGAGCTTGCGAATGAGGCGTTCGAACCCATCCGCATCGGATTCATGTCGGAAATCCCTGGGGGCAGTGATATCGGCCTCGGCGTGTTCTTGGACCCGCTCATCCTGGCCTTCGAAGACGCGATCAACGAGGGCCGCCTCAAACGCGGAATCGAACTGCTCCCGCTGCACGTGAACGGTCTGCCGGCCGGTTCGGCAAAGAACGTGAAGCAGGCATACCTAGAGTTGGTCGATGCCGGATGCGTTCTCGTCCTGTCAATCGGGGTGACCGACAATGCGTTGGTTCTCTGCGATCTCGTCAACGAGTCGAAGGTGCCTTACATCACGATGGGTGGCACCACGCGATTCGTTGGACCGCACTGCTTTTCGCTGCCCAATGGTGGCCACGGCGAGGAAATAGCGATCGTCGCCGCCTACTGTGCCAGCCAGGGCTACCGCAAGGTCGTGTTGACCGGTGAGCGCTCCCCCGGCGACACCGAGTATCAGATGTTCTTCCGCGAGCAGGCCCGCCTGTACGGCATCGAGATCCTCAAGGAGCACTACTTCGACCAGCGGCCCACCGAGGACGAGCTCGACGCCGGCTTCCGCCAGATCCGCGAGCTGGGCCCAGATGCCCTGGTGTATGCGGGCTTTGGGTGGAACAGCTCGCAGATCAATCCCTCCCTTGAGCGGATCGGCTGGGACCCGCCCAAGGTGATGAACGCCGCGATCATGTGGGCGCTTGGCAGCGAAGCCTGGGCCGATGCGCTCGACGGCTGGGTTGGCATCGAGCAGACGCTGGGCGATCACGAGGCCATTGAGAAGAACCGCAACTGGGGACCTGCGCTCGATCGGTTCGAGAAGCGGTTCGGCTACCGCATGGACAACACCGTCTTCGCGTTGATTTACGACCAGGGCCGAACGGCCGCTGAGGCGATCAACAACGCTCCGCTGCTGACCGGAGAGGGCATCTCCGCCGGCCTCGAACGCATCAAGCTGATGCCGTCCGTGCTCGGCGGTCCCCGCACCTACATCGAGTTCGGGCCGTACAACCACCGTGGATACAAGGGCGACTTTCTCTTCCTCAAGCAGTTGCGCGACCGCAAGTTCCACTTCACGTCGTACCACTGGCCGGAGTGGACCAGCAACAGGACAAGCTAGCGCAGGGTGCCTGAAGCAACTGGGTCGGCTCCGGCGTGCCCCAGTTGCATCCACCAGAGTGGTGTTTGAGTCGGGTCTGATCAGCGGTGGCGGCTGGGCCACGCCAAGAATCTGTAATGTCCGCTACCACCATCCATTTGGTCCGTCCGGGCAGAACCGGCTACCCACCAGATCAGCAGGCCATTGACGACGGCAGGTGTCGTACTAGGTGGACGGCGCGACGTGACACCGTGTGCGAACAACACGCAGATCGGATCGACGCCGTACTGCAGTTTATGAGTGTCGAGGCATTCGACGGTCACCGATCGCGGCAGCTGAGCTCCGTCGCGCGGAACTCGACTGCCATATCACTTCTCACCCCCGGGGGCGATTCAATCTGCGTACCATGAGGGCATTAGATGGTCATGCCGTCAAAGACCCTGCGTTTGCGGCAATACGGCTGGAGGTCACTGCCTACCGGCGCTGCCGACGATGAGATCCGCGGACGGTGACCGGTGTCAATGGGCCGCGGCTGTCTGGGACGTCAGTTCGAGCGGGCCGTCCTGCACTACCGCTGCCAGCAGCGCTAGATCGGCACCGACCTCATCCGCCTGCAGTTTGGCGGCAGCCATGTCCTTGCGTAGAAATGGCGCGACCAACGTCGCGAACTGGTCGACTCCCCCGGCTGCCTGAACATATGACGCCGCGCGACTCCCACCGCTGGACACAGCTAGTGCCGCGAGAAGTGCCGCAGGGGCAACATCGAGCTGCCGGCCGATATCGGTGGCCACCGCCACCAACTGGGCGTTGGCCGCAAACAACGCGTTGTTGATCAGCTTGAGATTCAACGCGCTACCCAAATCGCCGGCAGCGATGATGTTTTCGGCGTAGGCGCGGATGACAGGGGTGACCTGTTCCACCGCACCGGCGGGACCGCCGATCAGTACGGTGAGTTTACCCGCCAAGATGTCGTCGGCGCTGCCGCTGATCGGCGCATCCAGAATCGTCGGTGGTGAAGGCGATTCTGCAGCAATGGATTTGAGTGTAGATAGATTACCTGTGGTATGCGATACGAAGATCGAACCAGGTTTGGCACTGGATATAAATCCGTCAGACCCCGAAGCAGCGTCCGTCAACTGGCTGTCGGAGAAGAAGCATCCGAACAGTATGTCGCTCTTTGCCGCCACGTGTGGGATCGAATCAGTAACCGCCGCACCCGCCTTGGCAAGGCGATCCCGGACATCGTCACGGCGGGCGAACAGTACTACGTCGTGGCCAGCAGCGAGCAGGCGCACTACCATAGGTTCGCCCATTTGCCCAGCGCCGATGAATCCAATTGTCTCAGCCATCGCTACCCGTTCATTCCGTCGTCTACAAAGGGCCTTCGAGCACCTGCCACTGTCACAGCGCGCGCACCGGGACGTTCGCGTAACCGCGGACGTTCGTCATATGGACACGCTGCAGGCCGGCACGGTCGACCGTGTATTTGGGGATCAGATCGAGCAGAGTCTCGATCGCGATGCGGCTCTCCATGCGGGCCAGCGCCGCCCCCAGACAACTATGGATTCCGTATCCGAAGGATAGGTTGTATCCGAAAGGTCGCTCGCGATCGACGTCAAACCTGTCGGCGTTGGGGAAGACCCGGTCATCGCGCATCGCCGAACCGATGAGCAACATGACGGAACTGCCCGCCGGGATCGTGGTGCCGTGCAGCGTGACGTCCCGCGTGCTGTAGCGCACGTTGTAGTGATTCGGAGGCTCGTATCGAAGGAGCTCCTCGACCGCGGCGGTGACCTTGCTGCGGTTGTCGAGCAGTTTCTGCCATTCACCGGGGTTGTCGGCAAAGATCACGGCGGCATTGCCGACCAGCTTGGCGACGGTTTCGGCTCCAGCCGCGCCGAGCAAGGTGGCGAATCCGGCGATTTCGAGATCGTCTAGTGATCTGAGCTCCCCGTCGTCATCGGTGATCTCGGCGCGAGTCAGGTGACTGATCATGTCTTCTCGCGGCTCGACGTGCCGAAGCTGAGCGAGTCGGTGGTAGTAGTCCCATAGCGCGATGATCGACTCAAGCGTCTCTTGCGATGCGTCTGGCGAGCCAGATTCGGGCGCAAGCGCTTTGTCGACCCAGATGCGCACCTGCGCGCGATCCTCAGGGGGAACGCCAAGCATGGTGGTAATGATCTGGATCGGGAACAACGCTGAGAAATCTTCGACCGCGTCAAACGACGTCGGATCGACCTTCTCTGCGACTGTGCGAATCTGATCGCGCACCATTGATTCCAACAACTCCATGGCGCGGGGAGTGAAGGCCTTGCTGACCAGCTTGCGCATCCGATGGTGCTCCGGCGGATCCATCGTGATGATGAACTTTGGAACCTCCTCCCCTTGCCTGGTGGCTTCGATCATGTCCAGGTTGAAACCACTGGCAGATGAGTAGGTTTCGAAGTCCTTGTAGGCCGGCGCGACATCTTCGTAGCGGGATAGCGCATAGAAGTTGTGGGTCGCGTTGTAGTAGACCGGCGCTTCATCGCGCAGACGTCGGTAGGTTTCGTACGGCGAGTCGAAGAAGTCGTCGGAATACGGGTCGAACTCAATGGGACTTCCTGACACGGCCGGGCTCGCTACCGTCAACGTACCTCTCCTCTGTATCCGAGTTCGGCCGCGAACCACTGTGCGGCCCTGGAAATGCCCGGCTCGCTGGCTGACCGAGCGGGTCTGTCTTTGATCTTTTGTCCTCGGATTTCAAACTTGAGAACATTGCATAGACTATGCGATGTGATCCGAGTCACGCAATATGGATGCGTCTGCAGTCGCGGGGCGGGCCCCGCAGCCTGTTGATACTGCCGGGATGCGGCCCGCAGGCTGGTGGGCCGACGTATACGCCTAGGCACGCCCGTATGGTATCAATATTGTCCCGTGCCGGTAACTTAATTTTCCACATTGGGTATTGTCGGTTTGGCATACAGATTGCACCCGATCAGGCTCCGCTCCGAGCCTGAGAGTCAACTTGAATGAGGAGGACCCTGTGTCGTTCGAGGGAAGCGTTGCCCTGGTAACCGGCGGAACCGGCGGGCTCGGCGCGGCGACTGTCCGCCGGCTACACGCCGCCGGTGCGACCGTTGTCATCGCCGATCTCGACGATGCGAAGGGAGCCGCGCTTGCCGACGAGCTGGGTGGCGGGGTGGCGTACGTTCGCACCGACGTCCTAGATGACGAGTCCGTGCAAGCCGCTTTGAGTAAGGCCGACGACCTGGGTGTCTTGCGCTATGCGGTGATCGCTCACGGTGGTTTCGGTGTCGCTGAGCGGATACTCAAGCGTGACGGCAACCCGGCCGGGCTGGATGGCTTCAAGACGACGTTGGATCTTTATCTCACTGGCACGTACAACGTGTTGCGGCTGACCGCCGCCAAACTCGGCATGGCCGATCTCGACGAACGTGGGGAACGCGGCGCGATCGTGATGACCGCCTCGATAGCAGGATACGAGGGGCAGATCGGCCAGTCGGCGTATTCCGCAGCAAAGGGCGGGGTGATCTCATTGACCTTGGCCGGCGCTCGCGACCTCGGTTCCGTCGGTATCCGGGTGAACACTATCGCGCCCGGAACGATCCGTACCCCGATACTTGAGCAGATCGGCGAAGAGGGCCTCAAGAAGTTCGCTGAGGCGGTGCCATTTCCGAAGCGTCTCGGCACACCAGCCGAATACGCCAGCCTGGCGCAGCACCTGCTGGAGAACACTTACATCAACGGCGAAGTCGTGCGGATGGACGGCGCGCAGCGATTCCAACCTCGCTGAGTCGGCCCGCCGGGTCCATCTTCAGCGGTAGCGGGGCCCCGGCACAGCGCGTCGCGTCAACATGAAATTGGACTGCTGCGCCACCTAATTGGCCACAGAATTGCTCTTGCGCGGCCGACGCGGCGCTTCCTCCGCCGCGCCACCTGGGGCGTCGAGCCCCGAGATGCCGCTGAGGCAGAATTGCCAGACCTCTTCAGGCGTGGGTGGCGGATCGATGACGGGAGAGCCAAGGACCATCACCTGAGTCGAGCTGACGACCATCTGCAGGACCAGTCCCGCCATCCGCCGATGGCTCGCGGTTTCGACCCCGCCCGGAGAGGTGGCTTCCACCAGCAGCTTCGTCAGGTAGGCCAGCACGCCTGCATACGAATGGCGCAGTTCTTCAGGGTGCTTTACCTGCAGCTGCATGAACTGCTCGATGAGTAGCCGCCCGACCGCATACCGGGGTGAGCCGGTGTGTGCGCGATTGAGGATGCCGAACACGAAGGCCTTGAGTCGCTCGCGCGGGTCCTCCTCGGCAGCTACAAGAGGACGCAGCGCACGGTTGTCCTCCCGCTGTACCTGTTCGAACATAGCGACAAGGAGCTCCTCCTTGCTGCTGAAGTACTGATAGTAGGTCCGGGTGGAGATGCGCATGTCATTCACGAGCTCTTGGACCGTAAAGTCCTGTCCCCCCTGGCGTTCCACGAGTGCCAGTGCGGCCTTCACGAAGGCGGCGCTACGCTTTTCGGCCGCTGCCCGCGAGCGCCCCAGGGACCGTTCCACCGCCTTCGACTGCCAATTCGGCGGTGACAATTCGTCGTCGAACTCGTCCTCGGGCTCCGACTCTTTTGTCGCGCTCTTCCGCGGGCTTGCTTTCCGTTTTCTCGGTTCTTCAGTCGTGGGCACTGAGCAACTCACCGTTCTGTGGGACCGCTGTTGGTGTATCGACTTTACGCGACAGTCGGCAACCAGCAGATCGCCCGGACCTCGGAGAATTCGCGTCGGAACTTCGTCCATGTGCGTCCGGCGTCGGTGGATCCGAACAACATTCCCAGATGCGTGCACGCCACGATCGTCTCAGGGTCACTCGGATGCTGGCCAAGGGCCCACATCGGCGAGTTGCACTCGTCGGGCAGGTTCGCGGTCTCCCAGGTTTGACCCCGGTCACGGGTGATCTGAACAGCGCCGACCTCGCCCGCGACGCTGTCGCCGGTCGCGACGAAAATGGTGTTCGGGTCGTCCAGCTTGACCGCGATATCACGGTGATACTGCGCGGGGAAGGTCTGCTTGATCGGGTAGTCGGTCCATGTCTTGCCGACGTCGTCACTGGAGTAGAGACCATCTGGCGTGCTCACCAACATGGTCGCGGGATCACCATCGAGGAATCGGCCGTAGTGGCAGTCCAGCCGACCGTCTTCGCCCCACACTGCACCGTTCGGCGGGGGGCTGGCGATGTTCGTCATCACCTGGTCCCACGTGTCACCGCCGTCCAGGGACAGATAGACACCGCCGATCTCCACCGTCGTGAGGATGATGTTGGTGTCGTCGGGGTTTATCGAGATCGACGTAATGCGGGTCAGCCCGATTCCACGGCAGTAGACGTCGACGTCGAGAGATAGCCGCTCAAAGCTGGCCCCGGCATTCTCGGTCCGATAGATGGCGCCGGGCCGCGAGCCGGCAAACCAGCGGCCGGGCACGTTGGGGTCGAACGCGAATCGCCACACCTCGACCTGGTGCGGGAAGCCCGGTAACGGCACCCAGGTCGCCCCGCCGTCATGGCTTTCAATGATGGCGTGGGAACTGCCCACCACCGGGGAGTACGGCGTGGCATTGAAGCCCATTCCCGCCACAACGTGTGCTGGATCGTGCGGATCGACGGCGAGCCCTTTAACCAGGGTGTCCACCGTGTTGTACGGCCGACCACTGGTGTTCTTCGGACGCCCAAAGGAAGCCCCACCGTCGGTACTGCGCCAGAGCCCGTCGCCGATGGTGCCGACGACTATGGTGTAGTCGCTACCCATGCAAACCCCCTTTGGGTAATTCAATTTTCCTTACAGGATACTATCGTGACCATTGGTCAACGGTCAACGTGCCGCGGGAATCGATGGGCGGCGAGGCAACGCTGGATGTGCAGCTTTCCTGACCGACTCCGGCCAGATGGCAGCGATTTCAGCCTGGTGCACTGGGTGCCGGTCGAATGGTGATCGCGCCACCATCAGATCGCACGGCCGGCCGCCTTCCAATAGAGTTCACGCAGGACCCGCTTACGCAGTTTTCCGGTTGGTTCGCGAGGCAGGGTCTCGACCACGTCGATACGGCTGGGACACTTGCCCGACGCCAACCGCGACCGACAATGGTCAAGCACATCGGCGGTATCGATCGCACCACGCGCCTCGACGATGGCCAGGACGGCTTCGCCGTAGTCGTCGTCGGGCATACCGATCACCGCCGCATCCTGGACGTCGGGGTGCTCGGTAAGCACCGCCTCAACCTCCGATGAGGAGATGTTGACACCACCTCTGACGATAATGTCCTTCACCCGGTCGGTAAGAAAGAGGTATTGATCCTCGTCCAGGTAGCCCATTTCACCGATGGTGAACCACTCCCCCTGCCACGCGTCCGCGGTGGCGTCGGGTGCGTCCGCGTAGACGAACCGACGCGCTGGATCAGGTTCGTGGCGAAACACTCGTCCTACGACACCTGGAGGCGACGGATTGCCTGCCTCGTCCAGGATGCTGATATCCCGACCAGGCATCGAGCGCCCCACGCTGCCAGGCTTTTTCAACCATTCGTCGGGACCGATGATTGTGAAGGTGCCTTCAGTCCCCCCGTACATCTCCCAGACTGCGTTCGGAAACAACTCGATGATCTGACGTTTGAGGGCGGGAGCAACCGGGCTGGCCGAGTGCACCACGAACCGTACAGAGGACAGGTCGTAGCTGCTGATCACTTCGGGTTCAAGTTTGAGAATGCGCACAAAATGGATCGGCGCCATGGAGATCGATGTCACCCGCTCGCGCTCAATCAGTTCCAGAGCAGTTGCGGCGTCAAACCCGCGCATCATCACCACGGTGTGCCCCCAGTCGAGGGCGGCATGGGTAAATAGCCTCGGCTGCGCGTGGTACATCGGTGCCACACACAGATGTATCCCGGTACTGAAGTCGACCGGAAACTGTTCAAGCCACGGGCCGGGATCGTGTACGGATGAACCGTCGGGTGAATCGTTGCGCCTCAGAGACTTCGGCCGCCCTGTGGTGCCCGAGGTGTAGGAGACCACCCGCTCGACAAGGGGTGCCGCATGTGCGCCTGGCGCCACGCTGGGATACGCGCCAATGCGCTGCTTCCATTCACCCCAGCTGAGCGTCGGTACAGGTGTCGAGCTGCGAGCACCATCGTCTTCCATGAAGAGGACCGACATAGCCGCGTCTTTGACGAGGTAGTCCAGTTCGTCGGAGGTCGACCGATACGCGAAGGGCACCATCACCGCATCGCTCAGCCACGCCGCAAGGTTGATCTCGAGGTACTCGATCCGATTTCGCATCGCCAGCCCGACCCGCGCGCCGGGGCCAACCCCGAGGTCTGCCAGCAACTGCGCACCACGGCTTGCGTTGGCGTAAAGCTGCCCGAAGCTGTGGCGGGCCCCGTCGATGATGACCGCGTCTCGGCCGTGATGTAGGGCGGCCCACCGCGGCACGCCGAGAGGGCCCGTCGGGTCGGCCATCACGGCTCCTTGTTTCCGAGCACGGCAGCGTCCACACCCGAGCCGTCCATAAACTCCGACCCGCCAACGGCTTTGGAGCACGGCCGCGAAACACAGATCGCTGCGGCAGCCGCAGCGATATCAGGCATCTCCGAGATACTCCAGCGCGTCTGGCACCCGCAGCGCCCGGAACGTCGGCCGATGGCCCACGGAGATTGGAACATGTAGGCGACGATATTGGTTCCAGTGAAAAATTGTCAAACCATTATTGGAAACTATAATTTTCCAGTTGTATCCGTACACCACCGTCAGTTGCCCACCCAAGACCGGCCAGATAGGTTTCGAACCAGATGAACGATGCACTCGAAGATTCAGTTCTCCGACGGTGCGGAAGTGCCGAAACCGCTGAAGCAGCGCCGGCACTCATCGAGCTGATGGAGCGTCTGCACGCGACGCAGACGCTGGCCAGGTTTGTGCGGATGCTCGCCGACGCGTACGGCGACCGCCCTGCGGTAGACGACGAGGACGTGGTCCTGACGTATCGCCAACTCGTCGATCGTTCGAGCGAGCTGGCGCAGGGGCTGCTTTATCGCGGTATTGGCAAGGGCAGCCGTGTCGCGCTGATCTTCGCCAATGGTGCAGACTTCGCCGTCGCGATCGCTGCGGTCACCCGAATCGGTGCGATAGCTGTGCCGCTGAGCACCCTGTTGAAACCGCCAGAGCTGGCGCGGGTACTGCGCCACGGCGACATCCAGGCGGTCCTAGCCCAACAGGAGTACGCCGGACAAGACTTCGCCGCTAACCTCGCTTGCGCCTTGCCGTTGATTGAGGCATCGCGTGGCTTTCCGCTTTGCCTACCGGGAGCGCCATTTCTGCGCTGGGTCACGTTCCTCGACCGCTCGCCTGCACCGGCGTGGGCCCATGATCTGAGCTGGCTGCAATCGGCCGGCGCTGAGGGATTCAGCGACGAGCTGCTGGCCGCTGCCGAATCCGAAGTCCACCCCGAAGATCCCGCTCTGATGGTCTACACCTCTGGTCAGAGCGCCGAGCCCAAGGGCGTCGTGCACGGCCATCGGGGCATCCTGCAAAAGACACACTACCTGCGCGCGATATTCGGTTTCGAACCAGGCGATCGAGTCCCCGGTGAGCTGCCTTTCTTCTGGGTCGGTGGCATGGTCATGTCCTTGTTTCCTGTCTTCGACGCCGGCGGCACGGTCACGTGTCAGCGTGCGCCGGCTACCGACGCGCCGATTCTCGGTGCCATGGGCGCCAAGCGCCCGAACTTCCGGGCCCGCGGTGCCCGCGGCGCTCACATGAAAATGCTTGTGGGCCTTGGTATGACGGAGACATTTGGCCCCTATTCGTGGGGCGAGATCATGCCGGTGCCGGAACACCCCTTGTGCCCGCCTCTGGTCAGCTTCGAACCCGGCTACGACATCAAGGTTGTTGGCGCAGACGGCGACCCGGTTCCCGAAGGCGGCATCGGCGAGATCCTGCTTCGAGGTCCGACCATGATGCTCGGACTCCACAAGGTCGACACGGCGTCGACCTTCGACGCCGACGGCTTCTATCGGACAGGCGACCGCGTCGTGGTAGGAGCCGGACCACTGTACTTCGTCGGGCGGCTCGGCGACATGATCAAGGTGTCGGGCGCAAATGTGGCCCCCGCCGAGGTCGAACGCGAACTGTTGGCCATCGAAGGCATCATTGCCGCGCATGTGGTCGGCGTCGACGATGCCGACCGAGGTCAGATCGTCGGAGCAGCGGTGGTCGTCCAAGCGGGAGTGTTGCTTGAGCCCGTGGCTATCCGACAGGCGCTCAAAGACCGGCTCTCCAGCTACAAAGTGCCCAAAGTCCTGGCCATTCTCAGTGCCGCCGAGATACCCACCCTCCCGGCGGGAAAGATTGCCAAACGAGAGCTGGCTGCGATGCTCCGCCGCAGAGCCGGCACGGACCTACGCGGTCGAACCGCCATTGACCGGTAACACCTGACCGGTGATCCAAGCGGCCTCAGAGGACGCCAGGAAGACGACTGCAGCACCGGCATCCTCACCCGTCCCGAGTCGCCGACGCGGGATGGTCGCCGCCAACGACTCACCCCATTCGCCCGCGTTGTTGTTCATCGCGCCGAGTGCGACGCAGTTCACGGTGACGCCTGATTGCGCCACTTCCAGGGCGAGATGCTTGGAAAACGTCACCGCGGCGGCCTTCGATGCGCCGTATATCGAAACATTGGCGTCCATGCCGAATCTCGCCGCCTCCGACGAAATTGTCACGATCCTCCCCCAGCCTCGGTCGCACATGCCCCCGACGGTGGTGTGCACCGTGTTCAGCACCCCGAAAAGATTGACGTCGACGAAGCGACGCCAGTCCGCGCGGCCACTGAGCGCGAACGGTTTGACCGGAATACCGCCGGGCGGGATGCCCGCGTTGTTCACGACGATGTCGATCGGGCCGAGAGCGTCCGTGATGGCGTCGACTCCGGCCGCC
Source organism: Mycobacterium sp. DL440 (assembly GCF_011745145.1). Taxonomy (NCBI): domain Bacteria; kingdom Bacillati; phylum Actinomycetota; class Actinomycetes; order Mycobacteriales; family Mycobacteriaceae; genus Mycobacterium; species Mycobacterium sp. DL440. Next base: position 802,727 of record NZ_CP050191.1, on the reverse strand, counting down.
ACCGCACGGTAGTCAGTCACGTCGAATACGGTGCTGATCGCCGTGCCATTCGCGGCATGAATAGCGTCGACGGTGCGCTGGGCCCGGTCCTCCCGAAGGTCGTTGACTGCGACCAAAGCGCCCTGCCGCGCCAGCGCCGCTGCGATTCCGATACCTATGCCCCGCCCTGCGCCGGTGACGAGGGCGACGCGACCCGTTAGCTCGAACACCGTGCCATCGTACACCGATGAACTTTCTGGTTACCGGATATGAAAAATGCAATTACCGCTGGGCGCGGCGAGCCCGCTCGGAAGTGCGTAGCGCAGGTACACCTGCCGTGAAATCACTTCGGCCGCTTGGCGAAGAACGCGGCGCGGGCTTCGGCATGATCAGCACTTTGGAGCAGCATGACCTGTCCGTCCGCCTCAATGGCGAAGGCGGAGTCCAGATCCGTGGTGCGCGCCAGAGCCGCCTTGGTGAAAGCCACGGCAAGCGGTGGAGCGGCCGCGAAGCGCTTGGCTTCCTCCAGCGCGACCGTGAGCACGGACCTGTCTTCGGCGAATACGTCGACCAAGCCGTCGGCGGCGGCTTCTGAAGCCTTGAACGTCTCACCCACCATCATGATCTGCTTCGCCCTACCCATGTTGACGCGCTGCGGCAATGTCCACAGCAACGCCATATCCGGCATGAGACCCACCCGGGACTGCGAGGCGCCGAATACGGTCTGCGGATGCGCCACCACCATGTCGCAAGCGAGTGTCAACGCCAAACCGAGGCCGAGCGCATACCCCTCGACCGCGGCCACGGAAGGCTTCGACCCGGCGAATAGCAGGCGAATGATCCGTTGGCCGATTTCCAGTCGGCGACGAGAACCCACCGGATCGTCCGGACGCATCGATGACAGGTCGCCACCAGAGGAGAATGTGCCGCCGGCACCGGTCAATACGATCGCGCGGCAGGTGGCGTCGATCTGCAGGTCCTCTAGGACTGCCAGGAGCTCGCGACGCATCTCCATCGACATTGCATTGCGCTTCTCCACATGATTGAGCGTCACGACGGCGACCGCTCCATCCCGCGAGGTTTCCACGAAATTTGACATCATCTTCTTCCTGATATCGCCTTTGTCGTCGATCCCAATGTCCGCCAAAGGATTCGGATTCGATTGGCACGAGTCTGCCGCCTACCGCTGCAGTATCGTCACGGCGCAATTGCCGCCCGCGCCCAGAACGTGGGCCAGACCTACCTTGGCATCGAGCACTTGCCGAGGACCCCCCGTGCCGCGTAGCTGCGAGACCAGCTCCACGATCTGCCCCAGATGCGATGCACCGACCGGTTCCCCCTTGCTGATGAGTCCGCCGCTCATGTTCACCGGCATGGAGCCACCAATTTCGGTTTTGCCCTCATCGAGAAGGCGGCCGCCTTCGCCGGGAGCGCACAGACCCAGATCCTCATAGGCTTCGATTTCGCAGAAGGCGTCGGTGTCCTGCACCTCGAAACAGTCGATGCTCTCGGGACCGATGCCCGCCCGTTCGTAGGCCTGCTTGGCCGTCACACTGGTCGGGCCAGGGTTGTCTGCGATTGCGCTCATGCTGTCCGCCGGGCAACGAAAATCCGCCGAATACTGGGCAATGGTATGGGAAATCGCCGAGATGCTGATGGTCTTTCCCTGCGAGCCGAGTTGCCGGGCACGCTGGGCAGAAGCGATCACAACTGCGGCGGCACCATCGTTCGGCGCGCAGATTTCGAGCAGCCGGATCGGATCGCAGACCAACGGAGAGCTCAGTATGTCGTCCAGACTGAACTCCTTCTGATACATGGAATTCGGGTTGTGGACACTGTTCCGATGGTTCTTGAGAGCAACTTTCGCAATTTGTAACTCTGTGGTGCCGTAGTCGTGCATGTGACGCTGCGCCCGCATGGCCCAGTAGGCGGGGTTCACCGACGTCCCCAGCTCGATCTGCCAAGAGCTGTACAACATGGCGGGGTCCATGAATCCGCGCGGCATCTTCTCGCAGCCAAGTACCAGGGCGAGATCGATTTCGCCCGAACGGATCCCGAGTACCGCTTGGCGCATCGCCGCACCGCCGCTGGCGCACGCGGCTTCGATGTCTACGATGGATATGTCAGTGCTTCCCAGCCGGCGCAGAATGCGAGCTCCGGAAGTGGCGGGCAGATACATCCGCGATAAGTACGCGGCCTGGATCTGCGGCCACTCCACGCCCGCGTCGCGCAGCGCCGCTGCCGCCGCTTCGGCGCCCATCTCCTCGTAGGACTTGTCGAACCGGCCGAACGGATGCATACCGGTTCCGAGAATGACGACGTCAGACATGCAGCTCTCGTACGTTGGTCGGCTCGAAAGTGAAGGCCACGACATCGCGCTCCGGATCCCGGCGGACATATGGCTTGAAGCGGAGTTCCAGCCCGAATGTCAACCGGTCGACGCTGCATTCGATAGGCGACAGCACCCGCAGACCGTTCGGCAGCTCCACCAACCCCAGTACGAAGGGTACGAATGGTTCCGGCCCCCGGTAATCGCCCGGCGGCTTGTGGCGAACCACCGTGAAGCTCCAAAGGACGCCGCGGTCACTCAGCGACACTTCGCGCACCGTATCGCGACCGCAATTCGGGCAGACGTTGGACTTACCCAGCGACGTTTCGCCACAGGTCTCGCACTTGCTGCCGGCCAGCCTGACCTCGTCGAGACAGGACAGCGGCCCGTTCAGCAAACCCTCCCGAAGGGGTACACGATCGCGTACCGCGCCATCGTTCCGCCGCGACCGAGGGATCACTCGAGCCAATTCGTGACGAAGCGTCCGCCCTGCATGACCGAAATTTTCGCAGGATCGCCCAACAGCGTGATATCGGCGACGGGATCGCCATCGACGACCAGGAGATCGGCGAGCTTGCCGGGGGTTATGGTGCCGAACTCGTCACCCTTGCGCATCATCTCCGCGCCGTTCTTCGTCGCCCAGCCGATCACATCGTGCGCCGAGAGGCCCAGCTGGTTCACATACACAGCCAGTTCCTTGCCATTGTCGCCGTGAGGAGTCATCGCGGTACCGAAGTCGTCGCCGACCACCATCTTGACGCCGGCCGCTTGGGCACGCGCGAGCTTCTCCGCTGCACGCTCGAACCACTGACCTACCCCCCGCGCGGGGTCGTCCTTGTCTTTCTTGGCCGCATAGTATTGCGGCGCAATGCTTGCCATGTACAGGCTCGGCAGTAGGTACACATCCTGCTTGACCAAAAGTTCGATCACCTCGTCGTCTATGCCGCTGCCGTGATCGATGATGTCCACCCCTGCCTTCAGACAGGCCAGGATGGCGGGCTTGGTCACCACATGCGCACGGACCAGTTTGCCCTTGTCGTGCGCGGTGTTGCAGGCGGCTTCGATCTCGTCCTGTTGCATGTCCATGCCGCGCATGGGAACGCCATGTCCGCCTTGGGGGTAGATCTTGAGAAGGTCATTGCCTTCCTTGGCTTGGGCTCGCACAGCCCTGCGTACTTCGACGGGCCCGTCGACGATCGCCGCCAACCCAGTCATGCCGAAATTCCACCAGGACGGCTTCAGGTCCATGCCGCCGGCTGTGGGCACGATGTCCTGACCGCACGCCAGCAGTCGCGGCCCCGGCACGGTGCCTCTATTGATCAAATCCTTCAGTACACGGTCGATTTGGTGGATCGAGCCCGCTCCCGCAGCCGCGGTGAATCCTGCCTTCAGCGTGGCCTCGGCGTTGAGGGCCGCCAGCACCGCCACGTAGGTCGACGGGTAGGTCATCTCGAGACTGTGGAGATCGTCGGGATCAAAGTTCGGATAGCTCAGATGTGCGTGGCCGTCGATCATGCCGGGCATCAGAGATCGGCCGGCCAATGGGTATACCTGGTCGCCGGCAGTCGGCTCGGGAAGCGCGCTACCCCTGCCGACTGCGAGGATGAGCTCGCCCTCCACGACGACTGTGACATCAGCCTTGGCATCGCCGGTGCCGTCGATCAAATTCGCCCCGGTAAAGAACTGCCTGCTCATTTCATCTCCTCTGAATCGAAACTCCACAGTCCCACAACAACATTCGTTTGGCGATCAGGAGCTTGTCGGTTTGCCGAGGTGAGCGAGGAACCAGTCCCGTGCCGCGGTGCTGGTCCGCTTATATTCCTCGAAGTAGACCACCCGGTGGTCGCCGTTGACCATCACGAGCGACTTCGGTTCACGAGCCCGCGCATAGGCCTCGAGCTCGTCCTCGGTGAAGGTCATGTCGTCGTCGTCGGCAATGATCATGAGAAGAGGCGTCGGGCTGACTCTTTCGATGATGGAGGCGGGCTCGTACTCGGCGTAGAGCTCCATCGTGCGCAAGGTGACATCTTTGTCGAGGTGCGCGGAGCACTCGGGCGGCATGCGGGTGAACATGTTGTCGTCAGCGAGCGCCTGGACCATCGCGGGAGTGCCTCCGCGAGCGCGGTCAAGGCGGTCCTTATCGAATGCAACCCGCTTCTCCCGCAGCTGCGTGGGTGTGTTGCGCCGGATGTGGTTGCGCGAACCGCTGATCGTCGGGACTTGCGAAACGACACAACGCACCCGGCGGTCGACTGCCCCGACCGTAAGTACGTGCCCACCGCCGTAGCTGGTCCCCCAGATCCCAATTCGCTCGGCATCGACCTCGGGCCGATTGACGAGGTAGGTAATCGCGTCGCGGTAGGCCCGTTGCTGTGCAATCGGATCAAGTTCCCCACGGAGATGGCCTTCGCTATCACCGGAGTTGGGATAGTCAAAGGCCAGGGCTACAAAGCCGGCAGCTGCAAAGAACCCAGGGTAGTCGTGGTGCAGGAAGCCGTCCTTGATGCCGGTGAATCCGTGACCGAGCGCGATCGCCGGGAACGGGCCCGTTCCCTCGGGCAGGTAGAGCCAGGCCCGCAGGAGGACCCCCTCGGAGAGAAAATCTACGTCCTGGCGCTTCACCGGCTTCCCTTTCACTGGTCCAACCCGGTCGGGATATGATCGTTCCCCTATTGGGTCATGTCATTTTTCTTTTAGGGTAGTGTAACAGTCCAACAAGGGAGTCACTATGCAGATCCGGGCAGCTCACGAGGCCGCCGCAAGCAAGGCGTTGCCCGCGGCGGCACTGTTCATCGGCGGCGAACGCGTGACCACGGGGACCACGACGATGGATCGGCTGGATCCGACAACCGGTCGCGTCCTGGGCTCCTTCCCCGTCGCCGGCCCGGACGAAGTCGACCGTGCGGTACGTGCGGCGCGTCGTGCGTTTCCTGCGTGGCGGCGAATGGGTGCCGACCAGCGCCGCAGGCTGCTCTTCGATGCCGCAGCTCTACTGCAGGCCGCCGAAGAGGAGTTCAAGGTACTGGTCGCGCTGGAGACCGGAATGCCGCTGCAGCGCAGCAGCGTTCGCTCCGCAGTCGATTACCTCGAGTACTACGCGGGCTGGACGGACAAGATGGCCGGCGAGCTGGTCGCCAGCTATCCGCGGCAGGCACTGGATTACGTCCGCTACGAGCCTTACGGCGTCATCGCTTCGCTGATTCCCTGGAATGCACCTCTGATCACGGCCTGCAAGAAACTCGCCCCCGCGCTGGCGGCGGGTAACTGCGTGGTGCTCAAATCGCCCGAGCTGGGCCCATTCGCGCTGATGCGGCTGGCCGAGTTGTTCGCCCAAGCCGGGCTGCCGGACGGCGTGCTCAGCGTCCTGGCCGGCGGTCCCGAGGTGGGTCAAGCGCTGATCCGCCATCCGGACGTCAGCAAGGTGTCCTTCACCGGCGGCACCAGCACCGCCCGCAATGTGATGGCGATCGCGGCGGAATCGACCAAGCCGCTGATTCTCGAGCTCGGCGGCAAATCGGCGAACATCGTGTTCGCCGACGCCGATCTGGCGAGCGCGGCGCAGATGGCCGGACACATGGCCACGATCGCCAGTTCAGGCCAAGGTTGCCTATTCCCGACGCGCCTGCTCGTCCAGGACCAGGTCTATGACGAAATGGTCGACCGCGTCCGTGCGGTCGCCGAAGCCGCGACCATCGGGGACCCACTCGATCTGGCAGTCACGATGGGGCCGGTGATCAGTGCTCAGGCGTGCGACCGGATCCTCGGCTATGTCCAAGAAGCGACTGCCGCCGGTGCAGGAAAGCTCGTGACCGGCGGCGCGCGGGCCGGTGCCGACTTGGCGGATGGCTTCTTCGTCGAACCCACCGTGGTCGTTGACGTCGACAACAGCAGCCGCATCGCCCAAGAGGAGATATTCGGTCCGGTCTTGTGCGTCATCCCCTTCCACGACGACGAGGAGGCCGTTCGCATCGCGAACGACTCGCCGTACGCGCTCGCGGCTTACCTGCACACCAATGATCTGGGTCGCGCACACCGCGTCGTCGATGATCTCGACGCCGGCTACGTGAGCATCAACTCGTTCCCGTCGATGACCGCGACCGCACCGTTCGGTGGAAGCAAAGCCAGCGGCTTCGGCAGAGAAGGCGGCCGCGTCGGCATCGAAGAATTCCTGCAGACCAAGAACGTCTACGTCTCGCTTGAACAGAGGAGTTGAAGGTGCCACTCGAAACCGACGATATCGTCGCGATTCAACAGCTCTACGCAGGTTTCTGCAACACCCTTGACGACGGCGAAGCGGACGCGTTCGCCGAATGCTTCACGCCGGAAGCCACATTCGGTGGTGTGGGCACGCCCATTCAGGGTCGCGACGCGTTGCGGAAGTTCGCCGCCGACCTCGTCGGCAAGAACATCCGCCACGTTGCGACGGGGGTCTACGCCGAAGGCGACGGCGATGAAGCTGTGGGGCGTGCGTATTTGGTCGCCTACCGCGGTAGTCGGCCGGCGAAACTCCTTGCGACCGGTCGCTATCGGGACCAGATCCGCCGGGAGGGCGGCAAGTGGCGCTTCGTCCAACGGGTATTCACACCCGATGGCGGGGATGCTTCGTGACCGAATATCGCCACCTTCTCGTCGAGCGGTTCGACGAGGGCAGCATCGTCCGGATCCTCCTCAACCGGCCGGAGACGCGTAACGCGCAGAACCGAAGCCTGCTCGTCGAACTCAACGACGCATTTCTCGCTGCCGAGGCAGACGATCAGGTGCGCGTCGTGATCCTGGGCGGCACCGGGCCGACCTTCTCCTCGGGTCACGATATGAGCCCCGCCACTTACCTTTCCGAGACCACGGGTCCAGACGCCCACCCAACCTATGCCATCAACGGCGGCACCCGCGAAGGTGCTGAGCCCCGGATGCTGCAAGAGTGGCACTACTTCTTCGAGAACACTCGGCGGTGGCGCAATCTCCGCAAGATCACCATCGCGCAGGTCAACGGGAAGGTACTTGCGGCAGGCTTGATGTTGGCCTGGGCCTGCGATCTGATCGTCGCCTCCGACGATGCGATGTTCGCCGACGTCGTCGGCACCCGCCTGGGCATGTGCGGCGTCGAGTACTTCGGCCACCCTTGGGAATTCGGCCCGCGCAAGGCGAAGGAACTATTGCTCACGGGCGACGCACTCGATGCCGAAGAGGCCTACCGCCTGGGTATGGTGTCCAAGATCTTCCCGGTCGCCGAACTCGGCGACAAAACCCTTGAGTTCGCCAGACGCATCGCCGGCGTCCCGACGATGGCGAGCCTGCTCGTCAAGGAAGCGGTCAACCAGACCGTCGACAACATGGGCTTCTCCAATGCGCTGCAGGCCTGTTTCACCCTGCATCAGCTCAACCACTCACACTGGGGTCAGCTGCACCCCCCGCCGATCTCGGTCGCCCAGCCCTCTGACGGCATCGTCAGCTGGAAGAACGCACCGCCGCTGCAGACCGCTAGGAAGGACGCACCATGAAGTTCGGCAGCCACATCATGGGCATCAGCCTGCGCCACATGCCCGACGTAGCGCACGCGTTCGAGCTAAACGGAATCGACTCGGTGTGGGTCCCCGAGCACCTGGTGTTCCCGGCGAAGATCCCCGCGACCTATCCGTACACCGATTCGGGACTGCCGGAAATCACACCGGATACCCCGTCGTATGACCCGTGGGCCGTTCTGTCGTTCATCGCGGCGGGAACAACGACCTTGATGCTGGCCACCAACGTCTACATTCTTACGCTGCGTCACCCGCTCCTGACCGCACGCTCGGTGGTGACGGTCGACAGACTATCCGGCGGCCGAGTGATCCTCGGTGCGGGCGTCGGGTGGCTTGAGGACGAATTCGATTACGTCAATATGCCTTTCAAAACGCGTGGTAAGCGCGCGGACGCGAGTATCGATGCGATCCGTCGACTGTGGTCGGAAGACGTCATCGAGGTGCACGACGAGCACTTTGATTTCGGACCGGTGAAGTTTCAGCCCAAACCCGTTCAGAAGCCGAGTATCCCCATCCATATCGGCGGTAGCTCGCCCGCGGCCTGCCGTCGAGCGGGCCGGCTGGGCGACGGTTGGATCGAACTCGGTTCCAAGAGCCTCGACGATTTCAAAACCAAGCTGGCGATAGTCATGAAGGCGCGTGCAGAGGCCGGCCGAGACGGCCCGTTCGAGGTCACCATGCCCTCGCCACTCGACACCTCGCTGGATGGCTTCAAACGGCTGGAAGATGCGGGGGTGACCCGTGTCGTCGTGGCGCCCCAAGCACCGGAGGGCGAACGGCCGACCGCGCAGGCGTGGGCCGATTGGTCGAAGCGATTCGCCGACGAGGTCATCGCTGAGCTGGGTGATTGAGGTGGGCACGACCTACGTCAGCCGGCACCTCGATGAGCTCGAGCGGTTCATGTTGCGCCCGGCCGATTACTCGCTCTCGGCAGAGCAAACGGAGTTGCGTGACGTTGTTCGCGCGTTTCTCACCAAGCGGTGTCCATCGGAGGTCGTCAGGGCGGCCGAACCACTCGGTTGGGACGCCGGCCTTTGGGACGAGCTGGTGGCGCAGGGACTCATTTCGATCGCGGTGCCCGAGGGTCGCGGCGGAGATGGTGGCGGACTCGTCGAACTGGTACTCCTCGCCGAGGAGATCGGCCGGGCGGCCGCGCCCGTCCCCATCATCGACGTCGTTGTGGTGGCCCGCCTCCTTGCTCGCCTCGGCGGAGATGCTGCAGCCACGCTGCTCGACGGTTGCCTGCAGGGTGGCGTCATGTCGCTGACTGTCGGTGACAATGTCGACGGGCGATTTCTCGTACCGAACGGCGCGGTGGCCGCGACGGTCATCGGAGTGCAAGGCGGGGCGGTGGTGGCCTCGACCCGCCGCACGCCGCGACCGCACGTGCTCAACCTGGCGGCAGCCCCGCTGGCATGGTGGGATCTGGATGATGCCCACGTGTTGGCCGAGGGCGATACCGCGGTGGCAGCGTTCGGACAAGCCGTGGCCGAGTGGCGATTGCTGACCGCGGCGGCACTGATCGGCTCCGGCGATTCGGCGAAGCGACTCGCGGCTGATTATGCCCGTAACCGCAAAGCATTTGGGGTGCCGATCGGCATGTTCCAGGCGATCGCTCACCCGTTGGCCGACCTGGAAATACTGCTCGACTCCGGTCGGCGTCTGGTGCGCAAGGCGGCGTGGTACGCCGACCATGAGCCGCAGTCGTTGGGACCGCTCGTAACGATGGCCTTCGTGCACGCCGCTGAGGCCGCTGAGGAAGCTGGTTTGACGGCCATCCGAACCCAGGGCGGCTTCGGATTCACGCTCGAATCAGATGTGCAGCTGCACTACCGACGCGCCAAGGGCCGGGCGCTGGTCGGGGGAACTCGCGCGACGCACCTGCAGCGCATCGCCGATGAGTTGTTGGGAGACCGCCAGTGAATTTCACGCCGCTCGAGTTGGACGAGGACACGTTGGCGTTCTGGGCTGAGGCGCGGGCCTTCCACGAGGAGCACGTCACCGAGGCGGTGCGCGAACAAGAGCGGCAGACCGGCAACGGTCTCAGTGAGACGTTCCACTCCGCCATCGGATCTCGGGGATGGGCCGTTCCGCGCTGGCCTGCAGAGCTCGGTGGACCGGGCCTGGACGCGGTGCGTACTCGCATCGTGGAGCTTGAGCTTGAGCGGTCCGGCGCACCGGAGGTCGTCACCCAGACAACTCCACTGCCTGCCATCGCCGTGCAGGGCTTCGCGAACGAGGCCCTGAGGGCCGAGGTACTACCCGGTATCGCGGACGGCACCGTCAACATCTGTCTCGGCTACACCGAGCCAGACTGTGGCTCCGACCTGGCGTCGACACGCACCCGCGCGGTGCGCGACGGCGACGACTGGATCATCAACGGCCAAAAGATGTTCACTACCGGCGCGCAGTTCTGCCAGTACTGCTTATGCCTCACTCGCACCGATCCCGACGCCGCGAAACATCGTGGGCTGACCGTGTTCCTGGTGCCACTGGGCCTTGCGGGCATCGAGATCCAACCGATCCGAACCCTCGGCGGGGAACGCACCAATTTCGTCTTCCTCGACGGTGTGCGCCTGCCGGATCACTACCGTATCGGTGGGATCGACGAGGGGTGGGCCGTCCTGCAGGCACCGTTGGCCGCCGAGCACGGTATGGATCAGCGCGATGACCTCACGGCGGGGTTGGGCCGTATCAACATTTACAAGTCCCGCATCCTGCTCGAAGCGGCCGTCGCGCATCTGCGGGCTACCAACCGCATTGACGACGTTGCAGTGCGCGAGCGCATCGCCCGAGTGGCCCTCGAGATCGAGGTCGCCGACGCTGCAGCGGGTCCGCTCGCCCGGGTATACGCCGCCGATATGTTCATCCGGACGGCATCGGTGCTGCTGGACCTGATGGGACCCGTCGGCGTGCTGCCGCACGGCGCCGAGGGTGCAGCGGCCGACGGCCTCCTTGAGGAGCTCTTCCGCTTCGCGCCGGGGACGGCTATCTACGGCGGCACGACCCAGATATTCCGCAACATGATCGCCGAGAAATACCTGCAGTTGCCGCGCAGCACCCCGCGTAGTTAGCTCCGATATTCCGGGACAGCACAAGATATTTCGATCGATGAGTGCAGCCGCCTCAGTCTATACGGTAACCCGTTTCCTCTCGGTGGATGTGGCCGCACGTAGGTGGGCCGAAGTGCGTGCCGAGCACGAGCGTTCCAGAGTCGGCCCACTCGGAGACCAGCCGCTGGCGTGTTACCCGCGACGCATCCATATCGGTATCGAGCTGTGAAGACCATTCGGGTCGCGCGATCTGATAGATGGAGTGCACCATGTCGCCGGTAATCACGGCACTCTGGCCGTTGGATTCGATGGCGACGCACACGTGCCCAGGCGTGTGGCCGTGCGAGGGGATCAGTCGGATTCCCGGCGCAATAACTTCGTCCGGTTCCACGAGCATCATCAGTCCCGCGTCGGCGATGGGACGCACCGAGTCATTGAATACAGCCGCGCCGTCGACCATGTCACGCGCCCAATCAACCTCGTAACCGTCCCGTGCGGTGGGATCTTCCGCGTAGCTCTTCCAGTAGTCGTACTCGATTCCGACGAAGTAGTAGCGGGCGTTCGGGAAGGTGGGAACCCATTGCCCGTCAACAAAGTTGGTGTTCCACCCAGTGTGGTCGATGTGTAGGTGGGTGCAGATCACGCCGTCCACGCTCTCGGGCGGCCATCCCACGGCGGTCAAGCGATCCAGGAAGTCGCTGTCGAGATCGGCGAACATTGGCGATGCGCGTTTCTTGGCGTTTCCTACTCCCGTGTCCACGATGAAACGGCGGCCGTCAGGGGTTTCGATCAGGAATGAATGAACGCCGACTCCGACCTCGCCCGCCTCGTTCATCCAAGTGGGGTTCAACCACGCCATTGCAAGGATTTCCTCGAAGGAGCCACCGTCCCACGCCTGAGTGATGGCCGGGTTAAGTGGCGCCCAGAACAGCATCTCGACGTGCTTCTTGATGGAGATGTCGCCGATCATCCATTGATCTATGTCCATGGTGACTCCGCTTTGAGTAATCTAATTTTCCGAACCCGGATGGTTCTCCGAAACCCCTGCACCGCAATAGGTTTACCTAACATTGAGTCAGAATCGAAGCGGGACTTCGACCGGCCCCCAGATGCCGACAGTGTCGGGCTTCCACGCGATGGTGCCATCGGCGACCGTCGTCGGTGCGCGCTGTGCGAGTACTCCAAGCGCGACCTGCAACTCAGCCCTTGCCAACGACGCACCCAAGCAGAAGTGAACGCCCATGCCGAACGCCATCTGCTGCGCGGGACGATCGACAGTGATGTCGAAGACATCCGGATCGATCCAGGTGGCGGGATCCCTATTGGCCATCGCGGTGGACGTCCAGACCATGGTGCCCTTGGGGAAGAGCACATCTCGGTAGACGATGTCCTCGGACGCAAAGCGAAGTGCTCCGCGCAATGTTGCGACGTACCGCATGGTTTCCTCGACTGCGCGCGGCACCAGATCGGGTCGCTCAACCAACAGCTTCCACTGTTCGGGATACGCCATCAGCACGGCAATCGAGCAGGCGAGTTGGTTACGCGTTGTGTCGGTGCCGGCCAGCAGCAGGAGCTGCACCAAGTTGGTCAGCTCGACAGTCGACAAATGATCGCCCTGCTCCTCGGTGGCGATAAGTTCGCTGAGCAGATCGTCAGCTGGCTGCTGCCGACGTTCGGCGATCATGGCCCCGATGTATTGGTCGATCTCACGGCTGGCGTGCCGGATCAACTCCAGATGCGAAGACGGATCGACGTCGAACATGCGATTGATGTCATCGGCCCAGCCACTGAACAACGCGGTGTCTTTTTCCGGCGCTCCGAGCAGCCGGCAGATCACCGGGATGGGGTACGGGTTGCACAGGTCGTGCACCGCCTCGCAGGAGCCTTTCGCGAGCGCTGGAGTCAGCAGCTTGTCGAACGTGGCTTGCATGTACGGCCGCAGCCGGTCGGCGGCGCGGGGGGTGAAGGCTCGGGAGACCAGACGGCGGAGCCGGGTGTGCTCGTCGCCGTCCATCTCTAGGAGCGAGGTGCGTAGATTGTCATCCCCGCTCCGGACGTCTGGTCGCCTGGAGCTGGCCGAATAAAAGCGCCGGTCGCGCAGCACGTTGCAGACGTCCTCGTAGCGGGTCACGACGTAGCCGACGCGCGTCTTGGCCAGCCACTGCTCCTCGGAGAGGGAGCGCACAACGATCGGGTCGAAAACGCCGATGCCCTTGTCCCACAGTACGGGGAGCTCCAACTCCTGCACCATCGCAACCATGCTCACCACCTCAGTAGGAAAATGTCATTACCGATACACAACAATAGTGGTACCATACTCGGAACATCATGACGAATCCCTTTAACCTCCCGCTTACCTGCTACGACCCCGGCGCTTTTATCGCCACGGGGTACGACTTCTTGGACCTCGTCAAGAGTCCCGAGGTGGCCCGACGGTGGAGTGAGCCCAGCGCACTCGAACGGATGTCCGTCGGGGCCGTCGCCGCCCACGGCCTCGGGAATCTCGAGCAGGTCCTGGACAACTGCGAACGCCCCGAACCGGCGACTGCCCGATTCCTCGGCATCGTCGAATACACCCGATCCGCGCGATTGGACAAGCGCGAGGACCTCGACAAATACGTCGGCCACGCCATCATCATCGACATCGCCGAACAGGCGGCATCTGAAGGGCCCGGGGCAGTCATCGAGCGGGCGGAACAATGGCTGGAGCAACTGCGTTGGGTGCTGCCGGCGCAGGATCCCAACAAGCACGTGTATCTGCCTCGACTGCCACCGATGGCGGGTGCATTGGCGATGATGGTCGCCAATCGCACCAACGAGTTGATCGTGCACATGGACGATGTCGCCGTGAGCGTGAATGTCCCCACTCCCCCGATAAGGCCGCAGGCCGCAGCGATGGCACTGACGGTTTTGGTTTCGGTGTCCCGCAAGGTCAACACCGATCTCGAATTGATCCGAGTCATGGCGCGCGCCGAGCGCGCCAAACCTGATGCGGCGAGGGCGATCTGATGGAACTAGCTGACTACGACCCATGGCGGGTGATCGGTGGAACGACCGACTTTGCCAAGCAAGCCACTCGCACGCGCGAGGAACAACAGCCTGCTTGGACTCCGGCGCTGGACGCGTTCCACACCAAGACCGACATGGTCCTGCGCTACGAGGTGCCCGGCGTACTGCCCGATGATCTCGAGGTCCGCGTCGACGGTCGGGTGTTGTATGTCCTCGGGGTGCGGCGTCCACCGGCCGACCAGGCGCCACCGGAGCTGACGATGCGGGCCGAGCGTATTTTCGGAGACTTCGACCGCAGCATCGCCCTACCCGCCGGCACCGATCCGAATGGCGTGCGCGCCAGCTACTTCCACGGCGTGCTCGAGATTCGTGTGAGACATGTACGACGACCCGAACCAAGAGATGTCCCGTTCGAGGGCACTGAAAGCAGTGCCCGGGTAATTGAAGTGCTCGACACCTAAGGAATACCGATGACTGACACCGACACGCTGGGTTTCATCTCCGGCGACTCACACGTCAACGAGCCGCGGAACCTCTGGAGGGACAACCTCCCTTCGCATATGCGTTCCCGAGCCTTGCGCGGGATCACCGCGGGCGAAGACGGGGGCTGGGACATCGTCCTGGAGGGCCAGTCGGTCGGTTATCTCGGCCTGCCCGAGGACGAGCGGATGAAGATCGCCGACCCCGAACATCGCTACGCGATCATGCGCCAAGAGGGTGTCGCCGGCGAGTGCATCTACCCGACCATCGGGCTGTACGCGTGGATGCTCCCCGATGCCGACGAGGGCGCCGCATCGTGCCGCATCTACAACGAGTGGATCGCCAGCACGCTCGGTCGTTCACCGCGGTTCCGTTGCGCCGGAATCGTTCCCACGTGGCGGGTCGAGGACGCGGTCCGCGAGATTGAATGGTTGGCCGAGAACGGGTTTGCGTCCATCATGCTGCCCGCGGTAGCGGCACCCGAGTGGAACCACGTTCAATGGGAGCCGCTGTGGGCCGCAGCCGAGGCGAGCGGCATGCCCATCGTCATCCATCAGGGCACCGGCCACGACATGTACTTCTACCGAGGGCTGGGCGCCGGCGTGTCCAACCTGTTGGCGACTCAATCGATGGCCCCCCGAGTGGCCGCCCTGTTCGCCACGTCCGGGGTCCTGGCCAACCACCCGAATTTGCACGTGGTGTTCGTCGAGTACAACGTCGGGTGGCTGGCCTGGACCATGCAGACCCTCGACTTCTACACCGAGTCATTCCGCAAGTACGGCAAGACCGCGACCGGCAAGAGCTGGATCAATCCCGAACTGCCGGAGCCACCAAGCTTTTACCTACGTCGGCAGATTCACGCGACGTTCCAGGACGATCCGGTCGCCATCCACAACATCCCGCTCACCGGTGCGTCCCCGGTGATCTGGGGCTCTGACTACCCCCACGAGGAGGGCACCTACCCGTTCAGCAGGGACACGGTTGCCAGGTTGTCGAAGGGACTTGACGACGCCACCACGGCGGCGGTGTTCCGCGATACGGCGGCTCGCCTGTTCAACTTCTCGAACGAAGTGCTGACCACCCCCGTCTGAGCCGGTCCGCAGAGCGAGTCACCGGCCTGTCGCCGCAAATCAAGAAAGGTCATGCGTGAGAGCAACATTGATGTACGCCGCGGGCGATGTGCGGGTGGAAAATGTGCCCGATCCGATCCTGCGCGAACCGACTGACGCGCTGGTGCGGGTGACCCAGTCGTGCATATGCGGCAGCGACCTGTGGCTGTACCAATCAATGACTCGGACCGAACAAGGCTCACGGATGGGTCACGAGTTCATCGGGGTGGTCGAAGACGTCGGCTCGGAGGTTTCCGGCCTGAAGGCAGGCGATCTGGTGGTGGCGCCCTTCGTATTTGCCGATAACACCTGTGACTTCTGCACCGAGGGCCTGCACGCCGCGTGCCGGCATGGCGGCCCCTGGGCATGGAATGGGATCGACGGCGGTCAAGGTGAGGCGGTGCGGGTACCGCAGGCGCAGGGCACGCTGGTCAAGCTGCCTGTCGGCGAAGACTCGGCGTTGCTGTCGTCGCTGTTGACCTTGTCCGACGTGTACTGCACCGGCCATCACGGGGCGGTGACATCCGGAGTCAAAAAGGGCACGACGGTGACCGTCATCGGCGATGGCGCCGTCGGCCTCTGCGCGGTGCTGGCCGCCAAGCGCCTCGGCGCCGAGCAGATCGTTTTGATGGGACGGCATCAGCGACGCACCGACCTCGGCCGCGAGTTCGGTGCCACCGAAATCGTCGCCGAACGCGGCGACAACGGTGTCGAGCGGGTCCGGGAGCTCACCGGCGGCGACGGCACGCACGCCGTGGTGGAGTGTGTCGGAACCCGTGAAGCACTGGACACCGCAGTCGGATTGGTACGTGCCGGCGGCACGGTCAGTCGGCTCGGCGTGCCGCAATACGAAGACGCTCCCCTGGGATTCGGGCCGTTCTACCGCAATGTCACCATCACCGGTGGCGTGGCCCCGGTGCGCGCCTACATCGAGGAACTGCTGCCCGACGTACTCGACGGCACCATCGAGCCGGGCCAGGTGTTCGACCGCAGCATCGGGCTGGACGAAGTGCCCGAGGGCTACCGCGCCATGGCCGATCGCGCAGCGCTCAAAGTCCTTGTCCGGCTTTGAGGAAAGGACCCCGGTTTCCGGGGCGATGAACACGCACTCTTGGAGATCTCCGCATGCAGTTTGAATTTTCTTCCGACGAGGTTCAGTTTCGCGACAAGGTGCGCACCTGGCTGGCTGAGAACAAGCCCCGCCAGGCTCGTCCCAGTGACGGGGTCGCGATGCGTGAATTCGACTTGGCCTGGCAGAGCAAGAAATACGAAGGTGGCTGGGCCGGACTTGCATGGCCACGCGAATACGGTGGCCAAGGACTGTCGCTGGTCGAGCAGATGATCTGGTACGACGAGTGCGCGCAAGCTCGCGCACCCTTGGAAGGCTGCCTGAGCGTTGCCCTCAACCACGCAGGACCCACGATCATCGCTTCGGGGACCGATGCCCAGAAGTCGCTGTATCTCCCTCCGATTCTGCGCGGTGAGCTGGTGTGGTGCCAGGGTTTCTCGGAACCCGGTGCGGGTTCCGATCTCGCCGCCTTAAGCCTGCGCGCCGTCATCGACGGCGACAGCCTGGTCCTCAACGGTCAGAAGATCTGGACCAGTCATGCTCACCTCGCCACATATCAGGAAACCTTGGTGCGCACCGGCCCGACGACGCCGAAGCACAAAGGAATTACCTGGGTAGTCGTCGATATGCGCACGCCAGGTATTCGAATCCGCCCGATCATGACGATGGCGAACAACCATCACTTCTGCGAAGTGTTCTACGACAACGTGCGTATCCCGTTGAGCAACGTGGTGGGCAAGCTCGGTGACGGCTGGCGCGTGGCGATGTCGACTCTTTCCTTCGAGCGCGGCGCGCTATCGGTCGCTCGCGCTTCCGAGCTGCGCAATCTACTCGAGCAACTGATCGACCTCGCCAAGGCGAGGCCCGGACCGAACGGCCGCAAGTCGGCCATCGACGATGATGTGATTGCCGCGCGGCTCGCCACACTCCGAGCCGAAATCGCGGCATTACAGGCCATGAACTACGAGGCCATCTCGCGAAATGCAGACGGGGCGTCCCCTGGTCCGGAGGCCTCCATGGACTTTCTCTATTGCGGGGAGATCCTGCAACGCGTCCGGCTGCTGTCCCTCGACATTCTCGGTGCAGACGCCCTGGAGGTCTCCGGCGATGCGCAGGAATGGACCGTGCCATATCTCGAAGATCGCTATTACTTGATCGCAGGAGGCTCCGCGGAGATCCGGCGCAATATCATTGCCGAGCGCGTCCTCGGTCTGCCACGGAGCTACTGACATGATTGAACTGGTCGCGTCCTCGGAACAACAAGAAATCATCGATAGCATTGCGGGGTTCTTGGCCGCACGGTACCCGGTTGAGCGATTGCGCGGAGAGCACAGGCCCGCCGAACGCGATGAGCGCCGGGGATGGCCCGAACTGGCCGCACAGGGCTGGTTCGGCCTCGGGATTCCAGAAGACCTTGATGGCGCCGG
Organism: Mycobacterium sp. DL440; assembly: GCF_011745145.1. NCBI lineage: Bacteria > Bacillati > Actinomycetota > Actinomycetes > Mycobacteriales > Mycobacteriaceae > Mycobacterium > Mycobacterium sp. DL440. The sequence continues at coordinate 784,753 of NZ_CP050191.1, read as the reverse complement.
ATACGGTGTCGTGGAAGAGATGCTGGCGTTCAGAGAGTTCGGCCGCTTCCTGATATCGCCGCGAATCCTGGCGACGACGCTCGCCGCTCATGTGGCAAGCGCAGCGGGCGACGCGGACCTCGTCCGGTCAATCGTGGCCGGCGAGACCCGCGCCGCGGTGGCGAACATGATTGGGCCTGGCGTGATCGGTTCGTCGGTACGCGGCGACCTTCATCTGATCGATTCTGAGGACGACGATCTTCTGATCCTGTGGGATGACGACGGTGCGGCGCTCATTGAACGGACATGCGTGAAGGATGTTTGTTCCGTGACTGCGCTCGACGGGTCGGTCGACCTCGAACGCGGCAGCGCCGTGGATACCGCCGCCCTCGGCTTCGTACCGGCTGCGGCCGCACCGATCGCGCTACACGCCAATCTACTCATCGCGGCTCAACTGGCCGGCAACGCAGAAGCCACGCGGGATTTGGCAGTGGAGTACGCAAAGATTCGGATGCAGTTCGGCAAGCCCATCGGCGCCTTCCAAGCGGTGGCCCATCACTGCGCCGATATGGCGCTGCGGACCAGAGCGGCTCTCTCGCAAACGATATTTGCAGCGGTGGCTACCCGCGATGCACGTGATGACGCGCGTTTCCAATCCGCCGCCGCCAGCATCGTCGCCACCGACGCGGCGCTGCGCAATGCGACGATCGCCATTCGCATCCATGGCGGCATCGGCTTCACCGCGGAATGCGATGTGCACCATTACTTGAAACGCGCTCATCTCTTTGACCACATCAGCGGCGGCACCCGCCTGCATCAAACGACGCTGCTCGCCGAGCCGGTGCCGAACCTTGAATAGGTCCAATACGGCCGGAAACACGGGCTTCTCAAGCTATTTCGGCTGTCGGTAGCCACAGGATTCGGCTCCGGTTTCGACGACATCGTGATGTCGCGGAGCTACGCCACAGTGACGCAGCCTCGTTCGTTCCCTAGGCAACGCGGCCTGCAACGTCGACACCTTCCGCGAATCCTGTTTGTGCGGCGCAGAGCAACGGTCCAACATCGATCGCCGCTTGCGCTCTCGGATGCCGCGCACGTCTTTGTAAACCCAGCAGCGGTGGTCGCGACGATTGTTGTGGGTACCGTCGACGAGGCGGTAATGTGCTGAACCCAACAATGACAACACACGCTTCTCTACGCGGCCGGACCACTGGCTCCGCCATCTACGACCAACGTGGGCGGCTTGTCGATGAGTTCGTACAGTGCGTACGTGAAGAAGGCTTTGCCGCCGCCAGCGCCAAGCGGGTGGCCGAACGCGCAGGCGTTACCTGGGGGGCCATCCAGTACCACTTCGGAGATCGGGACGGACTCCTCATGGCCGTCGTGGATCGCGGCTTCAAGGACCTACTCGAGTCTCTGCGCGCGGTGAAGCCTCAGCCCGCGGCACGGTCAGCTCGGCAGAACGCGCGCTTACTCATCGATGCCATGTGGTGTGCCTTCACCAGCCCTACTTCAGCGGCCGCGATACAGATTCTGATCGCGACGCGCGCCGAACGCGGCGACACAAAAAGCCAATACTTGTCCGAGGTATTCGAGACCCTAAGGCAGCTGGGACGTCGCTATCTCGGTGAAGGGCTGGCACCTCGTCACGCCGCCGTCATCGGAGACCTCATCTGGACGACTCTGCTGGGGGCGATGTCAGCACAGATGCTCGGCGTAGAGCCGGCAACCACCGCCCGTGAACGGCAGATCTTGATCAACACGGTGACTGGCTACCTTGAACGGCATCATGTGTCCCCGTAGCGCGCCACGCAGACCTGCTCATGGAAGTCAGCCGCGTGCCGCCAGCACCCGTGCCGCCGTGATCGACGAGACGCTCCTATGCATTCATGCTGAAGGCTTCGGCGCCGCGAGCGCCCGGCACATCGCCAGAAAGGCCGGCGTCACATGGGGCGTCATCCAGTATCACTTCGGTGATCGCGACGGGCTACTCCTGTCGGTCGTCGATTACGTCTTCGCTGAGCTGATCGAGACTCTCAATGGCATACGCACTGAATCCGCCACCGTGACCCTGCGGCAGCGCATCACGTTCGGAGTCGACGCCGCTTGGCGAGCACTCTCCAGCGGCAATTCCCTGGCGGCGCTGGAGATCGTCGTCGCCACCCGCGCTTCGGGTGGATCAACGGCATCCACCCACCTTGCCGAGCTGCACAACGCCTTCGGCGCGCTTGGCCGCCGTCTCGGCGGGCAATTGGCCACGCGGCACGGCAGGGATATCGGCAATCTGATGTGGGCGACCCTGCGCGGGCTCGTGATAGCCCAACTGACCGCAGCAGAGCCTCTCGACACGTCGCGCGAACGGAAAGCGCTCGTCGAAGCGATTGTCTTCTACATCGACTCACGTAAACCGAGCGAACATGCCGCAGGCGCGCACTCAGTAGGTACCCACGCAGCGGACAATCCACGGTCTGACTAACGACTTTATTTTCATTATCTGCAATCGGTAGCACCGGGCGGCCCCAGTCCACCCGATTATGACCTAAACCGCAGCAATATCCTTCAAGATTAGTCTTGGACGCGGCACTGGAAGACTCGTAGAGTCGTAATCGATGGACGCGGCGATAAGCGACCATCCGATCCAAGACCATCCGATCCAAGAAGAGCAGCCACCGGCGGCTGTGCCCGAAGGAGTTTTTCACCATGAGTCGCCCGACGGAGCAGGAAGTCCGGAACTATTTTCACACCCTGTCCAACTGGGGTCGTTGGGGTGAGGACGATCGTCTCGGAACACTCAACCTGATCACCTCAGAGAAGCGCGCCGCTGCAGCTGGTGCAGTCCGCGACGGCGACGTGGTCTCGCTCTCCCGAGACATGGACCCCGCTGACCCGGACCCGCTGGGACGGGGCACGGTACTGCAGCGCTATATGGAACTGGGCGAAGTGAGCCACATGTCGGGCGGTGCCATCCAGTTCGACGCGGTACGCGAGTACGTGGGCATCGTGGGCCACGGATCGCACACCCACCTCGACGGCTTGGCTCACTTTTCCTGGGAGAACAAGAACTACAACGGCTTCGACGCCGGGGATACCACCTCGGTGGGCGGCGCGACGAAACTCTCGGTACACCAGGCCAAAGAAGGGATCGTCAGCCGCGGAGTCCTGCTGGACATTCCGGCAGCCAAGGGTGTCCGGTGGCTCGACGAGGATTACGCGATCACTCCCGATGATCTGCTGGCCGCCGAGCAACGTCAGAACATCACTGTCGGGTCGGGCGACGTACTGCTCGTCCATACCGGACATTTCGCGCGGCTGGCCGCACTGGCGTCCGACAGGCCCAAAGGAGTCGATACCACTCAGCCCGGCTTGAGCGCCGCATGCCTACCGTTCCTACACGAGCGCGACGTCGCGGTCCTGGGCAGCGACGGCATCCAGGACGTCCGTCCCTCCGGCTTCGACTCACCCGATCTGTATATGCCGATTCATGCGGTCACGTTGGTAGCCATGGGCTTGTGGTTGATCGACAACGTCGAGCTCACCGAACTCGCTGAAACGTGTGCGGCCAAACAGCGATGGGAGTTCTTCTTCTCGATGCTGCCGTGGCGCCTGGTTGGCGTCACCTCCAGTGCCACCAACCCCATCGCCATGTTCTGACGCCCTTGACTTTTCGATAGAAGGAGAACAATCATGCGCACCTACCCTCGACGCATCCGCAACAAGCTGGAAGCCGGTGAACGCGCCTACGGCGTCACCGTGCAACTCCCCTCCCCCGACTCCGTGGACATCGTCGGATACACCGGCTACGACTTTGCCTGGATCGACGCCGAACACGGAACGATGGACCTCGGCGATATCAATACGCTTATTCGGGCCGCCGATGCTGTCGGCATTGACGCCATCGTGCGGGTACCGGATCACAACCCGTCCTTCATCCAACGCGTCCTCGACGCAGGCGCAACCGGAATCATGGCCCCCCACATGTGCAATGCCGATGTCGCGGCCGCCATCGTCGCGGCCGCCAAGTACGAACCGGAGGGCACCCGCGGAGCCTGCCCGGCCACCCGCGCGGTGGGCCACCTCACCGAGAACTGGATTGCCGACTACCAGCGTGCGAACCGCGACACCCTGGTGTTCGGGCTGATCGAGGACATCGAAGGGGTCGAAAACGTCGACTCCATCGCCCGTGTGCCCGGCTTGGATGGCCTGGTATTCGGTCCGTTCGACCTGGCAATGGCCCTCGGTCTCGAGGGCAACGTCACCCACCCCGACGTCGACGCGGCGGTAGCCAAAGTCATCCAGGCAACACACGATGCCGGCATCGAGTACATCGCTATTCCCGGCTTCGGCTCGGGCGGCCTAGAAGCAGTGGCCGCCAGCGGATCTCGGATCATCAACGTCACCGGCGACCGCGGGCTGCTCTATACCGTCTTCAAGGCGCAGTTGGATGAAGCCCGCAGCGCCCTCGAGCCGACTGTGACGGGAGCCCGGTAATGCCAAAACCCACCGCCGAGGACGTCATCGGCTACTTTGATTCGCTGTCGAACTGGGGGCGCTGGGGCGCCGACGACCGGCTCGGAACGCTGAACCTGATCACTCCCGAACGCCGCAAAGAAGCGGCCGCGCTGGTGCAGACCGGGGAGGTCGTGTCGCTCTCGCGCAACATCGACCCCAAAGATCCCGACCCGCTCAAGAGTGGTCTCGGCGTAGTGCAGCGGTATATGGAGCTCGGCGAAGTGAGCCACCACGTCGGTAAGGGCATTCGCTTCGACGGCAACAGCGAGTACGTCGGCATCGTCGGACACGGCTCTCAAACCCACCTCGATGGCTTGGCCCATTACACCTGGGATGGCAAAAACTACAACGGATTCGACGCCGAGGAGACCACCTCGGTCGGTGGCGCGGGCAAGTTGTCAATCCATCATGCCAGCGACGGAATCATCACCCGCGGCCTGCTTCTCGACATCGCCGGCCTGCACGGCGTGCCCTGGCTGGACGCCAGCTACCCGATCATGCCTGAGGAACTGGCCGCTGCCGAAGAACGCCAAGGTGTCACCGTCCGCGCCGGCGACGCACTGCTCGTCCACACGGGCCACGTCGCTCGCGCACTCCACGAGGGCGGCCGAGAAGTGGGCAGCCCGCAACCCGGCCTGCATGCGGCGTGTCTGCCGTACCTGAGGGAGCGGGACATCGCCGTCCTTGGCAGCGACTGCATCCAGGACGTGCAACCGTCCGGCTTCGACACCTTCGACCTGTTCCGGCCGATCCACGCCGTGGCACTCGTCGCTCTCGGGCTGTGGCTCATCGACAACGTCGAACTCACCGAACTCGCCCGGACCTGCGAAGAGCGGCAACGCTGGGAGTTCTTTTTCACGATGCTGCCGTGGCGATTCGTCGGTGTCACGGCCTGCGCCACCAACCCGGTCGCCGTATTTTAGCCCCTTTTGCGACCTTGTCAGTCATCCAAATCTGCAAAACGTCCAGCTGAAAAGTTCGATTACTGCGCCTGGTGTCACAATCGCTTCATGGATCTTCGCCACCTGCGCTACTTCCTTGCCGTCGCCGAAACGCTGAACTACACCCGCGCGGCTGAGCGATTGATGATGGCCGCGTCGCCGCTGAGCCGCAGCATCCAGCAACTAGAGGCAGAGCTCGGCGGGCCACTGTTCGTGCGCGGCACTCGCAAGGTCGAACTCACCGCCCTCGGTGAGGCGTTGATACCGCACGCCGAACGGACACTGGCCGACGTTGACAGGCTCAAGCGGGAGATGCACCACCGGGTACTCGGCCGGCCCGAGTTCCGGGTGGGCATGCGGTCGATTCCGGGAGAGCTGATCGATGCGGTCGTTGACGACGTGATCAGACAGGTCGAACCCGACGCGCTGATTCGCCTCGATCCGCTGGACTCGCTCCCTCAGCTAGATCAGCTCCTCAACGGCCGACTGGCACTCGGAATGATCAACCGACTGGTCGACGACGCGCGACTGGACTACATCCCAATTCTGTTGGAGCAGGCCGGTATTGCCCTGCCCGACCGGCCAGAGTACGCCAGACTGACCGAAGTGCGGCCCGAGCATCTCACCGAACTGCGCCTGCTCGTCCAACAAAGCGTCGAACCGTTCGGAACCCACTTGAAGGAGTACCTCGACGCTGTCACCGACGTTGTCCACCTGACAACGGCTATCATCGGCGGCCTCCCGACACTTGTGGCCCGAGGCGACGCCTGTTGCCTCACCGTCGCCAACCCCCGCTCGCCATGGCATCGCTACCTCGCCGGCGAAGGCGTGATTATCAGACCGCTGCCAGCCACCTTTCCCAAAGCTACGACGTACCTCGCATGGCGCGTCGATCGGGACGCCCCCGACGATCTCGGCCCCATTCTGGCCGCTGCCCGATCGAGATTCGCTGTTCCCATCGATCGATGAACCCGCACCCAACCCCGGATTGCGACACAACGAGCATTAATTCATCCCACTACTGGTCGTAGACGCGGCCCTTACCGCCAATTAGGGTCGTAATCGATCGCCACAATCCGCGGAGCCGCTCGCCTGGGTCAGAAGTTCCGCCAATTTGAGCTCGGCGACTGTCGGCTGTGGTGGCGGTTGCCGTTTGTCAGCGGCGATCCAATCTGCTCGGTGAAGGAGCTGACCATGCGTGAGGGAAATCTGCGTTCTCGATTCACCCACAATGTGCCGATGTCCGTAGTCGCGGAAGCTGAACTGCGCGCACATCTCCCGGGTGTGGACACAACATTGTTGCTGGTGTGCGCCGTTCACGTGACCGGTGACCGTTCCTTGCTGGACCGGTTCGCCGACAAGGTCGGACTTCCGCGAGGGTACATCCTGGGGCCGGTCGAGGCCCCAGTAGAGCCCGCGACGCTGCAGGCGCACGCCGAACTCACCGACATCCTGTGTGCGGCGTTGACCAAGCGAGATCAGAGCCCCTACCTCGGGGCCACCGACCTGGAGCTGGTCTCCCGCATGGCCGACCTCGCGGTCGGCACCCACTTCGACCCAAAGCTACTCCCGATGTACCTGGAGCAATCCGGCTTCCTGCCGGATCAGCGGGCGATCCCGCCCAGCACGACACCACCGGCGACGCTGAACCTCGCGATCATCGGGGCCGGGATGACCGGCCTGGACGCCGCCGTCAAGGCCACCGACCGCGGCTTCGACTACGAGGTGTTCGAGATGGAGGCGGACATCGGTGGGCTGTGGTGGTCGCAGACCTATCCCGGGGTCGCGGTCGATACTCCGTCCGTCTACTACTCGCTGTCCTATGAGATGACCCCGGACTGGAGCAGGCACTACCCGATCGGTGAGGAGTACCAGAGCTACCTGACCGGGCTCGCCAAGAAATACGAACTCACCGATCGGCTGCACTTCAACTCCAAGGTGTCCCGAATGGAATGGCTCGACGCCGAGCAGGTCTGGGAACTCACCATCCAAGACACCGTCGAGAACACCGCCCGCACGGTCCGGGCGGGCGCGGTGATCACCGGCGCCGGCCTTCTCTGCCGACCCAAGTACCCCAATGTGCCAGGACGGGAGACTTTCGCCGGTACCTCGGTGCACACCGTCCGCTGGCGCGATATCGACCTCGCCGGCAAGCGGGGCGCCGTCATCGGCGTCGGCGCCGCCGGAATCCAGGTCATCGCGTCCCTCGCCGACCAATTCGAGCACCTCACGGTGTTTCAGCGCCAAGCCCACTGGGTGATGCCCAACCTGCTTGAAGACAATGGCGTGGTCGCCGACGGCGAGCGCTGGCTGCGCCGACACCTCCCCTACTATCAACACTGGTCCCGGTTCCTGACGTTCTGGCAGATGAACGTCATCAGCTACGACATGTGCAAGGTCGACGAAGACTGGACCAAGACCCACTCTCTGTCGGTCTCCGCCGAGAACGACATGGTCATGCAGATTGCCCTGGCGTCCATCAACGGCACCTTCGGTGAGGGTTCCGAGCTTGCCCGCAAGCTCACCCCGGACTTCGCATTCGGCGCCAAGCGACCGATCCGCGACCCCGGCAGCTTCGAGCCGGGCGGCTACTACTACGCGCTGGCCCAGCCCCACGTCGACCTCGTGACCTCAGGCCTGGCCAGGGTCGTCCCTGAAGGGATCGTCACCGCCGACGGCACCCTTCACGAACTCGACGTCATCATCTGGGCGACCGGAATGACACTGGACTGGCTCTCCCCCATCGACATCATCGGCCGCAACGGAGTCACCCTCAATCAGGTGTGGGCTGACAACAACCCCCGCAGCTACCTGGGCGGCACCGTGCCAGGCTTCCCCAACCTGTTTGTCAACGACGGGCCCAACACCGGGGTCGCCACCGGCGGAGCCGGGCATAACTTCATGGCCGAAACCGTCGACCACTATGCCTTCGAATGCCTGCAACTCATGGTGGAACGCGGCGCCACCTCAATCGAGGTCACCGAGCAGGCGCACGATGCGCACAACGACCGGATCGACGAGCTGATGGAAGACTTGATCTGGACCCACGAACTCGGCGCCGACACCTACTACCGCAACCAATCCGGCCGCATCATCGTGCCCAGCCCCTTCACCGCCATCGAATACTGGGACATGAACCAGCGCCCCGACGAATCGGCATTCGTCCTGCGTGCCGGGGCACCAGCGCAGCCGTTACAGCACGCGTCGGCGCATGAGTGAGCGCTCGGCCGTCATCCTCGGCGGCGGCGGCGTCACCGGAATTGCCTGGGAGACCGGGATTTTACTGGGGTTGGCAGACAAAGGTGTGGACCTCGCCGGCGCCGACGCGATCATCGGGTCCTCCGCAGGCTCGTTCGTCGGGGCCTATCTCGCCGCCGGTGTCGTCGAAAAATACTTCGACGCCCAGTTCGACGACGACGTCACTGAGATTGCCGCCACCATGTCCGAGGATTGCATCGCCGCCTACCTGGAGGCCATCGCCGAAGGCAAGGACGATCCCGTGCGGATGGCCCGCAGTTTGGGCCGGATGGCGGTGGCTGCCACGACGGTCTCCGCTGAGGCCAGAGCCGCGGTCGTGGCCGCACGCCTACCGTCGGAGGACTGGCCCGCCGGCCCCCTGCAGATGACCGCCCTCGACGCCGAGACCGGAGCCCTGCACCTGTTCGACAAGGATTCCGGGGTGCCGATCGTGACCGCCGCCGCCGCCAGCGGCGCCGTACCAGGCCTGTGGCCCGTGGTCACCGCACTAGGCAGAACATGGATCGACGGCGGCTCCTGTTCACCCACCAACGCCGCCCTCGGTGCGGACTACGACCGTGTCGTCGTCATCGCGCCCGCGGCGGACGGATTGCCCGGCATGCGCGGAACCCGTTCGGAGGTCGCGGATCTCGCGGCCGCCGGGATCGATGTCATCCTCATCGTCCCCGACGAACACACCACAGAGGCGATCGGACCCAACGTCTTCGACCCCACTCGACGCGGACCGGCCGCAGCAGCGGGACGACTCCAGGGTGCGGCCGAGGCCACCAAAGTTGGCTCGGCACTACAACAATTTTAGGGAAAGAGGATCGTATGGCTACATCAACACGACCCTGGCTTCGATGCGCGCAAGCGCGGCGAGGACATCCGCACCGGCGATCCCGGCGCGCCGGCCCACATCGCATCCGTTCTCACCAACGAATTCGTCCTGGCCGATCTACCGCTCACCCGAGAAGAATTTCACGCCATCTTTGACGGCGCTCTGTGGGCGAACCACGAACCCGATCGAAAGCCCAAGCGTCCCAGGTGCCCCGGTCGGGGCGCGGCGTCCCTACCGCCGCACGCCAACAGACGTCGTCGGCACTGGGCGCTGGATGAGTTTGTCGTGCAGCGTGATCAGCACCCGCAGCGCAGCCCGGTCGGGCTTCAGCATCGCCGTCAGAGGCAGCTCGTCGACGACGAGCAGTTCGTCGGGGGCCTTGTAGTCGGCCAGCTCGGCCGCCACATGCGCGCGTAGCTCGGCCAGCGTCGGCGGGATGGCGGGGTCTTGCGGGACCACGACGGCGACCCCGATCTCACCGATGATCGGTGCCGGCCGGCCTATAACCGCGGCCTGTTTGACCTCTGAGTGATCAGCGAGGGTCCGCTCCACCTCACCGGGATGCACGTTGTAGCCACCGCGGATGTACATGTCGCCGCGCCGTCCCACCAGGATGAGGTTGCCATCTTCACCGAGCACCCCGATGTCGCCGGTGCGCAGCCAGCCGTCACGCAGCGTCTCGGCGGTGAGTTCCAGATTGCGCCAGTAGCCGCGCATCACGCACGGACCGCTGACCTCCACGACACCGTCGGGTCCGACACGTACGTCCATCCCTGCCGCCGACCGGCCGACGGTGCGGAACTGCACCTCGGGTGTGTCCTCGGGTGCGGTGCCGCTGATGGTCGGGCATTCGGTCATCGCATACCGCACCACCAGCGGGACGCCGATCCGTTCGGCAACTCGACGCACCAGATCGGGAGGTGCCGGTGCAGTCGCCACCACTCCGATCCGCAAGTGCGGCAATGCCTGTGGGCTTACCCCGTCGACGTCGAGCAGCTTGGCCCACTGGGTCGGCACGGCGCCCGCGACGGTGATCCGCTCGTCGCGCAGCACGTCGAACATGCCCTGAGCCGACCACGGCGCGGGTGGGATCACCAGCGTGGTGCCCCAGACCAGCTGATCCCAGAGCTTGAACATGTAGCCGGCGTGCGCGAACGGGGTCGAGGTGAGCCGCCGGTCGTAGGGAGCGCTCATCACCCCGGCCGATGCGGCGCCGGCCGCCAGCCGATCGCCGTCGTACACCGCGCCCTTGGGCGTTCCGGTGGTGCCGCTGGTGAAGATCAGCGCCACGGGATCGCGTCGGGTCAGTTCGGCCGGTGGCGCGACCGCGGCGGAATCGGTCGACAGAGCGTCCTGCCGCAGCACGCGGCGTCCGGCGGTCGGCAACTCGCCCAGTCGTCCATCGGCAACGATCAGTGCAGGGTCCGCCTGCTGCACAATCGATTCGATCTCGCGACGCCCCAGCCGCGGGTTGAGTCCGGTGGTGATCGCGCCGATCATGGCCGCGGCGGCGTAACACGTCGCATAGTCGATACCCGACGGCAGCCAGAAGGTGACCACGTCACCCTTGCCGACTCCGAGATCGGCGAACTGCGCGGCGACACTACGTGCGCGGCCTATCCACTCGGCGAAGGTGACCCGCGCGCCCGGCTCCACATACGCTTCCCGATCACCGTGGGCCAGAGCCGCGGCGTCCAACAGCTCCCGCGTACTCGCGAAACTACGGTTTATGACGAAAATCGGTGAAATTCCGTCATAAACCGTAGTGTCGGCGCGGTATTCAGCCATCTACGGTTCCTCGGCGCCGAGAATCACGGTGCCACTGGAACAGAACCAGCCGCCCGTACCGCTGACGCAGGCGAGCTTAGCGTCGGGCACCTGGCGCGGCCCGCATTCCCCGCGCAGCTGGCGTACCGCCTCGACCAGCAGGAACAGTCCGCGTTGCCCCGGGTGGCACGCCGAGAGCCCGCCGCCGTCGGTGTTGGTGGGCAGTGCGCCGCCCAGCCGCAGGGCGCCCGTCTCCACGAATGCGCCGCCCTCCCCCTTCGGACAGAAGCCGAGGTCTTCCAACGTGAGCAACAACATGTAGGTGAACGCGTCGTAGAGTTCAGCCACGTCGACGTCGGACGGTGACACCCCGGCACGTGCGAAGGCCAGGGGCCCGCTGACCGCGGCTGGGCCGACAGTGAGGTCGTCCCACTGTGAAGTGAGCATGTGCGATGTGGTCTCACCCGTTCCCAGCACCCAAACAGGTTTACTTTTAAGATCTTTCGCACGGTCGGCACTGACCAGCACGGCGGCCGCCCCGCCGTCACTGCGGATACAGCAGTGCAGCTTGGTGAACGGGTCGGCGATCATCGGCCCAGACAGTACATCCTCGACAGTGATCGGGTCGCGGTAGTACGCCTCGGGATTGTCCGCGGCGTTGAATCGTGCCGAAGCCGCGACCTCGGCCAGCTGCTCGATGGTGGTGCCGTAGGTGTGCATGTGCCGACGCGCCGCCATCGCGTACTTGGAGACCAACGTGTGCCCGTAGGGCGCCTCCCACTGCAGCGGCCCACGCGCGCCCCAGTTGATGTTGGCTCCCCGCAATCCTTTTCGAAGATCTGAGCGCGCGGTGGACCCGTAGGTGAGCAGGACCACGTCAGCATGTCCGGCGGCAATGGCATCTGTGGCGTGTGCGGCCATCACCTCCCACGCCGCACCACCGACGGCAGTCGAGTCGATCCATCTGGGCCGCAGACCGAGGTACTCACCGACATCGACCGGCGGCAGCGTGCCCTGCCCGGTGGAGGCAAGCCCGTCGACATCGGCGGGTGTCAGGCCGGCATCAGCCAGTGCCCGCCGACTGGCCTGCGCGATCAGCTCATAGGGGCTCTTGTCGTCGACCCGACCGACGTCGGACAGCGCGACCCCGGCGACCGCGACACCGCGACTCACTGGGCGCGATCCTGCACCAGCAACTCGGCCAGCACCTCGGTGGGCTCGGCAAACAGATGCCGGAACACGTGCGCACGTTTCAGATACAGGTGCATGTCGTTCTCGAAGGTGTAGCCCATACCGCCGAACACCTGGATGCCGGCAGCGGCGTTGTCGACAGCCGCCGAGCCGGCGACAGTCACTGCCGAGAGCACCTGCAAGAGCGCATCGGCACGGCCGTCGGCCAGCGCGATCGCAGCGAAGAACGTCTGCGCCTGTGCGGCCTCGGCGGCGATCTCCATATCGACGCAGGCGTGTTTGATGGCCTGATGCACACCGATCGGCTTACCGAACTGCTCGCGTGTCTTGGCATGTTCGGTCGCCGAGGCGCCCGCCGCGGCAGCCAGGCCGGCGAGGACCGCCGCCGTCAGCACCATGGCCCGCCCCCAGATCCACTCGTCGTCGGCGGGCAGCCAGTACCGAGGCTCGGCCGATTCGACGGTGGCGGTGGCGATTCGGGTGCCGGGGTCGGCGGCCACGAGCGGCGTCAGTTCGCCGAGCGACTCGATGCCGATGAGTGCAGCCCCGCTGCGGGCAACCACGAGTGCGTGGGAGGCACCGGCTGGTTCGAACACGTCGAAGGTGCCTTTGATGGGCCGGACTTCACCGTCGCCACGCAGCACGGCGAGCGCCACCAGGGCGCGCCCTTCCCCGATCTGGGTCGCCAACTCCACGTCCCCGCAGCGCGCGGCCACCCGGGCAGCCAACGTGCAGGCGAGGAACGGGCCGGGTGCGAGGCGCTTACCGAGCTCGACGAACAACAGCACCTCGTCGTCAAATGGCCGGCCAGACCCACCGAACTCCTCGTCGAGTCCGAGAGTGAGCAGACCCATCTCTGCGCCCTCGCGCCAGAGTTGCTCGGGCACTGATGTTTCCGCGTACCGGTCGGCACGGATGCGTTCGACGGGCATCCGTTCGGCGAGGAACTCCCCTGCCGCTGCCACGATTTCGAGCTGTTCAGCTCCTGGTAACAGGTCCACGCCCGCCTCCTGACTGATCGTTCATCGGGGCAGCCCCAACACCCGCTCGCCCACGATATTGCGCTGGATCTCCGAAGTGCCGCCGCCGATGGCCTGGGAGAAGCTGTAGTAGTAGTACCCCACCCACCCGTCGACGTCCCATCGCGAGGAATGGCGGCTGGAGGCTGGGCCAATGACATCCATCGCCAATTTGCCGATCTGCTTGGCCAACTCGGCATACATCAGCTTGACGATGGAGCCGCGGGGTCCAGGAGTTTCGGTCTTCAACGCCTCGCAGATGTTGGTGTAGGTCAGCGCCCGTAGCGAGGCCACCGACGCCCGCGCATGCGCCAACCGCCGCGCGATCTCGTCGTCGGCGATCGCGGGTCTGCGACCGTCGGGGCCGACGTGATCGCGCGCATAGTCGATGAGGTCTTCGATGATCTTGGCCAGCCGAACCTGGTTGGCGGTGAAGGCGGTACCCCGCTCGAACGACAACGTGGCCATCGCGACGGACCAGCCCGCACCGACGTCGCCGACCACGTTGGACAGTGGGATCCGGACGTCGTCGTAGAAGACCTCGCAGAATTCCGCACTGCCCTCGATCGTCTCGATCGGGCGGATGTCGATCCCTGGCGTCTTCATATCGCAGATGACCCAGGTAATGCCCTTGTGCTTGCTGCCGGTGTTGTCGGTGCGTACCAAGAGTTCCTGGTAGTCGGAGATCGTGGCGAAGCTCGTCCACAACTTCTGCCCGGAGACCACCAGATGGTCACCATCGATCACTGCCCTGGTGCGGAGTGCGGCCAGATCCGACCCGGCGTCCGGCTCGGAGAAGCCCTGACACCAGAGCACTTCGCCCCGAAGGATTTTCGGAAGATGGAACGACTTCTGTTCGTCGGTGGCCCGGGTGATCAAGGTTGGTCCGGCATGCGAGAGTCCGACGAAGCAGGCGTCGATACCGGGAAATCCCCTGGCGGCGTACTCCTCGTACCAGATGAGCTGCTGCAGCAGGGTCAAGCCCTTACCACCGTATTCGGTCGGCCAGGCGATTCCCGCCCAACCGCCCTCCCATTGGGTGCGCTGCCAGGCCAGATCGTAATCGCGGATGCCCGAGTCGTCGCGGGGGCGAGGTTCGGTCGGCTTGTTCTCGTCGAGCCAGGTGCGGACCTGATCACGAAACTCGATCTGATCAGGGGTGAAGTTCAGGTCCATGGTTAGCGATTATAGGTGACATTATCGTCAGAACCAACATCTCTGCGGCGATAGGGTGACGCGATATATGCCAGTTGTAGCCCACCATTCCTCCGTACAGATCGTGACGACATAGTCAGATAATGATCTTTCACGACGACTGGCGATACCGGTCGGCCAGCTGCTCGGCACCTCGGGCCAACAGCGCCACGTCGGCTCCCACCAGAACGAAATCCGCTCCGACGGCGACATACCGTCGGGCGATTTTCTCGTTGAATGCGTTCACCCCGGCGCACTTCCCGTGTGCCACGATCGTGGCCAGCGCGTCCTCGATCACGCTCACTACATCCGGGTGCTCGGGCTGGCCGAGCTTGCCCATCGACGCGGCCAGGTCGGCGGGTCCGATGAATACCGCGTCCACCCCGTCGACTTCGGCGATGTCGCCCAGCTGTTCCAGCCCCGCCACCGTTTCCACCTGAACGGTCAGCGACACCGATGCGTCCGCCGTGGACAGGTAGTCCGATATCCGGTTCCACCGGGAGGCGCGCGCCAGTGCGCTGCCGACACCGCGGATACCGGCGGGCGGGTAGCGGGTGGCCGCCACCGCCCCGCTGGCCTGCTCGGCATTGTCGATCATCGGCACCATGATGTTCTGCGCACCGACGTCGAGCAGCCGCTTGATGGCGACGGGGTCGGCGGACGGTGGACGGACCAGCACGTCAACGTCGGGATAACCCGCCAGCACCTGTAATTGGTCCAGCGTGGTCCGCAAGTCGTTGGGGGCGTGTTCCTGGTCCAGCAGCATCCAGTCGATGCCCGACCCCGCGCAGATCTCGGCGACGTAACCACTGCCGGAGGCCAGCCACATGCCGAACCGTGGCCCTGCCCCGATTCGTTGCACCCACCGATTCACGAGGCCTCACCCGGCTCGGTATCGCCGCCGGCGCAGCTCCGGTCGAACAACACCGACACAGTGCCCAGCGGCCCGTAGTCGGCAACGAAGGTATCGCCCGGTTCGGCGAACACCGGCTTGGTGAACGATCCGGACAGGATCACCTCGCCGCGCTGTAACGAAACACCATGCGGAGCCAGACGGTTCGCCAACCATGCGACGCCGTTGCCTGGATGGTTCAGTACCGCGGCAGCCACCCCGGACTCCTCGATGGTGCCGTTGCGCAGCAGCAGCGCCGACACCCAGCGCAGGTCGACGTCCAACGGCCGGAACACCCGCCCGCCCAGCACCAGACCCGCATCGGCGGCGTTGTCGGCAATGGTGTCGACGATGGTACGCAGGTGGCCAGTCTCGGGATCCGACATCTGCACTCTTGCATCGAGGATTTCCAGCGCGGGGGTGACGAACTCGGTGGCGCGCAGCACGTCGAACAACGTGACATCCGGACCTTGCAGCGTCTCGCCGAGCACGAAAGCCAACTCGACCTCGACCCGTGGTCGGATGAATCGGCCGAGCGGCACGTGTCCACCGTCCTCGAAGAACATGTCGTCGAACAGCGCACCGTAGTCGGGCTCGTCGATCGACACCGCCCGCTGCATCACCTTGGAGGTCAGACCGATCTTGCGGCCCTTCACCTTTCGGCCGTCGGCGACTTTGCGCGCTACCAGCGCCCGCTGCACGGCGTAAGCGTCCTCGATGGTCATGTCGGGATAGTCCAGCGACAGCTGCCGGATCGGCGTCCGATTCTGCTCGGCCTCATACAGCCGACGAGCGATATCGTCGAGCGCAGCGGGATCGGGTCTGGTCATCTGGTCAGGAACTCGACCGCAGCGGTGTTGAACGCTTCGGGATCCTCGAAATGTGGCCAGTGCCGAACCGACGGCATCTCGAACACCTCGGAATTCGGAATCAGCTCCGCGATGGTGCGCGCGGTGTCCTGGTACACGCCGTGATCCTTACCGGACGCGACGATCATCACGGGTACGGTGATGCCGCGCCATTTGTCGTCCGGGATGAGGTTGCGATTGCGCACCTTCTCGTCCTGCAGGATCAACAGCCGATCGATGGTGTTGCGAGTGTCCTCACGCCGGTAGATCGACTGGCGCAAACCGATCAGGTCCGGAAGCCGATTGGCCTCGTCGGCGATCAGGTGGGCGAACACGGCGTGCAGCGACTCCCAGGTCGGCTCGTTGACCGCCTTGGTGCGTTCGGCACGAATACGCGCCATGTTCGAGGCCGAGGCTTCCCGGCCCGCCGGCGACATCAGGATCACCTTGTCCACCCGGTCGGGGTGGCCCACCGATACGGCGGAGGCGACGAATGCGCCCAGCGACATCGCCACGAAGCTGGCCGACGCCATTCCGAAATGGTTCATCACCCCGAGCACATGCTCGACGTATACCGCGATCTCGTAGTCATAGTCCGGCTTGTCGGAGAAACCGTTGCCCACCATGTCGATGGCCACGCAATGGAAATGCTTGCTCAACGCGGCGAGGTTGGGCGCGAACGTCTCCCAGTGCCCGCCGGTGCCGTGCAGCAGGATCGCGTGTGGCTTATCCGATCCAGCGCCGGCCTCGGCGTACCGCGTTCGCACGACGGCGCCATTGACCGGGACGTCGACGAAGCCCTGACGGAACTCGAGTTCCTTCAGATACATCCAGATGCTGCGGTAGTTGTCGGCATCCTGCCCGGCGTTCCCGTCGGCCGCGGTGTGCGGCGCCTGCGCTTGGGTCATCTCAACCCTTCCTCATCGTCCTTCTGACAATCATGTCAACTTATTGTCTCGGCCCCCCGCTCACCCGTCAATGGTGCCATGTTCCCCGGTAGATAACCACTGAAACCGGTCACTCCGGCCCGTGCTGCATCTCCCATCGACGGCACCCATTGCATTGCTTCTGACAGTCGTATGCGGTAAAACTGGGCAGGTGAACACTTCTGCCGGACGTCGCGAGCTCGTCGAGTTGGTGAATGAGTTCGCGGCCGTGCGGGTGTCGCTGGATGTCAATGGCAACGGCCCACGCCTGCTGGTAGAAGACTTGGAGAGCGGCGAGCACGTTTACCTATGTCCGCTGGAACTCGCGAGTTTCACGCAAGCCACCGCGGAGGATCGCGAAACTTGGCTGCGCGTCGGCAACTACCGGTCTGAACCTGGACAAGGCGCGCGTCGGCCTCGGGGGCAGTCATGAGCCCGTCCGAGGTGGATCTGATCGGCCTGGGGATGACGGCGATGTCGCTGCGGCCCGGCGCCACACCGTTACGGTTGGCCACCGAGGCGAGCACCGCCGCGCTGATCGACGCTCAAATCGATCGCGCCGACGTTGACGGGCTCCTCGTCGGTTCCTCACAGGGTGTACGCCCAGACCGGCTCGGTGTCGGTTTCGCCGCCGCAGGTGGCTTCCGGGATCTGCGACTGCTCGAACACGTCGAGATCAAGGGCGCCACCACCATTGCAATGATCCAACGCGCTCGCCATGCGATCGCCACTGGAGAAGCATCTACCGTGCTCTGTGTCTTCGCTGATGCACCGCTGGTCGCAGGCAAGGGCGCCGGTTCCACGTATGCGCAGAGCGGCGGCAACGCCGGGGTCCGCGGATTGGAACGCGCCTCCGGACTGCTCGGCTCGGTACCGACGTACGCGTTGTTGGCGCAGCGGTGGCTGCACACGACGAGCACCGACCCTGCCGCGCTACGCTCCGTTGCTGTTACGGCGCGACGCTGGGCGCGCGACAACCCGGATGCCGTCAACCGCGAACCCCTCGACGAGGCCGGCTACGACGCCAGCCCGATGATCGCCGAGCCACTGCGGCTGCTCGACTGCGCCCGACCGGTGAACGGGGCAGTCGCTGTGCTGCTGACCAATCAGCCTTCGACAGGCCCGGCCCGGCTCCGGGTGCGGGGCACCGGCCGCCAGCATCCGGTGCGCCGACGACGCGCGGGAGCAGAGTCGTGGTTCGGAGGCGGCCGTAGTGCGGTGGACGACGCACTCCATCAGGCCGGTATGAGCCGTTCAGACCTCGATATCGCCGAACTCTACGATCCGTTCTCGATCGTGACGCTGCTGCTGCTCGACGAATACCGTCTCACCGGCGCAGTACCGGCAGGCGACTTCGTGCGTGACGGCCAGACCGGCCCTGGCGGGACCCTGCCCACCAATACCGGCGGCGGTCAGCTGTCCGGCTTCTATCTGCAGGGCATGACCCCGCTGGCCGAGGCGGTCATCCAATTGCGCGGCGCCGGAGGCAAACGCCAGGTACCGAACGCCGCCGTCGCCCTGGTCGGCGGCATCGGTGGTCGACTGGACCACCACGCCGCGCTGGTGCTGGAGCGGGCGGCATGACCACCGTGACGACGCAGGATTGGCTGCTGGACAACACCCTTGCGCCTACCGTCGACGGGGATTCGCTGGCGCCGCTCTACGAGGCCGCCCATCGTGGCGAGCTCGTGCTGCCGTTCTGCGCAGGCTGCGCTCAGCCCCTCGAACTCGATCAGGAAATATGCGACCGCTGCGGCGATGCCGAAACAAATTGGTGCGCAGTTGAATTACGCGGGACAGTACACTCCGCGACCCTCATGCACCGGCGCGAGCCCGGATTGGTTCGCGCGCAGATCCCCTACCCGATCGTCGACACCGAACTGGACAGCGGGCACCGCCTGGTGATGACGACCGTGCAGCCCACGGACACCGCACCGGGTATCGGTACCGCGGTGAGCATCGGCTTCCGCCGCCTCGGCGACGTCGCGATACCAGCCATCGACACCCTGGAGGACCAGTGACAACTCTCGAATCCGCTCCTGAAGTCGACGATTTCGACGTCAGCAGAATCGTCCATTCCGATCGCGTGCACGGCTCGGTTTACACCTCCGCTGACATCTTCCGGCGCGAGATGGAGACCATCTTCAAGACCGGCTGGGTCTATGTGGCCCACGAGAGCGAGGTCAGCGAGCCAGGTGACTACCTCACGCGATTCATCGGCCATGACCCCGTCGTGGTGGTGCGCGGCAAGGACGGCGTCGTCAGGGTGCTACTCAACCGCTGCACCCACCGTGCCAACAAGCTGTGCAACGCCGAGATCGGCAACGCCAACTCGTTCCGGTGCCCATACCACGGCTGGACTTTCAGCAATACCGGTGCACTGCAAGGTGTTCCGATGCGTGAGGGCTACGGTGACACCTACCGCGAGCTGCGCGCCGAATTGGGCCTGGCGCAGGCGCCGCGGGTGGACGACTACGGCGGGTTCGTCTTCGCGTCGCTCGCCCCCGATGGGCCGTCGCTACTCGAACACCTCGGCAACGCCACCCGCGCCATCGACCGCCTCCTGAACCTGTCTCCCACACGCAAGATCGACCTGCGCGCCAATTGGATGAAGCATCTGCACCACGCCAACTGGAAGATGGTGGTGGAGAACAACGTTGACGGCTACCATGCCCTGTTCACACACGCCTCGGTGTATGACGCGATCAAGCCGGCCAAGGTGTCACATGTCCCCACCAAGGTCGACGTGCTGGTGCGCGATCTCGGCAACGGGCACTCAGAGATCGACTACAGCGACGAATACCGCAAGCTCGATGAGGAATTCGTCTGGTATGGGCGGATCCCCCGCGCCAAGCTCGCCGGCTACGTGGAGGCCCTGGAAGGCGCCTACGGTCCCGAGCAGGCACACGACGCTCTGGTGGTCGGCCCGCCGCACACGTTGATCTGGCCGAACCTGTTCCTGGCCGAGATGAATGTCATGTTCGTCGAGCCGCAGGCTCCCGACCGGACCATCGCCTACACCACCGCGGTACTGATTCCGGGCCAGGATGGCCTCAACGAACGCACACTGCGCCGATCTGAAGGTGCGATGGGCCCGGCGGGCTTCCTCATCGCCGATGACGGTGAGATCGGGATGCGCAACCAAGCCGGGCTTGCCGCGGAACTGCCGGAATGGCTGATACTGGCTCGCGGCGTGAGTGACGACATTACCGACGAAACCGGAATCATCAACCGGGACAAGAGCGCCGAGACGCCACAACGCGGGTTCTACTCCCGGTGGGCGGCCGTCGTCGGCGGGGAGGCATGACCGTGACCGCTGACACTTCGCCCCGGGTCCGCCCCGTCCTGCGGCCGATTCCGGACGACGAGATCCTGTCGTTTCTCTACCTCGAGGCCCGGCTGGCCGACGAAGGCCGCTACTCGGAGTGGGAAGCGCTGTGGGCCGATGACGACGACCGGGTCGAGTACCGCGTCCCCATGCACCCCGACGACAATCCGCGGACCACGCTGGCCTATATCAACGACAACCGGCGGCGGATCAAGAGTCGGGTAGCTCAACTCAACACCGGCAACCGGCACTCCCAGACGCCGCCGTCGGTGCTGCGACGAATGTTGTCCAACTCCGAGGTCATCGAAGATGACCGCGACATCATCACGATCGAATCCAATTTCGCCCTGTTTGAATACCGTATTCGGCAACGCTTCTGGGCCGGACGGGTAACTCACACCGTTCGCCGCTCACCCGACGGACCATGGCTGATCCGCAAGATCGTCAACCTGATCGACGCCGGTGGTCCGGTCGAGACCCTGGCATTCCTGATTTGAAGGACTTCCTGATCTGATGCTCATCGGAGACATCGCGGCCAACAACGCCCGCCGCTACCCAGACAAGACCGCGCTCGTCGACGCCGACCGAGTACACACCTGGTCCCAGGTCGACGAACGGGCCCGGCGGCTCGCCAACCACCTGACCACTCGGGGGCTGACGCCCGGGGACCGGGTGATGGTGATCGCCCGCAACTGCATTGAATGGCCGGAAATCTCGTTCGGCCTGGCCAAGGCGGGATTGGTCGCCGTTCCGGTGAACATCCGGCTCGCCCCCGACGAGGTCGCCCACGTCCGCGACGATTCCGGCGCGCGGGGGGTGATCATCCACGCCGACCACTGCGACAAGTTCCTTGACGAACTATCCGGCCTCAGCCAGGTCCTGACCATCGGACCCGAGTACGAATCGGCCTTGGCCGCAGCGGATCCCAGTGCCCTCCAGGTTGATGTCTCACCAGATGACGTCGCCGTGATCCTCTACACCAGCGGCACCACCGGCCGCGCAAAAGGGGTGATGCACACCCATCGCGCACTGCTCTACCAGGCCGCCGACACCAATCTGGTGACCGAGGCCAATCGCTCGGACATCATGCTGGCGACCACGCCGTTCTTCACCGCAGGCGGAATGGTGCGCACCGTGTCATGGCTGTATCTCGGCCAGACCATGGTGATCCACCAGCGTTTCGACCCGCAAGCCGTGATCGACGAGATCGAACGCAGCAAAATTACGTTCACCACCTTCATCCCGACCATGCTGCACCGCGCCCTGGCCATCCTGGAGGACGGGCCGCCGCGGGACATGTCCAGCCTGCGACGGATCTCCTACGGCTCGGCACCCGTGCCGCCTGGACTGGCCCGCAAGGCGATGGACCTGCTCGGCTGCGATCTGCAGCAGCGCTACGGGCTGACCGAATGCGGCGGGCAGGCCACCATCCTCACCCCGCAGGATCATCGCGATATCGTCGCGGGCCGGACGTCGATCGCCACTTCCTGCGGTCGGGAAACACCGATGTGCGTGATCCGGATCGTCGGCTCGGACGGCGACGACGCCGCCACCGGCGAAGTCGGCGAGATCGTGATCGCGAGTCCCGCCAACGCCGTCGGGTACTGGAACCGGCCCGAGCAGACCGCCGAGACGTTCCGGCCAGACGGGCTGCGCAGCGGCGACCTCGGCTATCTCGACGAGGACGGCTATCTGCACATCACCGGCCGCAAGACCGACATGATCATCTCCGGTGGCTTCAACGTGTATCCCGCCGAGATCGAACGGGTCATTGCGCACCACCCAGGCGTCGACCTGGTGGCAGTGGTCGGAGCTCCCGACCCGGAGTGGGGTGAGACGCCGGTCGCGGTGGTCATCCCCAAATCGGATGTCACCGACCGGGACGCGCTCAGCACAGAACTGGCCACGCTGTGTCGCGCCGAGCTGGCCGGCTACAAGCAGCCGCGTCGGTTCCTGTTCTGGAGTGAGTTCCCGCTGGGCCCTGCCGGAAAGATCCTCAAACGCGAGATCGCTAACCAGGTAAACCACGTCGGCGATGGAGGTGCGATGATGCCCGCATCCATCGGATCGACAAAGGAGCAGCTGTGACCGACACGACCAGCCTGAGCACCATCGAGTTTCACGTGGGCGACCACGTCGCCACCGTGGCGCTCAACCGTCCCGAGAAGTTGAACAGCTTCACCGAACAGATGGCTGCCGATCTCGCCACGGTGTGGGCCCGGGTCCGCGACGACGACGACATCCACGTCGCAGTGCTACAAGCCAACGGTGAGCGCGCCTTCTGCACCGGCATCGACGTCGCCCAGGGGACTTGGTGGAAACACAAGTCCGTCTTCAACCAGGAGGATCCGGGCGAGCTGCTGGGACCGAAGGCGCACAAGGTGTGGAAGCCGGTGATCGCCGCACTGCACGGCATCGTCGCCGGCGGTGCGATGTACTTCGTCAACGAATGTGACTTCTCGATCTGCGCCGAGACCACCACGTTCTTCGACCCTCACGCCAACGCGGGCATCGTCTCTGCACTGGAGCCGATGGGGATGCTTCCCCTCGGCGTGCCCTATGGCGAGGTGATGCGCTGGGCCCTACTGGGCAGCGAGGAACGGATGACAGCTCAGACCGCACTGCGGATCGGCATTGTCACCGAGATCGTCCCCGACGACCAACTCCGGTCGCGGGCAGCCGAATTGGCCACCGAGATCGCCGCGCGACGGCCCGCCGGCATCCAGGGAACGGTGCGCGCCATGTGGGAGGCGCGGGACCTGCCTCCGACGATCGCTGCACGGCACGGCAAGTTCTACACCGACTTGGGCAATGCCGGCGCCGTCCCCGATTCGCTCAACAACAAGAAGAAGCCGCGAACTCGATGAGGAGCGTGCATGGCTGACATCAGCACCCAGCAATTGGTCGAGTTTGACCTGGTGATCGGGGGCGAGTCCACGACCGCCGCGTCGGGGGCCACTTACGAGAGCGTGGACCCGTTCACCGGGCAACCGTGGGCCCGGGTCCCCGACGGGGATGCCGCCGACGTCGACCGCGCGGTGGCCGCGGCCCGTGCCGCGCTGGACGGGCCCTGGGGTGCGCTCACCGCGACCGCGCGCGGCAAGCTGCTATGGCGCCTCGGCGAGCTCATCGCTCGTGACGCCGAGCAGCTGGCCGAGCTGGAGGTGCGCGACGGCGGCAAGCTGACCCGCGAGATGGTCGGACAGATGCGGGCGCTGCCGGATTACTACTTCTATTACGCGGGGCTGGCCGACAAGCTGCAGGGCGATGTGGTACCCACCGATAAGCCCAACTATCTCGTCTATACCCGGCACGAACCGGTCGGCGTCGTCGGGGCGATCACCCCGTGGAACTCGCCCCTGCTGCTGTTGACCTGGAAGCTGGCAGCCGGTCTCGCCGCGGGCTGCACCTTCGTGGTCAAACCCAGCGACCACACCCCTACCTCCACGCTGGCGTTCGCAAAGCTGTTCGCTGAGGCCGGTTTTCCGCCGGGGGTGATCAATGTCGTCACCGGTTGGGGCCCACAGACCGGGGCCGCGCTGGCCTCGCATCCAGGTGTCGACAAGGTCGCGTTCACCGGGTCGACGGACACCGGGATCCGCGTTGGCAAGGCCGCGGTCGAGAACATGACCCGGTTCACCCTGGAGCTCGGCGGCAAGTCAGCGCAGGTGGTCTTCGGAGATGCGGACCTTGACGCCGCGGCCAACGGCGTGATCGCCGGCGTGTTCGCTGCCACCGGGCAGACCTGCCTGGCCGGGTCGCGATTGCTGGTCCACGAAAGCGTCGCCGACGCGTTGGTCCAGCGCATCGTCGCTCGCGCGGCCACCATCAAACTCGGCGATCCGAAAGATCCGGCGACCGAGATGGGGCCGGTGTCGAATCAGCCGCAATACGAGAAAGTGTTGTCGCACTTCGCGTCTGCTCGCGAGGAGGGCGCCACCGTCGCCTACGGTGGCGAGCCGGCCGGTGAACTGGGTGGCTTCTTCGTCAAACCGACGGTGCTGACCGGCGTCGACCCGTCGATGCGGGCTGTCGCCGAAGAGATCTTCGGCCCCGTGCTGGCGGTCATGACGTTCGCCGACGAGGACGAGGCCGTTGCATCGGCCAATGCCACCGAGTTCGGGTTAGCCGCATCGGTATGGACCAAGGACGTCCACCGGGCCCACCGCGTTGCCGCCAAACTTCGGGCCGGGACGGTGTGGGTCAACGCCTATCGCGTTGTCGCACCGCATGTTCCGTTCGGCGGCGTCGGCCACAGCGGTATCGGCCGGGAGAACGGTATCGATGCCGTCAAGGACTTCACCGAAACCAAAGCGGTGTGGGTGGAGCTGTCCGGGGCAACCCGCGACCCGTTCACCCTCGGGTAGCGAATCAACAAAGGAGAGACACATGACAATCGACCTCCCGGCCGCCGACAAGGTACTGGCCGGCCTACGACCCTTCCCGGTGGCGATCACCACCATCGACAACGGCTTCGCGAACGGCCTGATGTCGCTGTCGGCAGGCTCGGCCAGCATCGTCCCCGAGCTGCCCCGCGCCACAGTCAGCCTGACCAAGTACAACCGGACGCACGACATGTTGGTCAACTCAGGCATTTTCGTGATGCACATGCTGTCGGCCGGCCCGGAGGAGATCGACGCCTCGATGGACATCCTGATGACGCTGGGCGGCAGCTCGGGCCGCGATGGCGACAAGATCGCCAAGCTGCGCACCAAGGCCGGGGTCACCGGGGCGCCGATCCTGCTCGACGCGCACAGCTACGTCGAGTGCCGCATCACCGGCTCGCTCGACAACGACGAGAACACCATCTTCGTCGGTGACGTGGTGGCCGCCGAGGTGTTCAGCACCGAGCAGCGGCTCCGCATCGGCGAGGCGTGGGGCAAGCTGCCACACGAATGGATCGAGCAGTACGAAGCCAATCACGAGCCGCAACTACAGAGCGCACGGGACCTGCGGGCGGCCGCCGCGGCTCGAGCCTGATGGCCGACGAACAGTCCAGCGGGGCGTGGGAGCTGCCCGACGAGTTGGTGATGCTGCGCGATACCGTGCGGCGGTTCATGGACGCACACGTGCATCCACTCGAGGAGAAACTCGACCACGACACTGTGGGGCTGCCCCGCGAGCAGCTGGTCGAGCTGCAGGCGAAAGCGCGTGAGCTCGGACTGTGGGCACTCCAGACTCCCGCAGAGTACGGCGGCGCCGGGCTGAGCGTGCTCGGCCAGGTTGTGGTTGCCGAGGAGGCGGCGAAATGCCGGATGGGAGCGTTCTTCCCGGCGCTCGGCGCGTTCGGAGGCAACCCACCCAACATCATGTTCAAGGCCTCGACCGAACAGTTCGAGAAGTATGCCAAGCCGATCATCGATGGCACGATGTCCAAGGCGTACACCGCTATCACCGAAGCCTCCGGCGGCTCCGATCCGGCGCGGGCGATCAAGCTCAAGGCCACGCGGGACGGTGACGGTTATCTGCTCAACGGGTCCAAGATGTGGATCTCACACGCACCCGGCGCCGACTGGGGGGTGGTGTACGCCCGCACCGGTGAAGGTCGCCAGGGGATCTCGGCGTTCATCCTGGAGAAGGACACCCCCGGCGTCACATTCAGTCGTATCCCGGTGATGGCCTCCTTCGCCCCGTACGAACTGCACTTCGACAACGTGCGGCTGCCGGGCGATCAGCTGATCGGCGCAGAGGGACAGGGCTTTTCACTGGCGAGTGACTTCCTCATCCACGGCAGGATCATCTACGCCGCCGGGCCGATCGGGATCGCTCAGAGTGCACTGGACCTGGCCTGCCAGTGGGCCAAGGACCGCGACGTGTTCGGCGGCCGGCTGGCCGATAAGCAGGGCGTGCAGTGGATGCTGGTGGACAGTGAAGTGGAGCTGCGCGCCGCCCGGCTCCTGATGTACCAGGCAGCCTGGAACGCCGACCTGGGCCGCAACGTCCGGGTGGACGCGTCGGTGGCCAAGATGTACGGCACCGAGGCGGCCTACAAAGTGCTGGATCGGTGCATCCAACTCCATGGCGCGCTGGGTATTTCCGCAGAGCTGCCGCTGGAACGGTGGTTCCGGGACCTGCGGGTCAAGCGGCTCGGTGAGGGTGCCACAGAAGTTCAGCGCGAGGTCATTGCCAGATCATTGCTGAGATAGTTATATAGTTCGCTAATTGTCGGTGATAGGGGTCACGTGCGTTACAACCTGATGTTCCCAATGCGGGCGGTCAAGCATTGGAATCGGTGGTCCGAGGGCGCCGCGATCGGCGATATCGCGCGGCTGGTCGAAGAGGCCGGCTTCGACGGATTCGCAATGTCGGAGCACCCCTACCCCGACAAGGAGTGGTTGGCCCACGGTGGCCACCACGCGTTCGACCCGCTCGTATCGTTGAGTTTCGCCGCTGCCGCGACCACCCGCATCCGGGTGATGACCTACATCCTGGTGTCGGGTTACCGCAGCCCGTACTTGACGGCCAAGGGAGCCGCGAGTCTGGACCTGCTGTCAGGAGGCCGTTTCACCCTGGGCACCGGTGCCGGCTACCTGAAGTCCGAATTCGAGGCGCTGGGAGCCGATTTCGGTCGTCGCGGCGCACTGCTGGACGAGGCGATCGCGGCGTGGCGGTCGACCTGGGCCGGCGTCGACCACGACGGTCCGGAATTCGGGGTGAGCGGACACATCGCGCTTCCGCCACCACTGACGAACGGTGGCCCCCCGATCTGGATCGGCGGCAACAGCGCCGCCGCACAGCGCCGGGCCATCGAGGTGGCCGACGGCTGGATGCCGATGGCTGCGTCGGGCGAGATGGCCGCCATCACCCGGGCTCGACCACTGGAAGACATCGCCACACTGGCCGAGTGGATCGGAGCGGTGAACAAGCGGCGGGCCGAGCTCGACCGTGGCCCGGCCGACGTGTCGTTCGTGCCGTTCGAGGCAGACCTGCTCGCCAGCGGCGACTGCACCGCGTTCACAAACGCCGTGCAGCCCAAGCTGGACGCCTACGCCGAGGCGGGCGTCACCTGGATCACCATCGAGCCGTCCAGCCGGAGTTTCAGCGACTTCCGCACCGATATCGACGTGCTGGCATCGCAGCTGATCGACCGCTGAGAGGACTGCCGCCCGTGACCCTGCCCGACCTCGTCCTCGTCCACGGCGGAGAACACGCCGCCGATTGCTGGGAATTGACCATCGCCGAGCTACGCTGCCAAGAGCCAGAATTGCGTGTCCTCGCGGTAGACCTGCCAGGCCATGGCAACAAGCCCGGAAATCTCGCCACCGCCACTATCGGTGAGTGGGTCGATTCGGTCGTCGCCGATATCGAAGACGCAGGTCTTGGTGACATCGTGATCGTCGGCCACTCGATGGCAGGGGTCACGGTGCCGGGTGTGGTCGCCAAACTCGGCTCGACGCGGGTGCGGGAGATGATCCTGGCGACTGCTTTCATACCGCGGCAAGGCCAAGCGATCGTGGACACTCTCGGCGGCCCCTTGGCGTTCTTCGCCCGACGTGCCGCCAAAGCGGGCGACCCGGTGAAGGTGCCACGGCTCGCGGCGCAATACGCCTTCTGCAATGGCATGACACGCGCACAACGCCAGTTCGCGATGTCGCGGCTCTACGCGGAGTCGGCCCGGATTCCTGCCGAACCCGTCGACCGCAGCGGACTTCCCGACGAGGTGCCGCGCACGTGGATTCTGACCACCCATGATCGGGCGCTGTCGCTGAATTCCCAGCTGGCGAGCATCGCAGCACTCGGTGGGATACAGGACGTGATCCCCGTCGATGCCTGCCACGATGTGATGATCAGTCACCCGGAACAACTGGCACGCATACTTATCGAGCGGTGCCAGCTGAGAGGAGAAGGGTGAGTGCAGAGTTGTTTCTTCGTCACCGACGGCGATAGTTACGTGCCGACCAGTTTGGCGCGCGGGCCATGGGGTCCATCACTCAGTGGTCACTACGTCGGCGGGTTGCTCGGGCGAGCGGTCGAGCAGGAAGTCAACGATGCCGATACCGATCTGCAGCCCGCCCGGCTGACAGTCGACCTGCTCAGACCCGTCGCGCTGTCACCCCTGCAGGTGCATTCATCGGTGGTGCGTGACGGACGCAGACTTCGGCTCGTCGACGCGGTGATGACTCAGAACGACGTCATGGTGGCACGGGCCAGCGCCTTGTTCCTCCGCCACAGCGAGCACACCACAGACAAGGTGTGGACAACGCCAATGACGATGCCGGAAATCCCTGCGGAACTCGACATGCCGAACGACGACCACCTCATGCTGTTCCACTCCTACGGCCGCGATCCGGTTGCAGGCAGTCCGGGTGTCGGGGGCGACGAGTGGAGGCACGGTGGACAGAAGTTCGCATGGGTGCGGGAGACCAAGTCGCTCGTCGACGACGAGCCGCTGTCCCCTTTCACGCGCGCCGCGATGGCCGGGGACGTGACCAGCTCGATAACCCATTGGGGCGCCGACGGACTGCAATTCATCAACACCGACTACACCCTCACGCTCAGCCGGTTGCCAGAAGGTCCCTACATTGGTTTGGCGGCGGTGACACACTACGGCCATGAAGGGGTCGGCACCGGCGTCGCCACGCTGTTCGACAAGGCGGGGCCCGTCGGCAGCGGCATGGCAACGACGTTGATAAACCCCGGATTCACACCACCACCGTCGCTGCTGCCGACCTGAGCGGTACATCCGCGAACCGCCGGGCTGACCCGGTGAGCCTCAGGTGATGGCGCCTTCGATTTTCAACTCGATCAGGTCGTGATCACCAATACCCAACTCCCGCAACACCTCGTCGGTGTGTTCGGCGAACATCGGTGCGCGGGTGAGATGGGCGGCCGCCTCGTCGAACTTCACCGGGTTGGCCACCAACCGCTGTTTATTACCCTGTGCATCAACGACATCGGCGATGCGTCCGTTGGCGATCAACGACTCGTCGTTGGCCGCCTCCCAGGCATCCTGCACCGGCGCCCACTGGCCGCCGGACAGGTTGAGTAGGTGTTTGCACTCTTCGAAGGTCCGCGCACCGACCGCCGTCGATATCAATGCCGTGGCCTCGTCGGCGTGCGCCGCCAGCGACTCCAGCGAGGCGAACCGCTCGTCGTCGGCAGCTTCCTCCAGACCGAACAGCCGGCATATCGGCGACCAGTAGCGGGTCGGCTGCAGCATCGACAACTGGATGAACCGGCCATCCGAGCACCGGTAGGCCCCGGTCAGCGGGTTGCCGGGGGCCTGGCCGCGGTGATCGATCTTGGGAAGGGGGCAGTCATACAGCATCGCCAGGTTCAGGTTGAACTGATTGGCCCACGCCCCTACTGCCAGCAGAGAGACGTCGATGACGGAGGTTTGCCCCGTCGCTTGCCTGCCATACAGCGCCGCGGCCACCGCGCCCGCGATGGTGATCCCGCCCATGTTGTCGCCGTATCCGCCGGCAGGCATGCCCGTCGGCACTTCCGATTCGGTGGGCGTCACCCCGTCGGCACTGCCCGAACGTGCCCAGAACGCCGTCACATCGTGAGCGCCGGCATCCCGGTCGGGCCCTTCGCTGCCGAATCCGCTGCCGGCGACGTAGATGATCGCCGGGTTGATCCGCCGGATCTCATCGAGGTCGATGCGTAGCTTGGCCTGCGCCTGCGGTAGATAGTTGGTCAGGAAAACATCGCTGCGACGGACAAGCTCCTCGAACACCGGGCGCGACTGGTTGAGAGCAAGGGACAGGCCGACGCTGCGCTTGCCGCGGTTCGGTGCCTCGATCATCGGCGCAAACGCGACCCCCGGCGCAGTGGCCGAGCGACCGCTGACAGTCACCAGCCCCCGTTGCCCATCGCCTGTCACGGGGTTCTCGATCTTGATGACGTCGGCACCCCAGTCCGCGAGCACGGCGCCCGCCGAGGGCACGAAGGTGAACTGCGCGACTTCCAGGACGCGCACCCCGGTCATCGGTTTCTGCATCTACCCACATCCATCCTCGGGCCAGGGCTGAGGTTGTCGCCGCGGAGCTGCACGGTCGCGCGAGCAACGACTGCCATGTGCGCTTGTTCTCAACTAATGACTCATCAATGCGACGTTATCCAGTTACAGTATCAACGGCGTTCCTACTTGTCGAGATATGGATCACATAGCCAACATAGATTACTAGGTACACGTCGTGACCGAAAGGCCAACAGGTCCAACCGATCCATTCCCGAGTCTCCTGGACCACATATTGGAAATATTGTGGTTCCTACCACACGGTAGGGTGAAACGTGGTTTGCAGTCAAGAGGGCGAAATCGAGGGTTGCGAGAATGACGAGCGTGTCAGGGCGGACGAGTTCAGGACGGGCTACACCATGGGGTGCCGATGCACCTGTCGGCGAAGAGCAGGCCCGGGAGCGACTGCTTGTCGCCGCCGAAGCGTGCTACATCGAGCGCGGCATGAGTCGCACTCGGATGAGCGATATCGCGAACAGGGCCGGTGTGCATCGCCGGACCGTCTACGACTACTTCCCCACCAAGGACGCCCTGCTGGCCGCGTCATTCGTACGAGCGATCCGTGCCGTGCTCGACGCCTCCGAACCCTGTTGGGACACCGAGGAACCCTTCCTGGAGCAGCTCGTCAAGGCCACCGCGGTTGGGCTGCGCGGGGCACGGGACTCGCCCACCATGGCACTGCTGATCGGCGCTGACGATCTGAGTAAAACCTTTCACGCGGCCGAGGTCTCCGAAACTTGGAGCCAGCACCTTGCACAAGTTCTGGGCCGACGACTCGAAATCGCCATGGAGGCCGGCGAAGTTCGCGACGATCTCACCGCCGACACCATGGCGCGCTGGGTCACACGCATTGCGTTCAGCTTGATCGCCGAACCCGGCCGGCCCGAGGACGGCGGCGACGAAGGACTCATCCGCGCTTTCCTTCCCGCCTGCCTCGCCCCACAGGGGGACCGGCGTCGGCTTCCTTAACAAATCGTCCTTGACAAATTAGGCACATTTCCCCGCTCGCCAACCCCGGTGCGTGAGTTGGTGCGCGGAACAGCGGGACACCGGCGCATCCATGCTGAGCAGCTGATGCTGGCGTGCTGCCGAACCGACGGCACCGGTTGTCGTTGATGTAGCGCAACGTGTTCGTACGTGGAAATACTCCGGCGGGACACCTCGATGGCGGACAGCACCTGCCGCGTTACAACAGCAAGACGCCGAGGAAACGACGGGCCACGGTCGTTGATCAGTCGCGGCGCAGTAGGTCAAGCGCGAAATCGGCGTACTCCCGGGCGATCTGTTCCGGGGAGGACACACCGTCGATCCGAAACCATTGGGCCAGAGATGTGCACATCGTCGCGATTGCACGTCCGGCGTCGCGCGGATGCTCGGTCGCAACATGTCCGTCACTGACCGCCGCCGCGATCTCCTCATCGAGCAGATGCTGGATATCACTGCGTGATTTGGCAATTCGGAATCGATTCGTTCCGGCCAGACTCCGCATCTCGCTCGCACCGATGAACGCCAGGTCACGCCGGTGCGTGTGGTACAGCGCGAGCGCCTCGACGATCAGCGCCACCCGGTGAATGCTCGTCTTCCCCTCGTCGTGGGCGGCGCGTACCCGCCAGTGCAGTTCACCCATGGTGATGTCCAAGATGCGTACCAGGAGATCCTGCTTGTCTCGGTAGCGGTGATAGACCGAGGGAACGCTGACGCCGGCCCGCTGCGCCAGAGAGCGCATGGTGGCACCGTGATAGCCGGTCGCCACGAACGACTCGATGGCGGCTCGCAGTACCGGGTCGAGTGCCAGTGGCGGAAAGTCACGCCACGACACCTGGCCGCCGATCGGGGAACTCGCCCGGTGCGTGTTGTTGCGAAGCAACGGCGGTCGGCGCATACCGCCGATCAGCGTGCGGATGTCCACGTCAAGAGCCTCGGCAATCGCGAGTACGCGCTCGACGGACACTCCTGTCTTTCCGGTCTCGATCGCACTCATCGTCGCGGGGCTGACATCGAGCAGGTGCGCCAGTCTCCGAAGCGACAGTCCGGTACCGAGGCGCGCCGTGCGAATCGCCTGGTGTATCGGCACGGCGCGCTCCTCATCATCCGATGTTCGGAATATCTGAACATTTGTTGCTTCAGTTTCCACGGTATGTCAGCGTTTCAGCACACAGGGCCGAACGATCGTTCCAGCTGCACCTGCGCGTCCCAAGGAGTCCCGATGCCGATTGACCTGTCATACTCATCCGAGGTTCTGACACTCGTCGAGCAGACCGAGACATTCGTCCGCGATGTCGTACTCCCGCTCGAGGACGACCACAACGGCGATATCGCTGCGGCCGGCGGCGATGACGTGCGAGCTGTCCTGCAGCAGGCCGCCAAAGACGCCGGGGTCTTCGCGCCGCACGGACCGATCGAATACGGCGGCCACGGGCTGAACATGTCCGACCGCGCGCCGGTCTTCGAGGCGGCCGGCTACTCCCTGTTCGGCCCCACCGCACTCAACATCGCCGCACCAGATGAGGGCAACGTCCACATGCTGGCCCACATCGCCAATTCGGAGCAGAAGCAGCAGTACCTCGAACCCCTTGCCCGGGGTGAGATCCGGTCGGCCTTCGCGATGACCGAGCCGCCACCGGGCGCAGGTTCGGACCCGTCGGCGCTCAGCACCCGAGCGGTGCGCGCTGACGGCGGCTGGCGGATCTCTGGACACAAATGGTTCATCACAGGGGCCGACGGCGCGGGCTTCTTCATCATCTTCGCCCGCACCTCCGGCGAGCCCGGCCAACGTGGCGGAGCCACTATGTTCCTGTCCCCGGCCGACGCGCCGGAACTGCGGGTCGGCCGTCATATCGGCACCTCGGACAAGGCAATGATCGGTGGGCACTGCGAGGTGTTCTTCGAGGACCTGTTTGTCCCGGACTCCGCGGTGCTCGGCGAAGTCGACCAGGGGTTCAAATACGCGCAGGTGCGGCTCGGGCCCGCTCGAATGACGCACGTCATGCGCTGGCTCGGTGCGGCGCGCCGCGGGCACGATATCGCTGTGGCTCACGTGGCACGCCGCGAAGGCTTCGGTACGCGGCTCGGTGATCTCGGGATGATCCAGAAGATGGTGGCCGACAACGAGATCGATATCGCCTCGACCCGTGCACTGTTGACGCGAGCGTGCTGGGAGCTCGATCAGGGCGGACACGCCTCGACCGCGACCTCGATCGCCAAGACACACGCCGCCGAGGCGATTTTCCGGATCGTGGACCGCAGCACGCAGATGTGTGGCGGCCTGGGTGTCTCCGACGACCTGCCGCTGGCCCGTCTCGCCCGCGAGGTGCGCCCGTTCCGCATCTACGACGGCCCCTCCGAAGTACACCGGTGGGCCATCGCCAAACGAGTGGTCGGCGCTGCCAAACGCGCTGAACAGGAGGGAAAGTGACGCTACCGGGCATGAACAGCGCCGCGCTGCGCGACTATCTCGTCGGCTCAGGCGTTCCGGTCACGGGCGACCTACAAGTCGAACTGATCAGCGGTGGGCGATCGAACCTGACGTTCAAGGCGTATGACGACGCCTGCTCCTGGGTGATCCGACGGCCGCCGACCAGTGGGCTCACCCCGTCTGCGCATGACATGGCGCGCGAGTACACCGTCACCTCCGCATTGCAGGACAGCCCGGTTCCAGTGGCCAGAACCGTCGCCTTCGATGCCGACGGTACCGCCCTCGGCGCGCCGATGACCGTCGTCGAATTCGTCGACGGCGCCGTGATCCGGGATCAGGACGATCTGGCCACACTCAGCGACGCCGCGGTCGAAGCCAATACAGCCGCACTGGTCAGCGTGCTCGCCGACCTGCACGCGGTCGACTACCCGGCCGTCGGCCTGGAGAAGTTCGGCCGCCCCGACGGATTCCTGGCCCGGCAGGTCAAACTCTGGGCCGGACAATGGGACCGGGTCAAGACACGCGACCTACCTGACGTCGCAGCGCTGCACTCGGCCCTCGCCGACGCAGTGCCACCTACGTCGGCGGTATCCATCGTGCACGGCGACTTTCGGGTCGACAACACGATTCTCGACGCCACCGACCCGAATATTGTTCGCGCCGTGGTCGACTGGGAGATGTCGACTCTTGGTGACCCGCTTACCGATGTCGCGCTGATGTGCGTGTACCGCGAGCCCGTTTTCGACCTCGTGCTGGGTATGAAGGCTGCGTGGACCAGCCCGCGGCTGCCTTCGCCCGACGCCCTGGCACAGATGTACGCCATGGCGTCCGGGCGGGACCTTGCGCACTGGAGCTTCTACCTGGCATTGGCGTACTTCAAACTCGGCGTCATCGCCGAGGGCATCACCCACCGCGCGCTTCAGGGAGCGGACGCCGGTAACGACGCCGTCCGCGCGGCGGAGACGACACCGGAGTTCATGGCAGCCGGCCTTCGCGCCATCCGCCATAGGCGGTCTGCGTGACTATGGCGTGAGCCCGACCCCCGGCCGAAACCACCGAGGCTGGCTGTCGTTCCTGGAAAACTACCGCGTCCGTGAATTCCCCGGGCTGCACGGAGCCGCAGATTGGCTGCGCCACCACAGACCTGCGCACTATGTCCCGGGCATCGTGCGCCATGCGTTCATCGGCCACACGTCCTGGTCCTCGCCATGGACTATCGTGCCGTCCACCGTGAATTCCATCAGCGAATTGACGCACACGCTCGTGGCGGTCGGCAAAATCATTCTGCTGACTGCCCTGCCATGTGCGCTGAAGGGGCGCCCGTCGCCATCGATGACGTCTATCGAAATGTTGGTGATCCAGTGCTTGCGCGGGTCTCGACGAACCTGCCGGACACCCGACACAAGGTAGCCGACTGCACCGTTACGACGCAGATAGCCTGCATAGACCGAGTCAGTCCCGTCGCGGCCTTCATCGGGTGTGGCATAGGTCAGCAACGAGGTGTGTGCATCGGCAAGCCAGGTGTAGGCCATCGGTCGGTAGCCGCGCTCCCGGCGCGGTCCCCATGACCGGTCCCGCATGGCGTAGCAATCGATGTCTATGCGCTGACCATCTAAGAGCAGGTGGCCGCCGACATGTCCGGTTTGGTCAAAGTGCGATGCCTTGGGATAGGGCGGTGTGCCCGGGCGCAGCGGAACCGGGCGTTCAGTACCGGTGAACCGCAGGCGCGCTTCCAGACGGTCGCGGTCGTCAAAGACCAGATCGTATGCCTGCCCAGGTTCGGCGGTGGTGACGGTGTTTCCGTTGGGCAACACAAGCTGGTGAGCGTCGGATGACGTCGGCGGTTTCAGCCAGTTGAACTGTTCGAAGAAAGGGATCTCCCACGGATCGGTGCCGCTGGAGTCCCAGATCCAGCAGCCGCCGGTGGTTACTCCGGCATTGGGCCGGATGCCCGAGTAGAGCCATCCGCCGAGGCCGCGTTCGGGTGCGAAGAACGAAAACCAGTAAGTCTCATTGAAATAGAACTCGCTGCCGGGTTCATGGAGGCCGTCATCGGATGGCGCAAAGTCCTCGGAGCCGGGCACAGCGGGGATGGGGATGGCGTGCAGGTTCACATTCAGCTCCTCATTGGGGCGGGTTCGCCTCGACGTCGAGGACACGTGGGTCTGGCGGTCATCGCTGCGCCGGGGCCGCGGCAGCGGTGGCATCCTCCGGGATGAAGTTGGCAGTGCCACCGGACTGCCCGAAACCCAGGATCTCGCGTAGCCACGGGCTCAGGGTGGCGCGCATGTCCTGCGGTATGCCGCGGTGCCATTCGAATTGCGGAGCCAGGAAGGAGCGGGCGAAGAAGGCGAACGCGCCTGAGCGCGGTGCCGTGCCGGTGTTGCGGCCGGTTTGGTGGTGGATCCGGCCCTCCATGAAGATCATTGACCCCGCCGGCCCACATAATGGGATCGCGTCGGGATGCGTGCCCTCCCAGGCCGGGGGGCCACTCTCACGGTGCGTTCCGGGCATGTAGCGAGTGGCGTTGTCTGGAGTGAAGGCATCGATCGCGAAGGCCACATTCAGGGTGCACGGGTAGGGCGGCCACGGAGCCGGGATGGGGTTCTGGTCGGCGTGCAACGCCATGGCGCCCGCGCCGGGCAACGTCGTGTTGGACGTGAAATTCGACAACCGGACACTGTGGCCGAGCCATCCGGTGACCGCTGCCCGCAGCGCCGGCAGCTCGAGCATCTCCCGGAACACCGCATCTTTGCCGGGCAAATTCCGTACGCGAATGTTGAGGTCATCAGGGTCATAGGCGGATCCGCGGACCTGAAAACCGTGGGCCTCGTCCTCGCGGGCTCCACGTTCCAGGGCCGTTTTGGCCCGCGCGATCATGTCGGGGCCGATCGCATCCTCGACGACGGCCACTCCGTCTGCCTCGAGCGCCGCGCATACACGCTGCGCGAGATCTTCATCCGAGACTGCGAGATATTGCACCATTGCACTGCCCTTCCCATCTGTGCCGGGGACGATCCACGGAAACTGTTGATTGCGTTGGCTATTCCGCCCAATCGCTGCGGACTGCATGCACGTCGGGCGAGGAAGCGGCTCATGACCGTTCCAGCGGATCAAACATGCGTTCGGCGAGCACGCCCATCGCCGGTCGCAAGATCTGCATCTCCCGAAGTGTCTGCCGGTGCAGCACCCGCACCACATCGTTGACATCGATTGCGCCCGAACCGAAGCGGTCGAGGACCGCAGCGACGCCCTCGGCCACCGACACCGGTCGGGCGCCCAACAGATCGGTCAGGTCGTCGAGATCGGCCGCCTCAGCCGCGCCGCCGAGCCGGTCCATTTCGCGCAGATACTTCACCATCCGGGCAACACCTTTGCTCCGCAGGATCACGAACGGATCCGTGCTACGGGGAACGATGATCTGACCGATCTGCGTGAGTGCCGCGTCATACCACCATGCACGTGGCGTGCTCGGCGCGTCGAGGTCGGCCGGCTGGTGCAGGCCGATCCGCAGCACGTCAGCCATTGCCTCACCGAACAACCGACGATGTAATGCGGTGTAGATCAAGGCGTTTCCGACTTCCCCGAGCGGGTCGGTGTGACCGATCGTGCGGTGGCTGAGCACCAGGATCCTCAGCTCGGCGAACACCCGGTAGTACCGCACCCGGGAGATGTCCACCGGCCTGCCGCTGAACCGCGCGTAGTCGTCGAATCGGTCGACCAGGTCGGTGAACGGCTCCTGCACGGCGCGGACGCTGACCCATGCCAAGTCGTCGTGGGGATCACCGAGGTGGGCCAACTCCCAGTCCAGCACCGCACACACCCGCCCGCCGCTGTACAAGAAGTTTCCCGGCCCGGCGTCCCCGTGCACGATGACCACCGGCCCTTGTGCAGCGGGTATGTTGGCTTTCAGCCATGCGAAGCCGACCTCGATGAGCGGGTCGGGCGCCGCCTCGCTGGTGCGGTAAAACGCTTCCCACCGGTCGATTTCGGCTGCGACGAACTCCGGCAACGTCCCCGGACCCCGCTCCGAATCCAACTGAAGCCTTTCAGGGTCCAGGCCATGCAGTGCGGCCAGGATCCGCATGAAGTCCGTCGCTACCGCAACTCGCTCATCGGGATCTTTGAGCCGGGAGAACCATGCCTCCCCCGCGACCCGGTCGGAGAGGATCGCCTGCTCGACAGGATGAACGGCATAGATGTGCGGCACCGGCACGGCGCTGCCGGCCATGGCAGAAAAGAACGCCGCCTCACGACGGAGGGTGAACGGATCACCGGACGCGGACGGGTCCGTGCGGTCGTAACGAAGAAACAGTTCGAGCGTGGACCCGTCGGCACACGCGACGTCGACGAACCAGGCTTCGCGCCGACCTCCGCCGGGGCGCCTGTCCACCGCGGTGACAGTCGCGCCGACAACGTCTTCCACCCAGGCAAGCATGTCGCTGCTGAGGGTGGAGGCGTTGTCCTGGTGCGTCGCCATCGTCATCGTTTTCCGACCGCCCGTCTGATTCATCCGTGTCATCGATTGGAATACTTCGGTTTACGGCCATCGCGAAACGCAGTCATCGCTTCAGCCTGATCCTGGGTCAGCGCAGTCAGCACCTGCTGCCGGTTCTCCAGTTCGATCGCTGCGTCCAAAGACGGGATTTCCAGCGACAGCCACATCGCCTGTTTGGTCAGTGCCAACGACAACGGTGGCGCGGCCAGCAGTGCGTCGACGGTGCCGGAGACCCGGTCGGGAAGATCTACCACGGTCACAACGTCCGAGACCAAGCCAATCCGCAGCGCTTCCGCGGCGTCAAACCTTCGACCAGTCAGCATCAGCTCATGGGCCCGACCGGCCCCCACCAGCCTCGGCAGCATCCATGACGTTCCGATATCGCAGCCCGAGAATCCGACCCGGATAAACGACACCGCGAATTCAGCGTTTACCGAAGCCAGCCGCACATCGCAGGCGCACACCAAGGCCAGACCACCCCCGGCCGCGGCTCCGTTGACTGAAGCGATCACCGGCTGCGGAAGCGCCCTGATGCGTTGAACCAGCGATGCGATATGACGCTGCACCGACAACTTCGCCTGGACATCTCCGCTATTGGGGTCGTGTCGCAACTGCCCGTACCCATTGAGGTCAAGGCCAGCGCAAAACCCCCGCCCGACGCCACTGAGAACGACGACTCGACACTGTAGGTCCGCGCCGGCCTCAGCCAACGCTTGATGCAGCGACTCGACCATCGTTGCAGTCAGGGCGTTCAAGCGGTGCGGCCGATTCAATTCGATCAGGATCAACCCGGCACGCGGGCGTGACAGCACCACCTCCGGCACGGATCCTGCCGGTGGCCCGACAGCGCTCACAGCGCAGCCGTCGGCGCTACGGATGCCGCCTGGACGGCGACATCAGCGGGCCTGCATGCGCCGTAGATCGGTACTCGCACCCCGGTTATCCCTTCCTGCAACATGTTTGACCCACTGAAACATCGCCTCGGCACCCATTGACTCTCAAAAACATACAGCTGTATGTTACACATGGCTATGGCCCACGTCACCCTCCTAGCGTGATGTGACCCCAATCGCCCTGTGCTGACCGATGGAGGAACGATGACGTTTGCACTCACTGCGCCGCCCACACCGCCGGCGCTGCTACACCCGAGCGGTGTCTGGTTCTTCAACTGGGTCATCCCCATCCTCGGCGGCTTGGTCGTGCTGCTCGCCGTGATCGACACCGTGCGCCGACGACGCCTCACCTGGGGCTTCCTGTTTCTGACCAACAGCATGTTGGTGTATTGGATGGAGACAGTGGGAGATTGGGGTCAGCAACTGATCTACAGCCCAACCTTCGCCCAGCACCACCTACTGGACTGGCTACCCCTCAAAACCCCCAACGATCCGTTGTTCATGCCGTTTGCCTACGCCTGCTACTGGACCGTGCATGCCTGGATAGTCCTGAAGATCGGCCAGTTCCTGGTCGATCGCTACGGCTGGTCCCTTCTCAAAGCCATTGCGGTACTGGCTATACCGGTGAACTACGTGTGGGATTTCCTGGTCGAAGTCACCGCCGCAGCGATGGGCTGGTGGGTCTACGACCCAGGCATCGGGCCCCACCTCGAATTCGCCAACGGCGGAAAATTCACCCTGCTATGGACGATCGGCCTGATGACATTCTGGCCCAACCTGATCGCCTACTGGGCCGGAAAGCCACGGATCCGGACGCTGAACCACTTCGAACGCTTCCTCGGGCTGCAACGGTTCACCCGGCCGAAACCACCGGTACCGGCGACCGCGGCACCGCGCGACCCTCAGAACACTGCCAGCGCGTCAACCTTGGTCGCCGACCAACGTACTGCCGCAAGGGTCGATCGCACCGCTGAGTTCGACGCATTCCTGGACTACGAGGTCAGCATTGCGCGATGGAAGTTCGAACTTGCCCGATTCGGGTCCTGGTTCGTGATCTTCCAGGTCTCGTTCTTCGCAATGACCGTGTTACCGCTGCTCATCATGCGAGTGGCCACCGGCAGCCACAGCATCTACGTCCCCTGACGAGATAGGACAACACTCATGACCCCGGATGACGACCGCATCCAAGCCCTCATGCAGCCTCCGACAACCAGCGAAGGGCTACGGCGCGAGACGCTGTACATCCTGCTGACCTGCTATGGCCTGATGGCGATCCTGTTTGTGGTGGTCTACTCGTGGCCGAGGTGACTGAGAGGCGACCGTCGGTCCACGGCCTGGCCAAGCCACTGACCGGCCGGGTCGCCCTCGTCACCGGAGGTTCCCGCGGAGTGGGCCGTGGCATCGCCCTGCGGCTGGCGCGCGACGGCGCAGCGGTGGCCGTGAACTACCGCAAAGACGCCGGGGCCGCCCGCAGCGTGGTTGACGAAATCACCTCGACGGGCGGGCGAGCCCAAGCCTATTCAGGCTCGGTCACCGACGAAAGCGCCATGTTACCAATGCTGTCAAAGATCAGCGACGATCTGGGCACGCTCGACTTGCTGGTCAGCAACGCCGGCACCGCGTCGCGCGGGACCAGCATCGCCGATACTGACCGC
This sequence comes from Mycobacterium sp. DL440, assembly GCF_011745145.1. Lineage (NCBI taxonomy): Bacteria > Bacillati > Actinomycetota > Actinomycetes > Mycobacteriales > Mycobacteriaceae > Mycobacterium > Mycobacterium sp. DL440. Next base: position 743,659 of record NZ_CP050191.1, on the reverse strand, counting down.
GCGGAATACCAGCGACTGCTCGATGTGCACCTGCTCGGCCCTCTGGCTCTGATACGGGCCGCTCTGCCACAGCTCCGCTCGACCGGTCGTGCGGACGTGATCGCGATATCGAGCACCATAACCCGCGAGTTCGCCAAAGGTGCTGCGGCGTATACCCTGGCGAAGAGCGCACTGGAGGCTGCAGCACTCACGCTGGCCCGCGAGGAGCGACAGTACGGCATTCGGGTCAACGTTGTCGCCCCCGGCCTGGTGGCCACAGACATGGGGGAACGGCTCGTCACTGCTGCGGCGGGAGCCTCGATCGCCGAACTCGAACCGTCCTATCCGTTCGGCCGGACCTGTCGACCCCCGGATGTCGCCGGAGTCATCGCATTTCTCGCCTCTCAGGACGGGGAGTACATCACCGGCCAGCGCATAGCCGTCGACGGCGGCGCCCCCGACACCAGCCTGTTCGGCTAGAGCACGCCCACACCTGTTGAGCGCCAGCACATCCACCACTCAGGAGGCAGATCCGATGACCACGTCGCAGGACCAGACCAAACAACCGCACACCTCACTGAATTTCGATTACACCGCCGTGCAGCCAGTGTGCGCGCATTTTGCCACCTACGACGAACTCAGGTCCCGATCTCCCTGGTATCACAACGATTTCGGACCTGGCTTCTGGGAGATCGTGAACTACGAAGGAATCCTGCAGGTCATGCAGGACCCGCAGACCTTTTCCAGCAGCGTGGTCACCGCGCTGGACCCCGATCCCCAATACAAATGGATCCCCGAAATGCTCGACGGTGACGAACACCGCCAGTGGCGTCGCCAACTCGGGCCACTGTTCGCTCCCAACGCGATCGCCCGCCTCGATGACACCGTCCGAGCCCGAGCGATCGAATGCGTCGATGCCGTTGCAGGCAAGGGTTCATGCGACTTCATTGCGGAGTTCGCGGCACAGTTCCCCACAACCATTTTTCTCGAGTTGATGGGCCTACCCGCCGACGAACTCGACCAGTTCCTGCGCTGGGAGACTGGCATCCTGCACAGCCCGCAGGATCAGGCGGGACGTGACAACGCAGCTAGCGCCATGGTCGCGGTCATGGACCGCTTCACCACTGTGATCGACCAACGGCGCGCCGATCCACGCGACGACATCGTCAGTAGGGCACTGCAATACGAGATCGATGGCAGCCCCGTGAGCGATTCCGACCTGTTGTCATTCTGCCTGCTGATGTTCATGGCCGGTCTCGATACCGTCACCTCGACACTCGGCTGGATCTTCTGGCACCTGGCCGGCAATCCCGCCGACCGGCAACTCATTGTCGACGCACCCGATACCATTCCGACCGCAATCGAGGAATTCCTGCGGGTCTACGCCATCGTGACCTCGGCGCGCCGCGTCACCGTGGACACCACCGTGCAGGGCTGCCCCATGAAAGCCGGCGATATGGTCAATCTCCCCATCAATGCCGCCACCCGAGACGACACAGCGTTCGCCAACGCCGCCTCCGTCGATATCACGCGCACACCGAACAATCACATCGCTTTCGGCGCGGGACCACACCGTTGCCTGGGGTCACATTTGGCTCGCCGCGAATTGCGCATCGCCATGGAGGAGTGGCACAAACGTATCCCGCACTACCGACTGGACCCGGATGTCGCGCTGTACGAGAACGGCGGCCAGATTGGCCTGCAATCGCTACCGCTGCACTGGGAAACGTAGCCGCCATGAGCCGACCGATGGAGGGCGTCCGGATCCTCGAGGTCGCCCAGTTCACGTTCGTGCCGGCAGCAGGCGCTGTTCTGGCGGACTGGGGCGCCGACGTCATCAAGGTGGAACATGCCGAGCGCGGTGACGCCCAACGCGGACTGGTGCGTCTGTTGGGTTTGGACGTGACGAGCCAAGGGTCGTCGTACTTCCCCATCATGGAAGGTCCGAACCGCGGCAAGCGCAGCGTTGGCCTGGCGCTGGACAACCCGGCGTGCCGGCCAGTGTTCGAAAGCCTGGTCCGCTCCAGCGACGTCTTCGTCACCAACTTTTTGCCGGATGCACGGCACCGCTTGGGAATTGAACTGGAAGACGTGCGAGCGATCAATAGGGACATCATCTACGTCCGCGGCAGCGGATTCGGCCAGCGCGGACCCGAGACAGACAAAGGCGGCTACGACAGCACTGCCTTCTGGGCGCGCGGGGGCAGTGCGGCCGGGGTCACTGCGCCGACCGCAGAACAGATGGCCAGGATGCCCGCGGGTGCCTACGGCGACTCGATGGGTGGCATGACGATCGCCGGCGGAATCGCGGCAGCCCTGTACTCCCGCTCGATCACGGGCGATCCCTCCGTCGTCGATGTCTCATTGCTGGGTGTCGGTGCGTGGGCGACGCAGTTCTCGGTGAACCTGGCGTTGATGGCACAGGGACCACTGCCTGCACCCGAGCCGCCGAAGCACGGATCCGCGACCAACCCTTTGATCGGTGCCTACCGGACTTCCGACGACCGTTGGCTGGAATTCGCGATGCTACAGCCGGGTCGCTACTGGCCCGAGTTCTGTTCGTTGATCGGACGAGAGGACCTGGCCGTCGACGAACGCTTCGACACGGTCGAGAAGCTGATGACCAACGCGGGCGAGGCGGCCGGCATCGTCGCCACCGTAGTGGCGGGGCGACCATACGCCGACTGGTTGGACATACTGTCGCGTGGCGAAGGTCAGTGGGCCGCAGTGCAGAACTCATGGGAGGTCGGCCAGGATCCGTCGCTACGCGCGAATGGGTTGATTGCGCAGATCATTGACAGTGATGGTGTACCGCGTGAGCTGGTAGCCAACCCAGTACAGTTCGACGAAAGCCCGGCCGAGCTGACCCGGGCACCGCAGTTCGCAGAGCACACCGACGAAGTACTTCGCGCGCTGGGCTTCTCCGAGGTCGAACTGATCCAGTTCAAGATCGACGGTGCAGTAACGTGAGCACGGCAGTCTTCGACTACACGCAGCTGCGAGACAAGTGGTACCAGCAAGGGTGGTTCGCGCAGACGACCTGCCTGGATGCCTTCGAAACCGGGGCGCGCGGAAATAGCTCGACACCAGTCTCTTTTGTCGTCGACGGTGAGGTATGCGGCCCGACGATCGATGCCATCCACCGTGACGCACTGGCGGTGGCGGCGTCTCTGCAAGGATTGGGAGTGAGCGCGGGCGACGCGGTGGCTGTCCAGCTGACGAACCGGCCCGAGTGCGCCGTGGCCTACCAGGCCGTCCTGCTCTGCGGCGGGGTGTTGGTACCGATACCGCACATCTACGGACTCGCCGAGGTCCGGTTCATTCTGGCCGAAGCCGCCGCCAAGGTCCTGATCATGGCCGACCGCTGGAGGTCGACGTCCTACCGCGAACGAGTACCGGACCTCGCTGATATCGAGACGCTGCGCGCTGTCGTCCTGCTCGACGCCGAGCCGGGGCCGGCCTTCACGACATGGTCGGAACTCGACCGATCCGCCGGTGACTACTTTCGGCCCGCGGTGACCGCCGATGAGGTGTGTCTGCTGGTGTACACCTCAGGCACCACGTCGGCACCCAAAGGCGTGCAGCACTCCCACAACACGCTGCTCGCCGAGCACCGGACGATGCCGTCCGTGCTTGCCGGCGGTCCGGACGATGTACAGCTCGTGAGCTTTCCTCCAGGGCATATCGCTGGCGTTGGCAGCATTCTGCGACCACTGTTCTCCGGCAGCCGCGCCGTGTTCATCGACGGCTGGGATGCGGCCCAAGCCGTGGATGTGGTGCGACGATTCGGGGTTACGGCCACCGCCGGAACGCCGTTCCATCTGGAGAGCCTGCTCGATCTGGGCGACACCGCCGAGGCGCTCGCGACGCTGCGCGAGTTCTTGATTGGGGCCGCGCCGGTGACCGAGGAACTGGGCCGCCGCGCGGCGGCCGCAGGCATCAGAACGTTCCGCAGTTACGGTTCCACCGAGCACCCGACGGTCACCGGCTTGTACACCGGCCAAGACCGGTCGGCTCGACTGAGTACGGACGGCGAGCCCCTACCAGGGTCACAGGTACGCGTCCTCGGACCGGACGGCACCGAGTGTGGGTGCGGTGTCGACGGTGAAATCGTCGTACAGGGTCCCGAGCAGTTCGTCGGGTATCAGGATCCTCGGCTCAATGCCGACTCCTTCACCGCGGACGGTTGGTTTCGTACCGGCGACCTGGGCCACATCGATGAGGGAGGTCGGCTGACCATCACCGACCGGATCAAAGACGTGATAATCCGTGGCGGAGAGACCATCTCGTCAGGACAGGTCGAAGACGTCCTGAACACGCACCCGGCGGTGGCGGAGGGCGCGGCGGTGGCCGCACCGCATCCGCGTTACGGTGATGTAGTCGCCGCAGTGGTGGTGCTGAAGCCGGGAGCGACAGTCGATCTCGACGGAATTCAGGCGCATTTCGCAACGTCTGGTCTGGCCCGCCAAAAGACACCGGAGCGACTGGTCGTCGTCGACGCGATGCCACGCACAGCACTGGGCAAGGTGCGCAAGGCAGACCTGCGAGCACGGTACTTCCGATGACAGTGATTGATGGCGGCTAAAGTCGATGTATGCCCAGGGTGTCACTGAAGCGCGGCGAGCGGTCACGCCAGCAGATACTCAGCGCTGCGCGAGAGATGTTCTCCCGAGTGGGCTTCGCCGCCGCTAGTACCGAGGAGATCGCCCGGGCGGCTGGGGTCGGGACCCGAGGCGCGCTGTATCACCACTTCGAAGACAAGTCCGCCCTGTTCGGGGCCGTGTTCGAAGAGGTACTGAAAGAACTGATGGATCGGCACGTCGATCCGTTCATCGGATTACCCTCAGGCTTCGGCCGGTTGAAGCGAACGATCGACAGCTACCTCGACACCGGTCTGGACAGCGACATCCGCCGCATTGTTCTCGATGCGCCCGCGGTGCTGGGATGGGAAAGGTTCCGTGCGATCGGCTCCTCCTACGGCCTCAATACTATCCGCCAGCTCGTGGCCGACGGCGTTCGCGACGGGAGTATGCGAGCAGTGGCACCCGACGCCCTAGCGCATCTTCTGCTCGTCTCATGCGAAGAGGCAGCACTGTATGTCGGCAACTCCGACGACGTCCCGGCCGCACGCGTCGCAGTCGGTGAGGCCCTCGACGCCCTGCTCGAAGGCGTTCGTAACCCGGCCATCTGAAACCCGAAGACCAAGTCACTGTGAGATAGTCAGATCGATTCGCTCGAGTGCGAGAGTCCCGCTCGGCCAGATGACCTGTGGTACTTCGACGTTGCTCAGCGCGTAGTGCGGAATCCGCTTGTTCCACTCTTCGATCACCAGCCGAAGTTCCATGCGCGCCAAGTGTGATCCGAGGCAGCGGTGTGGACCGCGCCCGAAGGCGAAATGATTGGCCCGGTCATCGTGCACGGTGTCCGGGTCGTCGAAGCGGGCCGGATCCCGGTTCGCTGCTCCGAAGCTGAGCCAGCAGGTGGATCCGGCAGGAATCGCAACGTCGCCGATATGGACCTCCTCGGTGGTGACCCGCGGCGCATACGGCACCGGGCCGTCAACGCGCAGTATCTCCTCGATGAAGGTCGGGATCTCCTCGGGATGTTCGATCAACTGTTGCCGACGTGCCGGGTCCTGCGCCAAAGCAGTGATCGCGAATCCGACCGCAGCGGTGACGGTGTCCAGACCGGCAATGATGAACAAGAAACACAGGCCGAGGATCTCCTCGTCGGTCAGACCGCCTTCCTCGCGGTCGGCGAGCAGCTGACTGAGCAGGTCGTCGCCCTGATTGTCGCGGCGGTGGGTGAGGTGCTCGAACAGATACCCATACATCTCGGCAGCCTGCATCAACACTTCGGGAGTCGGCTCGGGGCTATCTGCTTCGGCGAACTGGAGGATCGCGTCCTTCCACCCGATCAGGCGGTCCCGGTCTTCGAGCGGCAAACCGAACAATGTCAGGAACACCTGCGAGGGATACGGAATTGCCAACGCGCCGACCACTTCACAAGCGTCGCCGCCGGCGACGATCCCGTCGATCAAGTCGCCGACCTGCTGACGAAGCTCAGGTTCGATGGCGGCCATACTGCGCGGGCTGAAGAACTTGTCCACCATGCGCCGATACCGGGTGTGCTCAGGTGGGTCGAATGCGATCGGTACGAGCGGGATCGGGCTGCCCAAGAGAGCGAACGCCCCACTCGAGGAGAACACGTTGGGTTGCTTGGCGGCGGCCTCGACCGCATCGGCGCCGGTGATGAAGTAGACGCCTTTATCCGAGACACTGACATCGCCGGCGGCATGCAATATGCGCCATGCGCCAGTTCGGTCGGCGCGAAACGGCAGCGCATCGAGGGCCGGCATTGCGGGGCAGGTATCAGTCATAACATCCTCACTGGTCGTGGTGCTGGGTTAGCGGAGGCGGTTCAGCAGTGATGCGGTGTCGAGATCCTCGACCGCCACGCACGCTCGGCGCCAGGCGGCCTCGGCGTTCTCCTCGGCTTGCAGTCCTGGCCAGTTGATGGTCATCGCCGTGGCGTCCCAGGCTTCTGCGGAGAACAACCGGTAGCGTTCGAAAGCCGTGCCGTATTGCGGCACATCGGGGACGCCGCCGGATCGCAGGCCGTCGAGATAGCGTTCGAGTAGTTCCCGCTCGTGGGCGCGGCGCATTTCAGGCTCGAGGCCGGTGGTCATCCAGTAGGACACTTCGCGTAGGCCGGGGCCCTGCCAGACAACCTGCCAGTCGAGCAGGCCGGACCGGCCGTCACTCGTCGAAAACGTGTTGCCCAGATGGGAATCTCCATGCAGCAGAGTCAAGGGACCCGCCTCGAATTCGCGGTAGTACGCAGCCGCGTGTCGGTCCAGCGCCTGCGAAACCGCCCGCACGGCCGGAGTCACTTCTGGGCGGCCGAGCTTGAGCGCTCCGGCGCGGCCCCGCAAGTAGAACTGCTTGAGCACGGCATAGCCCGGACGGGCACTCCAGGTCCGCGCCCAGGTCAGGTCGCGGCTGAATCGGGGGCTGTTCCAGAACTGCGAGTGCAGATCAGCGAAAGCCTCGATGACACCGCGGGCATGCGCGATTTCACAGCGGTCGGCCAGCGCATAAGGTCGACCGCCGTCGGCGACGATATCCTCCAGGACGATGAGGAACCGAGCACCGATACCCGCGTAGGCGAACCAGGCTTTGGGCACCACGCCCTTGAGGGAGGCGGCAGCCTCGTTGTAGAAGTGCACTTCGTTGACTGCCATGTCCAGGGCGCCCACCATCACCCGGTTCTTCGCCGACAGCGGTGAGCTCTTGAGGAACAGGTTCGCCGGCAGGCCGGCCTCCTTACCTACGTCATTCCACTCGACCACGATCCGCTGGCGATCCGTCGTTCCGGTCGTTCCGTCCAGGGGTGCCACCGCCAGGACGGCGGCACCCTGCACATCCTCCGCCAAGTGCTCGGTGAGCCAGGTGGCGGTGACGTCGGCGGACTTCCAGGGCCCGCGCGTCGGAACCCGCGGCAGCACCGAGGCGGCAATCTGAGCAAGGGCACGAAGGTTCGCTGCGGAATGCATGTGTTTCCTCGATTCAGCCAATGTGACGCAGGCCATACGCTATAACGGACCACTACGGTCCGCAAGTCCCATTCCGGGGACGCTGCGGCTAAAGTTGCCGAAACCAGCTGCCGAAACCGAGGAAAGGACGGCCGATGGAGGGCAACGAGACTCGCGGTAGACCCCGCGACCCGTTGGCCACTGATCGCATCATGGCCGCCGCCCTTGACGAATACGCCCGGCACGGTTGGTCGGGTTTCTCGATGCGAGGGGTCGCCCAGTCGGCAGGCGTCGGGAAGTCGTCACTGTATCTGCGGTGGTCGTCCAAGGAACAGCTGTTGGTCGACAGTGTCGTCGCCGGAGCTGCACACCTGGCCGATCGAACCGACACCGGGACCCTCTACGACGACGTTACGGCTTGGGCCACAGATCTTTTCGAATACTTTCTCAAGCCGTCCGGCTGGACGGCGGTGCGGATCACGGTGGACGCGGTCGCTGGCATTGCCACACTCGACGGTATCCGGGCCCGAGTGACGGAACCACTCATCGAGACGTCCACAGCAATCTTCCAGCGCGCGCTGCGCCGGGGTGAAATATCCACGGAAGCGGCGTCACTCGATGTCGCGGAGTGCCTGTTCGGAAGTGTCATGATGCACGTTATGAACCTGGCGCCGGGGAGTCATCACGATGCGAAACTTAATGCTCACCAACATGTTCGACCATTCATTGACATCGTCCTGACCGGAATCGGCGCCCGGATACCAGGCGCCGACCCTGACTAACCTAGAGGTATCGCCATGAACATCACTGTTTTCGGCGGATCCGGCCAGATCGGCCGCTTCGTCGTTACCGATCTACTGGCCGCGGGCCACAAGGTCACTGCATACGTTCGCAACCCGGCCAAGCTCGAAATCAACGATGGCGCACTCACCACGGTCACCGGGGAACTGTCAGACGTCGAGCGCATTCGGCAGGCCATCCACCGGGCCGACGCAGTGATCAGCGCCCTCGGGCCATCGCTCAAACGTGGCGCCAAGGGCACGCCGATCACTGAGGGAACCAAGAACATCGCTGCCGCCATGACAGCCGAGAACGTCAGTCGTTACATCGGACTCGCGACACCGTCGGTCCCGGACGAGCGGGACCAGCCGACGCTGAAAGCCAAGATCCTGCCGATCATGGCCGGGACGATGTTTCCCAACGCCCTCACCGAGCTCGCCGGGATGACGCAGGCGATCACCAAGTCCGGGCTGAACTGGACCATCGCCCGGATCACCCGGCCGACGAACGGAAAGCCGAAAGGTACTGTCCGGGCAGGCTTTCTCGGCCGTGACAGGGTCGGATCAGCGATGACACGGGCCGACATCGCCGCCTTCCTCATCGCACAGCTGACCGACGATAGGTTCTCGCTGGCCGCACCGGCAATCAGCAACTAACTCAACGGAAGTAACGCGGATGACCCGCACAGACCCTGTCCGCGGCGGACCTTGGTCAACCGCGTCGTCGCGCGCGACGAGCTCGAACCGGTGACGGAAGCGTTGGCGGCCAAGATTGCTCGCGCCCCGCTGTCCACACTGATGGCGACGAAGACCATGCTCGTGCGGGCTTGGGAGCAAATGGGTATGCGTCAGCATCTTCAGCTGTCGGCGGACCTGATGTCGGTGCTGGAACACACTTCTGACACGCAGGAACTCAGGGCCGAACTCCAGGAACGGAGCCGGCTCCCCCGCGAACAGGCGTCCGGTGGCTAATGCGTCTGCTCAGCACACTCGGCCGGCGAAGAAGGCGCCTGAGACGATCCCAACGACTATGGCGATTGTGGTGTAACCCAACACGGTCGCCACGACAACCCCCGCGATCGCACCAATACCCAGTAGGAGTAGGAGAAATGCCACTGCCGCTCCGGCCACTGGACCACCTTTCTATGACTGTGGTCGCAACGTATCGCACGAATGCCCCACACCACAGCAGAATCGCGATAATCAGTTAACTGTTTAGCGATCAACGGGTTGCAAAGATTGATATCGAGCTCAACGACCTCGGAAATCGGGGCTCCGCCGTTCCCGAAAGGCCCGCACACCCTCGCGGAAATCTGAGCTGTGGGCCAAGGCCAGCTGGCCTTCCGCCTCGATGGCCTGAACCTGCCGCAGCTCGCCGAGCGTCCCGGCAACCAACGCGCGCTTGGTCCAGGCGTACGACAATGTCGGCCCACCGGCTGCCGACCGCAACACATCCTCCAGCACTATCTCGTAGTCGTCAGCGCCGGCCAGATGTGAGATCATCCCCCACTCGAATGCCGTTGCAGCGTCGACCCGTTCGGCGGTCATTGCCATCCGTGCCGCGCGGGCACGCCCGATCAGGTCCGGCAGTAGCGCACAGGCGCCGCCGTCGGGCATCAACCCGACCCGGCTGAATGCCAACTGGAAGTACGCCGCGGGCGAGGCCACCACCAGGTCGCAGGCCAGCGCCAGCGGGCAGCCGAAGCCGGCCGCCGCGCCGTGCACTCCGGCGACCACCGGTTTCGGCAGAGCCGTGATCGCCTGAACCACCCGGTTGGCGGCGTGCGCGGCGCCGTGGGTGTCACCGCCGGTCAAGTCGCCGCCCGAGCAGAACGCCCGCCCCGCTCCGGTGAGCAGAAGCGCCCGTACCGAGTCGTCGGCCGCGGCTTCGGCAAGCCGGGCCGACAACTCGTCGAGCATCGGGGTGTCGACGGCGTTGAGTTTCTCCGGCCGATCCAGCAGAATCCGCTGGACAGCACCCTCGTGGTCGACCGAAATACCGTTCACGACAACCGATTCATCGGAAGGATCACAATCCCAAGTCGCGACCGATGATGTCCTTCATGATCTCAGTGGTGCCCCCGAAGATCGTCATGATGCGGTTGTCCAGGTAGTCGCGGGCCACCCGGTACTCGGTCATGTAGCCATAGCCGCCGTGCAACTGCACACAGCCATCGATCACCTTTTTCGCGGTCTCGGTGCACCACCACTTGGCTTTCGAGGCCTCGACCGCGGTCAACTCACCGTCGACCACCGCTTGCAGACACCGGTCTATGTACTGCTCGCCGATCTCGAGTTCGGTGTCCATCTCGGCCAGCAGGAAACGGTTGTGCTGGAAGCTGCCGATCGGTTGCCCGAAAGCCTTGCGGTCTTTGGCGTATTGCAGCGTCTGCCGCCAGGTTTCGCGGGCACCGCCGATGGCCGAAATAGCAATGGACAACCGCTCCGAAGGCAGGTTGTGCATCAGGTGATAAAAGCCCCGCCCCTCTTTGCCCAGGAGGTTGGCCGCAGGCACCCGGACGTCGGAGAATACGAGTTCGGCGGTGTCCTGATAGTGCAGACCCATCTTGTCCAGCTTGCGGCCACGACTGAACCCGTCCATCCCGTCCTCGACCACGAGCAAGGTGAAGCCCTTATGCCCGGCATCGGGATCGGTACGACACACCACCACCACCAGATCGCAGTTGATCCCGGACGAGATGAATGTCTTCGAACCGTTGACAATCCAGTCGTCACCATCGCGAACTGCCGAGGTACGGATACCAGCCAAGTCACTGCCTGCGCCCGGCTCGGTCATGGCCACGGCGACGATCAACTCACCGCTGATGATGCCCGGCAGCCAGCGCTTCTTCTGCTCATCGTTGGCCAATGACGAGAAATATGGTCCGACAACGTCGTTCTGCAGGCTCAACGACGGTGCCGGACCGCCGTAGCGGGCGATCTCTTCGTCGATGACGGCGTTGAACCTGAAATCGTCGACGCCTCCACCGCCGTATTCCTCGGGCATGTTGAACCCGATGAGTCCATATTCGCCTGCAGCCGTATACGCCTGGCGGTCGACGATGCGGTCGGTCTCCCACTTCTCGGCGTTCGGCACAAGTTCACGCTCGATGAACTGGCGCACGGTGTCCCGGAACGCCTCGTGCTCGGCCTCCAAAACGAGTCGCTTCATTGCCCTATCTCACTCTCCATACAGTCGGCGCATCTCGCCGCCGACCCTTCCTGATGTTCGCGAGACAACCTGCGCTCCACGCCTTCTGAGATCGGCATCGGGGACCGGTAACACCACGGCGCCAGTCTCCTTCGACGGCAGCAACACCTTCGCGGTACCGCGAGTGGTGGCCTCGTCGCGCTGGCTGGTGGCGAAGACGTCCAACGACACCGCTTCGCCCGCGCTCTCGCCCTTGGCAGTGACCTTGCCGGTCAACCGATGAACGTCACCGTGATAGTTGAATCCGCGCAGCTGCAGATCCATCTCGGCCAGCCAGCCGTCGTCACCGATCCAGTTGGTGAGCAGATGGCTGACCCACGCTGCTCGCATCTGGCCGTAGTCGTACGGTGCCGGAATGCCGAGAGCCTGAGCGCGCGCCGCGTCCCAGTGCAGGCGTTGCACGACGTCGGGAACGCCGTACTCGTCGGGCTGGTAGAACGCCGGCATCCGCTTGCGTAACTGATGAGCAAACTTCAGTGGTCCGACACCGTATCCACCCCAACCCCAGCCCATGTGCATCGAGATGATGTCGACAACCGTCAACGGGCCCTTGATGATTCCAGGCAGTTCGGCACCGGCCGCCACGTCCTCCCACCACTGCGGGTCGGCGCCCCGGCGCACCTCTGCCTCGTACTCGGCCTCGACCTGTTCGAATTCCTCAGGCGTCCAGTGCTTGCGTTCGATGTTCTTGAGCTTGCCGGACTTCTTGGAGCCCTGACGCTCGGCGTTGATATAGGACTCGTCGCGGGTGGCGACGGGATTGCCGTCGATGTCGACGTAGAGATACCGGAAGGTCTCCTTGACCGAACGCCCGCCGGAGAATTCGCTCTCCTTGACCTGAACGTCCAGCGTGTAGTTCTCCGCCAACACGGGGCGTCCGGCGTAGATCGGGCGGTACCACGTCCACTTCACTCCCGAGTAGTACTTGCCCGTGCCGCGGAACAGTCCGCGGAACAACTTCTTTCGCTCTGGATCGGTGAACTTCGGAGTCTGGTCCAGGCCCGTGGAGATCGGGAAGGTCGGTGAGGCGATCTGCCCGTGCCAGCGGGTGCCGGTTCCGTATGCCGGATCGTGAAACAGTGGATTGTCATCCCCGCAGCCAAACGCGAACTGCGTGATGGCATCCGCTGATGGCAGCTTGTTCCACGCCTCATCACGTTGAAAAACCGGTATCCCGATCTGTGCCTTGGCCCGCTGGATATCCTCATCGGTGATCCGGCCCTCTTCAGCGGCCGACTTCTCGGTAGTGGTCATCAGATCCCCTAAAACTTCAGCATTGCGCCGGCGTCGACCTTGAGCTGTAGGCCGGTCACGTAGCGAGACTCGTCGGAGGCCAGGAAACAAACGGCGTTCGAGATATCGGACGGCTCGACGTACGGCGTGGGCATCGCCTGCATGGCGGGGAACGCCAGTAGGGCATCGTCTCTGGTCGGGGTTTCGAGGTCCGGCCGAAACTGGCGGTACATCGGATCACTGTTGAGCATCGAGGTGTTGCAGTTGGTGGGGTGAACGACGTTGGCGCGGATGGATTGCGGTGCCAGTTGTCCGGCCAGCTGCATGGTGTACGAGTCCACGAGCTGTTTGGCGTAGCTGTAGCCCTGTCTCTTATACTCATTTCCGAGCGCCCGAGACTAGGCATGATCTCTAGTGTTGTGTGTATAAAGAGACAGCACCGGCACCGGCAAGCGCTACCGGCCGGCACACCAAAATGCCGCTCCGCCAACAAACGCGCCAACAAGCCCGCACTCAACGGATCAACACCGAACGCCGGCTCAACGCCGAACTCGACAAACCCCCTCCGTACTAATCGAATTCGATGGTGATCAGCTTGCAGGCGATTCGCTCATATTCCGAGCATCTGTCCGCTGCCCGGGAAGCGTCCGGATATCCGCACACCCCATCTAGGCTCGTCGGCATGCCTGACCCACAACCCACCAACTGGGCCGCCGGCCGCTATCAAGCCGTCGCCGAACAGATCGCCGTCATCGCCGGTGAGGTCGTCGCCACGGCCGACCGGGTGCGGCCGGTCCGTGACACCACTCTGGTCGACCTGGCGTGCGGCACCGGAAGCGCTGCACTGGCCGCCGCCGAGGCCGGGGCCCACGTCACCGGCGTGGACCTCACCGCCGAGCTGATCGCCATCGCCTCGGGGCGAACTGGAGCCGACGCGGTGCAGTGGGTGGTCGCCGACGCCGCCCACACCGGATTGCCCGACGGCGAATTCGGCACCGTGGTGTCGAACATGGGGATCATCTTCGTCGAGCCCACCGGCCTGGTCACCGAGGTCACTCGGCTGTTGACCCCGGGCGGGGTATTCGCGTTCTCCACCTGGATCCGTGACCAGGCCGGCAGCCCGTTCTTCACCCCGATCGTCGAAACGCTGGGTCAACCGCCGGCGTTGGCCTATTCGCCCGATCAGTGGGGCGATCTCGATGTCGTACACTCGCGCCTCAGTGCCGGATTCAACGATGTTCATTTCGAAACCGGCTCACACACATGGCAATTCGACTCTGTCGAATCAGCGGTCCGATTCATCTCGGACGAATCGCCGATGCATGTCGACCTGCTGAGCCGACTGGATGACACGATGCGGACCCGGCTGATCGGGGCGTTCACCGCGGCGCTGAGCGCACAGACCGACGACGACGGCCGAGTCGCCTTCGACGCGCCCTATGCGGTGGTGACGGCACGCCGCAAGGCGTGAACGACGGGGCGCTCTAGCGCGGACGCGTCCCACCGGACAGCATGGTCTCGACGCTGTCGGCGAAAGCCGCGGTGGTGAAACAGGTTGGTTCGGCGAACTCTTCGAGCGTGAGCGCGTCGTTCCAACTGGCGTCGGCCGCGGCACGCAACAGGGGTTTCGTCATCGCCACCGCGTGCGGCGGCAACGCGGCCACCCGCGAACACCATTCGTCGGCGGTCGCGAGCAGTTGCCCATGGGCGACGACCTCATGCACCAGGCCCAGCCGCTGCGCGGCTTCGGCGTCGATGTGCTCGCCTTTCAGGTAGTAGGCCAGCGCGCCCTGATAACCGAGGCGGCGGGTCAGCGCCCAGCTGGTGCCGACCTCCGGGATCAATCCGAGGCGGGCGAAGGCAGGCACGATGACGGCCTTCGCGCTGGCGATGGTCAGATCACAGGTGAGCGCCCAGGCTAGCCCGACACCGGCGGCCGGACCGTTGAGGGCGGCCACGAAGACGGTGTCCGAACCCGCGATGAGTCGGGCGATACCACCGAATTCGCGTCGTATCCAGCGCCATACGTCCGCGGTCCCCTCGGCCTGGTACCGATTCTCGACGGCCGCACGCATCATGCGCAGGTCGCCGCCCGCGCTGAAACCCGGATCGGCGCCCGTCAACACCACGGCACGAATGTCGTTGTCGGCCGCCAGCTCCTCCAGAGCCCGACGCAACTGCCGGACCAGCGGTGCGGACAGGACGTTCAGCCGGTCGGGTTCATCGAGGGTCACCACCGCGCGGTCGGCGCTGCGCTCGACCAGAATCCGTTGTGGCGCAGCCGGATCGTCACCTTCGGCCACCATGCTGCGATACAAGGGCTTGTCCATCAGGAATTCTCCTCAATTCGTTTGGTATGCAATGCATTCCATGCCGCATCGGCGAATATCTCGACGACCTCGCTGTCCATCTCGGCGACACCGCCGGCCACCCAGTGGCGGGCGTACTCCTGCGCAGGGCCGAACCACAGGGCGGCCGTGACACCAGGCTGGATGGCCGCCAGCACGCCGTAGGCGCGGTGCGGCCGCCACCAGTCTTGGATCGCTGCGAAGAAGTCCTGATTGGCGGCCCGCAGTGCGATGCTGTCGAGCCTGTCCCCCAGCAGGAGCACGGCTTCGCCGCGGTGCGCTGCGATCCAGTTCAGGTGATGCCGTACCCCGCCGCGGATTCCGTCTTCGGCGGTGGCCTGCCCGCGCAGCATCTCCACGAACCCACTCTGATATTCGGCCATGACCTGGGCGTAGACCGCCGCCGCCAGAGCCGGCTTGTCAGGGAAGTGATGGTAGAGCGATCCGACGCTCACCTCGGCCTCACGCCGCACCTCATCCAGCGTCGGGGCGATGGTCCCCTCCGCCGCGAACCGTCGCCGCGCGACCGTCAGCAGTCGGTCCCGCGCGCCCCAACCCTTTGACGGCGCCACGAGGATTACTCTATCAAAACCGAGTAATCCTCTAAAGAGCTGTCATTCTGCCTGATACAGGATTCCGCGCCCGATCGCCTCACGCACCTCGGGCAGCGCGGCCGACGCCAACGCGTCGGCGTCCACCCCGTGATGAGTGGCCAACAGCTGGATCAAGGTGCCCAACGGCACCTCCCCACGGCAGCCCGCCAGCAGCGCCCGCAGTACCTCGTCGACCCCGATGACTGCGGCCGGGCCACCCGGGCGGCGCACCGCGGCCCCGACCTCCTGCCAGCCCTCCGGTCCAGGCAGCGACTGTGCCTCCAGAAAGACCGGCGCCGTGCAGAGCCGGGCCGCCAGCAGCGCGTCGTCGGAGGTGTCGCGCAGGTAGGCCCTCCGGGCGAAGAACGCGTCCACCTCCGCTCCGGTGACCGCCTCGTCGGCGCCGGTGATCTCCTCGAGGATCTGCTCGGGCGGTTCCCCGTCACGCGGGACCCGCAGCGAGATCATGCCCATGCCGACGCCGGCGATGCGCTGCTCGGTGAACCAGTCGAGCCATTGCCCACCCCGCTGAGCCTGCCGTTCGAGGTCCTCGCCTGCATCCGCCAGCCACAGCGACACATAGCTGACCGGGTCGGCCAGTTCACGCTGCACCACCCAGGCATGCAGGCCGGTGCCGGCCAGCCAGCCGCGGACGCGATCCCGCCAATCTGAGCCTTCTCGGCCTTCTCCACCGTCACGCACGATCCAATTCGCCATGATGTGCGCGGTGCCACCCGGCAGCAGATGATCACCCACCTGCTCGATAAGGCTCTGGCACAACGCATCTCCGGCCAGACCGGAGTCTCGGTAGATGTAGTCGCGGGCACCCGAGCCGACCACGAACGGCGGATTGGAGACAATCAGATCGAAACGCTCGCCCGCCACCGGCTCGAACAGGCTGCCATGGCGCAGATCCCACGACATGCCGTTGAGCCGCGCGGTCATCGCGGCCAGTGCCAGTGCCCGCTCGTTGGTGTCGGTTGCGACGATCTCGTCGCAGTGTGCGTCCAGATGCAGTGCCTGAATACCGCATCCGGTTCCGAGATCGAGGGCGCGGCCGACGGGATTACGCGCGACGGCGCGCGCCAATGACACCGACGCCCCGCCGATCCCGAGCACGTGATCGTGGTGCAACGGCCCGCGCCGCACTGCGGCGTCCTGATCGGAGACCACGTAAAAATCCCGGGTTCCGTCGCTGTGCGGGCGGATGTCGAGGGCGGCCCGAACCTTGTCACCGCCCGATTCCAGGACACCTCCCGCCGCCAGGGTCTGCAGGTTGGTCGACGGGAACGCCGCCTCGACGAGCTCGGGCGCCTCCTCGGTTCCGAGTAGCAGCAGGCGCACCAGTACGGCCAACCGCTGCCGGTCGGCCGGAGCGGCATGGGTGGCCCGTAGGACCGGCCACCACGCGCCCCGGCCCAGCGCGGCGTTGGCGTCAGCGCCCAGAAGCTCGGCCACCCCGTCGGTGGTGAATCCGGCCGATCGCAGGTCGGCACCGATCGCATCGAGAAGGCCGGCGTCGAGACCTCCGTCAATCGCGCTCAAAACAACCCCATCTCCTCGGGCTCAGCCGGCTCGATGAGCTCGGGGCCGTTGTTGCGGACACTGTTGACCAGTCGAGACACCTCACGAACGGCGATCCGGTCCAGGTCCCCGTGACCGCGCAGCAGCCCCTCGTCGATGGGGGCGTCGGGATCCATCCAGCGGTCCCAGTCCGGTGCGCTGATGGTCAGCGGCATCCGATCGTGGATCTCGGCGAGCGGACCGGCGGCGTCGGTGGTGATGATCGTGCAACTGAGCAGCGGCGGCTGGTCCCTGGGCGCACCCTGCGGACGCCACGTGGTCCACAGCCCCGCCATGAACAGCAGCTCACCGTCGGCGCCGTACATGTAGTACGGCGTCTTGGCCACCTTTTTGCCGGCTGCGCTCGCCTCGGTGTTGGGCTTCCACTCGTACCAACCGTCCATCGGGATCAGACAGCGCTTGTTCTTGGCGGAGTTGCGGAAAGCCGGTGAGGTGGTGACCTTCTCGGCGCGCGCATTGATCAGCAGTGGTCCCTTGGTATCCGGACCGCCGCCCTCGGCCGTCTTCACCCACGGCGGGATCAGCCCCCAGCGCATCGACCGGACTCGGCGGGACGATTCGTCCTCGGGTTCGGTGTGCCGTTTGACGACGCTGGAGATGGTCGTCGTGGGAGCCACGTTGTAGTTGGCGCCTGCCACGTCCTTGTCGGCCTTGTCGGCCTTGTCGCCCGAGCTCGCTGCAGTCTCATCGAGCGCCTGTATTTTCTGCGCCAGCAGCGCAGGATCGGTGGTCACCGCGAAACGTCCACACATAGTGCCCATGGTTGCAGAGTCCGCGGACAAGGCAGGATGTAGTGCGTGAGCGCACGTGAGGAGCAGATGACACATTGGCCGGCTCCGTCGGCCACGACCCCCGTCGACGCCACGGTGACGGTGCCCGGTTCGAAGTCTCTGACCAACCGCGCGCTCGTGCTGGCCGCTCTGGCCACCGCACAGGGCCCCTCGACGGTCATCGGCGCGTTGCGCAGCCGCGACACCGATCTGATGATCGACGCCATCCGCAGCCTGGGCGTCAGCGTGACACCGGCCGAACATGACGACACCGCGTTGACGGTCAGCGGCCGCATCGCGCCGGCCCCGGATGCGCGGGTCGACTGCGGACTGGCCGGTACCGTACTGCGATTCGTGCCTCCGATCGCCGCATTGGGCACCGCGTCGGTCACGTTCGACGGCGACGAGCAGGCCCGGGCCCGACCGATTTCACCGCTGCTCAATGGGCTGCGCGGCCTGGGAGTCGACGTCGACGGAGACGCGCTGCCGTTCGCGGTGCGCGGCCGGGGCGCTGTGGCCGGCGGCACCGTCGAGATCGACGCGTCGGGGTCCTCGCAGTTCGTTTCCGGACTGTTGTTGTCCGGTGCGACATTCACCGACGGGCTCACCATCGTGCACACCGGCACCTCGGTGCCCTCGGCCCCGCATGTGGCGATGACGGTGGCGATGCTGCGCGACGCCGGCGTGCAGGTCGATGACTCGGTCCCCAACCGCTGGCGGGTCTCCCCCGGGCCGATCGCCGCGCGGGCCTGGCATATCGAGCCCGACCTGTCGAATTCCACGCCCTTTCTGGCCGCTGCCATCGTCACCGGCGGAACGGTGCGGATCGCCGACTGGCCGTCGGCCAGCATCCAACCCGCCGACACCATCCTCGGCCTGCTGGCGAAGGTGAATGCGGCTGTTCACCAACGTGATTCATATCTGGAGGTCCGCGGCGCCGAAGGCTACGGCGGGTTTGACGCCGACCTGCACGACGTCGGCGAGCTCGCTCCCACAGTGGCCGCGCTGGCCGCACTGGCCGATGTCGGCTCGACGTCACGACTGCGCGGCATCGCACATCTGCGCGGACATGAGACCGATCGACTGGCCGCACTGACCACCGAGATCAACGGACTCGGTGGCGACTGCTCCGAGACCGAGGACGGCCTGCTCATCACGGCGCGCCCGCTGCACGGCGGAACCTGGCGTTCCTACGCCGATCACCGGATGGCCACGGCCGGAGCGATCATCGGCCTGCGGGTGCCCGGCGTACAGGTGGAGAACATCGAGACCACGGCCAAGACCCTGCCCGAGTTCCCGCTCATGTGGGAGCGGATGCTGGCGGGCGACCCGCCCGCGAGGGGGAAGTAAACCACCTTGGGAGCGCGGGAATACGACGAGTCCGATGTCCGGATCAGGCCGGGCCGCGGGACCCGTCCGCGCACCAAGATCCGCCCCGACCATGCCGACGCCCAGTCCGCGATGGTGGTGACCGTCGACCGCGGCCGGTGGGGCTGCGCCCTCGACCGCGATCCGCATCACCACGTGGTCGCGATGCGGGCCCGTGAACTGGGCCGCACCCCGATCGTGGTTGGCGACGACGTCGACATCGTCGGCGATCTGTCCGGCCGGCCGGATACCCTGGCCCGGATCGTGCGTCGTGGTGAGCGTCGAACGGTGTTGCGCCGCACCGCCGATGACACCGATCCGACCGAACGGGTGGTGGTCGCCAACGCCGATCAGCTGTTGATCGTGGTGGCGCTGGCCGACCCGCCGCCGCGTACCGGATTTGTCGAACGCGCGCTGATCGCCGCGTATGCAGGCGGGCTGACACCGGTGCTGTGCCTGACGAAATCCGATCTGGCCGCCCCCGAACCGTTCGCGGCGCAGTTCGCGGATCTGGACCTGACCATCGTCACGGCAGGCCGCGAGGATCCGCTCGACGCAGTCGCACCGCTGCTGGCCGATCAGGTCACCGTGTTCCTCGGGCATTCCGGCGTGGGCAAGTCCACGCTGGTGAATCGTCTTGTCCCGGAGGCAGATCGGGCCACCGGAGAGGTTTCCGGGGTGGGCAAGGGCAAGCACACGTCCACCCAGTCGGTGGCGATACCGCTCGACGGCCAGGGCTGGGTGATCGACACCCCCGGGATCAGGTCCTTTGGACTGGCACATATTCAACCGGACGACGTGATCAGGGCGTTCTCGGATCTGGCCGACACCATCGAGGACTGTCCGCGCGGCTGCGGCCATATGGGCCCGCCCGCCGATCCCGAATGTGCACTGGACAGCCTGACCGGGCCGGCAGCGGGCCGCGTCGCGGCGACCCGACACCTGCTGACCGCTCTACGCGAAGCCTGACCTGCCCTGACGTCTCAGCGACTATGGTCGCTGAACGTGGCTACTTACGTTCTCACCGGCAGCGCCTCAGGGCTTGGGGCGGCAACCAAGAAACGGCTGGAATCCGACGGGCATCGGGTGATCGGCGTCGACCTGCGCGGCGCGGACGTGAACGTGGACCTGAGCACCCCGGACGGACGCGCGGAGGCGATCGTCAAGGTGACCGAACTGGCCGACGGCGGTATCGACGGTTTCGTCCCGTTCGCCGGTCTGGCGGCTGCAACCGGCCGTCCGGCGCATCTGCTCATCGCCGTCAACTACTTCGGCGCGATCGAGCTGCTCGAAGGCCTGCGCCCACTGCTGGCCGGCCGCGAGAACGCTTCGGTGGTACTGATCAGCTCGAATTCGACTACCAGCCAACCTAATTGGCCGGTCGAATTGGCCGACGCCTGCCTGGCCGGTGATGAGGTGGGCGCCAACACCGTCGCATCCACCTTCGGCGATTTCGCGGCGCTTCAGGCCTACCCGGCCACCAAGGCCGCCCTGGCGTACTACGCCCGCACCAAGTCCGCGGAGTACATCGCCGACGGCATCCGGCTCAACGCGATCGCACCTGGGCTCATCGACACTCCGATGACCGAGGAGGGGCGTAAGGACCCCTTGACCGGTGAGGGGATGAAGCAGTTCCTCCAGACGATTCCCGCCGGGCGCGGCGGGCGGCCCGAAGAGGTGGCCGCGCTGGTGGCGTTCCTGCTGAGCCCCGAGGCGAGTTACTTCGTCGGGTCCGTCATCTTCGTCGACGGCGGTATCGACGCCGCGCTCCGGGGCAGGGACTGGCCGAAGGTGTGGGAACTCAACATGTGAGAGGTCAGTGCTTGGGCTTGGCCTGGTCGGCCGCCGCCTGCTGCTGCTCCTGCTCGGCCTGCTGCTTGGCCTCCGCAATGGCTGCGCGCCCCTCGGGGCTGGCCGCCGAGTTGCCCGGGGTCTTGGCCGTGGCCACCCCGGCGTTGCAGTTCAGGTCCAGCAGCACGGTGTCGGTGACCGGCGAGAAATTGTCACCCTTGTGCCAGTGCGCCTTCTCCGAGTGGGTCACCACGCAGTCGTCGTCGGCCTCGGAATCGCCCGAGCGAGCGGCGACCACACCTTTCATCCCGGCGTCGGACAGCGCCGACTGCACGTCGGAGTATTTCTGCCCGGCGTAGTCGTCGGCCGCGGCGATCCCGGTGGCCAACACGCCCACGGGGACGGCCGAGGCGCCGAGCACCATGGCAGCCGCAAGTAGCTTCCTCATCCCGAACTCCGATCCGGCGGTGCCTACCTGTTGAGGCCACAGGTTATGAGCGACGACTGCGAGGACCCTGGGAGTGCGTCGGGCAATTGCTTGGAATCCGAGCCCAACAGCGCCCAACGTGAAGAAGGTGTCGAGAAATCAGCGATTTCTCGACACCTTCTTCACATTCGAGCAGTTCAGCGGCGGCGCCAACCGCGCACGGTCTCGATGGCTGTCTTCAGGCCACGCCGACGCCCGGTCTGGGGATCGGTAACCCCATATCCGTCGAGTTCGTCGAACATCCGCTCGCTGCGCGTCTCGGGCGCATTGTCGCGGGTGTCCCGCAGGAACCGGTCCGGCAGCGACAGTTTGGCGATCGTGCGCCAGGTCTTCCCGTACTGCACCAGGAACGGCCCCGTGGTGTAGGGCAGGTCGTACTTGTCGCACAGCGCCCGCACCCGGACCCCGATCTCGGCGTACCGATTGCTCGGCAGATCCGGGAACAGGTGATGCTCGATCTGGTAGCTCAGGTTGCCGCTCATGAAGGCCAGGGCCGGACCCGAGTTGAAGTTGGCGCTGCCCAGCATCTGGCGCAGGTACCACTGGCCGCGGCTCTCACCGACCATGTCGGTCTTGGTGAATTTCTCTGCGCCATCGGGGAAATGGCCACAGAAGATCACCGCGTTGGCCCAGACGTTGCGGATGACGTTGGCCACCGCGTTGGCCTTGAGCGTCGACTTGAAGGTCGCGCCGGGCGACAGCGCGGTCAGCGCGGGCCAGACGACGTAGTCCTTGGCGAGCTGGTTGCCGGCCTTCACCCCGAACTCGCGAACCCGGACCAGCGTGGCCTTTCGGTCGTCACGCCCCTTGGAGATCTTGCCGAGCTCCAGGTGCTGCAACCCGACGCCCCATTCGAAGCCGATCGCCAGCAGCGTGTTGAACAGCAGGTTGCCGTAGAGGTTGAACGGCTTCCACTTGGCATCGCGGGTGACGCGAATGACGCCGTAGCCCACATCATCGTCCATGCCGAGGATGTTGGTGTACTTGTGGTGCATGAAGTTGTGGGTGAACCGCCAGTGCTTGGACGCCCCGCTCATGTCCCACTCCCACGTCGAGGAGTGAATCTCGGGATCGTTCATCCAGTCCCACTGGCCGTGCATGACGTTGTGGCCGATCTCCATGTTCTCGATGATCTTGGCCACGCCCAGGGTCACAGTGCCCGCCCACCACGCCGAGCGGCGCGAGCTTGCCGCCAGCATCAGGCGGCCCGCCACCTCGAGGGCGCGCTGACCGGCGATGGTGCGACGGATGTAGCGCGCGTCGCGCTCACCGCGGGAGTCTTCGATGTCTTGCCGGATCGCATCTAGTTCTACGGCGAGACTCTCAATGTCGGCATCAGTGAGATGCGCGAACTCGGGAACGTCGGTAATTGCCATCGTCGGCCTCCTCTCGCTTACCTACGGTAGCGTAACCTACGATGCCGTAGGTTACTAGCCGGTAAAGTTTAAACGTCCAGCACGCAGTCGCCGGACGCTGCCGAAACACACGTCTGGATCCGAGTTCCGGGCTCGTGTTCGACGCCGGTACGCAAGTCGCGCACATGCCCGTCGACCAGGCTCACCACGCACGACTGACAGATGCCCATCCGGCAGCCGAACGGCATCTGGATACCCACCTGCTCGCCGGCGTCCATCAACGGCGTTGCGCCGTCAACCGTGATCTCCTTGCCGCTGCGCTCGAACGTCACCGTGCCGCCGGCGCCGTGCGGGGCAGCCCGCGACACCGCGAACCGCTCCAGGTGCAGATTGTCGGCGATACCGGCGACTGACCACACCCGTTCAGCGTCGTCGAGCATGCCTTCGGGCCCACACGCCCACACTTGTCGTTCCCGCCAATCGGGAATCACGTCGTCGAGCTGCGCCAGATTCAGCCTGCCCTCGGTCCGCGTGCTGCGCAACAGCAGCCGGTAGGTGGGGTGCGCATCGTGCAGCTCAGCCAGTTCCGATCCGAACATCACATCGGATTCCGTTGGGGCCGAATGCACATGGACGATATCGGTGATCTGATCGCGACGCACCAGCGTGCGCAGCATCGACATCACCGGGGTGATGCCCGAGCCCGCCGTCACGAACAGCACCGACGCCGGAGCCGGTTCGGGCATCACGAAGTTGCCCTGCGGGGCCGCCAGTCGCACCACCGTGCCCGGCTGCAACCCGTCGACCAGGTGGGTCGACATGAACCCCTCGGGCATCGCCTTCACGGTGATCGCGATGGTGCGTGTGCCCACCACGTGACCAGTGCTCGCGGGAGTCTTTTCCGGCGCCGAGGTGAGCGAATACGACCGCCAGCGCCAGCGGCCGTCCATCAGCACGCCGATACCGACATACTGGCCGGGCTGATAGTCGAACGAGAATCCCCAGCCGGGTTTGATCACCAACGTCGCGGAGTCGGCAGTTTCCCGCCGCACCTCGACCACCCGGCCGCGCAACTCCCGCGCCGACCACAACGGGTTGGCCAACTTGAGGTAATCGTCGGGCAGCAGCGGTGTGGTCACCTGCCCGACGATGCGACGCAGTGCGTTCCAGCCGGGACGTCGCTCGGCACCGGCAATGGTCGGGCGGACCGTATCGGCCACATTGGCCGAGACCTTGATCGAGTTCTTGGCCATCAACCTACGGTACCGTAGGTTACTGTCCCGTAGCTAGTCGTACGAGCGCCATCGGAGGTCAGGACACCAAAGTGTTCTTGTACGTCTTCCCGTCCTTCATGATCACTTTGAAGTTGCGCTCCGGGTCTGCGACCAGGTCCAGGCGTGCCAACGGGTCGCCGTCGACCAGCAACAGATCCGCCAGGGCACCCTCTTTGACCACGCCCAGCTTGCCCGCGTAGGGGCTGCGCTTGCCCGACATCGCCAGCAGTTCGGCGTTGGTTCCGGTGGCCATCGTCAGCGTCTCGGCGGGCGAGAACCATTTGCCGAGGCCGGCCAGCAGAGCCCCCTGTTTCGGCGCCAGCTGCGGCGAGAACAGGATGTCGGTACCGAACGCGGTCTTGAGCTTGTACTTGCGGGCCAACTGGTAGACGTTGCTGACACCGTCGACGATCTCCTTGGCCTTGGCGGCCTCGTCGGAGCCCGGCGGGAACGCGCCGATCATCTCGGCCGGGATGGGCTGCGTGCTGAGCCAGATGTTCTTGTCCGCCATCTCCTTCGCCGTTGCCTCGTCCATCAGATGAGCGTGCTCGATGCACGTGACCCCGGCACGGATCGCCTGCTGGATCGTCTGCGGGGTGTAGGCGTGCACGGTCACATACGTGCCCCAGTTGCCGGCCGCTTCGGTGGCCGCCCGCAGTTCGGGTTCGGTGAAGGTGGTGACGTCGAGCGGACTGTGCGGCGAGGAGACCCCGCCGCCGGCGGTCAGCTTGATCTGCGACGCCCCCTGGAACAACTGCTCGCGGGCGCGCAACCGGACCTCGTCGGGGCTGTCCGCGATCATGCTGCCGCCCAACTCCTCCTGCCTCGATGGCGGACCACCCGGGCTGCGGGGCAGATCTGCCGGTTGCCGGAAGTCGCCGTGGCCGCTGGTCACGCTGATCATCGCGCCGGAGGGGAAGATGCGGGGGCCGTCCGTGACCCCCTCGTCGATGGCCTTCTTGAGACCGAAACTGGGGCCACCGAGATCGCGCACCGTGGTGAAGCCACGCATCAGCGTGTCTTTCGCCTCATCCCCTGCCAGCAGATTGAGATAACCCACGTCCAGGTTCAGCAACTGGTTCGCGGGCGGCCGCACGAACATGGTGTGCCAATGGTTGTCGATCAGGCCGGGCATCAACGTCCGACCACCGCCGTCGATTACCGTGGCGCCCGGATCGGCCGGCAACGGCTCCGTGGAGATCTGCTCGATGTGGTTGCCCTTGACCCGCACATTCGATGGCGCCGACAGCCGATCCGCTTGGCCGTCAAAGATTTTCACGTTGCGGAAATCCGTCACCGTCGCCCCGGGGCCGGTCGCTGCCGGTGGCGGGGGCTGCCGAGTTTCTGCCGGGGCACCCGGCTCGGTGGGGCCTGCCGATGAGGCGTCACCGCCTCCGGTCGAACACGCCGCACTGGTCAGAACCACGGCCATCAACGTCAGCAAGCCGATTCCGCGCATCAAAATCCCCCATCCAGTTGATTCAGAGCAGTTCGAGCAGGAAGGGCAACTCCTGCGGGGCATACCACGCCAGGTCGTGATCCTGGGCGTCGCCCACCGTGAGTTCCGCGTCCTCATCCCCCATGTCCGCCTCGTCGACAACATCGACCGCGGCCAGCACCGCCGACTCCGCGTCGGCATTGTCGACGTACACCGCGACCACGGCCTCGATGGGCAACGGTCCGGACAACCGCACGACGGCGTCGTCGAGGTCGGGACGGATCGTGACCTCCCCATCCGCCCCCGTATCGGCCACCACCACCGCGCGGCGCGGCGGCAGACCTGAATCGGCCGGCCCGCCGGCCAGCAACCGCAGGGAAGCCAGCGCGGCTTCCCGCAGGGCCACCTCGGCAAGTTCGTCGTCGTCGCCCTCGGCGTAAGCCTCCCGCAGTGTCGGGGTGACCGCAAAGGCCGTTCCGTTCACGACGAGCAGGTAACGGTCGGCGACGAGCTGCTGCAGGGCGACCAGGGTCGTCGGGATGTAGACGCGCACACCGCGAGGTTAATCGTCCTCGGCGTCTCTTCGGTCGTCGGCTTGCGGGTCCTTCTCCACCGAGATCACGAAATCGTCGCCGTGCTGGGTGACACCGGCGACCACCGCATCGTTGACGGCTTCCAACGCGTACTCGCGGCGCACCACCAACGGATCCTGCCGCAGGTCCCGAACCAGCGACACCGCGAGCCCGATCATCACCAGGACGAACGGCACCGCGACGATGATCGTGATCGACTGCAGACCGTTCAGCGCGTCGGCACCGCCGACCAGCAGCATGACGGCCGCCACCGCACCGGTCGCGACGCCCCAGAAGATCACCGTGGGCCGGGTCGGTTTGATGGTGCCGCGCTCGGACAGCGAACCCATCACGATCGACGCGGCATCCGCACCGGACACGAAGAAGATGGCGACCAGCAACATCACCACCACACTGGTGACCGTCGCGATCGGATACTCGCCGAGCAAACTGAACAGCTGCTTCTCCTGGCTGCCCATTCCGGCCAGGTCCACCCCGTTCTGCTGCTCGAAGATGGCCGCGCCGCCGAACACACAGAACCAGACCACCGACACCACGCTGGGCACGAGCAGCACGCCCGTCACGAATTGCCGGATGGTGCGGCCACGGGAAATCCTGGCGATGAACATCCCGACAAAGGGGGTCCAGGAGATCCACCATGCCCAATAGAAGATGGTCCAGCTCTGCAGCCAGGTGCTGACCGCGTCGCCTTCGGCGCCCGTCCGGGCGGCCATCTGCGCGAGATCTCGGAAATAGCTGCCGATGGAGGTCGGAATCATGTTCAGCATGAACATGGTCGGGCCCACCAGGAAGATGAACAGCGCCATCCCCAGCGCCAGCACCATGTTGATGTTGGACAGCCACTGGATCCCGCGCGCCACCCCCGACACCGCCGACAGGACGAACGCGACGGTCAGGACCGTGATGATGCCGATCAAGATGGCATTGCCGGTTTCACCGATTCCGGCGACGATGTGCAATCCGCTGCGGATCTGCAGCGCGCCGAGGCCCAGCGAGGCCGCGGACCCGAACAGCGTGGCGAAGATCGCCAGCATGTCGATCACCTTGCCCCACGGCCCGCTGGCGTGTTTACCCAGCAGTGGCTCGAACGCCGCACTGATCAGCTGCAGGCGGCCCTTGCGATAGACGCCGTAGGCAATGGTCAGGCCGACGACGGCGTAGATCGCCCACGGGTGCAGCGTCCAGTGGAACATCGTGGTGGCCATCGCGGTCTCCGCGGCCTCGGGATTGCCCGGCCCGCCGGTGCCCGGTGGCGGGGAGTCGAAATGCGACAGCGGCTCGGAAACCCCGAAGAACATCAGACCGATCCCCATGCCGGCGCTGAACATCATCGCCACCCAGGACACCGTGCGGAACTCCGGTTCATCGTCGTCACGGCCCAGCGGGATGTTGCCGTAGCGGCTCATGGCCAGCCAGATCACGAAGACCACGAACCCGGACGCGGTCAGGACGAACAGCCAACCGACATCGGCCATCACCCAACTGAGTGCGTTCGACGATGCCGCGGCAAGAGAACCGGTGTTGACGAAGCCCCAGACCAGGAATGCGAGAGCGATGACGGCGGTGACCCCGAACACCACCCAGTCGACGCCGGCCCGGCGGGTGTAGGCCTTCTGTTCGACCGGGACGTCGAGCACCGGATGGTGGGGTACCACCTCGGCAACCGACTTGAGCGCATCTTCAGTTCTTTTGACTACTGATTTCTTGACGTCTTGCGTGTTGTCGTCGGATCGACTTTTTCGTATCTCAGCTGGCATGATCAATTCATCAGACCGCGAATTGCAGCTCAGGTCAAACAGCCCACACGTTGCGCCAGGTTTATCTGGCCGCCTCGAGCAATTCTTCGAGAGACTCACGGAACAGGCTCGGCAACACGTCGACGTCACTCATCGCGTCCCGGTCGGCATTGATCCCGAAGTACAACTTGCCGTCGTACGACGTCACCCCGATGGCCAGAACCTGGTTCTGCAACAGTGGCGGCACCGCGTAAGTCTCCAGCAATTTGGTGCCCGCGATATACATCTGCTTCTGGGCCCCGGGCACGTTGGTGATCAGCAGGTTGAACAGCCGCGCCGAGAAGCCCGTCGCCACCCGAATACCCATGGCATGCAAGGTCGGCGGTGCAAATCCGGACAGCGTCACGATGGTCCGCGCGTCGACCAGGCTGGCCGCGGTGGAATGCGATTCGGTGGCATGAGCGATCTGCGACAGCCGCACCACCGCGTTGCCCTCGCCGACCGGGAGGTCGACCAGGAACGGCGATACCTCGCTGATGGCCTGACCCGGCCCCGTGGAATCCAGTTCGGCATCCGGGTACACCGACATCGGGGCCATCGCCCGCACCGTGGTGGTCGGGGTGACGGGTTCCCCGCGCGACAGCAGCCAGTTGCGTAGCGCGCCGGCCACCACGGCCAGGACCACGTCGTTGATGTCGCAGTTGTAGCGGGCCCGCACCAGCCGGTAATCCTCCAACCGATGCTCGTCCACCGTGAACCTGCGATTGCGCGAGACCGTGGTGTTGAGCGGGCTGCTGGGGGCGGTACCGCGTGCCACCGTGCGGGCCACGTCGGCAACTCGACGGCCCACCGCCGCCAGTTCGCTGGCACTCGTGGCCACCTCGGCCACGGTGTCGCGCAAGGCGGCGAGCTGCGTGGTCGGCCGGGTGATCCACTCCCCGATCGCGCCGAGTACCAACTGACGGTCGCTGGGTCCGCGGGTCGGGATCCAGATGTCCTCGCCGAACTCCGGCGGCTTCTGCGCGCGGTCGACGATCACGTGCCCGATCTCGAGGGCGGTCATCCCGTTGACCAGGGCCTGGTGTGTCTTGGTGTAGATCGCGATGCGGTTCTTGGTCAGCCCTTCGACCAGGTACATCTCCCACAGCGGACGGGTCCGGTCCAACGGCCGCGAGCCGAGCCGGGCGATCAGGTCGTGCAGCTGCGCGTCGCTGCCCGGAGACGGCAGCGCCGAACGCCGGATGTGGTAGGTGATGTCGAAATCCCGATCATCCACCCACACCGGTCGGGCCAGGCCCAGCGTCACCTCACGCACCTTCTGGCGGTAACGCGGAATCTGCGGCAACCGATGCTCGACGGTCTCCAACAGGGTCTCGTAACTCAGGCCGGCCCGCGGCTTGCGCAGGATCGACAAGGACCCGACGTACATCGGCGTGGCGGTGTTCTCCAGATGGAAGAACGCTGCGTCGGACGCCGACAGCCTGTTCACCATGCGGCGCCAACCTCCCCTCGTCGCTCCGCTCGAACCACGTCACGTTAACTGGCGAATCTGCTGTTGTGCATCACGGGTGCTGCCCCGCGTCAATTTCACGCCGGAGCTAGCCGGAGTTCATGCCGTAATCACCGAGAGCTCCCAGTGCCCGCTGCCCTCCAGCTGCAGACGCGACCGGTGATGACGGTCGATGGTGGACCGGTGCCCCACGCTGACCACCACGCAGTCGGGTAACTGTTCACGCACAAGTCCATACATGGCGTCTTCGAGTCCCTCGTCCAACGCGGAGGTCGACTCGTCGAGGAACACCACCCGCGGACGGACCAGCAGCACCCGCGCAAAGGAGACCCGCTGTTGCTCACCCAGGGACAACACCGACGACCAGTCGGCCTCGTCGTCCAGGCGCTCGGTCAGATGCCCGAGGGCCACCGCGCGCAACGTATCCCGCAGTTCGCTGTCACTCACGTCGGCAATCGGCAGCGGGTACACCACCGAGGCCCTCAGATCTCCCAGTGGCAGGTATGGCAATTGGGGCAGGAACAGCGTCGCCCATCCGGGCGGGTACTGCACCAGTCCCGCTGTCCGCGGCCACAACTCGGCCAGGCTGCGCAGCAGGGTGGTCTTACCGCACCCGGACGGACCCTTGACCACCACACTGTCACCCGGGTTCAGCACCATCGACAGATCGGTGATCATCGGCCGCCCCTGCAGGTCATCCACCTGCACCTCGGTGAGCGCCAGCGAATCCCGGGTGGCCGCGACCGAGATCCTGGGCAACTCCCGTGCCCGGTGATCGTGAGCGAGCATCTGGTCGATACGCATCAGGGCGGCGCGGTAGACGGTGAACTCGTCATAGCTCTCACGGAAGAACGCCATTGCGGCACAAACATTTCCGAAGGCCGCGACAGTCTGCAGCAGACCACCGAGCGTGATCTGGCCGGCGAAGAACCGAGGCGCCTGCACGATGTAGGGAATCATGCCCGTCGTCACGTCGCCGACCCCGCGGTTCCAGCCGCCCAGCCGCAACTGGGCGAACACGATCCGCCACATGTTGGTGATGATCTCGGCGAACCGGGAGTGCAGCAGTTGCCGTTCGCGCTCCCCGCCGCGGTAGAACGCGACACGCTCGGCACTGTCACGCAATCGAACCAGCGCGTACCGGAAACTGGCGCTGAACCGTTCGTTGAGGAAGTTCAGCCGCACCAGCGGGCGGCCGATCCAGAACGCGACGACGGTCACCGTGATCGAGAAGACGAACGCCACGAACACCATGGCCCGCGGAATCGTCCAGCCACCCAACTGCAACGGACCGGACAGTTGCCACAGCACGCCGGTGAACATGACGATCAACAGCGACCTGTTCACCGCTCCGATGCTCATGTCCACCGACTTGGTGGTGAACGTCTCGACGTCCGTCTGGATGCGCTGGTCCGGGTTCTCCACCGGCGGGTCCAGAAAGCGGTTGCGATAGAACGCATCGCCGGTCATCCAGTCGTCGACGAGGCGGGTGTTGAGCCAGATGCGCCAATGAATCGAGAACACCCGGCGCAGGAACAGATCGACCACTGTGTAGATCACGGTGAGTGCCACCAGAATCCCACTGATCGCAAACGACGTCATGAACGCCTGCCGTGCAGCGTCGAGCTTCGCGCCATCATGGGTGGCCAATGCCTCCGCACCGGCTTGCACCGCATTCATCAGGTCCGCGTACTGGTAGGTGAAAATCACCACCACCCGCGCCGAATACACGGTGTGCCAGAGGATGAACGCCAGCAGCGCCCAGGTGCGCCAACTGCCCGCGCCGCTGAAAAACGGCGCGTTGACCCGCCAGAACTGCTGTCCCCACCGGGTGAATCTCGCGATGAGCAGTGCCACGGCCAGGAACACCACAAGCGTGATCACCCACGCCTGCAGCGTCCACAGCAGCGAGCGCAGCGGCTCGGCCGGCCAATCGATGCTGGGCTGAACCATTCCGCCCCCCTGGTTCGACGACTCTCGTCACGCTAACCGGCGAAACCGAGCGCCGGATCATGCGTGCTTCCGGCACGCCGAACCCATGCGATCATGGGTAGGTCTGCACCTCTCCAGCAGATGTCGTCCGTGATGCCGACCGCTGGAGGTTGCCTGTGCCCACCCCGAAACTTGCCGCGCAATCCGCCACCGCGAACGGTTCCCGGCGTCTGCCGCTGACCGCCCCGGTCATCGACTGCGAGCCGCCCGCACTGCCCCTGGGAGGCACACCGGCTGACTTGCCGGCACCGCCGGCGCCCTGCCCGGCACCGACCGTGCTACACGGCCACAACCCGCGCCGGTTGCGGTTGGTCAGCCCCGAGACCGACGGGCAAGTGCAGCCCGGCGCCGCGCAGTTCGCCGATATGGCCCTGCGCCGGGTCCTTGAGGTCGTCGATCGGCGCAGGCCACCGTCCCAGCTGAAATCGTTGATGAGCCAACTGCTGCTCGACGCGGTCATCGCCTCCACCGCGTCGCGCCACGGCACCACCGCCAGCCTGCGCCGGGTGGGGTTACGCCCGGCAGCCTCACCCGAGGCCGCCGAGCTGTTCGCCACCTACACCCGCGGCCCGCGGGTGCGCGCCATCGCCGGACGTATCGAAACACGCAGTGGCCGTTGGCAACTCACTGCGCTACAGCTCGGTTAGCTCTTGCGGTGCGACTTCGACGGCCGGCCTGTCTTGGCCTGCTTGCGGGCCGCTTCGCGACGCTCACGGCGAGTGCCGCCGCCCGCAGCCGCAGAATGCCGTCCGGCACCACCGGAGCGCTGCACTTCGGCGGTACCGTCCTCGGACGGACCCGTATAGGTGAGCGCGGATGCCCCATTGTCGGTTGCCCCGTTGTCGATCCCCTTGGCACGCAACGCGGGTGCCGGCCGTTCCTTGGTCGCCACCGCACCCGACTCCGGATCGGCAGCCGTGGCCTCACCGGCCTTCGCTGCGGCTGCCGCGGCGAACTCGGCCAGCCCGCTGGGCGCGGCCACCGGTGCCACGGCAGGCGCAGGCGCGGCCTCGACCTGAACGTTGAACAGGAATCCGACCGACTCCTCCTTGAGCGCGTCGAGCATGCCGACGAACATGTCGTAGCCCTCGCGCTGGTACTCGACCAGCGGGTCGCGCTGCGCCATCGCCCGCAGGCCGATGCCCTCCTTGAGGTAATCCATCTCGTAGAGGTGCTCACGCCACTTGCGGTCGATCACGTTGAGCAGGACGTTGCGCTCCAGCTGACGCATGGCACCGTCGCCCGCGAGCTCTTCGAGCTGCTTCTCGCGTTCGGCGTAGGCACGGTCGGCGTCGGCGACGAGCGCTTCGAGCAACTCGTCGCGGGTCAGCTCACCGGGCTCGCCCACCGCATCGGAATCGACCAGGTCGTGGTGGTCGATACCGACCGGGTACAGCGTCTTGAGCGCATCCCACAGCTTGGCCAGATCCCAGTCCTCGGCATAGCCCTCGGCGGTGGCACCGTCGACGTACGCGGTGATGACATCGACGAGCATGTCGCGGGCCTGTTGTTGGAGGTTCTCGCCCTCCAACAACATCCGGCGCTCCTTGTAGATGACCTTGCGCTGCTGGTTCATCACCTCGTCGTATTTGAGGACGTTCTTGCGGACCTCGAAGTTCTGCTGCTCGACCTGGGTCTGGGCGCTCTTGATGGCGCGGGTCACCATCTTCGCCTCGATCGGCACATCGTCGGGCAGGTTCAGCCTGGTCAACAGCGACTCGAGCGTCGCGCCGTTGAACCGTCGCATCAACTCGTCACCCAGTGACAGGTAGAAGCGGGACTCGCCCGGGTCGCCCTGGCGGCCCGAGCGACCGCGCAGCTGGTTATCGATACGCCGGGACTCGTGGCGCTCGGTACCCAGCACGTACAGCCCACCGGCGTCGGTGACCTTCTCGGCCTCCTTGTTGGCCTCTTCCTTGATGGCCGTGAGGGTGTCGTCCCAGGCGGCCTCGTACTCCTCGGGGGTCTCCACCGGGTCCAGGCCCTTTTCGCGCAGCCGCTTGTCGGCCAGGAAGTCGGCGTTGCCGCCGAGCACGATGTCCGTACCGCGACCGGCCATGTTGGTGGCGACGGTGATGGCGCCGAGCCGGCCGGCCTCGGCGATGATGTTCGCCTCCTGCTCGTGGTACTTCGCGTTCAGCACGTTGTGCGGAATCTTGCGCTTGGTGAACTGCCGCGACAGGTACTCGGAGCGCTCCACGCTCGTCGTACCGATGAGGACCGGCTGGCCCTTCTCATAGCGCTCCGCGACGTCGTCGACGACCGCGATGTACTTGGCTTCCTCGGTCTTGTAGATCAGGTCGCCCTGATCGGCTCGAACCATCGGCTTGTTGGTCGGGATGGGCACCACACCCAGCTTGTAGATCTCGTGCAGCTCGGCGGCCTCGGTCTCGGCCGTACCCGTCATGCCGGACAGCTTGTCGTAGAGCCGGAAGTAGTTCTGCAGCGTGATCGTGGCCAACGTCTGGTTCTCGGCCTTGATCTCGACGTGCTCTTTGGCCTCGATCGCCTGGTGCATGCCCTCGTTGTAGCGGCGGCCCAGCAGCACGCGGCCGGTGAACTCGTCGACGATCAGCACCTCGCCGTCGCGGACGATGTAGTCCTTGTCCCGCTGGAACAGCTCCTTGGCCTTGATGGCGTTGTTCAGGTAACTGACCAGCGGCGAGTTGGCGGCCTCGTAGAGGTTCTCGATGCCCAGCTGATCCTCGACGAACTCCACACCCAGTTCATGCACACCGATGGTGCGCTTGCGGATGTCGACCTCGTAGTGGGTGTCCTTCTCCATCAGCGGGGTCAGCCGGGCGAACTCGGAGTACCAGTTGGAGGCGCCGTCGGCGGGGCCGGAGATGATCAGCGGGGTACGGGCCTCGTCGATGAGGATCGAGTCGACCTCGTCGACGATGGCGAAGTTGTGGCCACGCTGGACCATGTCCTCGGTGGAATGCGCCATGTTGTCGCGCAGGTAGTCGAAGCCGAACTCGTTGTTCGTGCCGTAGGTGATGTCGGCGTGGTAGGCCGCC
Source organism: Mycobacterium sp. DL440 (assembly GCF_011745145.1). Lineage (NCBI taxonomy): Bacteria > Bacillati > Actinomycetota > Actinomycetes > Mycobacteriales > Mycobacteriaceae > Mycobacterium > Mycobacterium sp. DL440. The sequence continues at coordinate 709,064 of NZ_CP050191.1, read as the reverse complement.
CTGCGTTCCTCCGGGGTCAAGCCCGAGAGGATGACGCCCACGTCCAGGCCCAGGAACCGGTGCACGCGACCCATCCACTCGCTGTCGCGTTTGGCCAGGTAGTCGTTGACCGTGACGACGTGCACGCCCTCGCCGCCGAGCGCGTTGAGGTAGGCGGGCAGCACCGCGGTCAGGGTCTTTCCCTCACCGGTCTTCATCTCGGCGACATTGCCGAAATGCAGCGCCGCGCCACCCATGATCTGGACCTCGAAGTGCTTTTGCGACAGCACCCGCCACGCCGCCTCACGGGCCACCGCGAACGCCTCGGGCAGCAGGTCATCGACGTCCTCGCCGTCGGCGATCCGCTTCTTGAACTCGTCGGTCTTGGCTCGCAACTCGGCGTCCGAGAGCTTCTCCATGTCGTCGGACAAGGTGTCGACATAGTCGGCCACCTTCTTGAGGCGCTTGACCATGCGGCCTTCACCGAGACGGAGCAACTTCGACAGCACGCTATTTCCCCTGTGGGTTCGATGGATCCCGTGGGCGGGATCGCACGGGCTTAGTTGACGTCCATCGTAGGTGACCGGTCGAAGTCGCTGGTTCTGCTGGCGCGAACACACAAAATCGCACCCCGGAATGCTCCGAGGTGCGATTCCGCTGGGCCCCTCCCACGTGCGTGGGACTGCCGGCGCTCAGGCCAGGCGGATCAGCCCGTAGTCGTAGGCGTGTCGGCGGTACACCACCGACGGGCGGTCACTCTCCTTGTCGTGGAACAGGAAGAAATCGTGGCCGACCAGCTCCATCTCATAGAGGGCGTCGTCGACTGTCATCGGTTTCGCGGGGTGTTCCTTGGTCCGCACGATCCGGCCTGGCTCATGATCGTCGAGACCATCCGACAATCCGGCATCGGCCGTAGCCATCGGCTGCTGCTCGAACAGCGTCTCGTGCGCGGTCGCTTCGGCCAGGGAGACCGGGGTCTTGTCGCCATAGTGGATCTTGCGGCGGTCCTTGCCCTTGCGGAGCCTGCTCTCGAGTTTGCCGGCCGCTGATTCCAGGGCCGCATAGAAGCTGTCTGCGCAGGCCTCGCCGCGCACCACCGGGCCACGGCCGCGGGCCGTGATCTCGACGTGCTGGCAGTTTTTGCGCTGACGGCGGTTACGTTCGTGGTCGAGTTCGACGTCGAACAGGTAGATGGTGCGGTCGAACCGCTCCAGGCGCGACAACTTCTCCGAGACGTAGATACGGAAGTGATCGGGAACTTCGACGTTTCGACCTTTGACCACGACCTCTGCGTTCGGCTCCGGGGTGGTGTCGCCGACCTGCTCGTCGGGGTCGACCACCATGGTGGCGCTTGTGTCCGGGGAATGGGTTGACATACTCGGCAACTCGTTTCTCTCAGTTGTCACACGCGTTCACGCGTGCCCTACTTCTCAACGAATCGAGATGGTGCCGATGGGCCGAATAGTTTGCTCCACCCATCGGCGAAAGGTGTCGGGTACTCACCTCCTACCGTTTGGCGGTGAAGTGGCGCCGCGTTCGGGGGCGCCGCCGTGAGTCGTTCACGGGTGGTTGCTGCCGACGGTAGTCCGTGTTCACCCACTCGTGCCACCAATTTCAGATACGTGTTCTCAGTTCTTCACGTGGGTTTGATCTCGACGAAATGACGCGCGCGTCAGGCGTGCGAAATCGCCAGTACAGCAGACACGTCGACCCCGGCGGCCGTGAGCATCCGTACCGATTCGGCCGCGGTGGCTCCGGTGGTGACGATGTCGTCGACCAGCACCACTTCACCCGCGACCGGCCTGATCAGACGTACCCGGCCGGCGATGTTGCGCTGGCGGGCGGCGCCCGACAGGCCCACCGAATCACGCACCCACGGCCGCAGGCGCAGCGCGGGCACGACGCGAACACCCGGTAGCCCGGCAACCGCTGCCGTCGCGATCCGGCGGACCGGATCACCGCCGCGGCGCCGTGCCGCGGCGCGGCGGGTGGGCGCCGGAACGAGCGTCAGCGGAGTACCGACGACGCCCCAGGTCAGCAGATGCTGCAGGCCGACATTCAGCGCGCCGGCCAGCGGGACGATCAGGTCGGCGCGGCCCTGCTCCTTGGCCGCCACGATGGTGCGCCGACGGATACCCGCATGGCGCCCCAGGGCGAACACCGGAACTCCCGGATCGGTGCGCGGGGTGACCAGGTGCGGCTCGTCGTCACCGACACCGAGCTGCGCGGCACACGTCGCACACCACCGGGTCGACGGTGCCCCGCAGCCACCGCACTCCAGCGGCAGGATGAGGTCGAGCATGCCGGCAGTCTGCCCGCCGGGGGTGACATCGCCGCTCCGCCACTGCACGGCCGCCGCGCTGCCACCGCACCGCCGCGACTGCACCACCGCCGGTTTCTACCTGAGGTCGCGATCCCGGGGGGGTAGCGCAGCCCTGGCGTGGAAATCGGCGCACCGCCGGCGCACCGCCACACCACGCGCCGAAGAGTCAGCCGGGCAGCACCGGCAACGAACCGGGAACCATCAGCGGCCGGACCTCGACCCATCCGGGATTGTCGTCACTGACCGAAGCGGACAGCTGCATCACCCCGCGCTGGTCGGCGACGTAGACCGTCGACGGATTGGCGGCCACCGTGCCCACCGGGACCTGCAGATTGCGGCTGGGCCCGTCCGAATTCACGCCGTCGAGGTTGACGTAGGACACCGGGTGCGCCGGATCGGTCCGGCTGACCACGATGTCGTCGCCGGTACGCCAGGACAGCGACACCACCGTGTTGCCCAGGCCGAAGCCGAGACGCCGCGGATAGGTCAGCAGGAACTGGCCCTCGGGAGTCCGCTCGATCCCGGCCAGGATCACCTGCCCACCGATCACCATCGCCGCGCGGGTGCCGTCCCGGGACAGCTGCAGTTCGGTGATCGGGCCCGGATAGCGGGTGGTCACCGCCGCCGCGTCGACGGGGATGCGGGCCGGCACCCCGGACGCGTCGCGGATGGTGCGCACCACATTGGCGACGTCGACTACCACCCATACGGCCTGATCCAGCGACCAGCTCGGCCGGCTGAGCGTGCGGCCCTCGATGGCCTTGGCGGTGGGCCCTCCCAACGGCCCCATCCACAGCGAGGCGGCAGTGGCCTCCGGGGCGTCGGGCAGTACCACGACCGACGCCGCGTCCTGACCGTTGCGCGACACCGCCGCCGATATCTGGTTGGGCGCCGAACCGAACGCCCCCGGCACGCGGGCGGTCTGCTGCCCGTCCAACGCCACCAGGGAACCGCCGACCAGCGCGTGCAGACCGGCGGCCGCGCCGGGCACGGCCCCCGGGTCCGTGGCCGCGACGTCGGAGGTCTCCCATCCGTCGGCGAACCGATCGTCCAGCGGCGCACCGTCGACGTTGATCACGTAGGGCCCACTGATCCCGGCCCGCGACAGGGTCCAGATGATCTGTGCGGCAAGCAGTTGCCGACTGTGCGGATCGGTGGTCGAGAGATTCTCGAGGTCGATTCGGGCACCACCGTAGCCGCGCCCCACCCCGGTCTTCCCGCCGTCGGCCCGGGTGACCGGACCGCGCAGCCGCAAGGGTGCGTCGAGCAGATTACGTACCGCCCTGGCAATTTCGGGGCGTGGCCCGGAGACCAGTTTGGAGATCAGCTCGGTGGCCAACTGGTCGGGATCGGACACCGCGACGTAACGGGGGTCGGGCACGACCGTGGCTCCGGTCGGGTCGACGAAATAGAGCGTGTTGCGCTTGTAGGTGGCCTGAAACTGTTGCCAGTCAAGGAAAACCCCGTTGGGCAGCCGGTCGATGCGCCAACCGCCCGGAGTCTGGACGAGCTCGATGGGGCCGGGGTCGGGCAGTGCGCCCTCCCCCGTCTCGAACACCCCCATGTCGGACAGCGATCCCAGGATGTCTGCCCGCATACTCACCGAAACCCGGTCCGCGCCACGGGTTTCGACGAACACCACCCGGTCGAGCAGCAGTGCACTGCCGGCGTCGTCCCATGAGCTGGAGGCCGACTCGGTGAGGAACTGCCGGGCTGCCAGGTGCCGGTTCGCGGGATCGGCCGTGGCCTTGAGGAATTCACGCAGGAGCACATCGGGGTCCATGCCCGGCGCGGGTTTGGGCAGGTTCGGCGGTGCCGGTCTGTCGACTGTTCCGATTGCTTGCGGGGAGGACGAATTCGGAATTCCCGCGCACCCGGACACCAGAACGACCAGACCGACGACCACGACCGTCAGCAGGCGCTTCACACGTTCTCCTCCGCATGCTCCCGGTCGCGATTGGCATGCTGCCGCTGTTTCTGCTGCGGCGCAATGGGTTTGAGGGGCAGCGGGCTGGCGGTCACCTTGTGACCGCGCACCAGCGGCAGCGTCAGGCGGAAGCAGGCCCCCTTGCCGGGTTCACCCCACGCCTCCAACCGACCCTGGTGCAGGCGCGCGTCCTCGATGCTGATGGCCAGGCCCAGGCCGGTGCCGCCGGAGCGGCGTACCCGCGACGGGTCGGACCGCCAGAACCGGCTGAACACCAATTTTTCCTCACCGGGGCGCAGGCCGACACCGTAATCGCGCACGGTGACGGCGACGGTGTCCTCGTCCGCGGCCATCCGGATGCGCACCGGTTTACGTTCGGCGTGATCGATGGCGTTGGCGATGAGGTTGCGCAGGATGCGTTCCACGCGGCGCGGATCCACCTCGGCGATCACCCCGTCGCCTGGCATGTTGACGTCGAGTTCGACCTCGGCGTCCGCCGCCAGGTGCCCGACATTGTCCAGCGCGCTCTGCACCGTGGTCCGCAGATCCACCGACTCCACCGACAGCTCGGCCACACCGGCGTCGTGGCGGGAGATCTCCAGCAGATCGGCCAGCAGGGTCTCGAACCGGTCCAGTTCGTTGACCATCAGCTCGGTGGACCGGCGCAGCGCAGGGTCGAGATCCTCGCTGTGATCGTGGATCAGGTCGGCAGCCATGCGCACCGTGGTCAGCGGGGTACGTAGTTCATGGCTGACGTCAGAGGTGAAGCGGCGCTGCAGGTTACCGAATTCCTCGAGCTGCTGGATCTGGCGCGAAAGGCTCTCGGCCATGTCGTTGAACGACACCGCCAGCCGGGCCATGTCGTCCTCGCCGCGCACCGGCATCCGCTCGGTCAGGTGACCTTCGGCGAACCGCTCGGCGATGCGTGAGGCCGACCGCACCGGCTGCACGATCTGACGGGCCACCACCAGCGCGATCGCCGCCAGCAGGCCCAACAGCACCACGCCGCCGGTCGCCATGGTGCCGCGCACCAGGGAGATGGTGCTCTCCTCGTTGTTCAGCGGAAAGATCAGGTACAGCTCAAGATTGGGCACCGACGAGGACGCCGGGCTGCCGACGATCAGCGCAGGACCGGAGAACCCATCGGTGGCGACCGTGGTGTATTGGTAACTGACCTGTCCGGCCTTGACGAAGTCACGTAGGGCCTTCGGCACCTGTTGCACCGGCCCGGCCGCAGCGGCTTCGCGTGGCCCGTCGCCGGGAGCCATGAGTACCGCGTCGAACGCTCCGGCCACGTCCGCGCGGGCGTCGGCCTTGCGATCGATCAGGGTGTTCCGGGCCAACTGCAGGCTGCTGTCGAGCGAACGGCTCTCTTCACCGCCGACGATGCCGCCGACCGTGATGCGGGCCCGTTCCACCTCCTCGGTGGCGGCCTTGACCTTGACCTCAAGGATCCGGTCCGTGATCTGGCTGGTGAGCACGAAGCCGAGCACCAGGATGACGGCAAGCGAGAGCCCCAGAGTCAGCGTCACGACCCGCAGTTGCAGCGAACGACGCCACACCAGGCTCACCGCCCGACCAAGCGTCCCCAATCCGCGCAACAGCGGGCCGGAACCACCCCAGCGACCACGAATGCGCCGTCTGGAGCTGAAGATCACGGGGGTCCGGCCTTGTATCCCACTCCTCGAACGGTCAACACCACCTGCGGGTTCTCCGGGTCTTTCTCAACCTTGGCCCGCAACCGCTGGACATGCACGTTCACCAAACGGGTGTCAGCGGGGTGGCGATATCCCCACACCTGTTCGAGCAGCACATCACGAGTAAACACCTGGCGTGGTTTGCGTGCCAGCGCCACCAGCAGGTCGAACTCCAGCGGTGTCAGCGAAATCTGCTCGCCCTGGCGGGTCACCTTGTGGGCCGGCACGTCGATCTCGACATCGTTGATCGACAGCAGCTCGGCAGGCTCGTCCTCGTTGCGGCGCAGCCGTGCGCGCACCCGGGCCACCAGCTCCTTGGGCTTGAACGGCTTCATCACATAGTCGTCGGCGCCGGATTCCAGGCCCAGTACCACGTCGACGGTGTCGGTCTTGGCGGTCAGCATGACGATCGGGACACCCGAGTCGGCACGGAGCACCCGGCACACGTCGATCCCGTTCATCCCGGGCAACATCAGGTCCAGCAGGACCAGATCGGGGCGCAATTCACGAACGGCGGTCAGCGCCTGGCTGCCATCGCCGACGACCGCGGTGTCGAATCCTTCACCACGCAAGACGATGGTGAGCATCTCGGCCAGTGATGGGTCGTCATCGACGACAAGGATCCTTTGCCTCATGGTGTCCATGGTGTCACCCGATCGCGATAAAACCGGGGTACCACACGCGGGTTTCTCGGCTTTATCTGCTGCTTAGCCGACCCGCAAGGACAGTTGCGTCCACGTCTGGGCCCGCGACGGCCCATCGACCGCACCAGTCGGCGGCCGACAGCGCGGTATAGACCTCGCCGGTGCGCTGTTGCAGCCCGCCGTCGCGTTCGTAGGCGTCCTTGGCGCGGTCGGCCTCGGTGTTGGCGCGGTGCTCGGCCCGCTGGGCGGCCAGCTCGGTCGGGACATCGAGCAGTACCTGCCAATCCGGGCTGGGGAGTTTCAGGCGGTCGAACTCGAGCTCGCGCACCCAGGCGACCGCCTCGCCGTCGGCGCCCTGGTGCAGCCTCGCCGCACTGTAGGCGGCATTGGAGGCGACGTAGCGGTCCAGGATGACGACGTCGTAGGCGCCCTGCAGGTGTTCGATCTCCTCCCGGGCGCCGGCGCGGTCGAGCGCGAACAGGGCCGCCATCGCGTACACCGATTCGGCCAGGTCGCCGTGCGCCCCGTGCAGCGCCTCGGCGGCCAGGTCGGCGGGCACCGACCGGTGGTAGCGCGGGAATGCCAGGCTGCCGACGGACTTGCGATCGGCCTCGAACGCCGCCCGCAGGCCGTTGGTCAACGTACGTTTGCCGGCACCGTCGACACCTTCGATCGCAATGAGCACGCCGCGAGCCTATCCCTGAGACCGGGCGCCGCCGCCGATGTCACGTTGGAGTGGCACCCCTGCCTCGCGGGTAAATCAGACAGCCGGGAAGGCCCCACAAGATAGCCCGGCTTATTTTTGCGTCCGGTACGGTCGCCTGATCCCAGGAATCGCCGACATATGAGGTAGCGGATGCACCAGAACACAGCGCTCACCGCAGCCACCCTGCTGGACCTGCTGCAGCAGCGGGCCGCGACGTATCAGGACAAGGTCGCGTTCAGCTTCTCGTATGACGGCGACGACCAGAACCGCACCCAGCTGACATACCGCGACCTGGATCGCCGGGCCCGCGCGATCGCGTCCACCCTGCACGACCTGGGGGCTGTCGGTGAACGCGTCCTGGTGCTGTGCCGGCCCGGCCTGGATTCCATCGCCGGGTTCTTCGGCTGCGTCTACGCGGGTGCTGTCGCCGTGCCGGTGCACGAGCGGCTGGCTCCACGCCTGTCCTCGGTGGTGCCCGACGCACATGCGCGCTTCGCGCTCGCCACCGCCGAGACGCAGGCGAAGATCAAGGCCGCGATCGACGAGTTGGCCGAGGGGCGCGACCTGCGGTGGGTCCGTGCCGATGAGGTGGACACCCCCGCCGCCGAAGGCAGCAGTTGGGCGGCACCGGAGATCGACCCGGACGCGATCGCCATGGTGCAGTACACGTCTGGCTCCACCACGACGCCGAAGGGCGTCGCACTGACGCACCGCAACCTTCTCCACAACATGGAGTCGATCCGCCAGGTGTGGGACGGCGACGACACCGCAACCAGCGTGTTCTGGCTGCCGTCCCACCACGACATGGGTCTGATCGGCGGGATTCTGTCGATGCTCTACGTGGGGTGCACCACCCATCTGATGTCACCGTCCTCCTTCGTCAAACGGCCGATGGGCTGGCTGGAAGCGATATCCCGGCATCGCGCAACCTTCACCGCCGCACCGAACTTCGCCTACGACCGGTGTGTCGAAGAGAGCACTGCAGAGCAGCGCGCGGCGCTCGATCTGTCCAGCCTCGCCACCGCCATGAACGGCGCCGAGCCGGTACAGGCCGCCACGCTGGAGAAGTTCGCCGAGGCGTTCGCTCCGGCGGGGTTCCGGCCGGAGGCACTGTGTCCGGTGTACGGACTCGCCGAGGCGACCTTGCTGGTGTCCGGCGGTTCGGACTCCGCGCTGCCGGTCGTTGCGCACGTCGATCGCACCGGGCTTCAGGCAGATCGCGTCGTCGACGTCGAGCCGGGACATCCGTCCGCGGTCGCTTTGGTGGGGTGCGGCCGCCCGCGAGGCGGCCAGCACGTGGTCGTCATCGATCCGTTGACCCACCGGCCGTGCGGGGCGGATGAGGTCGGCGAGATCTGGATCGCCGGCCCCAGCGTCGGTTGGGGATATTGGGCCAGGCCAGATGAGACGGCGCAGACGTTTTCCGCTGTTGCGGCCGAGGTATCCGGCGGGCCATTCCTGCGCACCGGTGATCTGGGTTTCCTCCGGTCGGGCGAGCTGTACATCACGGGACGCTGTAAGGATCTCGTCGTCATCCGCGGCGGCAACTACTACCCCAGCGACATCGAGCGGACGGTGCAGGACAGCCATCCGGCACTCGTATCCGGGCGCGGCGCCGTCTTCGCGATCACTCCCGGTCTGGGAGCGGTCGAACAGATGGTGATCGTGCAGGAGGTGGCTCGCCAACGAGACGGATCGGTCGACCTCTCCGCGGTTGCCGATGCGGTCCGGGCCGCGGTGACCGCGCGATACGGCGTAGAGCCGAACGCGGTTCTGCTGGTGGAACATCTGTCGATTCCGACGACGTCGAGCGGCAAGATCCAACGGGGCCGGTGCCGGCAACAGTTGCTCGACGACGAGATCGCGCCCGTGGCGCACTGGCTCAGGCCGTCGGCGCTCGACGACCTCGCCAAGGCCAGGGAACTCGAGGCCGCGATCCGCATCGCCGAGCTGATCAAGGCCGAGGCGGCCCGTCAGCAGGCACCAGGCCTGAACTGACGCCCAGGAGCTGCCAGCATTTGTTAGCTGATCGCGGCCGCCTGCACGGTCGCCGCGGTAGTGCCGCACCCCGGTCCGGTCTGCGCGGTCCCTGCACTGCCGGTACCACGAGCCGCGGTTGCCGCGCACTCCCCAACAAATAAAAGTGGGCCCCTGCACATCGGCATCAGGGGACACGGCGCTTCGCCGCACCGGAGCAGCGGGCATGGCACAACTCTGAATCATGTTGTCAGACAAATTTTTTGACAGACAAATCACGGTCTCGCGAGAGCCGTCCAGTCGCACGCGCCCTGAAGCAGCCATGGATGCAACCCGACATTAAAAAATGTCTAATCATTAGCCCAAATCGGGTTCAAGCCCAGCGAGCTGCCACTTCTCCTGCAACACCGCGTTGCTCGACGGCGCCGAACCTTAAACTGGCTACATTCGTTGCCCAAATATTGCATCGGCAACTACTTCGCCGGGCTATGGTCTGTCCGATTATTTACAGATGCGAAAGGAGATGCCGTGCATCTCGTTGCTCAGCCCCACCCCCCCGTGGGCGCAAAGCAAGAAACCACCCGTCACTGGCTCACCGCAGCGGGCATCGTCGTCGCCGCCGCCGGGATGATTGCCGCCACGCCGGGAATCTCTCCCGTCCCTGCCGGTGCCCAGCACGACATTCACGCCGACGCCGTGCGCCTCACCGCTGGTTGGGACCCCTTCGCGCCACTGCAAACGGCCTTCGACACCGCGAAGGCCAACGGCACGATCCTGGGCGACAACTTCCTGTTGGCCCCGGGCGTCGGACTGCAGCAGGCGATCGCCAACCAGATCGGCTATGCCAAGCAGCTTTTCGATGACCCGTCGAGCTTCGAGGCCGTGTCGCAACAGTTCGCCGCCAATGCGATGAAGGTGGTGACGGGTCTCACCCTGATCGGTGCGGACGACGCCACCAAGGACGCGGTGCTCAAGCACACCCTCGGCGGTATGCACGGCTTGGCGCTCGACATGTTTCCCTCGTTCCTGGAGGAAGGTGTCGACGTCGACTCCTTCTCCGCGGTCATGAGTGTCCTGGCCTCGCCGCTGAGCGGCGTCCTCATCGGATCGGTCGGCCCGGTGATCAGCCCGGCGGTGGCCCTCCTCAACAGTGCCGTGGCGATTTCGGACGCGCTCCAGGCCGGCGACTCGACAACCGCACTCTCCAGCCTGCTGGGGGTGCCGGCCGGCATGGTCGACGCGTTCCTGAACGGCGCCAATCTGAACCTCGACGCGCTGGCGCCGATGATCAACGATGCGGGCCTGATCAAGGACAGCGTCACCATCGGCGGGCTCAACATCGCGTTCGGCGGTCTGCTCACCCCGGGCTCAACCGATCGGAGCACCTACGAATACACCGACGAAGAGGGCAACAAGGTAACGATCCCCTCGGTCGGCGGCTCGATCTTCAACAGCCTCGGTCTGGACGTCAAACTCGGTGCCCTCGGCATCTCGGTCAAGGGCGAGGCCGTCGGCCCGATCGGCGCCTTGCAGGGGCTGTCGCAAACGGTCGGCGTGCTGCTCGGCAGCGGCTGGGACGATTGGGACGGCAAGGGGAATGCTCCGGCCCCGAAGCCCCCACTGTTCGGACTGCATCCGCTCGCTACGGGCGACATCCTGAGCGACACCGCCGAAAGCGCAGGCGTCACCAAACTTCGTGACGCGTTGAAGGGTGCAGCTGTCGAGAACATCGTCAAGAAGCTGCAAGGCATCGCGACCGGCACCGAGGAGGCCACCGACGAGGCTGCCGCTCCGGTCACGGATGCCGAGGGTTCGGCTGCCGACAGTTCGGCCGCGAACGCCATCGCAGCGGCCAACGAGCTGACCTACTCGACCGCGAACAAGACCGTCACGGTGTCGCTGGAGAAGCCGACCGCCGTATCCGCGACCGCGGATGCCGCCAAGGCCCCGGCCGCCACCAAGGTCGCTACCGCTGACGAGGCAGGCACCACCGACGAGACCGCGGCACCGACGGAATCGGCCGACGATGCCGCAACCGCTGGTAAGCCGACGCCCAAGGTTCAGACCCGCCTGAATGCGCCGACGACCCGGACCGCCGGCCCGACGGACAAGACCCCGCGCAGCAATCTGGTCAAGGGTGTCAAGGATGCGGTGAAGAACGTTCGCAACGGATTGGGCGCGAACAGCACCCGCAAGTCCAGCGAATCCACTTCCAGCTCAAGCGATTCGAGTGCCGGTGCGTCCAACTCCGGTTCCGAATCCACCAAGCCGGCCAAGAAGGACGCCGGCAGCAAGAGCAAGCACGACAACAAGAAGTAACCAAACCGGTCGACAGACGGAAAATTGCCCCAAATCAAGTGATTTGGGGCAATTTTCCGTCTGCTCGCGCAGAGGAAGCTAACTCAGTAGCGGTAGTGCTCCGGCTTGTACGGACCGTCGACGTCGACGCCGATGTACTCGGCCTGCTCCTTGGTGAGCTTGGTCAGCGCGCCACCCAGCGCCTCGACGTGGATGCGAGCGACCTTCTCATCGAGGTGCTTGGCCAGGCGGTAGACCTCGTTGTCGTACTCGTCGGTCTTGGTCCACAGTTCGATCTGGGCGATCACCTGGTTCGAGAAGCTGTTGCTCATCACGAATGACGGGTGCCCCGTGGCGTTTCCGAGGTTGAGCAGCCGGCCCTCGGACAGCACGATGATCGACTTGCCCGAATCACCGAAGGTCCACTGGTCGACCTGCGGCTTGATGTTCAGCCGCACCGCGCCGGACTTCTCCAGGGCCGCCATGTCGATCTCGTTGTCGAAGTGGCCGATGTTGCCCAGGATCGCGTGGTCCTTCATGGCCTTCATGTGCTCGAGCAGGATGATGTCGAAGTTGCCGGTCGCGGTCACCACGATGTCGGCGTTGCCGATCGCCTCTTCGACGGTCACCACGTCGTAACCGTCCATCAGCGCCTGAAGGGCGTTGATCGGGTCGATCTCGGTGACCTGCACGCGCGCACCCTGACCGGCCAGCGATTCGGCACAGCCCTTGCCCACGTCGCCGTAGCCGCAGATCAGCACCTTCTTGCCGCCGATCAGCGCGTCGGTGCCGCGGTTGATGCCGTCGACCAGCGAGTGCCGGGTGCCGTACTTGTTGTCGAACTTGCTCTTGGTGACCGAGTCGTTGACGTTGATGGCCGGGAACGCCAATTCACCTGCGGCGGCGAACTGGTACAGCCGCAGCACGCCGGTGGTGGTCTCCTCGGTGACACCCTTGACCGAGGCGGCGATCTTGGTCCACTTGTCCTTCTCCGTCTCGAAGCGCTTGCGCACCAGGGACAGGAAGACCTTCCACTCGGCCGAGTCGTCTTCCTCGGCAGGCGGAACCACGCCGGCCTTTTCGTACTCGGCGCCTCGCAGCACGAGCATGGTGGCGTCGCCACCGTCGTCGAGGATCATGTTCGCCGGCTCGCCCTCCCAGGTGAGCATCTGCTCGGCGGCCCACCAGTACTCCTCCAGCGTCTCGCCCTTCCAGGCGAAGACCGGGGTGCCCTTGGGCTCCTCGGGAGTGCCGTGCGGGCCGACAACGATGGCTGCGGCGGCGTGATCCTGGGTGGAGAAGATGTTGCAGGAGGCCCAGCGGACCTCTGCCCCGAGAGCCACCAGCGTCTCGATCAAAACCGCGGTCTGCACGGTCATGTGCAACGAACCGGAGATGCGGGCGCCCTTGAGCGGCTGCACGTCGTGGTACTCGCGACGCAGGGCCATCAGGCCGGGCATCTCGTGTTCGGCCAGGCGGATCTCCTTGCGGCCGAATTCGGCCAACGAGAGGTCGGCCACCTTGTAGTCGATACCGCCCCGGCTATCGGCCTTCAACTCAGTCATGTAGAGCCCTCTTTCAGTCGTGATTGCTTGCAAGCGCAGAGGTGCGCCGAACGGCGACGCCACACGCAGATACCTCTAGCCTGCGGGCTCGCGGGACAGGCGCTCATGCGGTTGTGACGGCGGCGGCGCTCTGACAGCTACGGGGTATCTATGACACCGTAGCGCTCGGCGAATGGCGTCATCAGTTGGGCCAGGTCACCGGCCACATCGTGATCCGCCTCGGGCGGCATCGACACGTAACTCATCGCCAGCCGCACGATCGCCCGGGCCAGCACGCCGGCGTCCTCATCGCTGGCCTTCATCCAACTGTTCTGAAAGGTTCCGGTCAGCCGCGCCGAGCATCGGGAGATGATCGGCCCGCTGCCGGTGGTGATGATCTGCAGCAGGTCGGGCTTGGAGGCGCCGGTGAGCAACGAGATCACCAGAGGGTCGGCGGCGGATTCGAGGAAGAACGCCCGGAACCCCTCCAGGAATGCCGCGTGGACCTCGCCGACGTTGTGGTTGATCGCCTCGTCGACCGCGTCGACGAGCCGGTCAGCCAGGCGCATCGCATATCCCTCGGCCAGCCCCTGCCGAGAGCCGAACTCGTTGTAGATGGTCTGACGGCTGATCCCCGCGACCTGGGCCACGTGCGAGAGCGTGATGGCCGACCAGTCGCGGGTCAACAGCAGTTCCCGCATGCCATCGAGAATCGAATCGCGCAGCAGCACCCTGGATGCCTCCGCATACGGGATGCGCTGTTTGTCTCGCGGCCGACTCACACGGGCGACACTATCGCTTTCCGGGCGGGTTTCGAGCGCGTCGCTCGAAGCGGTCAAGGCCGTGCGACCTCGACCATCTCGAAATCGGTCTTCGCCGCGCCGCAGTCCGGGCAGCTCCAGTCCTCGGGGATGTCGTCCCATCGGGTGCCCGGGGCGATACCGTCCTCGGGCCAGCCCTTGGCCTCGTCGTATTCGAATCCACACTGCACGCAGATGTACAGCTTGTACGGCTCGCTCATTTCGGAACTCCTATCGCCTCGAAATCGACCTTCTCCCGCACCGCACAGTCCGGGCAGCACCAGTCGTCGGGCACTTCACTCCACGGGGTTCCGGCCGGAAAGCCCTCGCGCGGGGCACCTTTCGCTTCGTCGTACACGTAGCCGCATCCGGGGCACTCGTACGCGCTCACGGTCATGCCGCCGCCCCCTGCTGGTCGCCGGCACCGTAGCGCGCCAGCATCTTGGCCCGCAGCCGCGGCTGGATGTTCACCTTGGTGATGTCACCGTCGTAGTGCTCCAGTACCCGGTGGTCCATCAGCCTGCGCCACAACGGCGGCAGGTAGGTGAGCCCGATCAGCGACGCGTACCCGCTGGGCAGGTTGGGCGCACCGTCAATGCTGCGGAGGGTCTGGTATCGGCGGGTGGGGTTGGCGTGGTGATCGCTGTGGCGCTGCAGGTGATACAGGAACAGGTTGGTCACGATGTGGTCGGAGTTCCAGCTGTGCACCGGCGCGCAACGCTCGTAGCGGCCGCTGGAGGTCTTCTGCCGGAGCAGCCCGTAGTGCTCGAGGTAGTTCACCGATTCCAGCAGGCTGAAGCCGTAGATGGCCTGGATGACGATGAACGGGATCAGCGCGGGTCCGAACACCGCGATCAGGATGCCGAAGAACACCACCGACATGGCCCACGCGTTGAGGACATCGTTGGACCAGTGCCACGGCGACTTGTCCTGCCGGCGCAACCGCTGGGCCTCCAACTCCCAGGATGAGCGCAGGCTGCCGAACACGCTGCGCGGCAGGAACTCCCAGAACGTTTCGCCGAAGCGGGCCGACGCGGGATCCTCGGGAGTGGCGACGCGGACGTGGTGACCACGGTTGTGCTCGATGTAGAAGTGGCCGTACCAGGTCTGGGCCAGGGTGATCTTGGACAGCCAGCGCTCCAGCGAGTCACGCTTGTGCCCCATCTCGTGGGCGGTGTTGATTCCCACCCCGCCGAGCACACCCACCGACAGCGCGATGCCGATCTTGGCCGGCCAGCCCAGCCCGCCGTCAAACCCGAGCCAGCTGAGGTCGGACGCGGTGAACAGGTAGGCGCCCATGATGACGCTCGCGTACTGGAACGGGATGTAGACGTAGGTGCAGTAGCGGTAGTACTTGTCGTTCTCCAGCTGCTCCATCACCTCATCGGGCGGGTTCTGGCCGTCCGGCCCGAACCGCAGGTCCAACAGCGGCAGTAGCACGTAGAGCAGGATCGGCCCGATCCACAACGGCGCCTGGGCGGCGGTGTGCCAGCCGAGCTGGTTGAGCGCCCAGACCAGCGGCAGCATCACGAAGATCGCCGTCGGGGCGATCAGTCCCATGAGCCAGAGATGCCGCTTCTTGTCCCGCCATTGCCCGACGTCTGCGACGTCCTGCCTGCCGGAAAGTCCTGCCACCACGATGAGCCTCCTTATGTGAGTGCTATCACTGCAATGACTTGACTATAAGCATCGTTATGTCCGTTGTCTAGACATTCGACAGTCATTTGTAAAATCATTCGGTGTGCGGGATCACAGTCTGGTCGGGCAGTGCCGGCACGGGGCCGACACCGAAACTGAAGCCAGGGACAGAATCGGCGATTGATCTGTCCCTGGCTTCAGTTTCGATGGCCCGCGTGCCGTCCGCCTCAACGGCGCCGTGACGTTCAGACCGTAGCGGCGGCTTCCCGGTTGGCCAGCATCGAATGCCTGCGGCCGTAGGCGGCGTACACCACTACACCGATCACCATCCAGAGCAGGAACCGGATCCAGGTCAGTCCGGTCAGGTTGAGCATCAACCACAGGCACGCCAGGATCGCGGCGATCGGCAACACCGGCACCCACGGCACGCGGAATCCGCGCGGTAGGTCAGGCCGGGTCCGCCGCAGCACGATCACCCCGGCCGAAACCAGCACGAAGGCGAACAGCGTGCCGATGTTGACCATCTCTTCGAGGCGGCCCATCGGGAACACCGACGCAGCGATCGCTACAAGAACACCCACGATCATGGTGATCCGGACCGGTGTGCCGTGGCTGCCCGTAGCGGCCAACCGCCGCGGCAGCAGGCCATCACGCGACATCGCGAAAAGCACCCGGGTCTGCCCCAGCATCAACACGATCACCACCGTGGTGAGCCCCGCAAGCGCGCCGATGGAGATGACTGTCGCCGCCCAGTGCACGCCGTTGGCGTCGAAGGCCGTGGCGAGGTTGGCGTGGCCACCGGGTGCATCGCGCAGCACGGTGTAGGAGACCATGCCCGACAGCACCACAGAGACCGCGACGTACAGCACGGTGACGATGCCGAGCGAGGCCAGGATGCCGCGGGGCACATCGCGCTGCGGATCGCGGGTCTCCTCGGCGGTGGTCGCGACAACGTCGAAGCCGATGAACGCAAAGAACACAATCGAGGCGCCGGCCAGCACGCCGTACCAGCCGTAATGGCTGCCCGCTGCCCCGGTCAACAGCGAAAACAGGGACTGGTCGGCCCCGCTGGCGCCCTCACCGGCCTCGTTCGGCGGGATGAACGGGGTGTAGTTCGCGGCCTTGATGTAGAAGGCACCGACGATCACCACCAACAGCACGACCGACACCTTGATGATCGTGATCACCAGACTGAAGTGCGCAGACAGCTTGGTGCCGACCACCAGCAGAACCGTCACCAGCGCAATGATCACCAGCGCACCCCAGTCGACGGCAAGACCGCCGAAATCCGCTATTCCGCCGCCGAATCCGAACACTGTCCCGAGGTAGCTCGACCACCCCTTGGCCACCACCGCGGATGCGACGGCGAACTCCAGGATCAGATCCCATCCGATGATCCACGCCGCGAATTCACCGAACGTCGCATAGGAAAAGGTATAAGCGCTGCCGGCCACCGGCACGGTGGAGGCGAACTCGGCGTAACACAAGGCGGCCAAACCGCACGCCACGGCGGCGATAAGGAAGGCAATCGAGATCGCGGGTCCGGTCAGATTGCCCGCTGTGGAGGCGGTGATGGTGAAAATGCCTGCGCCGATCACGACCGACACACCGAAAACCGTCAGGTCCCACCACGTGAGGTCCTTGCGGAGCCGGGTCGACGGCTCATCGGTGTCGGCAATCGACTGCTCGACAGATTTGATTCGCCGAAGGGCAGACATAATCGGTTTGCCTCTCATCCTGGCCGGGGTCACGCAATGTTCCCATCACGTTGACCGCCAATTGGGTAGGACTCTCAAACTGCCGCCGAACCGTGCCGTCCTCAGGAGTGGGGCCTACGTCACACCTCGCAAGGATCGTGATACGGTCCGCGCATGGCTGAGCTCCCCTACTTTGACCTGCTGATCGATGAACGGCAGGGCGGTGGCGAAACCGGCCAGCTGTGGGAAAACCAGGTGCATTGGGGTTACTGGGAAGACCCCAAGGCCGCCAAGGGCACCCGGGCTGACTACATCGCCGCCATGGAGCAGATGGACCATGTGCTGTTCGCGGCGGCAGAGGTAGCTGACAGACAGAAGCTGCTGGATGCCGGCTGCGGGTTCGGCGGAACCATCCAGCAGATCAACGGCACCTACTCGGACATGGACCTCACCGGCCTGAACATCGACCCGCGCCAGCTCGCGGCGGCTGAGGCCCAGACCAAGCCCACCAACGGCAACAAGATCGGCTGGGTCGAGGCCGACGCCTGCCAGCTGCCATTCGAGGACAACTCCTTCGACCGCGTCCTGGCCGTCGAATGCATCTTCCATTTCCCGTCCCGCGAGAAGTTCCTCGCGGAAGCGGCGCGGGTGCTCAAGCCCGGCGGCTACCTGGCGGTGTCCGACTTCGTGCCGACCCTGATGTTCTTCGGCAAGACCCCGATCTGGATGGCGATCCGTCCTCGGATCGCAAAGTCCTACGGAACACTCGGAAACGTCCCCCTGCGGGGTTACAAGTCCATGGGCAAGCGTGCGGGCCTCCAGCTCGCGGCGAAACGCAACATCCGGAAGAACACCTTGCCGACGTATCCCTTCCTGCTCAAGTTCTTCCGTGAGCAGGGGTCAGCGGATGCCCAGCAGACGATGATCGTCGGCACCCGGTGGATGAAGTGGCTGTCCAAGGTCGGCCTCATCCAGTACCGGGTGTACACATTCCAAAAGCCCGCCTGACGGCAGCTGCCTCCACCTGAAACCCCGTACCCGCGCGGCGCTTCTCGCCGACGCGGTCATCGGGCTGCCGACTCCATGTGGGCCGGCGTGTCCGCTTCCGGCGCGAGGGCTTGGCGTCCGGTCAGATGGTGGGCATGAATTCGGCAAGCGCCAGGATCATGAACACCACCAAGGCGAGGCCGATCAGCCCGCCCGCGGGAATCATGGCCACGCACACCACGACCCACACGAACAGCCGCGGCCATTCAAAGGACTGGTCCCCCATCACGCCACCACGGCGTTCCCGGAGAGTGTGATAAGCCGCCCATACCCCCGCTCCGGCAGCGGCACACGCGATGATCTTCAGGCCGTCCGGCGCAACCAACAGGGCCACGCTCGCCATGATCGCCACACCCGCGAGGCGCGCCGTCAGAGCAGTGCGAAGCCTGCCCACGCGGGTGACCGCAGAACCCCGATCCGGCTCACCGCGGTACCGCGGTAGACGTCCCTCGATACCCAACATTCGCCAGATCCAACGCGACCATGCCGTCCGCAGACCCAGGTCCTCGGCTACCCGCCGGACGTCGGCGGCCGATTCCGCCATCATCTGGCGGGACGGATCACTCCGCCAGAACGCAGCCTTGAAAACCCGTCGCGGAACCCCGAATTGCCGGGCAAAGGTCCGCGGCGGCCCCACCATCTCGCCGATCAACCACCGCAGAAAGAAGGGGAACAGAATTGCGTACCACGCGCGCTTCAGGCGGGTGACCGCTCCCATCCGTTCAGCCAGAAGATCGTCGGCAAACGAGATGTGGCGGGCTTCCTCAGCCAAGTGAATATAGGTGATCTTGTTGAGCAGTGGCGGCACGTGGGCCGCTCCACGATGCTGCAAGGTCTGTTGGAAGTGCAGCGGCTGTTCACCGCACAGCACCCCGATGAAAAGGATGATGTTGGCATAACCGCCGATGAAGCCCAGGATCGGCCCTATTACCCGGGAGCCCCGCCGCATCCCTGGCACATCCTCGCCGGTGCGGTTGATGAACTCCTGGAACATCTGGATGTGATTGCATTCGTCGATCAGTTCGTGGAGCAGGTACTGGAACACCGGCGAACGATTCGGCATCTTTCCGGCGTAATGCACCACACCCCGGATCAGCATCATCTCGAACTGGAGTGTGACCTTGAGGGTGTTCGCAGTTACCCAGCGGCCCATGTCGATACGGCGCTGCAACGGCTGTTGGGCATACCAGTCGGTCGCCGCGAGAGGAGCGCTCTCTGGATCGAGCTGCCACCGCGGGTCGTCGTCCTCCACCGCGTTCTCGGGTGCGTCCCAGTCGATGTCGACGTAGGGATCGAAGCGTCGCCGGACCGTCGCACGAGAGAGGGCCTCCACCCTGTCGAAATAGAGGTCCCCTGTTTCCGTGTCGTCCGCGTCGCTGACCGCTGTCATTTTCCTATCCGTTGATCTGTGAGGTTCCTTGCAGAGGGTAGCAACCTGAGAGCCGAATCACGCCTCCAGCCACGGCATTGTGCCATGAGTTGTTGCATGTTCGTTAGACGTACGGCATCAGGCAAACTCAGGCAGCCCGCCGCCGGTTCGCGGTAGCCGCTCCGGCCGCAGGTAAATGGGTACGAAACCCCGACGCCGCGAGTGGCGTGGCAACCCCTGACTGCCTGGGCCCCCGCGGCTTTGGGCGCGCGGCAAGTGAGCGACGTACCCTGGCGAGGTCTTAAGAATTCTTCTCATTTCACGGACACCGTACTGGCAACGCGCCGTGCGCGGGACCGAAATGGGTGGCAGCGTAAATTTATTCCGGCCAGCGCTACGAGCTGCTGACACCGGGCATCGCCGGCTAGATCCCGATGGTGATGCGGAACAGTTTCGTCGGCTCGGCGGCGGTCAACCGGATCGGGCCGTCCTCGGCTGCCACCCAGGCTGCCACCCCGCGCTCTATGGTCAGCTTGTCGTCATCGGCATATATCACGGCGGCGCCTTCGATGCACAGCAGCAGCTGCGGACCATCATGGTGGGAGTGCACGTCGATCTCGTCGCCGATGCGTTCGCCGTCGACCGTCAGCACCGACACCGCGAATTCCTGCGCGGGCGTCCGATAGATGGTTTCCGTTCCGTCCGTGACGGTTTCCGGGCGCAGCCGATCTTCCGGAGTCGGGGTGAAGTCCAGCACCCGCAGGAGTTCGGGAACATCCACGTGCTTCGGGGTCAGCCCACCACGCAGCACATTGTCGGAGTTGGCCATCACCTCGACGCCGACACCGTGCAGATACGCGTGCAGGTTTCCGGCGGGAAGGTAGATGCCCTCCCCCGGCCGCAGGCTGATGCGGTTGAGCAACAGGGAGGCCAACACACCGGCATCACCGGGGTATCGCTCGCCGAGTTCCAGCACCGTCTTGACCTCGGCACCGAATTTCTTTGCCCCGGAACGGATGTAGTGGACCGCCCCATCAAGAACGGCCGGCACCAACACGTCGAGATCGGGTTGGGGCGCGGTGATCCAGGTAGTGAACAGGGCCCGCAACCCGTCGGCATCGGATTGGTCCGACAGGAGGTTGATGAACGGGTCAAGATCCGAGACCGCCAGCGCCCGCATCAACTCGACCGTGCGGTCCACCGTGCGGAATCCGGCTAGCGCATCGAATTGTCCTAGTGCAACCAGCAATTCAGGCTTATGGCTGCGATCACGGTAATTGCGAATGGGTGAATTCACCGGGATGTCGAGCCGGTCCTCGCGGTCGAAGCCCTCCCTCGCCTGCACGGCACTGGGATGGGCCTGCAACGACAACGGTTCATCGGCGGCCAGAACCTTGACGAGGAAGGGCAGCGCATCGCCGAATCTGCCGATCGCCACGCTGCCCAATTGCCCCTCTGGGTCGTCCTGGACCGCCTGCAGCAGCGACTCTTCACCGTGTTCGGTCTGCAGCCAGGCCGGGTCGCCCGGGTGCGCACCGAGCCACAGCTCAGCCTCCGGATGGATTGTCGGACTGGACCTTCCGGTGAAATCAGCGATTGCAGTACGCGAACCCCAGGCATAGGTCCGCACCGCTCCCCGTAGCAGATGCACTTCTTATCCTCGAACCAGTTTCAAATATACGGCCGTCATCTCCATGCGGACAGCCAGAACCGCCAGTTGTTGTTCCGGGCGCCCGACCGGCAGGGTCGTTCCAGCCTGGTCGGGCACGTCCTCGGCGCTGATCATCGCGATGTCGTCAAAGCCGCTGACCTTGGCGCCCACCAGTTGTCGTTCGGTGTCGGTGATCAAGGCGAACGTACGCATGCGGCGCGGCAGCGGTCCGTCGATCTCCTCGTCGTGGAACAGCGATCGGGCCGCGGGCAGCCCGATCGCTCCGCTGCCGATCGCGGCGAGGACGTCACCCAGTCCGGCGGCGGCCACCACTTCCCCGGCCAGGCGCAGCATCACCGTCGCCCCGTGCCGGGCCAGCGCCAGGGTGGCCGGATTGTCGCCGGCCAGCACGACGGCGCTGTCCGACATCCGTTCGGCCAGGGTCTTGGCCGGGTTGGTGAACAGATCCCGCCCCGCGCTGTTGCGCAGCGCCTCGGCGTCCAATTCGTCTGCCAGCGCGGCCAGATCCACTCGCATACCGGGATCCACCACGTGGAGCGCGGCCAGGCCGGCGGCCAGGTATCGAGTCAGTCCGAAGTCATCGGGAACCCACAGCCGGGGTGCCAGCACCACCGCGCGTCCAGCCGCCACATCACGCAACGGACCCTCGTGCGGTGCCACGATCAACACCCGGGCACCGCGGTGCACAGCGGTGGCCGCCGCGTTCACCAGCGCCGGATCACCCGGATCGTCACCGGCCACGATCACCACGTCGAGGGCGCCCAGCCACGGCGGGCTCTCGGCGGCCACCACGATGGGGGCCGCGATCGATGCGCTGAGTGCACCGGCCAACATGGCGCCCGCATTCTCGGCGGTGCCGCGGCCGGCAACCCAAATCACTGTGCGCGGTGGATGATCGGCGCGCAGCGGGTCGAGCAAGCCTTCCGCCAGGGCCGCGGCGGTGGCACGAACCTGGGCACCCGCCATGGCCGCCGCCCGCAGCAGACCGTTGCGATCGGCGGCGAGAAGTCCGTCGCTGTCGTCCAGGTCGACCGTGGCGTCCACGGCGTTCACGGCACCGGCTCGCTCACCCCACGGATCTGTGCCGAAACTCTGTCGACGAGCGCGGCGACGTCCTCGGCAGTGCGCGCTTCCACGTTCAGCCGCAGCAGCGGTTCGGTATTCGACGTACGCAGGTTGAACCAACTGCCGTCGCCGAGGTCGACCGTGACGCCGTCGAGGTGGTCGATGGACTGGATCGAGCTGCCGAACGATTTCAGTACGGTCTCCACACATGCCGGCGCATCGCCGACGGTGAAGTTGATCTCGCCGGAGGCCTCGTACCGCTGATAGTCCGCCATGAAGTCCGAGAGCGGGCGGTCCTGCTCGCCCAGTGCGGCCAGCACGTGCAGCGCTGCGAGCATGCCGGAATCGGCGCCCCAGAAGTCACGGAAGTAGTAGTGCGCCGAGTGTTCGCCGCCGAAGATGGCGCCGGTCTCGGCCATCAGTCCCTTGATGTAGGAATGCCCGACGCGGGACCGCACCGGAGTGCCGCCGCGCTCGATCACCAACTCGGGAACCGCACGCGAGGTGATCAGGTTGTGGATCACCGTGGCGCCGATCTCCCGGTTGAGCTCACGGGCAGCCACCAATGCGGTTACCGCCGACGGCGATATCGGGCGTCCGAGTTCGTCGACCACGAAACAGCGGTCGGCGTCACCGTCGAACGCAAGGCCGATATCAGCGCCGCTGGCCAGTACGTGGGCCTGAAGGTCGACGAGGTTGGCCGGATTCAGCGGGTTGGCCTCGTGATTGGGGAAGCTGCCGTCCAGTTCGAAGAACAGCGGGAGAATGGTGACGCCCGGGATCGGCCCGAGAACCGCGGGCGTGGTGTGGCCGGCCATGCCGTTGCCCGCGTCGACGGCGATGCGCAGGGGACGCAGCGCGCTGAGATCGACGAGCGAGCGGAGGAAGGTGCCGTAGTCGGCCAGCACGTCGCGATCGGAGGTCACACCGGCCGGGCCGTCATGAGCCGGCACCCCGGCGATCACTTCGTCCGAGATGACGGACAGTCCGGTCTCCTTGCCCACCGGCTTGGCCCCGGCGCGGCACAGTTTGATCCCGTTGTAGGCGGCCGGGTTGTGACTGGCCGTGAACATCGCTCCGGGGCAGTCCAACAGGCCCGAGGCGAAGTACAGCTGATCGGTGGAAGCCAGCCCGATTCGGACCACGTCCAAGCCCTGGGCCGTCACACCGTCGGCGAATGCGGCTGCCAGCGTTGGCGAACTCTCCCGCATGTCATAGCCGATCACCACCTGTGCGGCGCCTTCGGCGCGGACCAGACGAGCGAACGCACCGCCGACCTCGGCCACGAACGCCTCATCGATTTGGCTACCGACCAGACCACGGACGTCATAGGCCTTGATGACATCGTGAACAGCCGCCGCTGGCCTAGACATATAGCTCCTTGTGAAACGGGATCGTTGGCGCCAGCCTAACCGCCGGGCGGCATCGACACGTTCACTACTCTTGGGCCGGTCGTCGTCTAATCAGGTCTTAATCGGTGGGATCCGGCAACACCCGCAGGTGCCCGCGACGGCGACCATTCGTCTCGGCGGGACGTGCCTGCGGCGCCATCATCGCGCTGGCGCCCACCCCGGTGGAGGGATCGGAGAATCCGGCTACCACCCCGCCGCGGGGAACCGCACCGGACTGGCCTTCCCGGACCGCGTCGGCCAGGGCCACCAGATCGTCCTCGTCGGGATGGGTGGGCAACGGACCGGCATGACGAACCAGCTCCCAGCCTCGCGGCGCCGTGATGCGGCCGGCGTGGCCGACACAGAGGTCCCAGGAGTGGGGTTCAGACACCGTGGCCAGGGGTCCGACTACCGCCGTGGAGTCGGAGTAGACAAAGGTCAACGTCGCCACGGCATAGTGCGGGCACCCGGGCCGGCAGCAGCGACGGGGAACATTCACGCAACAGAGATTACTTTGGACGATCGCTGTGCGGTGCCGGACACGCAGGGGTCGGGTCCCCGATCCCGAACCGTTACGATCATCGCCGTGGCCCAGCGCAACCCATGGCGATCGCGTCGCGGCCGCGATATGCGCGGACCGCTGCTTCCGCGTTCGGTTCCCGGCTGGCGTAGCCGCGCCGAGCGGTTCGACATGGCGGTGCTGGAAGCCTATGAGCCGATCGAGCGTCGGTGGGCGTCGCGGATCAAAGAACTCGATGTCGCCGTCGATGAGATTCCGCGGATGTCTCCGAAAGATCCCGACAGTGTGCAATGGCCACCCGAGGTCATCGCCGATGGCCCGATCGCGTTGGCACGGCTGATACCTGCTGGGGTTGACGTCAGAGGGAATGCGACCCGGGCTCGAATTGTCTTGTTCCGCAAGCCCATCGAGCGCCGGGTCAAAGGATCCGAAGAGCTGGCTGACCTGCTGCATGAAATCCTGGTGGCGCAGGTGGCCACCTATCTGGGGGTTGAACCGTCAGTCATCGACCCAACGATCGACGACGACTGACGTCGAGCGCTGCATCGTGCGATGAGCACCCGCCGACGAGCGTCAGATGATGCCGCGTTTGAGCCGGCGACGCTCCCGTTCGGACAGCCCTCCCCAGATGCCGAAGCGTTCATCGTGCGCGAGCGCGTACTCAAGGCAGGCATCCTTGACTTCGCATCCCAAGCAGATGCGCTTGGCCTCGCGGGTAGACCCGCCCTTCTCCGGGAAGAACGCCTCCGGGTCGGTCTGTGCGCACAGCGCACGTTCCTGCCATTGGTCGTCTTCGGATTCCGGATCAACATCAATGTGTTCGGGAACCGAACTCACCGGAACCAGACTCAGTTGAGGACGTCCGGCCGCCCCCATCGGTGTCGTTCCCGTGTTGATGTGCGGTGCGTTGTCTACCGAGCCGAGTAGCCGATCGTCAAACCGGACCACATGATCGAAATCGCCGCTCTCATAAGACATTATCCCCCGCCTCCTCACTCGGTCTCGTAGATCCTAAGTGGAGCCCCACTACTGCGATGTGCGGTCACCCCATTCGAACAGTTGATCGAATCTCGGTCCGCGACACCGGAATCGGTCACCAACCGGGAAATGACACAACTGTGATTACACACGTGTTAGCTGCCGGGGTCAAGCGCCAGAGCGCGAATTCATACCATCTCGTAATGTCAAATCGGCGCGTCGCGACATCGGCGTGTCCTGCCCGTGACGACGTCGTTTCCATCCGCACGCTCTCAACGCCTAGGGTCGGACGTTGTGAAGATCACCGTTCTGGTCGGCGGCGTCGGAGGCGCCCGGTTTTTGCTGGGAGTTCAGCACCTGTTGGGCCTGGGCCAGTTCGCGGAGACCGACAGCAAGCATGAACTCACCGCGATCGTGAACGTTGGTGACGACGCCTGGATGCATGGCGTCCGGATCTGCCCGGACCTCGACACCTGCATGTACACCCTGGGCGGCGGTATCGATCCCGAACGCGGCTGGGGTCACCGCGACGAGACCTGGCACGCCAAGGAGGAACTTGCCGCCTACGGCGTGCAACCCGACTGGTTCGGCCTCGGCGACCGGGACCTGGCCACCCATTTGGTCCGTACCCAGATGCTGCGGGCCGGCTACCCGCTGTCGCAGGTCACCGAGGCGTTGTGCAAGCGCTGGTCGCCGGGGGCGCGCCTGCTGCCCGTCACCGACGACCGCAGCGAGACCCACGTGGTGATCACCGACCCCGGTCCGGGTGATCAGGCCGGTGTTCGTCACGCGATCCACTTCCAGGAGTGGTGGGTGCGCTACCGCGCCCAGGTGCCCTCGCACAGCTTCGCGTTCGTCGGTGCAGAACAGGCAACCGTGGCGCCGGGCGTCACCGAGGCGATCGCCGATGCGGACGTGGTGTTGCTGGCACCGTCGAATCCCGTCGTGAGCATCGGCCCGATCCTGCAGATCCCCGGTGTCCGCGGCGCACTGCGCTCGACCAAGGCGCCGGTGGTCGGCTACTCCCCCATCATCGACGGAAAACCGTTGCGCGGCATGGCCGATGAGTGCCTGTCCATCATCGGTGTCCAATCCTCCTCACAGGCCGTCGGCCGGCACTTCGGCGCTCGCTCGGGCACCGGAATCCTGGACGGCTGGCTGGTGCACGAGGGCGATGACGCCGAGATCGAGGGCGTTCAGGTGCGCGCGGTGCCCCTGCTGATGACAGATCCGCCGACCACCGCCGAGATGGTGCGGGCCGGCCTGGACCTGGCCGGCGTTCCGCTGTGAGCTCTGGAGTGGACAGCGATGTGAGCACCGAGCACGGATCCGCCGGCCGGGTCGAGATTCTGCCCGTACCAGGGCTTCCGGAGTTCCGACCCGGAGATGATCTGGCCGCTGCCCTCGCCGAGGCCGCACCATGGTTGAGCGACGGCGATGTGCTGGTGGTCACCAGCAAGATCGTCTCCAAGTGCGAAGGCCGCATCGTCACCGCCCCTTCTGATCCCGATGAGCGCGACGCCATGCGGCGCAAGCTGATCGACGGCGAGGCAATACGCGTGCTGGCACGCAAGGGCCGGACCCTGATCACCGAGAACGCCATCGGACTGGTCCAGGCCGCCGCCGGAGTCGACGGCTCCAATGTCGACTCGAACGAGTTGGCGCTACTGCCAACCGATCCCGACAGCAGCGCAGAGGCGTTGCGCGAAGGCCTGCGCGCGCGACTCGGCGTCACCGTCGCCGTCGTGATCACCGACACCATGGGCCGCGCCTGGCGCAACGGCCAAGCCGATTTCGCGATCGGCGCATCCGGGCTCACCGTGCTGCACGGTTACGCGGGCGCACACGACCGGCACGGCAACGAACTGCTGGTCACCGAGGTCGCGGTGGCCGACGAGATCGCCGCAGCAGCCGATCTGGTGAAGGGCAAACTCACCGCGATCCCCGTCGCGGTGGTGCGCGGGCTGGATCTGACCGATGACGGGTCGAACGCCCGCACGCTGCTGCGCGCCGGCGAGGACGATCTGTTCTGGCTCGGTACGGCCGAGGCAATCGAGATGGGGCGCGGCCAAGCTCAACTGATGCGTCGCTCGGTGCGCACCTTCTCCGATGAACCGGTCGATCACGCACTCATCGAAGCCGCCGTCGGGGAGGCACTCACCGCGCCCGCACCGCATCACACCCGCCCGGTGCGCTTCGTCTGGGTGCAGGACGGTGCTACCCGCGTGCGACTGCTGGGCCGGATGAAGGACAAGTGGCGTGCCGATCTCACCGGGGACGGTCGAGATCCTGAGTCCGTCGAGCGACGCCTGAACCGCGGCCAGATCTTGTACGACGCTCCGGAACTGGTGATTCCCTTCATGGTCCCCGACGGTGCGCACAGCTATCCCGACGACGCCCGCACCGAGGCCGAGCGCACCATGTTCACGGTCGCCGTCGGCGCCGCGGTGCAAGCCCTGCTGGTGGCGCTGGCGGTGCGTGAGGTGGGCAGCTGCTGGATCGGCTCCACGATCTTCGCCGGCGATCTGGTGCGTACCGAGCTCGACCTTCCGTCGGATTGGGAGCCCTTGGGGGCCATCGCGATCGGCCACCCCGCCGATCCGCAGCCGCCCCGCGACCCGGTGCCCACCGACGGCCTTCTGGTGGTGAAGTGAGCGCCGAAAGTCTGCACGCTTCCGCAGTCGAGGTGCTGACGCATTGGCAGACAGCAGATCCCGGTCAGGACACGCTGCGGCATGCGGTGCTGTCATTTCTGGCGGCCCGTCCCGATGCCTGTTTACGGGCGTGCGTGCCCGGCCACATCACCGCCTCGGCATTGGTTGTCGACCACACCGGAACTCAGACGTTGCTCACCCTGCATCCCCGCTTCGGGCGGTGGCTGCAGCTCGGCGGGCACTGTGAGGAAACGGATTCCGACGTGCGTTCGGCCGCACTACGCGAGGCCACCGAGGAGTCCGGCATCAACGAGCTCACCATCGACCCGCAGTTAGCCGCACTCCACGTGCATCCGGTGACCTGCTCACTGGGTGTACCGACCCGGCACCTCGACATGCAGTTCGTGGTGCGGGCACCACAAGGTGCTGAGATCGCCTGCAGTGACGAGTCTTTGGATCTTCGGTGGTGGCCGTTGGATGCGCTGCCCGAGGGTACCGACTTCGGGTTGACCCAACTGGCCGCAACCGTAACCGTCTAACCAGGCGCCTGCGTGCAGTACGCCCGGCGGGCAGCGCGCAACGCAACCGCGGTTTGATCCGGAGTGGCGGCGTACTGGCCTGCCATCTGGTCGATCACCGCCTGCGCCGGCGTACCGGTGTAGAGCAGGCGACACATCTCCCGACCAACAAGCAGCAACTGGTCGTCGTCGCCGGGAAACACCCCGCGCGTGGCCTTGAGATAGGTGGTGTCCTGCGCGGTCAGCGGTATCGGCCAGGCGCCTGCCTCCGGCGCGGTAGCCCCCAAAACCGCTCCGAGCACCATGAGTGCCGCGAGCGGCGGTACCGCCCTGCGCCGAGCGACCTCCCGCGCCATGTGCAATCCCATCGACATATCCCGCCCCTTTCGACTCTCAAAGCCTAAGACCTGACGGGCCGGGGCAAACACACTTTCTCGGTAGGCGTCGACTGCGCCAGCAGATCAGCGCCCGCAGATCAGGTAGAGCGTTGCTGTCCCCGGCCGCCATACCGTTGATACCCACGCAAATACGTGTAGGAGGCACCATGAGCCTGCAGACCGGATCTCAGGTCGGAGAACCCGCGGTCGACGCCGAGCACGCCGCCAAATCCGTCGTCACCGGCCCAGAACCCGCCTCCGAGTTCAACATCGGCAACCTGTCCAGACGGATGCGGCTACTGCTCGTCACCTGTTTGACCGTCGATGCCGCGATTCTTCTGTGGCTCGCCGTCTGGGATGCCACGTTGACGCGCACGGCGTGGGATCTATCAGGTACCGCACTGCTTTCGGGATCGGCATCACATGCGGGCTGGCTGCCGAGGGGATACTCAGACGCTCGTCGAACGCGGTTCTCACCGCGATGGTGAGCCAAATCTTCGTGGTGTGCCTGGCCGCCTACTTGTGGCTGGTCGACGAACGCAGCCCGGTCGACCAACTGGGCGGGGTCACCGGGACCGCGCTGATGTTCAACGGAGCGGTCAACCGCGGTGCCGTTGCCGTCGTCGCGCTCTTCCCCCTGCTGGGCCTGGTGCAGTTCTGGCTGCAATCGGACTACCTGCCTGCGCGTTCGCTCCCCTTGGTCGATGTGCAGGCCGAACTGACTCCAGTGGGTTCGTCCGGCTCGATCATCCACCTCTCGGCCAAACTCACCATGCACAACCGAAGTTCGGTCGCCGTCGACATACCTGGTGGCGTGATGCGAGTGGCGGCATACCCGTTTGGAATTCCGGAGGAACCTGCGACGGCCGAAAGGGTCGCCTCGACCCGCACCTGCTACGAGCCGAAGAAGTCTTACAACGCAGACATCTCCGGATACTTGAATGAAGCAGACGTTCTCCACGACTGGCCAGGCGGCAAAGCGCTGTGCACTGGACTCAGTTCGGTGCTAAAGGCGCAATCGAGGACCTGGTCGCAGACCACCCGGTACTGAGGATCTTCACCGTGGTGGACCACAATATGTTCACGACGCCGCTGCTGGTCCCGCTGCTGGGCACCGGCACGTCAGTCGAGGATCCCGAGAAGGGGATGGACGAGGCCACCACAATCGAAAATGCCACGCCTTCAGGAACATTCGACCCGGTCCGAATATTCACCCGCCGAGTCCGATCTGCACCCGACCCGTTGAGACTGAGCGTCAATTCCCGTCGAAACCCGCAGTTTCGGCGCAACTCACACGAGTCTCAAACGTCGGTGGAGTATCGGATACCGCCATCCGGGATGGACACCCCGGGCCACACCCTGGCACCGCGCAACAGTTCGCAGCGCGCACCGATGTCGGCACCGTCGCCGATCACGCCGTCGCGGATCAGCGCCCGCGGGCCGATGCGGGCGCCGAAGCCGATGATCGAACGTTCAATCACCGCACCGGCTTCCACTCGCACCCCGTCGAAGATCACCGCGCCGTCGAGGCGTGCGCCGGCACCGATCTCGGCGCCGCGGCCCACCACAGTGCCACCGATCAGCAATGCGCCCGGAGCGACCGCCGCGCCTTCGTGGACCAGTGACTCACCGCGCTGACCGCCCAGCGCCGGCGACGGTGCGATGCCACGGACCAGATCGGCGGAGCCGCGAACGAAATCCTCGGGTGTACCCATATCGCGCCAATAGGAGACGTCGACATATCCGCACACCTTCAGCCCGTCGGCGAGCAGTCCGGGGAACACCTCGCGTTCGACCGACACTGGCCGGCCCTTCGGAATCTGGTCGATGACATGCTTTTTGAACACGTAGCAGCCGGCGTTGATCTGGTCGGTCGGCGGGTCCTGGGTCTTCTCCAGGAAAGCCGTCACGCGACCGTCGGCATCGGTGGGCACACAGCCGAACGCACGCGGATCGCTGACGCGGACCAGATGCAGCGTGAGGTCGGCCTGGTGGGTGTCGTGTGACTCCAACAACGCGCCGAGGTCGGCCGCGGACAGAACGTCACCGTTGAACACCATCGCCGTGTCATAGCGCAACTTGTCCGCCACGTTCGCGATGGCACCGCCGGTGCCGAGTGCCTCTGTCTCCGTGACGTATTCGATCTCGAGCCCGAGCTCGGAGCCGTTGCCGAACGCCTCCTCGAATACCTCGGCCTTGTACGAGGTGCCCATCACCACGTGTTTGATCCCGGCCTCGGAGATCCGCGCCAGCAGGTGGGTCAGGAACGGCACGCCGGCCGTCGGCAACATCGGCTTGGGCGCCGAGAGGGTCAGGGGCCGCAGCCGGGTGCCTCGTCCACCGACGAGGACGACAGCGTCCACCTCCGCGGGATTGATCACGTCAGTGCCCTTTCGCCTGTTTACGTCGAGAACTACCGACCACCAGGCCGGCACGTGCTGCCAGCGCGCCCCGAATTGTCCACCGTAACGGCGCCTGCCAGGCTGCCGGGTATCGATCAGCCAAGAAAGTGTAGGTACTGCGGTGATGGGCGGCCAAGTTGCGCGCCGGGTCGCGGCCGGTGGAGTGTCCCTTGTGGTGCAGCACCTCCGCCGACGGCACGTAGACGTTCTGCCAGCCGGCCCGGGTGACCCGGTCACCGAGGTCGACGTCTTCCATATACATGAAGTAGCGCTCGTCGAAACCGCCGACCGCATCGAAGGCGGCCCGGCGCATCAACAGGCACGAACCGGACAGCCAGCCCACCTCACGCTCACTCGGCTGTTGCCGGTCCTGCCGGTAGGCCGCGGTCCACGGATTCGATTTCCAGAACGGGCCCACCACGGCATGCATGCCACCGCGGATCAGGCTGGGTTGGTGGCGTGCCGACGGGTACACCGATCCATCGGGATCGTGGATCAGCGGTCCGAATGCCCCGGCCTGCGGCCACCGTTGGGCGGCGTCGAGCAGCAGGTCGATCGAATGGGGCCCCCACTGCACGTCGGGGTTGGCGATGACAAAAAATTCCGAGCACTCCGCATCCGTTATCTGGGCCGCACCGCGGTTGACCGCACTGCCATAACCCAGATTGCCGCCGGTGCGCAGCAGCTGCACATTCGGGTAGTGCTTTTCGGCCCGTTCAGGCGCGCCGTCGGTCGAGCCGTTGTCGGCCATGACGACCTTCACCGGCCGATCGGTGGCCAACGCGAGCGACGCCAGGAAACGGTCAAGGTGTCGGCCCGGCGAGTACGTCACCGTCACCACCACGAGCGGGCGGGCCGCATCCTCAGTCACGGCGTAGAGGGTAGCGGGCCGGACGGGTTCTCATTTCCAACCGCCGCCACCAGCGCTTCCCGCCAATCCCGCAGCGGGGCCAGGCCGGCCTCGGCGGATCGGAG
Organism: Mycobacterium sp. DL440; assembly: GCF_011745145.1. Lineage (NCBI taxonomy): Bacteria > Bacillati > Actinomycetota > Actinomycetes > Mycobacteriales > Mycobacteriaceae > Mycobacterium > Mycobacterium sp. DL440. Next base: position 676,866 of record NZ_CP050191.1, on the reverse strand, counting down.
CCCGGACAGGACGGTGTAAGCCGGACGCGGCGCGGGCCGCGGATGTCGGTCACTACCGACCGGGCGGACCCTCTCCGGATCTGCACCGACGGCGGCGAAGGTCTCCCGCGCCTGCTCAAACCGGCTGGCCGGTCCGGTGTTGACGGCATGCAGCACGCCGGGGCGCACACCGCCGTCGGCGATCTGCAGCAGGGCCGTCACCAGGTCGCCGGTGTAGGTCGGCGATCCGATCTGGTCGGCGACCACATCGACCGGGCCGTCTCCGGCCGCCAGCCTGCGCATGGTCGCCACGAAATCTTTCCCGTCGCCGCCCCGGTACACCCAGGCGGTGCGGACGATATGCGCGTCCGGCTTGGCGGCCAGCACCGCGCGTTCCCCCGCCAGCTTGGTCTGGCCGTAAACGTTGACCGGGCCGGTCACGTCGTCGACCTCGTACGGCGTACGACGCTCACGGGACGCGCCGAATACGTAATCGGTGGAGATGTGCACCAGCCGCGCTCGGACCTGCGCGCACACCGTGGCGATGTGGCCCGGGCCGACGGCGTTGACGGCGTTAGCCCTGGCCTGGTCCGTCTCGGCAGCGTCCACCTGCGTATATGCCGCGCAGTTGATCACCACATCGCCTGGTTCGACGAATTGCCGAACCGAGTCGCGGTTGGTGATGTCACATTCCGCAGAGGTGAGGGCCAGCACGTCACGGCCCTCACGACGGCCCTGATCAGCCAATACCCGGCCGACCATGCCTCCGGCCCCGGTGATCACAATCCGTTGCGCCATGCGCCGAGTCTGGCACGCCGGTCGGCGTTACCCGGCTCACGTCCCGGCCGCAAGTAGCCTGGGCACGTGCGTATCCCCCTCCTTCGCTCCCTTGCTGTCGCCACGGCGTCGGCCGTGGTGCTCGGAACAGGGGTGGCCTGGACCCAGATCCGCTCGTTCGAATCCGGCATCAACCACATCAGCTCGGCGGCACTCGGCGGCGGCGGCGAGGACGGGGCCATCGACATCCTGCTGGTCGGTATGGACAGCCGCACCGATGCCCACGGCAACCCGCTGTCGCAGGAAGAGCTGGATACCTTGCGCGCCGGTGACGATGTCTCGACCAACACCGACACCATCATCCTGATCCGCATCCCCAACAACGGGAAGTCGGCCACCGCCATCTCCATCCCCCGTGATTCATACGTCGAAGCGCCGGGCTGGGGAAAGATGAAGATCAACGGGGTGTTCGGCGATGTGAAGCTGGACCGGATGAAGCAACTCGTCGAGGTCGAGGGTGAGGATCCGACCGTCGCCGAGCCCAAGGCCACCGAGGCCGCCCGCGAGGAGCTGATCCAGACTGTCGCCGGCCTGACCGGCGTCACCGTTGATCATTACGCGGAGATCGGGCTGCTCGGCTTCGCGTTGATCACCGACGCCTTGGGCGGCGTCAATGTGTGCCTCAAAGATGCTGTCTACGAACCCCTTTCGGGTGCCGATTTTCCGTCGGGCTGGCAGAAGCTCAACGGCCCGCAGGCACTCAGCTTCGTTCGGCAGCGTCATGACCTACCGCGCGGTGACCTCGACCGGGTGACCCGCCAGCAGTCGGTGATGGCGTCGCTGGCTCACGAGGTGATCTCCAGCAAGACGCTGTCCAGTCCAGGAACCCTGGGGCGGCTGCAGCAGGCCGTGCAGCGCTCGGTGGTGATCTCCGATGGCTGGGACATCATGGATTTCGTCGAACAGCTGCAGAAGCTGGCCGCCGGGAGCGTCGCATTCGCCACCATCCCGATCCTGCGTGAGGACGGGTGGAGCGACGACGGCATGCAGAGCGTGGTTCGCGTGGATCCCGACGATGTTCACCAGTGGGTGTCGGGCCTGCTGCAGGACCAGGACGCGGGTAAGACCGAACAACTCAGCTTTTCACCGGAAAACACCACCGTCGAGGTGGTCAACGGCACCGACATCAACGGCCTGGCCGCCGCGGTGTCGCAGGTGCTCGGTAACAAGGGATTCGTGCCCGGTGCCACCGGGAATCACGAAGGCGCCCCGCCGGCGTCCAGCCAGGTGCTGGCCGCCAAGTCCGAGGACCTCGGCGCCCAGGCGGTGGCCAAAGATCTCGGTGGGTTGCCGGTGAACGAGGATTCGTCGCTGCCGCCCGGCGCGGTGCGGGTAGTCCTGGCCGCCGACTACACCGGGCCCGGCTCCGACGGCATGGACCCGTCTGCGGGCATCGTAGATCCGGCTGCCGCCGGTGACACCTACAGCGATACCGGCGAACAGAGCCCGCCACCACCGCCGTCTCCGATCCTCAACGCGGGTTCGGACGATCCCAAGTGTGTGAACTGATCGTCCTCGAGTAAAACCAGAGGCTATGAGCACAGTCAGCGCTGCCGTCCTGGACCCTTTGTTGGCCGCGGACCCGGCCGGGCCGCGGATCACCTATTACGACGACGCCACCGGTGAGCGGATCGAGTTGTCCACCGTGACCATGGCCAACTGGGCCGCCAAGACCGCCAATCTGTTGCGGGACGAGATGGGGGCCGGCCCGGGAACGCGGGTGACGGTGCTTCTGCCCGCGCACTGGCAGACCGCCGCGGTGTTGTTCGGGATCTGGTGGATCGGCGCCGAAGTAGTTCTGGACGGGGAAGCCGACGTGGCACTGTGCACGCGGGACCGACTCGACGAGGCCGACGATGCGGTGTCCGGGGGCGAGGTCGCGGTGCTGTCGCTGGACCCGTTCGGCAAGCCGGCCGCAGATCTTCCCATCGGGGTCACCGACTACGCGACCGCGGTGCGGGTGCACGGTGACCAGATCGTGCCCGAGCGCGTTCCGGGCCCGGCGCTGGCAGGGCGATCGGTCGCCGAGGTGTTGGAGGCCGCCCAGAATGTCGCTGCCGCACAGGGTTTCACCGCCGGCGACCGGGTGCTGTCCACCGCGGGCTGGGATACTCCCGACGAGCTGATCACGAATCTCATCGCGCTGTTCGCCGCCGGTGCGTCACTCGTGCAGGTGGCCAACCCCGATGCGGGCGCGCAGGAACGGCGTCGCACCACGGAGAAGGTCACCCGCGGCTAGCGTTCTCATGCCGAGCAGTCCCCCGCAAGCGGGAGGGGCCCCCAACAAACCTGCCCAATTTCACGTGAAAACGGGCAGGTTTGGGGCTGCTCGCGGGGATTACTTCAGGAGCGCCCGCGACATGACGACACGCTGAATCTGGTTGGTGCCCTCGTAGATCTGGGTGATCTTGGCGTCACGCATCATCCGCTCGACCGGGAAGTCCACCGTGTAGCCGGCGCCGCCGAACAGCTGCACCGCATCGGTGGTGACCTCCATGGCCACATCCGAGGCCAGGCACTTGCTCGCGGCCGAGATGAATCCGAGGTTGCCCTCGCCACGCTCGGCCCGCGCCGCCGCCGAGTACACCATCAGCCGGGCGGCTTCCACCTTCATCGCCATGTCGGCGAGCATGAACTGCACGCCCTGGTTGTCACTGACCGGACGGCCGAACTGCTTGCGGTCCTTGGTGTAGGCGATCGCGGCGTCCAACGCGCCCTGAGCGATACCGACGGCTTGCGCGCCGATCGTCGGACGGGTGTGATCCAGCGTCGCCAACGCGGTCTTGAACCCGGTGCCGGGATCGCCGATGATCCGGTCCCCCGGAATGCGGCAGTTCTCGAAATACAACTCGGTGGTCGGGCTGCCCTTGATGCCGAGCTTGCGCTCCTTGGGGCCGACGACGAAGCCCTCATCGTCCTTGTGGACCATGAACGCCGAAATGCCGTTGGCGCCCTTGTCGGGATCGGTCACCGCCATGACGGTGTACCAGGTCGACTTGCCGCCGTTGGTGATCCAACACTTGGTGCCGTTGAGGATCCAGCCGTCACCGTCGGCCTTCGCGCGGGTCCGCATGCCCGCCGCGTCGCTACCCGCCTCACGCTCGGACAGCGCATAGGAGGCCATCGCCTCACCTGAGGCCAGCGACGGCAGCACCTGCTTCTTGAGCTCGTCGGAGCCTCGCAGGATCAGGCCCATGGTGCCCAGCTTGTTGACCGCCGGGATCAGCGAGGCCGAGCAATCGACCCGGGCCACTTCCTCGATCACGATGCAGGCCGCGACCGAGTCGGCACCCTGACCGCCGTACTCCTCGGGCACGTGAACCGCGTTGAAACCCGAGGCATTCAGTGCTTGCAGAGCTTCCTCCGGGAACCGCGCATTCTCGTCGACGTCGGCAGCGTGCGGCGCGATTTCCTTCTCCGCCAGCGCCCTGATCGCCGCCCGAAGCTCCTGGTGCTCCTCCGGCAGCTGAAACAGATCAAAAGATGGGTTACCGGCCCAACCAGCCATGATCTTCTCCTTCGCTTTCAGCTCTTGGTTCCATCGTTGCCCGGACTGCACATCGAGTACATCGCCCTGCTACTTTTGGTACTCAGTACCATACCATCGGCACTCAGTACCCAACGGAGGTGCACCCATGTCCGGCCTGCCAAGCACCCGTGAGCGTCTGGTGAGCGCGGCATTCGACCTGTTCGAAGAACGCGGGTACGAGGCCACCAGCGTCGATGACATCGCGGCACGAGCGCAGGTGGGACGGACCACCGCGTTTCGCCAGTTCGGATCGAAAGAGGCGTTGATCTTTCCCGATCACGAGGCGTTGCTGCGCCGCGCCGACGAGAGGTTGTCGACGGTGCCGGCCGAAGCGCTCCCGGCCGAAGTCATCGCGGTGGCAACAACCTCGGTATTCGAGAACTATCTGGCCGAGGGCGAGCGGGCCCGGACGCGGTATCGGCTCACCCGCTCGGTACCTGCCCTGCGCGACTTCGAAACGGCCGTGGTGTCGCGGTATGTCCGTCTGTTCACCCGACACCTGCGGGCCGCGCAGACCGGGGATTGGACGGCGGACCTGCGCGCCGAACTATTCGCCAACGCCGTGGTCGCTGCCCACAACCATGTTCTGCGCCGATGGCTGCGCGGCGACGTGACCAACCCGCGGTCGGACCTGGCTGAGGCGCTGGCCGCGACCTGGCCGATCTACCGGGGCGGTGTCGGTCGCACCGCGATTGTGGTGATGTCGACCGATGAACCGATCGAGTCCCTGACGCCCCGCATTCGCGGGCTCATCGGGGATTGACGTCAGCGCTCGCCCAACAGGCGATCGCGCAGGGCGGCGTCTTTCGCCAACACCATGTTTTCCAGGTCGGCCTGGAATTTCACCATCCGGGCCCGCAATCCGTCGTCGGCGGAGCCCAGGATCCGCACAGCCAGCAAGCCCGCATTACGCGCTCCACCAATGGAAACCGTGGCCACCGGAACTCCGGCGGGCATCTGCACGATGGACAGCAGCGAGTCCATGCCGTCCAGCCGGGCCAGTGGCACCGGAACACCGATGACGGGAAGCGGTGTGGCAGAAGCCACCATGCCGGGCAGGTGCGCGGCGCCTCCCGCTCCGGCGATGATCACCTCGATCCCACGGTCCGCGGCGGTCCCGGCGTAGTCGAGCATGCGTTGCGGGGTGCGGTGGGCCGAGACCACACCGACCTCGAACGGCACCTCGAACTCGGCCAGCGCCTCGGCCGCGTCGGACATCACCGACCAGTCACTGTCGCTGCCCATGATGAGGCCGACCCGTGCACTACTTCTCGGCATGTTCATCCCATCCGTCGGTCCACTCACCGTGTGACAACCAGTGCGCCGCCCGCACCGCGCGCTCGCGAAGTTCATCCAAGTCCGCGCCGATGATGTTGACGTGCCCCAGTTTGCGCCCGGGCCGCTCACCCTTGCCGTACAGGTGCACCTTCGCGTCGGGGATCCGCGCGAAGAGATGGTGCAATCGCTCGTCCATGGACATCGTCGGCGTCTGCGGCGCCCCGAGCACATTGGCCATCACAGCGGCAGGCGCGATGGCCGAGGTGTCCCCGAGCGGGTAATCCAGGACCGCCCGCAAATGCTGCTCGAACTGGCTGGTTACCGCGCCGTCCATGGTCCAGTGCCCCGAGTTGTGTGGACGCATGGCCAACTCGTTGACCAGCAGCGCGCCGTCGACAGTCTCGAACAACTCGACCGCCAGCGTACCGACCACGCCCAGCTCGTTCGCCACTCGCAGGCCGAGTTCCTGTGCGGCCGAGCCGAGTTCGTCGGACAGTCCGGGGGCCGGTGCGTAGACCTCGACGCAGATGCCGTCTCGCTGCACCGTTTCGACGACGGGCCACGCCGCCCCCTGACCGAAGGGCGAGCGCGCCACCAGCGCGGCGAGTTCCCGACGCATCGCGACACGTTCCTCGGCCAGTACCGGTACCCCGTCCGCGAGGTAACCGGCCACGGTCTCGCGCGCGGAGGCCAGATCGTCGGCCATCACCACGCCCTTGCCGTCGTAGCCGCCGCGCACGGTCTTGATCACCACCGGACCGTCGATCTGCCGCACGAACGCCTCGATGTCGGCGACCGAGGTGATCTCGGCGAAGCGCGGCACCGGGACGCCCAGGCTGTGCAGCTTGCGCCGCATCAGTAGCTTGTCCTGGGCATGCACCAGGGCCTGTGGCGGCGGGTTGACCGTGACGCCCTCGGCTACGAGCGTCTCGAGGTGCTCGGTCGGCACATGCTCGTGGTCGAACGTCAGCACCGATGCACCGGCCGCCGCCCGCCTCAGCGCCTCGAGGTCGGTGTGGGAACCGATGACGACATCGGGTGTCACCTGCGCGGCGGATTCATCCGGCTCGGCAGACAGCACCCGCAGGGTCTGCCCCAACGCGATGGCAGCCTGGTGTGTCATCCTCGCGAGCTGACCGCCGCCGATCATCACCACGACAGGCGGATTCTTGGGAGTTGTCGGCACGCACTCCATGGTGTCATGCGTGGATTCATGTCCTCGTCGTGACCGGCGCATTGACCTGCGGTTAAGGTCGGGCTTCCCAACGATTCGGCATCGAACGGCGCATTTACGTACACTGCCTAGCTGTGTCCTTCGCCGATGCGACAATCGCTCGATTGCCGCGATTCGTCCGTCCCTATGCCGAGCGGCATCACGAACTGATCAAGTTCGCGATCGTCGGCGCGACGACGTTTGTCATCGATTCGGCGATCTTCTTCACCCTCAAGCTCACGGTCCTTGAACCCAAGCCGGTGACCGCCAAGATCATCGCCGGCGTCGTCGCGGTCATCGCTTCCTACATCCTCAATCGGGAATGGAGCTTCCAGAACCGCGGCGGCCGCGAGCGCCACCACGAGGCCTTGCTGTTCTTCGCGTTCAGTGGCGTGGGCGTGCTGCTGTCGATGCTGCCGCTGTACTTCTCCAGCTACGTGCTCGGCCTTCGGGTTCCCGAGGTGTCGCTGACGATGGAGAACATCGCCGACTTCGTCTCGGCCTACATCCTGGGCAATCTGCTGCAAATGGCGTTCCGGTTCTGGGCGTTCCGCCGCTGGGTGTTCCCCGACGAGTTCGTCGACAAGCCCGACCTGGCACTCGAATCCACGCTCACCGGCGGTGGCTTCGCCGAAGCCTTCGAGGACCATGCCGAGCACAAGTCGGCCACCGTGACGCCGCTGCGCCGGCCGAGCCGCCGCGCGAAGGCGCGTCAGCTCGGTGACCCGTCGGACCCCAGGGTGTCGAAAACTTCCTGATTCAGCGGTGAACGCCCCATTCGCTGTCATGCTCCCGGTAGCACCCGCAGAAGTGGGAACCTACCGAGGAGGACACCGTGGTCAACGACATGTTCGTGATGCAGATACCCATCCTGGAGAAGGTTCTGCGCACGGTGCTGGTCTATGCGGTGATCATGGTGTTGTTCCGCCTGACCGGCAAACGCGGCTTGGCCAGCCTCAACACCTTGGACTTCGTGGTGATCTTCCTGTTGAGCAATGTTGTGCAGAACGCCATCATCGGCGCTGACAACAGCCTGCTCGGCGGGGTGGTCGGGGCCGTGACGCTGGTCGCGGTCAACACTGCGATGAACCGGCTGATCGCCGTCAGCCCCACCGCGTCCCGGGTGTTCGAGGGCACCGCAACGGCGGTCATCGAAAACGGTGAGGTGGACCGGCGGGCGATGCGGCGGCTCGGTCTGCGCCGCGCCGAGTTGGAACACGCCGTCCGCGTCCAGGACGGTGACAGCACCGATGACGTGGAGCTGGGCTTGTTGGAGCCCAGCGGCCAGCTGGTCCTCACCCTCGCCCACGATGCGCAGCCCGCAACCCGCGGCGACCTCGCCCTGCTACTCGCCCGCCTCGATCACATCGACCGACAATTGGCGATCGCCCGCCGGCCCGATCAGGGGTGACTCGCCGCGATGTGGCGGGCCAGTTCATCGACGGTCCCGCACCTGCCGGCCGGTGGACTCGCCGTGGTACGCCCGCCACCGTTAGGCGGTCTTCGGGCTCAGGCGTTTCGTTTGACCCATCCCACGATCGCTGTTGCGACGAACAGCACAGCACCCACCACGACCAGCCAGAAGAGCCCTTTGATGAACACCCCGAGCAGAATGAAGATCAACCAAATCACAAGCAGCGCAACAATGAGACCGATCACGACGGACTCCTTCCAGTACCGGTGCAGCACCCCTGGGGGAGCCTGTGCGGACAGGGCGTCACTTCTTGAAGACGTCCTTGACCTTCTCGCCGGCCTGCTTCAGGTTGCCCTTGGCCTGATCCTTGTGACCCTCCGCCTCGGTGTCCTTGTCTCCGGTTGCCTGGCCGACCTTTTCCTTGGCCTTTCCAGCCAACTCTTCGGCCTTGTTCTTCGCCTTGTCAACAGCACTCATGTGACTTCTCCTTGGCTTGGCAATACTAATCCGGCCGCGGATTCGCGGCGCGACAATGACGCTGCGTGGGAATGACATTCGCCACGCGGTCAGCTCCTGCATACCCATCCCGGAGCTGGTCTAACCGTTCTCAGGAGATCTAGAGACACGTTCGTCCGGGTTCGACCGGCGGTCGGTGTCGGGCTGCGCCTCCTTTGACTTGTAGTCCGGGTCGATCGCGTCGGCGCGTTCCCAATCCTTGTTCAGCTCCTCGCGGGACGCGGCCGCATCGGAGGTGTGTGCGCCCGCGCGTTCTTGCAGGCGTGCGGCCTCGGCCGCCTTGACATCGGCCTCCGCCGCAGCCAACCGAGCTTTGGCCTCAGTCTCCTCGGCCAAGGCCTCTCGCTGCCCGACCTCGAATGACGTGTCTCTGGCTTTGTCCCGGATATCGGCTGCTTCACCGCGGCGGTTTTCGGTGCTCCTGCGGACCAATGCCCAGGTAACCAGTGCCAGGATCGCAATGACGACGACCGCGACGATGATCCATACGGCCGGCGGGTCCGGCTGTCTGGTCTGTGCTCATGGGTGAGATTGCCCCGCCGGCGCGCCCGCCAAACGTGGCTTGTATGGGTCCGGCCTATTCGCCGTACGAACCGGCTCCCGGGACACCATTGCGCGCAGCGACGGATGCAGCGCTGTGGGTGTCGAAGACTTCGATGACCACGTCGCGGTCGCGGTAGCCGCCGATCGAAATGAGCCCCGGCGTCGCCGCGATGACCCGGTTGGCCTGATCACCGCTGAGCGGATAGTCGGCCACCTCGTGACGCCAGTGCGCCGCTACCACCGTCGCACCGCGGACCAACTGCGGACACTCCCGGCGGAGCAGCTCAGCCAGCAATTCCTCGTCTAGGTAGTACGCCACTTCAGAAAGCACAAGTAGGTCGAAAGGCCCTGGCGGCCAAGGATCGTCGAGAGACCCACGCGTCAGGGTGATGCGGTCCCGCGTCCCGTCACGGCAGCCATCGGCACGCAGTCGGACGTCGGCGATCTCCAGCGCGGCGGCCGCCACATCCATTGCGGTGACGTGATCGCAGCGCCCGGCAAGCAACGCGGTGAGGGTGCCGATCGAGCAACCCGGCTCGAAGGCATGCCGATAGCGCCGGTACGGCAGCATCGACAGAGTGATCGCGTACTTGCGTTGCTCATACCAGCGGGTCGCCAGCTGCCACGGATCGGCCGAGGTCGCGTACATGCGGTCGAAGTATGCGTCGGGCAGGCGCGCCGTCAACGGAACACCATCTCCCCGACCGCGAGCAGCCGAGGCAACACGAACGGCGGCAGCACTGGGCCCGCACCAGGCACCAGTGGGTGGAACTGACTGCGGAAGCATTGTGCGGCAACCTTCTTGAGCCCCACGGCGGAGGCCGTCAGTGGCACCGTAAGCGCCCGATCCCACGGCACTGCGGAGTCTCCGGGTCTGGCCCAGTGCCACATCCAGACCGGGTACTCGAGCAGGACCGCCGCGGTGCGTTGCACGGCCGTGGCGGCGGCCCGTCCGACGGCCTCGTGATCGGGGTGCCCGTCACCGCGCCACGTTGTGGCGCACCAGGTGCCGGGCGGGCAGGCCTGGAGAATCCCGGTCAGCAGATCGGTGATCGAGTCCTGGTAGCCGGCAAGCTCGCCGTCAGGTAATGCGAGGCTGATCGGCTCGTCCACACCGAGAACCTTTGCTGCCTTTGCCAACTCGGCGCTCCTGGTGCGTTCCAGTCGGAATCTGTCGAACGGCGTGAGATCGCCTTGGGCCGCCCCGCCGTCACTGACCGACACCACCTGGACGTCGATACCCCGCGCCGCCAGCAGCGCCATGGTCGCCCCGAAGCCGAGGGTCTCGTCGTCGGGATGCGGTGCGACCACCACCAGCGCAGGACATGTCCCGAGGTCCAACTCTCCGAAGGAGCGACCCCAGCTGGTCCAGACGTGACCGGGGGTGCCGCCGCAGCTCAGCGGCCGCGACCCGAACCGCGGTGCGTTGCCGCACGATTCAGCGGACTCCGCGGCAGTCATCGGCGCTCCCCCGCCAGCCTTCCGAGCGCGGCGAGGTCACGCTCGGCGTGGCTCTGTCGCACGTAGATCGTCAGATCCGCGACGCGACGTGCGTGTTGGGCATCCCGACACAACGGCGCGGGCCCGAGTGCGCGGCCAGTGCGGTTAATCGCCGCGTCGACGGCGGTTTCGATGACGGCGCGGGTTCGCCTGGCCAGCAATTGGGCAGACCCGGACCGGTCGAACGGGTCGGCGTCGGTCGCCGCAGCCGCCGCAGCCAGCATCGCTTCGGCGGCCGTGATCGCAGCGTCGACAGCGCCGAGGTGGGCCAGCGCATGCTCGTCGGCATCTCCGCGGGCGACGCGGGCGTACAAGGGTGCGGCGACCGCGCGGGCGGCACCGAGCCAACACGCCGCGACGCCGATCGCGCCGTGCCAGAAGCCGGGACGATCCAGATAGTCGCCGGGACCACCGACGGGTACACCCAGCGCGTTACCGAATTGGACCGAGCGGGTGTCACTGGCCGCCATGCCGGCATTCCTCCAGGTACTGGGCAGGGGCTGTACCCCGGCGTTGTCAGTCGCCACCACGTACAGCGCGCGTCGGCCGTCGTCTCGGCGAGCTGTCACCAACGCGTGTGTGCAGAGCCCCGCCCCCGAACACCACGGTTTGGTTCCTGACAGTCTCACTGTGTCTGTTTCGCGGTCTGCAGTGGTGTGGGCGTTGAGTACAGCCTCCGGGTCTTCGGCGGCCCACACCGCCCACAGCTCGCCTGGTGCAGGCGGTTTTGCACCGAGCTCGTCGAGGATCGCGACCGCGTCGACGTGAGCTTCTGCGAGTCGCCCAGCGACGACGTCGATCTCCGTCAGCTCCGCAAGCCGCTGCCAGCGCCGCGCCGTCGCACCGGAACCCGGCAGTGGCAACTCCAGCCGGCCCGACTCCAACCAGCTCCGAACCAAGCCCGCCGTCATGCGGAATCCCGTTCGGCCGAAGGGAATACCGATCGCGACAAATCGCGGAGGTAACCGGCGAAGCCGCCGGGAGCCCGGCCGTTCCGCCGCGCTGACGTGGTGACCGACAGCGACGGGTCCCGTCGTATCCGATAGGAGGCGGTCTCGAACCTTTCGACCAATTCGACATCCTCGCCAGTGGTCAGCGGGTGGAAGCCACCAACCCGCCAGTACGCGTCGGCACAGAAACCCATATTGGCGCCGTGGATGTGGTTGTGACCGTTGATGCCCCGCATGTCGGACTCGTATGCACGCAGGTATCGCCGGACCAGTGCGGCGGGGTGATGCCGCCAGTCAGCCACCCGCACCACGCCCAGCACCATGTCGGCAACCGGCGCGGTCTGACGCAGCAGCCAGTCGGGATCCACTCGGCTGTCGGCGTCGGTGGTGGCGTACCAGACGCGCGAGTCGTCGACGTGGTTGCTCAGCGAGCGCGCATAGGCGAAACCGGCCGCCCGGCTCGCACCGACGTTGCCCGCCGTGACACTGACGAAGTGGACGTCGCAGCCGAACTGGCCCGCCAACTGGGCGCTGCTGTCGTCACAGGAATCGAGGACGACAACGACCAGCACCGGCCCCCGCCAACATGCTGCGGCCGTGGTGATCCCGCGCAGACAGCGAGGCAGCAGTGCAGCTTCGTTGTGCGCCGGTATCACCACTATGGCCTGATCGAAGGCGGTCTCCAAGTGGTTCAGCCGTGCGGTCATGGCTGATAGATAGCCATTTCCACTGGATTCCACACCCACTGGCCCGAGTGGCGGCAACTGGCCGGGCCGTCCAGCGAAAACACGATCAGCTGGGTGACTCCTCGGACCCCAGGGTGTCGAAAACTTCGTGATACAGCAGTGAATGCACCTGTTCCACGCGCGGAATGTCGTGGAATTCCAGGGGATCCTGCGATGCCGATTCGATGATCAGAGTGCCGGTGCGCATGAGCCGGTCGGTCAGCCCGTGGCGGAACTCGACACTGTTGATCCGTGCGAGCGGAATGTCGATGCCCGAGCGGGTCAGTACGCCGTGCCGGAACATCACCCGCCGATCGGTGATGACAAAATGCGTGGTCCACCAGTTCAGGAACGGCCAGACCGTCAGCCAACCGACCACGATGAGCCAGATCGCGCCGATCACGATGAACAGGACGTTCTTCGCGGTGGCCTGCCAGTCCATGGTGTTGACCACGGCAGCGACGAACGACGAGGCCGCGGTGGCCAGGATCAGGACGAGGGCCGCGCCGATAAGGCGTTTCCAGTGCGGGTGCCGATGCAGCACCACCTGCTCGTCCTTGGCCAGCACATTCTCCGGGTAACCCACGGCAGAACTCTACGACTCCTCAGGGCGCAGATGCGTGATGTCGCCCGCCGACAACGTGACCTGTTCGGTCGCGGTGTCGATGATCAGGCGCCCGAGATCGTCGACGTCGACGGCCGTGCCCACCAATGTGTTGTCCCCGGGCAGGATCGCGCGGATCCGGCTGCCGAAGGTGACGCTGCGGGCCCGGTAATCAGCGGCGAGCGAGGGATCATCGTTGCGCCAGCTGGTGATGCGGGCATCGAGATGCCGCAGCAGGGCCCGCGCCAGCGGCGCGCGGTCCACAGTCGCCGTGCCGAGTTGAGTGAGCGAGGTAGCACGAGGATCGGGCGCTTCCTCGGCAGTCATCGTCACATTCAGGCCGAGGCCGACAACGATGACCGGAGCGGGCGAGGCCACCTCGGCGAGGATACCGGCCAGTTTTCCGCCGCCAGGACCGACGAGGACGTCGTTCGGCCATTTCAGGCCGACCCGCGTCCCGGCGACCTCTGCGACCGCATCGACGATCGCCAGTCCCGTGGCCAATGGCAGCCACCCCCAACGGTTCGGGGGCACCGCCGACCCGTCGACGCCGAAGGACACGATCACCTGTGAGCGCGGCGGCGCCGACCAGTGCCTGCCGTGCCGGCCGCGGCCGGCGTTCTGATGTTCGGCGAACAACACCGCGCCGACGATGTCCTCCCCCGCCGCCGCCCGCGCCAGCAGATCGGCGTTGGTGGATCCGGTCTCCTCGACAATGTCGACGCGCCGCCACGACAGGGCGTCGAGCCCGTCGCGCAAGGTCGTCACGTCCAACGCTGGCCTTGTGTTCATCGCGGCCAGCCTACGGGGCGCGCCTAGTGCGCGGCTTTCGCAGTGTTGAGGGCCGCCAGGTTGTCGGCGACCTCCTGATGCCAGAGCTCGTTGGCGTGCGTGGTGTCGACCTCCTGCTCAAAGCGGTCGGTCATGTCGGGCGTGACATCGGCGACATCGACATAGAACTGCTCGTACCACCGGCGATGGTGGTACACCGGCCCGTCCTCCTCGGTGAGCAACGGGTTGTCGATGCGAGCCTTGTGTTTCCAGATCTCGACGTCCTCCATGAAGCCGTCTCCGAAACTCCGGCTCATCGTCGCCGCGAGTTTCTCGGCCTTCTCCGCCGGCAGTGCGGGATTCTGCTGGACCGCGACACCCCACTGCAGCACGAACGAATCATGGCTCACCGGGTAGTGACAGTTGATCAGGGCGATCTCGACGGTGAAGTCCGGGGCGAGGTCGTTGTGCAACCAGTTGATCATGTATGCCGGGCCGAAATACGTAGCTTCCGAACGCAGGTAGGTGCCGTCCCAGAGCTCTCTGGTGGCGTAGTCCGGACGTGGCTTGGACTCCATGAACTGGCTCGCGGTGTGACCTTCGATCACGTTCTTGAAGTACGTCGGGTAGGCGTGGTGGATGTAGAAGAAGTGCGCCATGTCGACGTTGTTGTCGACGATCTCGCGGCAGTGCGATCCTTCGATCAGGAGCGAATTCCATTGCCACGGCGACCAGAGGCCCTGCTCATAGCCCTCGATGGTGGGCGGGATCAACTCGGCAGCGGGCTCAGAACCTTCCGGGTCGTGCCAGACCAGCAGCTGACCGTTGACCTCAGACGTGGGCCATTTACGGGTGCGTGCCAGCCGCGGGGTGCGCTTGGCATACGGCACCAGCTTGCACTTTCCGTCGCCGCCCCAACGCCAGTCATGGAAGGGGCAGGCCAGGTTGTCGTCCTTGACCGACCCCATCGACAGGTCGCCGCCCATGTGCCTGCAGTACGAGTCGAGCACATGCAGTTCACCGGCGGAGTCGGCATAGATGACGAGCTTGGTGCCGAACGCTTCGATGCCGTGCGGCTGCCCGTCACGGAACGATTCAGCGAGCCCGACGCAGTGCCAGCCGCGCGCGAACCGCGTCATCGCAGTGCCGGCGTCGATTTCCCGGATGTCACTCATACGTCTTCCCTAACATGTCTTTGACCGCCAGGTGGCTGAACAGCATGCTGGTTCCGATCGGATTTCCGCCGCCCGGATATGCGGTGCCACTGGGAGCGGCCATGGTGTTACCCGCGGCATACAGTCCGGCGATCGCCTGCCCGTCGACGTCGAGTACCCGGGCAGCGGTGTCGGTACGCAACCCGCCCTTGGTACCGAGGTCGGAGATACCGAAGGCAGCGGCGTGGAAAGGCCCCTTCTCGATCGCGACGAGTGGGGATGCGCCGCCGGAGAAGGCCCGGTCGTAGGCCTCGTCGCCGCGGCCGAAATCCTCGTCCGAGCCGGCGTCGACGAAGCCGTTGAAGCGCGTCACGGTGGCGGTCAGGTTCTCGGCCGGGACGCCGATCTTGATGGCCAGCTCTTCCAGGGTGTCGGCGGTGTGCCACAAACCGGCGTCGACGTAGTGCTGCGTGTCGACCATCGAGACGTTGGTGGCCTTGACCGGAGGGACTTCCCCCTCCCGGTCGTCGTAGATCATCCAGTACGGCAACGTCATCGAACCATCGGCCAGCCGCGGCAGGATCGCCCGGCCGATACGGTCGTAGGCGGCAGATTCGTTGACGAAACGCTGTCCGTTCTGGTCGACGAAGATGCCGCCGGTGAACCACAGCGCGAACGCCGAGCGACCGTCGGGGTGCGTCAGGCCCGGGGACCACCAGGCCTGCTCCATCAGGTCGACGTCGGCGCCGACGGCCATCGCCGCCTGATGCGCCTGGCCCAGGTTGGCCGGCGGCCCCATGGTGTCGCGGGCGACGCCCGGCACGCCGTATTCACGGCGCAGCTCATCGTTGCCTTCGAATCCGCCCGCGGCGAGCAGCACGCCGCGTCGGGCCCGGATCGCGTGGCGCTCGCCGTCGGATTCGACGATCGCACCGGTCACGGCCCCGTCCTCGACCACCAACTCCACCAGCGGGGTGTTGAGCCGCAGCGACGCTTTCGGGTACTGCCCGATCGCTTTCAGGAACCGGGCAATCAATGCCCGGCCGCCGATGAAGTAGTCGTCGGGCTGTTCGGTGCCGAGCCGGTCGGCGTCGAGCGGCCCCCGCACCAGCTCGCGCAGGTGCGGGGCCTTCTCCACCTTGAGCGGCCGAGCCGCGATGTGGCGTTGCCCGTCGGTCCGGGCCTTGGGCGCCTTGCCGAAATAGTCAGGCCACGGCATTGGCGCGAACTTCAGGTTGTCATCTGCTTCGAGGTACTCGATCAGTCCGGCGCCACCGCGGACGTAGGTGTCCTGCAGTTCCCGCGGGGTACGGTCGCCCACGACGGCGTGGTAGTACTCCAGCGCGTCCTCGATGGTGTCATCGGTGCCGGCCCGGGTGAGCACCGGGTTGCACGGAAACCACACCCCGCCGCCACCGGAATACGCTGTGGTGCCGCCGAATTTGTCGCTGGCCTCCACCAGGATCACCGACAGCCCTTCACGGGCCGCGGTGTAGGCGCCGGCCACGCCGCCACCGCCCGATCCGGCGACCAGGACGTCACACGCTTCATCCCATTTCATGCGAACCGCCTCATATGTAACGCTGCCTCCCGTACTGCCTGAACTCGGCGTCCAACGATTGCTTGTCATCGTCGCCCATGGCCCGATACACCGGTTCGCCGCGTCCCGTCCACCGGTACACCACCTCGCCGGTGTGCCAGCGTTCCTGTTGCAGTTCACGTTTGAGCACCTTGTTGGACCCGGTGACCGGCAGGTTCTTCGACACCCGCAGGAATCGCGGAATTGCCTTGGCACCCAGGTCATTCTGGTCGGTCAGGTAGGTCCCGAACGCCGCGGCGTCGAAGCCGGTGGGGTCGGACACCTCGATCGCGGCCATCACCTGATCACCCGAGCGCGGATCGGGCACCGCGTAGACGCCGGCTGCCACCACGTCGGGATGACGCCGCAGTACCCGCTCGATGTTGAGCGCCGAGGTGTTCTCGCCGTCCACCCGGATCCAGTCACCACGGCGGCCGGCGAAGTAGATGAACCCCTGCTCGTCGAGATAGCCGAGATCACCCGTCCAGTACCAGCCGTTACGGATGCGTTCGGCATTAGCCGCGTCGTTCTTGTAGTACCCCTCGAAGGTGCGGGTGCCGAACTTGTCGACGATCTCCCCCACCGCATCATCGGAGTTGAGCACCCGGCCGTGCTCATCGAAAACTGCCGGCACACAGTCATTCAGTGATTCCGGGTCGACGATCGCCACCCCGTCGTGTGCCGGGCGGCCGAGAGCGCCCGGCGGCATGTCCGGGGCCAGCACCACGGCCCCACCGCCTTCGCTGGAGCCGTAGCCTTCGAACAGTTCGGCGTCGAAGCGGCGCCGGAACTCGTTCTGGTCGTCGGGTGACGCCTCGGTACCGAAGCCCCGGATCAACGGGTTCTCGGCATCGTCAGGTTGTTCTGCGGTGACCATCAGGTAACCGAGCGCCTTGCCGACGTAGGTGAAGAAAGTGGCACCGAAATACCGCACGTCCGGGAGGAATCCGGACGCCGAGAACGATGGCGTCAGACAGACGGTGGCACCCACCGACAGCGCCGGCGCCCACAACGCCATGATGGCGTTGCCGTGGAACAGCGGCATGCAGCAGTACTCCACGTCTTCGCGCACGTGGCCGAATTTCTCGGCGGCTGTGTAGGCGATCCGGGCCAGCCGGCCCTGACTGCAGATGACCGCCTTGGAGGCGCCCGTCGTTCCCGAGGTGAACAGCAGCAGCATCAGGGAGTCGTCGGTGACCCCGGGTGAGACCGCGGGGGTGACGCGATGCGCGTCGAGTTGCGCGGTGTAGTCCCGGCCGTCGACCACGAGGAACCGCTCGGGCGCCAGGCCGAGGTCCAGACTGCGCAGCCGCGCTGCGCCTGCGGAGTCGGTGACGATCAATTGGCAATCGGCAAGCCGGATTTCGGCTGCCAACTCGGTAGCACCTCGGGTCGGGTTGATTCCGACAACGGTGGCCCCGACCAGAGCCGCACCACCCAGCCAGAACAGGAAATCCGGCACGTTGTCCAGCAGCACGCCGATGTGCAACGGGCCATCCACCTGCATCGCCTGTGCCAGCGCGCCACGCGCGGCGGACTCGGCGACCACCTCGTCCCAGGTCCAGTCCCGATCGCGGGTACGCAGGCCGAGGTGTTGGTCGCCGACGCGGTCGAGCAGCAGCGACGCGATGTCAGTCCGAGCGTCAGGCATGAGCTTCGGCGGCGGCGCCCGGATAGATCATCTTCATCCAGCCTTCGGTCATCACCAGATCATCGTCCACCCGACGCTCGTCGGGTGGCCACTTATGACATGCGGATCGCGGTATTGCGTGTCATAAGTGGCCGCTCGGCCCGGTTTCGTCGGGCTCTCACGCGAGTGCTACCCGTCGGACGTCCGCCCGATTCTGCCGGTACCACGCCAGGGTCTGCTCGATCCCGTCATGCAGCGAAATCGACGGTTGCCAGCCGCTGTCCCGCAAGGTGCTGATGTCCAGCAGCTTGCGTGGCGTGCCGTCGGGCTTGCTCGTGTCCCAGGCCGTCTCCCCCTCGTATCCCACTGCGGCCGCGACGATCTGCGCCGTTTCTTGGATCGAGTGGTCTATCCCGGTGCCCACGTTGACCTGTTGGGGCCCATCGAACCGCTGCAGCAGATGTAGACAGGCCGACGCCATGTCGTCGACGTGCATGAACTCACGGCGCACGGTGCCGGTGCCCCAGTTCGTCACCTGGGGCTCACCCTTCTCGTTCGCTTGTTCGTACCGGTGGATCAAGGCCGGTAGGACGTGCGAGGTCGTCGGGGAGAAGTTGTCTCCGGGCCCGTACAGATTCGTCGGCATCGCCGATATCCACGGCAAGCCGTACTGCCGTCGCACCGCCTGGACCGCCACGATTCCGGCGATCTTCGCGATCGCGTAGGCATCGTTGGTCTCCTCGAGGGAACCGGTCAGCAATGCATCTTCGGTAATCGGCTGTGCTGCCAGCTTCGGGTAGATGCATGACGATCCGAGAAAGAGCAGACGCTGGGTGCCGTACTTGAGCGCCGCGTCCATCACGTTGGTCTGTATCCGCAGATTCTCGGAGAGGAAGTCCACCGGGTAGGTCTTGTTCGCCAGGATTCCACCGACCCGAGCCGCCGCCAAAACCACCACCGGTGGTTGAGTTTTCGCGAAGAACTCGAATGTCGCCGCCCGGTCGGTCAGATCCAACTCGCTGTGCGACCGGCCGATGAGATCGGTAAACCCCTCCGATCGCAACTTCCGGTGAATCGCCGACCCGACCATGCCCCGATGGCCGGCGATGTACGTCGGCGCCGCGGGGTCGAGCGGGGGTGTCGTGGTCACGCTGTCATTCGGCGGCAATTCAGCTCCACCCCGCCAAGGCCGGCGTATCGATCCATGGCTTGCCCTGGCATTCCAGCTGCGCGATATCGGCCTCCACCATGATCTGCGCGAGTTGCGGTGTGCGGACGGACGGCCGCCAGCCCAGCAACTGCTCGGCCCTGGTGGCGTCGCCGACCAGCGCGTCGACTTCGGTGGGACGCAGGTAGCGCTCGTCGAATCGCACATGGCGTTCCCAGTCCAGGCCCGCATGTTCGAATGTGGCGACGAGAAAGTCGCGCACGGTGTAGTTGTCGCCGGTCGCCAGCACGTAGTCTTCGGGCTCGTCGGCCTGCAGCGTCCGCCACATCCCCTCGACGTATTCCGGTGCGTAACCCCAGTCGCGAACCGCGTCCAGGTTGCCGAGGTAGAGGTGCTCATCGATGCCGGCTTTGATCCGCGCGGCGGCTCGGGTGATCTTCCTCGTCACGAAAGTCTCTCCGCGGCGCGGTGATTCGTGGTTGAACAAGATGCCGTTGACGGCGAACATCCCATAAGCCTCGCGGTAATTCCGGGTCATCCAGTACGAGTACACCTTGGCTGCGCCGTACGGCGAGCGCGGATAGAAACTTGTCTGCTCGTTCTGCGGAGGGGGTGAGCCACCGAACATCTCCGAACTGGAGGCCTGATAGAAGCGGCAGGGGACCTTCGAGATCCGCACTGCCTCCAGCAGTCGCGCGGAGCCGATACCAGTGGTGTCACCGGTGTGTTCGGGTTCGTCGAAGCTGACCCGCACATGCGATTGCGCGGCCAGGTTGTACACCTCGTCCGGCTCGATGGTGCTGAGCAGGGTCACCAGACGTGCCCCATCGCTGAGATCGCCGTAGTGCAAAAACAGTTGCGCGTGTGGATCGTGTGGGTCGACATACAGATGATCGATCCGAGCGGTGTTGAAGGACGAGGACCGGCGAATCAGTCCATGTACCTCGTAACCCTTGTTGAGCAGGAACTCGGTCAGGTAAGAACCGTCCTGACCGGTGATTCCGGTGATCAGGGCTTTCTTCTTGGCCTGCTTCACTGCGTGTTCTCCTTAATCTCGTACACCCGTAACGCATTGGGTGGATTTGCTTTTGGAGATCAGTACGCCCCTTGGCTGAGCAGCACTGCCCGCACGGTCTTGGCGATGATGACAAGGTCGGCCACCATCGACCAGTTCTCGACATAGGAAAGGTCTAACCGCACCGATTCCCGCCAAGACAGGTCCGCCCGTCCGCTGACCTGCCACAGGCCGGTGATACCGGGCTTGACCAGCAATCTGCGCTGGACGTCGCCATCGTAGGTTTCGACCTCCTGTCGCAGCGGTGGGCGGGGACCGACGACGCTCATCTCCTGCCTGAGCACGTTGACGAACTGTGGCAGCTCATCGATGCTGAACCGGCGGAGAACCTTGCCCACCGACGTGACGCGCGGGTCGTCTTTGATCTTGAAGAGAACGCCGCCGGAGCTCTCGTTGAGGTTTTGCAAACTCTCCAGTTGACGATCGGCATCCGAAACCATCGTACGGAATTTCAGCATGGCGAACGGCCGACCGTCGATGCCGATGCGTTCCGCCGTGTAGAACACCGATCCCCGACTGTCGAGCTTGATGGCGATCGCAGCGATCAGCAGGATCGGGGAGGCGACAACGAGTGCGAACGCCGCGAAAACGAAGTCAAAGGCCCGTTTCTCGAATCGCTTTGCGCCGTCGTACTGCGGCTTCTCGACATGTACCAGCGGGAACCCGGCTACCGGCCGCATCTCCAACCGTGCGCCAGATACATCCATCACACCCGGCGACACCACGAGATCGACTCCCATCGCCTCCAGGTCCCACATGAGTTTCCGGATTCCGTCGTAGCCGAAGTTTTCGACGCCCGTGACGGCGACCGTGTCAGCGCCGCACTCTCGGATGGCGTCCAGGACATGCTCCTCGCCGCCCATGATCGGGATGTCCCGGTCGCCCACGGTGAGGCGCTCGCCCGCGGGCGCCCCGTACCCCGGAATCCCCACTGCCACAACGTCGTATCCGGCGCGTGGATCGCGGGTCAGCTCCTGCGCGAGGTAGGTGACCGCGTCGGCGTCACCGATCGCCATCACCGCCGTCTGATAATGCCCCTCCGCCCGCTTCTTGGCGAGATACCGACGCCACAGCCATCTGGTCAGGCACAAGGCCACGGTGCCGGTGGGCAGCGCTACCGCAAGGTAGCCGCGCGCAATCTCAAGCTGAAGTAGGAACGTGATGATCGCGATGCCCCCGAAGGTCCAGAACGACGCGGATGCAACACGCTTGTACTCCTCGGCACCAGCCCCGATGACCCGCGCCGACCTGGTGCGACACAGCGAGAGCGCGCCCAGCCAGATGACACCGAACAGAATCGAGACGAACGTGATGTATCCGTCGGTACCAGACAGATCCGGGGCTTGCCCGAAACGAACGTATTGTGCCAGCACCACCGCCGCGCCTACCACGAGGACGTCAGTGATCAGTATGTTGACCAGGTACTGCCGTTGCCATCGAGTGCGCTTGAACACTTCGCGCGGCATCGTCACGACGGTCATTTTTTATCGTGCACCTCCCCGGCCCATGGCCGGCGGAAATGCCTCGCAATCCACTCAACGCGGCAATTGCGACAATCTTTACAACAAAACCGCGCGACCTTGGGCGTCGTACATCGATTATGCGGTCTGTCTGCAATCTAACAGTTCGCCGTCGTCGTCAGCCGGGCAGGTTCCGGCCAGACCGGCCCAAAACGACCCGGATCCGCTCGCTTTTCCGATCGCACGCTGCGACAACGCAATCAGTGACAACGGGTGCTGTGACAACCCACACCGCGACGTTCGGCCAACGGCGGTTAACCTGATCAGCGATGATGACCTCGAGTTCTGCCGGCAGTTGGCAGCTGCGGTGGATCGTTGTGGGCGCCGTAGCCGGAGCCGTTGTGCGCCATCTCATAATCGAGATATGGGACAAGCCCGCCCATCTGCTTTTGAGCACTCTGATCGTAATGACGATCTCCGGTTGCGCGGTGGGTGCCGTCCTCACGTGGCCGGTGCGCCAACAGTTTCGGTCCTTGATCTGGGGCATGGCCGGAGCCGCGGCCAGCCTCAGCGGCTATAACGCGCTCGCCATCGACCAGCCTGCGCTGGGTGCACTCGCAATGCTGCTGCTGGCACCCGCGTGCACGTTGGCCGGGCTGTGCGGCGGAGCAGCGGTGGGGTCGAGATTCGCCACTACGCGAGGCGAGGGCACCCTGCCGTGACCACGGATCTGCTGCTGGTCGCGGCGGGGGGCGCGGTAGGCGCCCCGGCCGCGGCCTTCCTGTATCGAAATGCCGACCGCTGGCGCATCATTGCGATCAACTCTGTGGTGTGCGCCCTGCTGGGTTGTCTCACTGCCCTGCAGACAACCATGGATTCGCCGCCGCCGGTCCTGCTCGTCGGCGAGGGATTGTTGGTAACCGCGGCTCCCCTCACCACCGTGTTGTTCCCCCTGGCCGCGATCGAACCTCGCGAGCACATCTGGCAGGCGATCCGTCGGGCTGCACGCACACTTGCGCTAACCGCCATGTACTGCAGCGCATTTGCCATGCTCGGATATCTCAGTGTCTATGTATTCGCGGGCGTCCAGTACAAGTTGAAGTGGTGACTCGCCGCGTCAGTCACACTTCTTCGACTCCATGACTGCCTTGCCCAACGCGAAGAACTGGTACAGGTAGGTGTACTCCCACGAGCCGGCAGACAGGCGGTACTCCCGCGGTACTGCGCGCATCACGGTGGAGTCTGCCGCGGATGAGAAACAGTGCTCGAAGATGAAGCGGGCCCGGGGAAGGTGGTACTGCCAGGAGGCAACCACCACAGTGGTCCAACCTCTTTCGCGGGCCAACTGCCGAATCAACTTCGCCTCACCGAGGGTGGTGGAAGGTTTCGGCGGCACGCACAGCACTTCGACACCTCGCGGATGCCGGTTGCACGCTTTTTTCATCACCGGGTCCGACGACCGGTATGGGTTGGACAGCACCAACACGGGGGCGACGCCGTCGCGAACGAGCTGAAAGCCATAGTCTTCACGGCCATCGTGCTCACCGCCCAGCACGAACACCGCATCGGCTTTACGCAAGTTGTCTTCCGGTGCGTAGCGGAACACGATCGTGCCGACGGCCGCCACGAGAAGCAGCACCACCACGACAGCAGTGGCGACGATGGTCACGGCGGTGCGTACACGTCGAGTCAATCGTCCTCCCATCAACTTTCGGCTCGAGCCCATGAATTCGCCACCGGGCGGCGACCATCGTAGACCGCAGTCAGATCGCGCGCGACGGCTTCCATGCTGAAGGCCGCAGCTGCCGTCTGCCGCGCGGCAGCGCTCATCTGCTCGCGCAGCCGCTGGTCGGTGATCAACATGCGTATCGCCTCGATCAGGGAATCCTCCGATTCGTCGACCACCATTCCGCTACCGGATGCACGCACCGTTTCCGCGAGTCCACAGCTCTCGGTGATCACCACAGGCAATCCGACAGACATCGCCTCGAGCACCGACATCGGGAAGGGCTCGTCGACCGACGGCAGTACGTAGATGGACGCAGCAGCCATCCGCGCCACGGTACGGTCGGGTGGCAACGCTCCCTCCCAACGGATCTCGTCGGTCCGGGTACCTGATCGCATGATCGTTTCGAGAACCTGGGCCGCCTCGCCTTCGTCAGGCCCGACCAGGGTGAAGCGCGCATCGCACCCCTCGGCCACAAGGCGTGCGGCGGTTTTCGCGAAGAGCACGGGACGTTTGCGTGACTGCAGCCGCGCCAAGTACAGCACCTCGACCTGGTCGGACGTCCGGTCGCCACTACCCACCGTGCTGGTCCCGTCGTACCCGGGCACACCGTTGGGAAGATGTTGCACCGCGGCCTCGGGTTGCACCCGCGACAAGGCGACCCGCTCCTCGACGGTCAGGTACAGGACAGCGGCTGCTCGGCGGAGGATCGGCCTGGTCAGAACGCGGTCCAGGAGCGGCGCGATCGGATGGCTGCTGTCGGCGATCATTCCGTGTGTCTGCACGACCAGCCGTTTCCGCAATATCAGCGCCATCACGGCCGCCGGCAGCGTGATCAGATCGCGCGCCAGGTGTACGTGGATCACGTCGAAGGACCTGCGGTTCAACACCATCCAGCCGAGCAGTGCGGGAGCGATCATGCCGGAGAACCCCAGCATGGGAATGATGCTGCGCGCCTTCGCGAGTCGGACCGGAATCCCGTCGAGCGCGGTGGGGATCTTCCGATAGCCGCGTACCCCGCCCGCGACCATGGTGCGATGACCGGCCGCACGCAGTTGTCGGGACTGGTTGAACGCCACTCTGACCGGACCGCCGTAGGCGCCATCCGGCGTGATCAGCGTTACCACCTGCAGCACCGCCGGTTGCGGGTGGCCCGTCCCGCTGAACTCGTCACTCATCAGATCTGTGGCCTCTCATCTCCGCTTCGAGGACATCAACCGTGGGCCACGCAAACCCGTTCTGTTCCAACGGTTTTTGCAGCTCGACGGTATCGCCGTACCGCGACCGCTGTCGTTGCGCCACGCTGACAGCACCGCCGCCGGCGGGGCTTTCGATCGTCTCCGTCGCCTCCTCGGCAGGAGGGGGATGCTCGGTCGCTTCGCGCCGCACGACGCGCCAGGCCAGCCCAACACCGACCACGGCGGCGAGGATGCCAGACACAGCCAGGGAGATGGCGATGGCGACCGCCGTGCCGATGGCCAGTCCGGCACACACGCACAGGCCGAGTTGCAGACCGATCTGGAACAGCTTGACCCGTAACACTGTCCTGCTCATGCCGTGCGCCTGGAAGAAGCTGTAGACACTGACCATCCAGCACATCGCCGCGCACTCGATCCCGAGATAGACGACGAGCGCGGACGCGTATGTCCAGGTGTCCCCCAGGATGGCCGAGCCCAGCCGGCTTGGGACGACGGCCAGGCACACGCCGGCCGCCACGGTCAACCCGGATGTCGCCATGGATGTCTTGACCAGTACCCGCCACTGCTCACCGGCCGACGACGCAGCGCGGCGGACATGCGGCACGAACACCAACGGCAACGCCGACACCAGCATCGCAATCGGCCCGAACAGTGTCGCGGCGCCGCGCAGACCGGCCGCCGCCGTGCCGCTGATGACAACCGTGACGGTCAGCGTCACGAGGGTGGCACCAACCTGGTTGAGCGCGTAAACAATTCCGAATCTCAGCCGAGCACGATCGTACGTGCGCCACCACCCGACGAGGCGATGGCCCCGTGGCCTGGTCCGCAGCACCCGCATCAGCACCAGCGCCGAAACGAGTCCCCCCGCGCCCCACAGATACACAGTGCCCGCGGCCGACATCCCAGAGCCGATCAGGTTGATCAGGTAGATGGCCAAGATCCACGCCACCCACAACCCATCGCAGACGGCCGCGACGAGCGGCCTGGCTTGCGCGATGGCGACAAATCGCAGCACATCCTGCGCCAGCACGGCGACCACGCTCACGGCAAACGCCACACCGATCCAGAGTTGACCGAAAACGCAGGACAGGACCAGCAATACTGCGCCCGCGACAACCGATGTCACCAGCGACCAGCTGGTCGCGTACCCACCTTCGGCCGATACCTCGCGCCGGTGCATGTTGCTGGTCAGCAGCAGCGCGGTGCCCAGCGCACCCCGATTGAAGCCGATCCAGGTGGTGGCCACCGTGACGAGCAGGGCGACGATCCCGAACTGCTCGGCCGGTGAAACTTGTGCCACCGCAAAGACCATCAGCGCGTTGCTGGCACTCGACAACACCTGGTCGGCAGTGGTGATGACCCCTATCGAGCGTCCCTGGGGGCCGCTCTGACTCGACGGTATGGGTATCCGAGCCATCTCACCGCACCGCCCGACTGCTCGGTGTCGCAATCTGTTCCATGCGCATCAGAGGCGAATCCGCTGCCACGATCCGGTCAAGGACGGCCGTGATCTTCCCCGGGTCGAAGGTGCCGGCGTAGTACGACGCGGTGAGATGCAGCTCGGAGCCGACGCGGTTGATCGCCAACGAGATTTGGTTGGCGTAACGCACCGGGGCCTTACGGACGAAGTGATGACCGTCCGGCGTTGCCGCCCAGGAAATCTTGCTGCCTGCCGCCGAGTTGGCGTGGTCCGTCACGACGATCCGGGCCTTTCGGCTGTTCGTCTGCCAACGGGGAAGCTCAGCCGGGCGGGCCCGGAGCCGCGCCGCATATGCCATGCCGTACCGGATAAGGGCTCGGCCTCCGTGCGTGTAGTCGTTCATCGCACGGGCTACCCCGGCCGGATCGTACGGCGGCGCGATCTGTATGGGCGCGATGCCGACGAAGTTCGCCAAGGTGCCCGCCCCGGGCGGAAGGTACCGGCCCAGATCGACCAGGAGGCCGACTTCGTCCTCCGGTGTTATTCCGTGGCTGTGCAGTCCGTCCATGAAGGCCGAGAGGATGAGCGCCGCCAGCGGTGCGCGTGGCAGACATTTGTCGCGGCTCGCCCGTACCGTTTCGAGGAAGCCGGGTCGGCTTCGGACGTATGCCAACGCTTCTCGCTCATCGAATTTCCCGGTGGGAACCACTGCGGCACTGCGGCGCAGCGGTTCATCCAGGGCCCGCAGCAGCCGCATCGGCTGTTTGCGCACGGTATGTGCCAACGCACGCAGGCCGGGGTTGCGGGTCCCCGCGACGGGTGCAGGTTCACTGAATCCGTGACCTTCCGCGCCGGCCGCCGCGATCACCTCGCTGAACAGCCGTCCGCCACCGAGACCGTGGTCGAAATTCAAGAACAGCCAGCCGTCGGCGATGTGGACATGCAGGGTAGCCGGCGGAATCGCCGGACCATCGGCCAACAGGTCCATTAGCGCCCGGCCGGGGTCGGTCATATCCGGGGCCGGGCCGCTGGTCAGCACCACCCTGTCGCACTCCGGGTCGAATTCCCAGTGGCGCGACGTGCGGCTCGGGCGCAAACCGAGGCGGTTCTGCGGTCCCGCCGCCGCGATGGTCTGCAGCCGCGTTCTGAGCAGCGGCACGGGGAGCACCCGCTCCAACGGGCCGACCAGATAGGTGGCCGGCTGTCCGGCGTAGAAGCAGTCGTTGCGACTTACCTGCGTATTCATCCCGGTAGCCCTCACCTGCCGGATACCAGATCGCTGACCCACTTCTCGTACTCCGCAACCGCGTTGGCCCCATCGAGGCGCTCGCGGGCATACCGTGCGCCGCAGGAGCCGAATCGCTGCCGGCTCTGTTCGTCGGCAGCCAGCTGTCGCACCGACTCGACGAGGGCCGTCGGGTCGCCCGGCGGAATGACAAGTCCAGCTCCGGACGCGCGCAGCTCTTCGGCACTTCCGCTGGTCCGGTCGGTGGCGGCGAGAATCGGCTTGGCTGCAACGAAGTACGACGTCAGCTTGCTCGGAACGGCCATCTCGCCCACTCCGGGACGCTCGTTGACGAGCAGGATGTCGGCGGCGGCCAGCGCCGCGCGAAACTCGTCGTCCGGCAACGGGTCGATCAGTTGCACCGCCGGGGCGTCTCGGGCGGCGTTGTCGAGCATGCGACGCTGGTTACCGTCACCGATCAGGACAAACCGAATGTCCCGACCGTCGTCGTCCGGTCCGCCGACGAGTTTCCCTGCCTCAACGACGTTTTCAAGGCCTTGCTTCACACCCATATTTCCGGTGTGCATCACGATGGTTTCGTTCGGCTGCCACCCGTACTTCTCTCGCACTGCCGACGATCCGCTCACCGGAGCAGCACCGTCGATATGGGTCCAATTTCGGATGACGGTCAGATCGTCACTGTTCACGCCGATCTCGGCCAGAGAATCGGCAAAGCGGGGGTGAATTACCGCGACGCCGGTCGCCAACCGAAGGACCGTCGATTCCAGCCGTGCGGCCGCCGCGGCAGAGCGGCGCCCTCCGACCGCCCCGGTTTCCACCACGCCCTTGCTGTAGACGTCCTGCACGATGATCCCGACCGGGGTCTTCGACAACCGGGCCCGCGCCACCGCCTGCGCGGCCGACAGCAGCGCCGGACTCACCGTGATGACGACATCGGGATCATCCCACTTGTGGGCGGCCGCAGCAGATCCGAAGCTGGCCTCCATCCGGATTCGCCCCAGTGCACTGTGCTCGCCGGGCACATAGTGGCCGACGCGGTGCACGGTCACGCCACGTACTACCTCGGTACAGCGCCGCACGCCGCGGTACTGTTCGGTGACACGCCACTGGGGGTAGTGCGGCAACCCGGTGATCACCGTGACGTCATGCCCACGCTCGGCCAGGCCTTCAGCAATCCCGGTGGTGTACGGGGCTATTCCGGTCACTTCGGGCGTGTAGTTGATGCCGATGATCGTCACCCGCATGCGGCCCCCTTCGTCGACCGCGGCGGAAACACGGTGCCGCCGGCCGGAACATCCTGGGAGACAAGCGCGGTCGCGGCGATTGTGGCGCCGTCGCCGATCCGCACACCCCGCAACACGGTCGCGCGGGCAGCCACCCAGACCCGATCACCTATCACTATCGGCCCGTTGTCGAATTCGAATGTCGGGCTGTAACGATCATGACCGCCCGTGCACAGCAGAACATCTTGGGAGACACACGAATTCGACCCGATCGTGACATTCTCCAGGTTCAGAATCCACGCGCCTTCACCAATCCACGAACACTCGCCCACTTCGAGCTTCCACGGCCAGTGGATCCTGACACCGTGGCGGATCAGCGCACCAGCGCCGACTCTGGCTCCGAATGCCCGCAGTACGGCTATCCGTACCCGGTTCGGCATCCACCAGCGGAACAGAACGGAGCGGGAAACCACCAGCCAAATGATCTGCACTGGCAGACTCCGACCGCGGTCATAGCCCTGGCCGGTGAAGCCGGAGAGCGAGAACTCATTGCCGGTGGACGGTGGCTCGCTCGATGGCATTGATGACATTGGCGCGATCAGTTGAAAACTCCCGTCCCCTTGTCGGCACGCGGAGGTCCATAACAAAATGCGCGAATACGCGACATGACAATGTTTGCTTGTCGGACATCCCCGGCGCCTACCGGCAATTTTGGCTACGATCCCGGTCGCTGGTTCAGATCGTGGACACCCAGTGTCTTCAACGCTGGTGTGACGTCCCGACCCTACGCAACAGCACGCGATCTCGCACCCGCCCGCAGATCGGCGCGCGGTCGGCCGCTCGATGTCCCCGGCTCTCCGACAGCGGCTCACTCCCGAATGAAGAGTCCCAAATAGCCTGGTAGAGCATGGGAAAACAGCTTCGGCTCGCCGTCCTGACATACTCGGAACCACCCGTGCCCGCACAGATGTCCGACGCGTACCGCATCGCGACGCCACCGTGATGCGCCCCACAATCTGTCGCCAGGGTCAACGTGAGAGCTGGGCGGTTTCAGTAGATTCGGCAGTGACCACCCGACGATGTCCGCCATCCCGCCCCTTACGCAGAAAGGCGTGCCGATGCTAGAAATGCTTTGCTGGCTACTCCTTCCGCCGTCGTCGTTCAAGAACCGCGCACTACGGCTATTCGGTCACCGAATTGCCGGTACGGCCAGAATTGGACCGACCGTGGTGCGCAACGTTGGGCGATTCGAGCTCGGCGAAGGTGTTCGGATCGGAGCATTCAATGTCGTCCGTGGGTTGGGTTTGGTCCGTTTCGACGACCACGCAGCGATGGAATCGTGGAATTGGATTTCCGCGCACCCCGCCTTCCAGCAAATTGACGCGAGGGCCGGGACGTTGTACGTCGGTTATGGCGCGAAGCTGGGCAGCAGGCACTACGCGGACTGCTCCGGCACCATCATCCTCCGCGAGTACGCCGCGGTGGGCGGAAACCGCTGCCTCCTGCAAACCCACGAGCCCGATTTCGCCCACAAGAGACAGACGGTCGGCCGGATAACCGTCGGGCACCACTCATTGGTCGGCAGCCGAGCCGTGATGCTGAAGGACAGCCGCCTTCCCGATCAATCGCTCTTGGCTGCCAACTCGACCATGACCCGGGGATCGGCACCCGAGTCGAAGCGCGGGCTGTACGCCGGGTCGCCGGCAACATGGAAACGGGAGACGGAAGGTGCGTACTTCGACCGCAACACGCTGAGCATGACCGAACATGTCATCGACAGCCCGATGGGAGTGCTGCCCGAGGACCGGTCCAGTAGTGAACTCGACACCGAACTCCCCAGTCGCTGACCGGCCTGCAGGCACCGCGAGCCGGTTTGCTCCAAGCGTCGGCGCGTTTCCGACCAGGCGGATGTGACACGCGCCACGCCGACCTCTCTTAGACCAGTCTTAGGGTTACCGATAGCATCGGGACCCATGACGAGCGTTACCGAGCCGTCCGCCGAGCACCAGGTGGACATCCACACCACTGCAGGCAAGCTGGCTGATCTCAAGAGGCGGGCCGAGGAGACGCTGCATCCCGTCGGCGAAGCCGCCGTGGAGAAGGTCCACGCCAAGGGCAAGCTGACCGCCCGCGAGCGCATCCTTGCCCTGCTCGACGAGGGGTCGTTCGTCGAACTCGACGCGCTGGCCAAGCACCGCAGCACCAACTTCGGCCTGGAGAGCAACCGGCCGCTGGGCGACGGTGTGATCACCGGCTACGGCACCATCGACGGCCGCGACGTCTGCATCTTCAGCCAGGACGCCACCGTGTTCGGCGGCAGCCTCGGTGAGGTCTACGGCGAGAAGATCGTCAAGGTCCAGGAGCTGGCCATCAAGACCGGCCGCCCGCTGATCGGTATCAACGACGGCGCCGGCGCCCGCATCCAGGAGGGTGTGGTCTCGCTCGGCCTGTACAGCCGGATCTTCCACAACAACATCAAGGCCTCGGGTGTCATCCCGCAGATCTCGCTGATCATGGGTGCCGCGGCCGGTGGGCACGTCTACTCCCCCGCCCTGACCGACTTCATCGTCATGGTCGACCAGACCAGCCAGATGTTCATCACCGGCCCGGACGTCATCAAGACCGTCACCGGCGAGGACGTCACCATGGAGGAGCTGGGCGGCGCCCACACCCACATGGCCAAGTCCGGCACCGCGCACTACGTCGCCTCCGGCGAGCAGGACGCCTTCGAGTACGTCCGCGATCTGCTGAGCTTCCTGCCCCCGAACAACTACGCCGAGCCGCCGCACTACCCGGTGGCCGCCGCGCAGGGCTCGATCGAGGAGACCCTGACCGACGAGGACATCGAGCTCGACACGCTGATCCCGGATTCCCCGAATCAGCCGTACGACATGCACGAGGTCATCACCCGCCTACTCGACGACGACGAGTTCCTCGAGGTGCAGGCCGGGTACGCCGGCAACATCCTGATCGGCTTCGGCCGGGTCGACGGCCGCCCAGTGGGCATCGTCGCCAACCAGCCCACCCAGTTCGCCGGCTGCCTCGACATCAACGCCTCGGAGAAGGCCGCCCGGTTCATCCGGACCTGCGACTGCTTCAACATCCCGATCGTGCTGCTGGTCGACGTCCCTGGCTTCCTGCCCGGCACCGACCAGGAGTACAACGGCATCATCCGTCGCGGCGCCAAGCTGCTCTACGCCTACGGCGAGGCCACGGTCGCCAAGATCACCGTCATCACCCGCAAGTCCTACGGCGGCGCGTACTGCGTGATGGGTTCCAAGGACATGGGCGCCGACGTGGTGGTGGCCTGGCCGACAGCCCAGATCGCCGTGATGGGCGCCTCGGGCGCGGTGGGCTTCGTCTACCGTTCGCAGCTCAAGGAAGCCGCCAAGAATGGCGAAGACGTCGACGCGCTGCGCCTGGAGCTCCAGCAGACCTACGAGGACACTCTGGTCAACCCGTACATCGCGGCCGAGCGCGGATACGTCGACGCGGTCATCCCGCCGTCGCACACCCGCGGGTACGTGGCCAATGCGCTGCGGCTGTTGGAGCGCAAGATCATTCAGATGCCGCCGAAGAAGCACGGGAACATTCCCCTGTGAGCGCTGAAGTACAGGCCGACGTCGCCACCGACGAGGCTCAGGCTGATCAGCAAGCCAACCACGAGGCACACATCAAGGTGCTGCGCGGTCAGCCCACCGATGCGGAGATGGCCGCGCTGATGGCTGTCCTCGGTACCGCAGGTGGCGGCGACGCCGGCCCCGTGGTGCGGGATCGCAACCTGTGGGGGCACCCGGTGGACAAGCTGCGCTACTCGATCTACAGCTGGCAGCGCATCACGCTGTGGGAACGCACCCACATGCGGCGCTAGTGAGCACTGAATGACCCGGGTCGTCCTGGGTTCGGCATCGACGGGCCGGCTTGGCGTTCTGCGCCAGGCCGGCCTCGATCCGTTGGTGGTGGTGTCAGGGGTCGACGAGGATGCCGTCATCGCATCGTTGGCCGATGCCCCACCCGAGCGGGTGGTGAGCGGATTGGCCGCGGCCAAGGCCGACGAAGTGCTCACCCAGGTTCCCGCCGCCATCGCCGCGGACTGCGTCGTCATCGGTTGTGACTCGATGCTGTTTCTCGACCGACGGTTGTGCGGTAAGCCCGGAGACGTCGATACCGCACGGCGACAATGGCAGGCCATGTCGGGCCGGACGGCCCAGCTGTACTCCGGTCATGCCGTGCTCGTCGTCCGCGATGGGTCGGTCAGCCACCGCATCGTCGACACCGGAGTCACCGCAGTGCATTTCGGCTCGCCTACCGAAGCGGATCTGGAAGCGTATCTGCGCAGCGGTGAACCACTCGGTGTCGCAGGCGGATTCACGCTCGACGGGCTCGGCGGCTGGTTCGTCGACGGCATCGACGGTGACCCGTCCAACGTGATCGGGCTGAGCCTGCCGCTGCTGCGCCGGATGCTTGCTGCGGCAGAGCTTTCCATCGCAGATCTGTGGGCGGCCGGCGCGCCGCTCTGACCGCCTTACCGCGGCGCCGTGTGACTGCAGTGACCAAATTGCAACCTTCTGGACGGCGGCACGCCGCGCCGACGTCCCGAATAGTCTCAACCACGGGTTGACACTGGGCCGATGCCAGTCGAAGAAACAATGTGGGATGTTCGCGTAGCACGCGACTTCGAAACATGCGACCTCGAGCGGCTGCGCGCCGCATTCGCCGACATCATCTCCAAGCGCCTGTCTCCGGGTAAGCGATTGCTGCGCGTGGTGACCTGGTCTCAGAACGGTGGCTCACTC
The DNA here is from genome assembly GCF_011745145.1 of Mycobacterium sp. DL440. Classification (NCBI taxonomy): domain Bacteria; kingdom Bacillati; phylum Actinomycetota; class Actinomycetes; order Mycobacteriales; family Mycobacteriaceae; genus Mycobacterium; species Mycobacterium sp. DL440. Next base: position 643,331 of record NZ_CP050191.1, on the reverse strand, counting down.
TTCCGCGCCAACAATGGCGCCCGCCGCTTCGCCGTGGCCTACGAGGTGGCATTCACCGCGTAGCTCAGCGCCTGGGCGGTGCGTCGAGTTTCGGCACCGCGTTGCCGGGCTTGGCGGGCATCAGCACCGTTCCGTGCGTGTCGACGATGGGCGAGTCGGTGACCAGTCCCACCCCCGGCTCGACGTAGAGGGTTTCCGATTTGATCTCGTTCGTCTGCCCGATGTCGCGGACGGTGCATCGGTCCGAAGCGGCACTGTCGACTTGCGGCACATCGGGCGCCCAGCTCAGATAGGCCTTCACCGGCGCCGGATTGACACCTTTTGGCGCATATCGACTGACACAGGATCGCAACTCCCACGGCCGTAAGCCTAAGGCCGCGCAACGGGCCCCCGATGCGGCAATCTGCGCCGGTCGTAGGCACTGCCACACCCCGGATATCCGGCCCGACGGTACGCTCTTGGTGTGCCGCTGCCTGCTGATCCCAGCCCCACTCTTGCCGAGTACGCCCATCCGGAGCGTCTGGTCACCGCCGACTGGCTGGCCAGCAACCTGGGCCGGCCCGGTTTGGCCATCGTCGAATCCGACGAGGATGTCCTCCTCTACGACACGGGCCACATCCCCGGCGCGGTCAAGATCGACTGGCATCTCGACCTCAACGACCCCAATGTGCGTGACTACATCGACGGTGAGCAGTTCGCCGAACTGATGGATCGCAAGGGCATCAGCCGCGACGACACCGTCGTCATCTATGGCGACAAGAGCAACTGGTGGGCGGCCTACGCGCTGTGGGTGTTCACTCTGTTCGGTCACCCCGACGTGCGCCTGCTCGACGGAGGCCGCGACCTGTGGGTTTCCCACGGCCGCGACACCACCCTTGAGGTGCCCACCCGACAGTCCAGCGGCTATCCGGTCGTGGAACGCAACGACGCCCCGATCCGGGCCTACCGCAACGACGTGCTGGACATTCTCGGCAAGCAGCCGTTGATCGACGTCCGCTCGCCCCAGGAGTACACCGGCGAACGCACCCACATGCCCGACTACCCGGAGGAAGGCGCGCTGCGCGGCGGGCACATCCCCACGGCGAAGTCGATCCCGTGGGCCAAGGCCGCCCGCGACAGCGGCCAGTTCCGCAGCCGCGCCGAGCTCGAGGAGCTCTACGGCTTCCTCAACCCCGACGACAAGACGGTGGTGTACTGCCGCATCGGTGAGCGCTCCAGCCACACCTGGTTTGTCCTGACCCACCTGCTCGGGCTGCCCGGTGTGCGCAACTACGACGGCTCGTGGACCGAGTGGGGCAATGCCGTGCGGGTGCCAGTGGCCGTCGGCCCCGATGCAGGTGAGGCTCCGGGCGCCTCATGAGTTCGATGCCGGCCGCCCTGGCAGAGGTTGTCTCCGACTTCCAGGAGGTGGCCGGCCAGGACAAGTTGCAGCTGTTGCTGGAGTTCGCCAACGAGCTTCCCCCTCTGCCGACTCATCTCGAGGAGGCGGGGATGGAGCCCGTGCCGGAATGCCAGTCCCCGCTGTTTCTGGACGTCGACGCGTCCGATCGGGGCAAGGTGCGGCTGTTCTTCAGCGCTCCCCCGGAGGCCCCGACGACGCGGGGCTTCGCCGCCATCTTGGCGACCGGCCTGGATGGCCAGTCGGCCGATGACATCCTGGCGGTGCCCGACGACTTCTACACCGCGCTGGGTCTGGCCGCGTTGATCAGCCCGCTACGGCTGCGCGGTATGTCGGCGATGCTGGCGCGGATCAAGCGGCGGCTGCGCGGCGCCTGATCAGCGCTTTCCAGGAACCCGGTTGCCAGGCGCAGGCGGCATGACGATGGTGCCGCGGCGATCGGCCGCCGGGCCATCGGTGAGTATCGTCGGAACGCCCGTACCGTCTGCCGTTCCCCGGCGCGAGGTTGATCTCGCTGCCCTCCGGATTGACGATTGGCCCTTTGGTGCGGATCGGAGTCGTCGCTGTCGCGTCTCTGACATCGACCGCGTGGATCACGTACTTGTTGCCCAGCCGACAGTCGTCGGCGTGTTCGACGTCGCCGAGTTTGGTTGGCGCCCAGACGAGTTCCGCGTCCACGGTCCGTCGATCGTCCGCACCACGAAGGCCACCTCGGCTGCCCGCTGTTGCGCTTCGGCATCGGGATCGCGGAACTTCCAGGACTGGGTGGCCCACCAGATCCTCCTGGGCGCCGCGACCATCACGCCGCCCACCAACACGCCCACGGCAATGATGAATATCGCCGCGCCCACGGACCAACAGTAATGGCGTCCGGCTGCCGGTCGACACGCGAATTCTGGTCGTCAACAGGAGTGATGGGTTCACAGAGAAATCCGAGCCGAACCCTACTCACCAGTAACCGATACCGGTTTGGCGAGCGCCAAGGTGCGGCGCATAAACTGCCCGCGATAGATTCTTAAAGACGTTTCTTAGAGAACACTGCCGAGGAGGCACCGTGGCCAACCACGCCAGCTCAAAGATCTCCAAGGTGCTGGTCGCCAATCGCGGGGAGATCGCGGTCCGGGTGATCCGCGCCGCCAAGGACGCCGGACTGGCCAGCGTGGCCGTTTATGCCGAGCCTGACGCTGATGCACCGCATGTGCGGCTCGCCGATGAAGCTTTCGCCCTGGGGGGCCAGACCTCAGCCCAGTCCTACCTGGTCTTCGAGAAGATCCTGGACGCCGCCGCGAAGTCAGGCGCCAACGCCATCCACCCGGGTTACGGCTTCCTGTCGGAGAACGCCGATTTCGCCCAGGCCGTGCTCGACGCCGGGCTGATCTGGATCGGGCCGAGCCCGCAGTCGATCCGCGATCTCGGTGACAAGGTCACCGCCCGCCACATCGCCGCCAAGGCCAAGGCGCCTCTGGTGCCGGGCACACCGGACCCGGTCAAGAACGCCGACGAGGTCGTCGCGTTCGCCAAGGAGTTCGGCGTGCCGGTCGCGATCAAGGCCGCCTTCGGCGGTGGCGGTCGCGGCATGAAGGTGGCCCGCACCATCGAGGAGATCCCCGAACTGTTCGAGTCGGCGACCCGTGAGGCCGTCGCCGCGTTCGGTCGCGGCGAGTGCTTCGTCGAGCGCTACCTGGACAAGCCGCGCCACGTCGAGGCCCAGGTGATCGCCGATACACACGGCAACGTCGTCGTCGCCGGTACCCGTGACTGCTCGCTGCAGCGCCGCTTCCAGAAGCTGGTCGAGGAAGCCCCGGCCCCGTTCCTGACCGACGCGCAGCGCAAGGAGATCCACGAGTCCGCCAAGCGCATCTGCAAGGAGGCCGGGTACTACGGTGCCGGCACCGTCGAGTACCTGGTCGGCCAGGACGGCCTGATCTCCTTCCTGGAGGTCAACACCCGTCTGCAGGTCGAGCACCCGGTCACCGAGGAGACCTCCGGCATCGACCTGGTCCTGCAGCAGTTCAAGATCGCCAACGGTGAGGCGCTGGACATCACCGAGGATCCGACCCCGCGCGGCCACTCGTTCGAGTTCCGCATCAACGGTGAGGACGCCGGCCGCGGCTTCCTGCCCGCCCCCGGCCCCGTCACCAAGTTCGAGGCCCCCACGGGCCCGGGTGTCCGGATGGACTCCGGAGTGGAGTCCGGCTCCGTCATCGGCGGTCAGTTCGACTCGATGCTGGCCAAGCTGATCGTGTCGGGTGCCACCCGCGACGAGGCCCTGGCCCGCTCGCGTCGTGCGCTGGCCGAGTTCAACGTCGAGGGACTGGCCACCGTCATCCCGTTCCACCGTGCCGTGGTGTCCGACCCCGCCTTCATCGGCGACGAGGACGGTTTCACCGTGCACACCCGCTGGATCGAAACCGAGTGGGACAACACTGTCGAGCCGTTCACCGGTGGCGACCCGATCGAGGAAGAGGACACCGTTCCTCGCCAGACCGTGGTTGTCGAGGTCGGTGGGCGTCGCCTCGAGGTGTCACTGCCGGGAGACCTGGCACTCGGCGGTGGCGGTGCGGGCGGTGGCGCGACCGGCGCCCTCAGGAAGAAGCCCAAGGCCCGCAAGCGCGGCGCCAGCGGCGGCGCAGCCGCATCGGGTGACTCGGTGACCGCGCCGATGCAGGGCACCGTGGTCAAGGTGGCCGTCGAGGAGGGCCAGGAGGTGGCCGCAGGCGACCTCGTGGTGGTTCTGGAGGCCATGAAGATGGAGAACCCGGTGACCGCCCACAAGGACGGCGTCATCACCGGGTTGGCTGTCGAGGCCGGTGCCGCCATCACCCAGGGCACCGTGATCGCCGAGATCAAGTAATTCTTTTCACACCGAGTGGCCACTTGTGGCACGGATTCTGTTGAATCTTGTGTCGTAAGTGGCCATTCGGCATTTTGGAGGTCCGGTGGAACCCGTAGAGATCAACAACGGCCAGTGGTATCTGCGCGGCCTGCGCGCCGATGATCGCGTCGACGACCGGCACGCACTCGCCGATCTGGGCGAGTCGGACCTGGACTACGTGCACGACGCCGAGGACGGCTGGGCCGATGACACGCGGTACACCTGGGCTGTATGCGAGCCGACCACCGGCGAACTGCTTGCCGAAGTGGTCCTGGATCCCGTCACCGGGTTCCTGAGCAGTCGGGGCCGTCCCGGCTTCGAGGACGCCGCCGCCATCTCGGAGGACACCGTGCGGCGCTACGCCACGGAAATCCTCGGGTTGGAGGTGCACACGTGAGCACACCCGCAAGCCCCAAGGTGGTCACGGTCACCGGTGCGGCCGGCCAGATCGGCTATGCCGCGCTGTTCCGCATCGGCGCCGGTGCCCTGCTGGGGCGCGATGTGCCGGTGAAGCTGCGCCTGCTGGAGCTGCCCTCGGCGATCCGCGCGGCCGAAGGCGTGGTCATGGAGTTGGTCGACAGCGCCTTCGACGGGCTGGTCGACGTCGAGATTCACGACGACCCGGTGCGGGCGTTCGACGGTGTCGATGTCGCGCTGCTGGTCGGGGCCAGGCCACGCAGTAAAGGCATGGAACGCGCAGACCTGTTGGCGGCCAACGCCGCGATCTTCGCCGAGTCCGGCAAGGCCCTGAATGCCGGCGCGGCCAATGATGTACGCATCGTCGTGGTCGGCAATCCGGCGAACACCAACGCGCTGGTGGCTGCGGCCCACGCCCCCGACATCCCGGCTGAGCGATTCACCGCGCTGACCCGGCTCGACCACAACCGGGCGGTGGCCGCCCTGGCCACCCACGCGGGCGTGCACGTCACCGACGTGTCCCGGGTGACGGTGTGGGGCAACCACTCCCCGACCATGTATCCCGACATCTTCCACGCGGTGGTCGACGGGCGCCCGGGCTCCGATTACGCATCGGACAACGACTGGCTGAGCAACGACTTCATCCCGACCGTCGCCGCCCGCGGTACCGCGATCATCGAGGCCCGTGGCACCTCGTCGGCGGCGTCGGCCGCCAACGCCGCTATCGACCACGTCCGGGATTGGGTGGACGGCACCGACCCCGATGACTGGACATCGGTGGCACTGCCGTCTCCCGGCGTCTACGGGGTCCCCGAGGGCGTAGTCGCCTCACTGCCGGTGCGCGCGGTCGACGGCACGTGGGAAATCGTCGAAGGTCTGGAGATCAACGAGTTCTCCCGGGCCCGGATCGATGCGTCAGTGGTCGAACTTCTCGACGAGCGCCACGCAGTCGAACGACTGGGCCTGCTGTAGCCCTTCGGCGGCTTTCACTCACCATGAATCGTGCGGAATAAGCAGGCGGCAACCCGAACTGCCTTGTGCAGGCGGCTCGGCCGCACTTCGAGCTTCTAGCCTCGGCGCATGCCAACTCATCCTTCGACACACCCGTTTGCAGGCCGCAACATCGTCCTCATCGGCGGCGGTTCAGGCATCGGTCTGGCGACCGCCCGCCTCGTCACTGCCGGGAAGGGCACGGTCGTCTTGGGCGGCCGCACGCCGGAGAGGTTGGCCGCCGCCGCGGCAACCCTCGGACCACAAGCCGGTTGGCATCGGGTTGACACAGCTGATCAGGATTCGATCGACGCGTTCTTCGATTTCGTCGGTACCAGGTTCGGCTCCGTCCACGGCCTGTTCACCACCGCCGCTGACTACCTGACCGGTCCGCTGGCCCGGCTCAGCGTCGATCAGGCGGCCACGGCGTTCGACTCCAAGTTCTGGGGTCAGTACCGCGTGGTCAAGTCGGCGATTCCGGTGCTGAGCCCTGACGCCGCCATCGTGTTGATGTCGGGCGCCGCCAGTGCCCGCCCGGCTGCGGTCGCCCCTGCGTACAGCGCGGCCAACGCGGCGATCGAAGGCCTGGCCCGTGGGTTGGCTGTGGAATTGTCGCCGGTGACCGTCAACGCGATTGCCCCTGGCACAGTCGAGGGCAATCTGTGGAGCCAACGCGATCCCGCCATCCGGGAACAGGCGTTTGCGGCCTATCGCGACGCCTCCACGATCGGACGGTTGGCCGACGAGGATGAGATCGCGCAGTCGGTGGGATACCTGCTCAACAGCCGGATCACTACCGGTTCCACCCTCTTCCCAGACGGCGGGTACGCCTTCCGTTGACGGGGCGGTCAGCCCTCGTCGATATCGAGACCGGTGGCGAGGTCACCGCACTCCACCGCGACGACGTCGTCGCGGCCGGCAAGAAACGCTCGGGCGCCCTGGTCGCCGTCCAGGGCCGCGGCCAGCGCCCCGAGGTGCCTGCGGGCCACGACGACGGGATGTCCGGGACGGCCGTCATAGCGGGCGCGGGCCAGACCGGAACCGGAGCCACGCGCCGCGCCCACGACCCGGGCCACGACATCGGCCCCGACGTCCGGGGTGTCGACGGTGTGCAGGACGACCCATTCGGCGTTGCCGGTGGCTGCCAGCCCTTCGCGTACCGACGCACTCATACCGTCGGCCCAGCGGGCGGCCACCACGGCGCGAGCCGGGGCAGGCACGTCGACCACGGCGGCCCCCAGCACCACGATCACCTCGTCGCAGCCACCGCCGGCAAGTGCGGTCACTGCCCGTCGGAGCCAAACACCGTCTTCAGCAAGAACTTTCGGCATTCCGAAGCGGCTGCCCGCACCGGCGGCCAGCACCACCCCGGCGACTGCGTCGGCGTTCGACATGCGAATATTCTGACTTGACACTCTAAGAATCCACTCAGACAAATTGTTCGATGACCTTGATCGCGGTAGGGTCCATTACAGGTTGAGTTCACAGCCGCAGCGAGCGTCATCGACATACGCGCGGGAACTCGCATTGCTGTCGATTGGCGCCGCACCAACAGTACGAATACGCGTATTACGACTGATGGAGCTATTCATGACCGTCTTCTCGACGTATGCAATGACCGACCGGGCCGACGAATCTCCTGCGACGTTTGCGACTCGCTGGCTACCGCCGTCAACAGCGGTGATCAGCGTCAACGGCGAGATCGACGCCGTCAACGCAGGCGATTTCACCGACTACGCATTGCGGCACACTGCCAAGGCACAGCGCGTCGCGGTCGACCTCACGGATGTCCAATTTTTCGGTACCGCAGGATATTCCGCCCTCATGGCGATCCAATTGCGTTGCTCGGCAGCCGATATCGACTGGGTACTGGTACCCAGCAAGGCAGTGAACCGGCTGCTGCGCATCTGCGACCCGGATTCGGCGTTGCACACGTGCTACAGCGTGGCTGCGGCACTATCCACGCTGAACGGCAAAACCCCGCTACTGCAGCTGGTCACGAAGTCGCGCTAGCGATTTCGCCAGCAGTCTCGACACATGCATCTGCGAGACGCCGACACGTTCGGCGATCTGCGTCTGCGTCATGGATTCGAAGAATCGCAGCAACAGCACCATTCGTTCCCGCTCAGGTAATTGAGCAAGCAACGGCCGCAACGTTTCGCGATTGTCGATCTGATCCAGACCGGTGTCCATATCGCCGAGTGTGTCGACTATCGCCGGCGCGTCCTCGTCGCCGCCGCCCCCGCTGTCGATCGACAGCGTGTTGTACGAACTGCCCGCGACCAGTCCTTCGACCACCTCTTCGCGGTCCATGTCGAGTTCCACGGCAAGCTCAGAGGCTGTCGGCGCACGGCCCAACCTTTGAGACAGCTCCCCAGTCGCCGCGCCGAGCCGCAGGTGCAGTTCCTTGAGCCGCCGCGGCACCTTGACCGACCAGCTGTTGTCCCGGAAGTGGCGCCGGACCTCGCCCATGATCGTGGGCACTGCGAACGACACAAAGTCTGATCCGGCCTCGACATCGAATCGGTTGACGGCGTTGACCAGGCCGACCCTCGCCACCTGGGTCAGGTCGTCACGCGCTTCACCACGGCCGTCGAACCGCCGGGCGATGTGATCGGCGAGCGGCAGACACCGCTCGACAATCCGCTCACGTTGGCGTTCGTAGGCCGACGAGTTCTCGGACAGCCCGCTGAGCTTGCGGAACATGTCGCGAACGTCCGCATATTCCGACGTCACCGCAGCAGGCTCGCTCGTCTCGTCGTCAGGGTGATTCCGAACACCTGGCCAACGTCGGGCCCGTCACCGTCGGTGAAGGTCTTGACCTCGTCGGTCAGGGAACTCAACACGTGCCAGCTGAAGCTGCCCGGCTCGACCACCGCGGCACCCGTACAGGCAGTGGAGGCGGTGATCACCACCGCCTCCTCACCCGGATCGACGATCAGATGCAGGCTCGAATCAGGGACTGCGCCCCGTATCAAAGCGGTACAGGCCTCGTCAACAGCCAGCCGCAAGTCGGCGACGACGTCGAAATCAAGGTCTTCGAATGCTGCTACCGCAGCGACCAGTGTGCGCACTACGGCCAGGTTCTCCAGCCTGGCAGCGACCCGAATCTCCACTGACCGCTCCGCGCGATTCAGCGGCTTGGGTTCGTCGGCCATCTCACCTCCCGGCATCTCGGATCGACAGTATCCCAGGTTTGGACCCTCACCTCACTGCCGTTCCTTTCCTGCGCCCTGAAACGACCCCACGTGGGACCTCCGGCCAGGGATGCCCATCGCAGCACAACCCGAAACCTATGAGCTCGTGGGATTATCGACAATATGGATCCGGGCCGCCCCGAGCTGGTTCAGACCTGGGACCAGACCGCCCGCCATGAAACGGAACCCGAACGGCTGGACCGCAACTGGAGCAACGGTGGCCGGGCGCGAGGCCGGGGAGATCGCCGGGACCGTAGCCCTGCTGACGTTCGTCGGAATCTGGCTGTTGCTGCCGATTGCGATGCGGCTGGGTCATCCGATGTCTGCCGGACCCTCAGTCGAACTCGGCACGCAGCGCGGCCAGTAGGGGTTTTGCCGCCTCGTCGAGGAATCTCTGCTGGCCCTGGTCACCGATCTGGACCAACGCGACATCGGTGAATCCCGCATCGAGATAGGGGGCCACCGCGGCGACGATCGCGTCCAGGTCCGGGCCACACGGGATCGCCGCGGCCACATCCTCGGGACGCACGTACTGGGTTGCGGCGGCGAACCCCGCCGGGGTCGGCAGGTCCGCGTTGACCGCCCAGCCGCCGCCGAACCAGCGGAACTGGTCATGGGCCCGCTCCACCGCCGTCACCCGGTCGGGATCCCAGCACACCGGGACCTGTCCGATCACCCGTCCCTCGGGCAGCGCGCCGGTTGCGTGGCGACGCTCGTGCCAGTCCCTCACGATCGCGCGGTCGGGCGCGACGTTGATCAGGTGATCGGCCGCCACGGCGAGCTTCGCGACGGCTTTCTCACCGGTCATGGATACGCCGATGGTCACCGGAACTTCGGGCACATCCCAGATACGCGCGGAGTCCACCTCGTAGAACTCGCCCCGGAAATCGATCAGGTCCCCGGTGAGCAGTTCTCGGATCAGCTTGATCGCCTCGGCGAGCATGTCGAGGCGACGCTCGACGGTGGGCCATCCCTGACCCACCACGTGTTCGTTGAGGTTCTCCCCGCTGCCGACGCCGAGGGTGAACCGGCCGTCAGCCAGGATCTGCACGGTGGCGGCCTGCTGGGCGATGATCGCCGGGTGATATCGGATCGTCGGACAGGTCACATACGAATACAGTTGCACGACGTCCGTGGAGTGGGCCACCGCCCCCAGCACCGGCCACGCGTTGGGAGCGTGGCCCTGGCTGGCCAGCCATGGGCTGTAGTGATCGCTGATCACTTCGAAATCGAATCCGGCCTGCTCGGCCGACACGGCATAGCCGACAAGCTGTCGCGGGCCGCTCTGCTCGGTCATCAAGGTGTATCCGAATCTGGCCATGCCGCAGGGAATACCCGTGCAGAAGTTCGTGAAACTGGGTATGCGGAGCCAATGACCGAATCACAGACTGTGCAGACACAGGGCCAAGGAAATCGCCGACTCCGGATCTCGATGACCTGGGTGCTGGCCGTGTTGACGGTGCCGGCGGCTGTCGCGGTGTTCCTGTACGGCATGGGTGCGGTGATGAGCATGGCCGGGTGCACCGGCGACGTCTGCGCAAGCAAGGGCCCAGGCGAATTCTGGTTCGGGATTCTGTTCTACGGCGCGCCGGTGGTGCCCGTGGTCACGATCGCCGTATCGATATTCACCTCGCGGCTGCGGTACGGCGTGCTGGTCCCTCTGGCCGGACTAGCACTGCTGGCAATCGATTTCGCGGTGCTGGCACTCACCTTCTGAGCTCAGCTGCTGGGCCGCTGCCTCATCACGCCGGGATGGTCGGTGTACCAGCGTTCCTCGATGCGACGCACCCGCATGTGCTCGAGTGCCAGCCACATCGATCCGATGACAAACCCGGCGGCAGACAACGTGCCCACCATCAGGCCGACATCGGAATGGCCGGTGGCGAACGCCGCCAGAGTGCCGACGAACAGCACCAACCCCACGAGGATCAGTACCAGCGCGGGCATGATGACGTTGTCCTTCATCGACTCGCCCGCATGCGGCCGGGTTGTCCTTGAGTGGTCAACTGGATCTTTTGGGCCGTGCATGGCTGCTCCTTCCGCCACTTCTCACCCAACCTGCCGTACATGGGCTGCCTCCACGTTAGATCTCCTGGGCGGCTCTGGCGAGAAAAACACCATGATCGTCTGCACCCGCTGCGAGTACAGCCCGACCAAAGCGCCGTGATCAGGGCATACGCCCGCCGATAGATGCGCCGTGGCCGGGCCCCCTCGGATCGGGGCAGACAATCAATGGTTTCGGAGCATCCCGATCAGCTCGCGCTTGTTCTTGTCGGAATACCCTTTGATGCCAAGCTCTTTCGCCCGCTTCCGCAGGTGATCGACCGTCCAGTCGTCATAGGAACCGGACTCGCCGCCCGAGCGGCCGACACTCGAACGGCCTCTGGCGGCAGCGGCGTTGGAGATCCGCGCTGATTTCTCCTTGGAATTGCCCTCGTCTCGCAACTCCTCGTAGAGCTTCTCGTCCTTGATAGACGGATTCGGCATCATGCACCTCCTTTGGTCAGTACCAGCTTCTTTGGTCAGTACCAGCTTCGCCGCCCGGCGACCGGCCGTCCGATCGCCCCGAGCAGCCAGAACACGCCGCCGATGACCAGCAGGATCACGCCCACCACCCAGAGCAGGTACACATTGAAGATCAAGCCGAGGATGAGCAGAATTGCCCCGAGCACAATCATTGCGACCTCAATTCACAGCCGCGATGGAACCCATCGCGCTGGGTTGCGGCAAACGGCATTCGTCCACCTTCGGGTTGACGCCCGCATAGTTGAGCGGACCGGCGATGACCGTGAGCGCTATGGCGCCCGCAGTCGCGCAGTTCGTTGATCCACCATGGAAATAGTCGCGCTGCCAGGCCGCCACCACGCCGATGATCAGCCAGATGAGCACGAGCGTTCCAAACAATCCACCAAGTCTCATGACATGCGAAATACCCCGCTGACGGGCGGGTCAAACTTGGCGCCCACGAAGGCTCGACCCCAGCTAATGGTAAGCGTAGACTTACTGTTCATGACGACCTACCCAGTGGGCGATCCATGGACCGCCCTGGCCGATGGCAGCCGGCGGGCCATCGTCAAGCGGCTGGCAGCGGGACCGATGGCGGTGGGCGAGTTGGCCCGCGAGCTCCCGATCAGCCGGCCGGCGGTCTCCCAACACCTGAAAGTGCTGAAATGCGCTGGACTGGTTGGCGATCGGGCTACCGGGACACGCCGTGTCTATCACGTCAATCCCGACGGCGTCGCGGTACTTCGCGCCGAGCTGGACAGCTTCTGGGGCCAGGCGCTGGACACGTACAAGGACATCGTCGAGCAGGGCGTACAGACGTGACACCCAACGAGCCGTCGCTCATGGATCTGGCCTGGCGAGCGAACCGATCTCGCCGCACTCCTGTCCACAGTGACTCCTGACGAGTGGCGCACGGCGTCACGGTGCACAGGTTGGACCGTGAAAGACGTTGTGGCGCACGTGATCAGCTACGAGGACTGAAGCTTCCCGGGTTGCTCAAGCGCTTCGCAAAGGGGCGGGTCGTGCACGCCGACGAGCGGCATGATCGGCCTGGTCGACGCCACCGTCCACCATCAGGACATCCGCCGCGCACTCGGCCGCCCCCGGATCGTGCCCGCGCAGCGACTGCATCGAGTCCTGCCCCTGGTGCCGGGCAACCCGCGACTTGGCGCAGGCCGGCGAATCAAAGGACTTCGACTGCGCGCCAACGATGTCGAGTGGAATACGGCAGCGGGCCGGAGGTCACCGGCCCCGGCGAGGCATTGCTGCTGGCCATGACCGGCCGCCGAGGATCTCACCGGTGCGGCAATCCTGCTCGGCCGCCTTTGACGCACGGCGTTGATACAGTTGTGCCCCAAAGCGTTCCAGTCATGGGGCAGCGCTGCGTACGACCAATCTGTTACCCACTCGGTAGTAATGTGGCGCATGTGGCTGACGCGACGCGAGGGTCGTATGAAGATCCCAGATGGATTGTTCGAGCCCGTGATACGGCGTAGTGTTCCATGCAGGTTGAGTTCACAGCCGCCCCGGAATCGTCATCGGGTGCAGGGTCGTGATAGCCCTTGCATCCAGGGGTTTTGAGCCTACAGAGCCTGAAGTGTGACGTGACCACAGTGTTTCTACTGAGGGAGTCACAAATGTCCACCATGAACGTGGCGAAACGCGCCACACAAATCTCCAACAACCACACCCGCGCGGAATTCTGTGCTCAATGGTTGTGGCCGGCCACGGCAGTGATCAGTGTCCACGGTGAGCTGGATGCGTCCAATGCCGCTGAGCTGACCGAATGCGGAATCCGGCACAGCAGGCCGAGCGGACAGCTTGTCCTGGACCTGAGTGAGGTTGAGTTCTTCGGTGCAGGCTGCTTTGCCTGTCTGCACACCCTCAACGTGCGCTGTGCCGGCGAGAACATCGACTGGGTGTTGATTCCCAGCACTCCCGTATCCCGGGTGCTGGGCATTTGTGATCCGGCTCGCGCCCTGCCGATCTCCAACGGCCTACCTGCCGCCCTGTCGATGCTGCGCAGTCAGCCACGGCAGCTGCAGATGGTGAACGTACCCGGCTAACCGGATGCCGCGGCCCAGCGCCGCCGGATCGTCAGCGAAATGCCCAGTACCGGCTGATTACTTCCCGTCGTCGCAAAATCGGCGTCTTCGACGAAGCTGCCGACCTTATGGGTCAAAGCCTCGAGTACCCGACGGCTGAACCCGCTCAAGAAGACGCTGCCGGGGTTGACATGGACCTCATCGCAGATCGTCGACACCCGAACATTGAGTTCGCGTGCGCGGGGGTCTTCGACGAGCACCAGATCGGTGCCGGGCTCAGCCATGGCGATCAGCACCGTGCATGCTTCGTCAACCGCCAGTGCCAAGTCAGTAGCTGTATCGCCGTCCAGCTCTTCATAGTTGGCCAGGGACCACGTCATCGACCTCACCAACGCCAGAGCGTCAGCGCGGGCGGGCACCCGGATTTCGACAGCTCGTGGTCCGCTGGTGTGGCCAGGTCCCCAGTGGGGTGTTCGCCGACCGTGCAGCACGGTCAGCGGGGGCCACGGTTCCCGGTCGGACGATGACATACATGTCGCGTACCCACGATCGTCCGGTCGCCAAACCGAAGGGTCGGCAGAAATGAGGCTACGTCGCAGCGTCGTCGGCGGGCCCGGGTTGCGCCGAGTCCCGCAGCGGCCGTGGATTCAGCTACCGCAACGACAGTGGTGCCGCCGTCGCGGATTCAGCGACGCTACAACGGATCGAGAGGCTGGTTCCGCAAGGTGCGCAGGCAGACACGACCCGCGAACCGTTTGATCAAGCTGCCACGGGGTATTCCGGCCGCATGACGCGCGACCACATGTCCGACGAAGTGCCGGTTGCCGATGCGCTCGAGCAGCAACGTGAGCAGAGCGAACCGGTACCCGATGTCGAAGCACCGGTCTCCGGACCAGACAGTCCGCCCTTGGAGGCGACCGATCCCGATTGGCAGGAACAACGTGAGGTGGTCGCGGAGGACGCCGGCCGCGAAGACGGCGAGACGCTGCCCGGGTGAGGGTAGGGCGCCGTGGCCGACGAAGGAGACCCCGAAGACAAACCGCGACGAATACGGGCGGCGCTGCTTGCCGTCCTGCTGGTGGTCGCGCTGGGTCTGCTGCCGACCTGCTGTCCTGCCAACCGCGACGGCATGTCCGAGGTGATGATGACCCGCATCCTCGGTGGTGCACCGCCGCGATCGATGTTGCACGAAATTCCGTGGAAGCAGGTCGCCTCGGTCGGCGTGACCGTGCGGCTGACGGCTACCGAGCTGCCGTCGGACGCCGATTGGGTAGAGCGTTGGCTGCGCGACCACATCGTCGCCCGTATCCCGGGAGGGCGTCATGCAGCTGAGTAGCCTCCTCGGGCTCCGGGTGCTGGACGCCGGCCACCACCGGGTCGGGACCGTCATCGATGTCCGACTCCGGCTCACCGGCGACAGCTCCGATCACCCGCGCAGCCCAGAACTGACCGGCCTGGTGATCAGCCCCCGCACCGGCTCGTCGTATCTGGGTTACGAGCGCACCGACCTCGACGCGCCCTGGCTCATCGCAACCATTGCCGCATGGCGCCATCGCGGGACCTTCCTGGCGTCTGGGACGATGTGGGCAGAGTCGGGTCTGGCCACGTCACGCTGCGTGTTGGCTATCGCCGAAACTCACCGGCTCTGCGGAGTCAGTGACCTCATCTCCATGGCAGTGCCACAGCAATTCGGTGAGGGCGTACTCCGTGAGGGCCTGCCGGTGCTGGCGCTCGATGATGTAGGCGATCCGCTCGAAAAGGAGTCCTAATCCGCGCCGATCGGATTGTGCTGCCCCGGCCATGGCTGACCTCGATTCTCACCCCGATCCGGGATACCCGGACAGGGACGCTGACAAACCGTGATGACGCTGCGACGGGGTTTACAAACGCCGCGGACGGGAATACCAGACGCGCAATGACCACCTTCTCTGACACCACCCAACCGCGGCTCCCGTGCGCGCATGGGCCCATCTCCCGCACAGTCATCGAGTGCCTGGGCTACCGCGCCCCACACAATCATCTCGAGCCGGTCTGGGTGCCGCTGCGCGATTCCGATCCGCTCGGACTGGATGTGCAACTGGCGCTCTACATCTGCTACGAACTGCACTACCGGGGCTTCGCCGGCGTCGATCAGAACTGGGAATGGAATGCTGGGCTGCTGCACTTGCGTTCGCAGTTCGAGCGGATCTTTCTCGCAGCGGTCCGCCACGAGGTCGGCAGCATCGCTCCCGAGGACACCGCGGAGCGGGAGATGGCGCGCCTGTCGGTCGAGCCTGTCCACGGAACCGGCCCGTCATATCACCTTCGCGACGAGGGCACGTGGGACCAGATGCAGGAGTACTTCGTGCACCGGTCGCTGTATCACCTGAAAGAGGGCGACCCGCACGCCTGGCTGATCCCACGATTGACTGGGCAGGCCAAAGCCTCCTTTGTCGCCGTCGAATACGACGAGTACGGGGCCGGGTCAGGAGTCCGGGTTCATCAACGACTGTTCGGTGACCTGATGAGTGCCGCCGGCCTGGACAGCAGCTACCTGGGGTACCTGGACGCGGTACCGGCCGAGACTCTTGCGGTGGTCAACCTGATGTCTATGTTCGGACTGCACCGCCGGCTCCGGGGCGCCGCCACCGGGCATTTCGCGGCCACAGAGATCACCTCCTCCCCCGGCTCGCAGCGCATGGTGACCGCACTGCAGCGACTCGGCGCGCCCGACGCGTGTGCGCGGTTCTACCGCGAACACGTCGAGGCCGACGCAGTACACGAACAGGTCGTGCGCCACGACGTGGTGGGTGATCTGGTTAGCCGCGAGCCTGAATTGGACACCGACGTGGTGTTTGGGATACGAGCCTTCGGCGCGTTGGAAGACCGGCTGGCCGCTCATCTGATGGCGAGTTGGCAGGCGAACCGGAGCTCGCTATGCCGACCGCTTGCCTGATCGCGTGACCTTGCGGTGGCTGGTGTCGCACAGTGGATAGGTCTTGGACCGGCGACAGGTGCAGATGGCCACCATGAACCGATCCGATTCCACGGTGCTCCCGTCCGGCAGTTCGATCCGCACCGGCCCCTCGACGAGGATCGGTCCGCCCTGGACCACCCGCACGTCCCGTGGCTCGCTCATCGCATGTCCGCCCGGATGACCACCAGTTCCTCTTCCGTCCTGGCGTCCGTCAACCGCCCGGTGTCGCGCAGCCAACGGGCCTGCGAGTGCAGCACCGGTCCGAATGGAATCCGCTGCGAGGCGTAGACATCCGCATCGAGTCCACCCGCGCGTAACAGCCTCAACGACTGCTCGACATCGGCGAACTCAGACTGAACCAGGAACAGCGAACCGCCTTCGGCCAGGATGGCAGCGGCCGAACGGCACAGCGGGTCGAGCACCAGCCGGCCGTCCGGGCCGCCATTCCAGGAGGCCATCGGCCCGGTCGGCACGACCATTCCCGCGGACGTTTCCGGCGCCACCGGAACGTAGGGCGGGTTACACACCACGAGGTCGAAGGGTTCGTGTTCGAGTGCCTGAATCCACGAGCCCAGCCTGGCATCGACATCCACCTGCGCGGCAAGAGCGTTGGCCTGCGTACACCGCACCGCGCTCGGCGAAATATCCAGCGCCATCACCTCACTGGCGCCCAGCTCGGCGGCGGTGATGGCGACGACTCCGCTTCCGGCGCACAGGTCCACCACCCGGCGGCCCTCCACCGCATTGCTGCGCTCCAGTGCATCGATCAGCAGCCACGAGTCGTGCTGCGGCCGGTAAACGCTCTCGGCGCCAACGGCAATGGTCTCTGCGGCCATCTCGCTGGCCATATCGCTCTTCCCGGAAAGCACCTCTATTCGGTACCCATCCGGGCGGTCCGCAAACTTCGTGACGTGTGCCACTCGATTCGTCACGTCACGTTTAGCACCGCGGCATCCGGGAATTCCTGAGGTGCGCGGACAAGCCGCGTGGAATGACCAATCCACTCCAGCAGCGGAAAGGTAAAGCATGACCGAGAAGAACTCAGGACCTGAAGAAGGCATCAAGGGCGTCGTCGAGGACGTCAAGGGCAAGGCGAAGGAAGCCGTCGGTACCGTGACCGGCCGCGAAGACCTCGTGCGCGAGGGCAAAGCCCAGCAGGACAAGGCCGACGCCCAGCAGGATGCCGCCAAGAAGGAGGCCGAAGCGGATTCGGCCCGGGCGGGCGCCAAGGCCGCGGAAAAACGTGAGCAGGCGAGCCAGCGACCCTAGCCCGGCTTCATTGAAGAGATGGCCCAGCCACCGTTGGCTGGGCCATCTCGTGTTCAGCGGATCAACTGTTGGGCGCTTGCTTGACTGCGTCGGGATGCTCTGCGTACCAACGTTCTTCGATCCGACGGACACGTAGGTGCGCGATCGCGAGCCACAGTCCACCGCCCAACAGGCCGATGGCGGCCAGCACGGCGAGCAACACCCCTACCCCGGTGTTACCGGTCGCGAAGCCCACCAGACAGCCGACGAACATCACCACGCCCAGGCCGACCAGGACCAGCGCGGGCATGTTGCGGTTGTCTTTCATCGACTCGCCGGCATGCGGCCGGGTCGTCCTGGTGTGGTCGACAGGATCGTCGGGACCTTTCATCATTTTTCCCTCTCACTCATAACGCGGGTACCCGCCCTCTTTGAGCAGCCCGGCCAGGTGTGCCGCGTTGCGTGCAGCCGCGGCGGTGGCATCGGCGACGGGGCCGGGCACCTCGTCGAGATCCAGGTAGTCAGTGCCGTGCAAGGCCTCGCCGTTCCAGTACGTGCAGCCCTGGGCCGGGATGGAGTTGCGGATCTCCGGCCACTGGTCGTTGCCGCCCAAGGCCATCGCGGTCAGGGTCGGGGCAGTCATCAATCCATCTCCCGGTTCGCTTCGGATCGGCGCCGGGAGTCTTCCCTGGACGGGGTCTGGCTAAACCTCTGGGCTGACCCGTTGGTGGGCGGTGAGCAGCAACCGGTCCAAGATCGCGCGGTTGGGAAGCGTCTCGCTGTAATCGAGAGCCAGGAAATCTTCCGCCAACTGCTCGGCTAACAGGCGCAACTTGGTGTTGGTCTCCTGCGACCGCCACTTCAGCAGTTCGAACGCCGCATCCGCATTGATCCGGTAGATCAGCATCAGCATGCCCTTGGCCTGCTCGATGGCACCACGGGCCTCGGCGATCTCGGCCACCACCTCGCTGAGGGCATCCTCCCGTGCCTGCGTGACCGACGGCGAGACGTCGACGTAGAAACCGTGTGTTCCGATGATCGTGCCGGCGTCATCGAAGAGCTGATCCCCCACCACGACGACGTGGTGGACGTCACCGGCCGCATCGATGATCCGATGGCGGGTGCTGAACGCACCTGAGGTACGCCGGATCTCGAGCAGGGTGGCGGCCACCTGCCCGTAGTCCTCAGGGTGCTTGTGGGAGAGCACCAGCTCGGTCGTCGGATGGACGGTGCCCGGTTCATACCCGTGCATCCGCTCCACCTGTGGCGACCACTCCCAGCGCTCGTCGGCGAAGTAGAAGCGGAACCAACCGACACGCTGCGCCTCGCCGCCGGCAAACGCATGCTCGATCGGTGACTCGGGGTTCCCCGCAGCCGGATCAGTCGTCACGGAACGAGAATATCGCGCCGAGCTGGCGGCGACGCAACCGATTGTCACAGGTGGCGTCTACATTCGGCGCCGTGAGACGGCTCAGGATCAAGCTCTTCATCGCAGCAGGCGCAGCTGCGGGTTTCGCCAGTCACCTGGCCGGGGTCGGCACGGTGTGGAGCCTGGCAATCGGCTGTGCAGTGCCGATGACGCTGGCGGGCACTCCGCGGTTCCTGTTGGGTGCATTTCACGGCGCACGCACCCCCGGCACCCGCGAGCAAACGGCTACCGAGATGACCGGGTTGGAGTTCGAGGACCGCGTGGCGCATGTGGCCCGCAACTGTGGATTACCGGTGATCATGACTCCGCTCACCGGAGACTGGGGTGTGGACCTGATCGTCGGACACCGGCCGAACCGTATTGCCGTGCAATGCAAACGTCTGTCACGGCCAGTCGGCGCGGGTGCCGTGCAGGAGGTCGTCGCGGGCGCGCCGATGCAGGATTGCACCAGGACCATGGTGGTCACCAACAACGAATTCACGCCGGCCGCACGCAAACTCGCCGAACTTCACGGCTGCGAGTTGGTGGGCGGAGCCGAGCTGCCCAGGCTGAAATCGATCCTGCGCCGCGCTGCGGCGCCCGAGCCGGCCGCGAACCCGGCCGCCGACCGTGGGCCCTAACCGGTCAGTGGCGATCTCAGCGCGGCCCGGACAGCATCGAGGCAGCTATCGATCTCCCGGTGGGTCACGGTCAGCGCCGGGCGGAACCGCACCGAGTCGGTGCCGCTCGGCAGCATGATGACGTGGCTGTGCCACAACCGGCGAATCAGTTCGTCACGCGCGGCGGGCGTAGGCAGGCTGAACGCACACATCAGGCCACGGCCGCGGGGATCGAGCACGGTATCGACGAAATCTGCTGCCAGCCTGTGTAACTGACCGCGAAGGTAGTCGCCGGTCACCGCGGCGTTGCGCAACAGATCGTCGGTTTCGATGACCTCGAGGATTCGCCGTGAACGCACCATGTCCACCAGGTTCCCACCCCAGGTCGAGTTGATCCGCGAGCTCACGGTGAAGACGTTGTCGGCGACCTCGTCGACCCGCCGGCCGGCCATCAACCCACACACCTGAGTCTTCTTCCCAAATGCGACCACATCCGGGGCGGCCCCCAATTGCTGGTAGGCCCAAGCAGTTCCGGTGATGCCGCACCCGGTCTGCACCTCGTCGAAGATCAGCAGGGCGTCGAACTCGTCGCACAGCTCCCGCATCGCGGCGAAGAACTGCGGCCGCATGTGCCGGTCACCACCCTCACCCTGGATCGGCTCAGCGATGAAGCAGGCGATGTCGTGCGGGTTGGCCTCGAATGCGGCCCGTGCCTGACGTAGCGAATCGGCTTCGAGCACAGCGATATCCACCCCTGGATGCAGGTACGGCGCATCGATGCGTGGCCAGTCGAACTTCGGGAAGCGGGCCACCTTGACCGGGTCGGTGTTGGTCAGCGACATCGTGTATCCGCTGCGGCCGTGGAAGGCTCCGCGTAGATGCAGCACCTTGGTACCGAGGGCGGGGTCGATCCCGCGGGCCTCGTTGTGGCGGCTCTTCCAGTCGAACGCCACCTTGAGGGCATTCTCGACCGCCAGTGCACCGCCGTCGACGAAGAACAGGTGCGGCAGGTCCGGGTCCCCGAGCACCCGGCGGAAGGTGGCCACGAAGCGGGCCAGCGGCACGCTGTAGATGTCGGAATTGCTCGGCTTGTTCACCGCGGCCTGGGCCAGCTCGGCCCGGAAGCGTTCGTCGGCCAGCGCCGGATGGTTCATCCCGAGTGCGGATGAGGCGAAGAAGGTGAACATGTCCAGGAAGCGATCACCGGTGCGTGCATCCACCAGATAGGAGCCCCGGGAGCGGTCG
The DNA here is from genome assembly GCF_011745145.1 of Mycobacterium sp. DL440. Taxonomy (NCBI): domain Bacteria; kingdom Bacillati; phylum Actinomycetota; class Actinomycetes; order Mycobacteriales; family Mycobacteriaceae; genus Mycobacterium; species Mycobacterium sp. DL440. The sequence continues at coordinate 622,426 of NZ_CP050191.1, read as the reverse complement.
AGGTCGAGGACGAAATCGAAGCCGTCGGTAAGGATGCTGCGGGACAGGACGGCTCGTACCCCGTCAGGCGTTACCTGCGGCGTAGGTGTCAGCACGGCAGTCATGACGCCATCTTAGCGGAATTTTTACGGTGCACTCCGCATCTCATCGTAATAGTTACGGAAGGTAGTCACGCCCACTGTAAAATGTCTGCAAAATGATGGTGCTCCGGGTGCGGACGTTGGCTGCCGTCCTGATCCGCTGGAGCAGGTCCTCCAAGGCCCGTGCCGAGGCGACCCGGACCAGCAGGACGTAGCTCTCCTCGCCGGCCACCGAGTGGCACGATTCGATTTCGGGGATGCCCTGCAACCGGGCAGGTGCATCATCGGGTTGAGACGGATCGAGAGGAGTGATGGCGACGAACGCCGAGAGCATGTTGCCCAGCGCCTCGGGATTGAGCCGCGCCGCATATCCGGTCACCACTCCCCGCGACTCCAGACGGCGCACCCGCGCCTGCACCGCCGAGACCGACAGCCCGGCCGCCGATGCAAGATGCGCCAGCGTGGCCCTGCCGTCGGCGGCGAGCGCGCGGACCAGGATCCGGTCCGTGTCGTCCAGCACGTATTCGTCGGCTTCACCCATGGCCCGCACTGTAACTCCCCCGGCCGATCCGGCACCGCAGCCAACCAGAAAGGCACACGATGACCACCACCGAACGGACCGACCTCCCCACCAGCGACGAGCTGCGCCGGCGGGTGCGGCTCGCCCTCGAGGCCATCGGTGCACGAACCGAACTGGGCGAGCCGACCGCCCCGGGCAGCGGCCTGCACGCGAGCACCCCGATCAGCGGCGATGTGCTGTTCACTCTGCCCGAAGACAGCCCTGAACGCGTTGACGCTGCGATCGCCAGTGCCGCACAAGCTTTCTCCAGCTGGCGTACCACCCCGGCCCCGGTGCGCGGCGCACTGGTCGCACGCCTCGGCGAGTTGCTCACCGAGCACAAGGCCGATCTGGCGACGCTGGTGACGGTCGAGGCAGGCAAGATCACCTCCGAGGCACTGGGCGAGGTGCAGGAGATGATCGACATCTGCCAGTTCGCGGTGGGCCTGTCACGCCAGTTGTATGGCCGCACCATCGCTTCCGAACGCCCCGGGCACCGACTGATGGAGACGTGGCACCCGTTGGGCGTCGTCGGCGTGATCACCGCGTTCAACTTTCCGGTCGCGGTATGGTCGTGGAACACCGCGATCGCCCTGGTCTGCGGCGACACCGTGGTGTGGAAACCCTCCGAGTTGACTCCACTCACCGCGATCGCGTGCCAGGCCCTGATCGAGCGTGCCGCATCCGACGTTGGAGTTGTGGGCTCCGTCTGCCGGCTCATCCTCGGCGGGCGCGAGTTGGGTGAACAACTGGTCGACGATGAACGGGTGGCGCTGGTCAGCGCGACCGGATCGGTGCGGATGGGCCAGCAGGTCGGACCACGTGTCGCGGCGCGGTTCGGCAAGGCGCTGCTCGAGCTGGGTGGCAACAACGCCGCGATCGTGACGCCTTCTGCCGATCTGGATCTCGCGGTGCGGGCCATCGTGTTCTCCGCCGCGGGTACCGCGGGACAACGCTGCACGACCCTGCGCCGGTTGATCGTGCACTCGTCGGTCGCCGATGACCTGGTGTCCCGGATCGTCTCGGCCTACCGGAGCCTGCCCGTGGGTGATCCGAGCGTCGACGGGACCCTGGTCGGCCCGCTCATTCACACCAGGGCCTACCGGGACATGGTCGGGGCGCTGGAACACGCTCGCGCCGACGGCGGAGAGGTGTTCGGCGGTGAGCGCCACGACTTGGGTGACGAGGGTGCGTTTTACGTCTCGCCCGCGGTGGTCCGGATGCCGGCGCAGACCGCCGTCGTGCACACCGAGACGTTCGCGCCGATCCTCTACGTGCTCACCTACGACGGTATCGACGACGCGATCGACCTGAACAATGCAGTGCCACAGGGACTTTCGTCGGCCATCTTCACCACCGATGTGCGGGAGGCCGAGCGGTTCATGGCCGCCGACGGCTCCGACTGCGGTATCGCCAATGTCAACATCGGAACCTCGGGCGCCGAGATCGGCGGCGCGTTCGGCGGTGAGAAGCACACCGGCGGTGGCCGTGAGTCCGGGTCGGACGCCTGGAAGGCGTACATGCGTCGCGCGACCAACACCGTCAATTACTCCTCGGAGCTACCACTGGCCCAGGGCGTGCATTTCGGTTAACTGACCCGCTGGTGCGCGGAGCACAGGGTAAGCAGGAGGCATGCAGATTGAGAACTCGGTGGCGGTCATCACCGGCGCCGGATCGGGAATCGGCCGTGCACTGGCAGGGTCGTTCGCGGCGGCGGGCGCCCGGGTGGTGGCCGCCGACCTCAACGTGGAGTCGGTCGAACAGACCGCCGCGCAGATCCGTTCCGGGGGCGGGCAGGCGCTGGGGATGCGGGCCGACGCCGGTGTCACGGCAGACATCGAGGCGCTGACAACGACCGAGTTCGGCCCCGTCGACATCTACGTCGCCAACGCAGGAATCATCGGCGCACCGGGTCTCGGCACCGACGAGGATTGGGATTCGATCCTCGACGTCAATCTGCGCTCCCATGTCCGGGCGGCACAAGTGCTTGTTCCGCAATGGCTGTCGCGCGGCGGCGGTTACTTCGTGTCGGTCGCCTCGGCGGCCGGTCTCTTATCCCAGATCGGGGCGGCCGGGTATTCCGTCAGCAAGCACGCCGCGGTCGGCTTCGCCGAATGGCTGGCCATCACGTACGGCGATGACAACGTCGGGGTCAGCTGCGTGTGCCCGTTGGGGGTGGACACCCCGCTGCTTGATGCGGTGCGTGCTTCGGCGGATCCGGATTCCGCCGCCGGTGCGGCGTCGATCGTGCAATCGGGCGAGGTGATCAGTGCCCAGGATGTAGCGGCGGCTACCGTGGCGGCCGTGCAGTCGGACAGCTTTCTCGTCCTACCGCACTCACAGGTCCTCGACATGTACCGGCACAAGGGCTCCGATTACGACCGGTGGATCGCCGGGATGCGCCGCTACCAGCGGTCACTGCGCGCCGGCCGATGATCGACCGGCCGCGGTCAGCGATTGCGGCGGGACATACACGCCCAGCGAGATGCGGTGCCACCAGACGTGATCACGCCGCAGTTCGGTCCAGCTGCTGAACTCGTACCGGTACAGCTGGGCCCGCACGTAACGTGGCGGATCATCGGGGAATGGGTTGCACCGCAGCAGCTTCAACGTGTGGCGGTCGTTCTCCAGCAGGCGGGTCAGCAGCATACGCAGCCAACCGTGAGCGTATGCCGGTGAGATGGCGGCGAACCACATCAGCCAGTCCAGTCGCAGATGATAGGGCGCGAACTGCCGCGGCCGCCGTCGGACATCGCCGGGCTTGCCCTTGAACTCGTACTCCTTCCACACGGTGTGCTCTCCCAGGCTGGCATCCGAGGTGCCCTCGAGCACTACCTCGTCACGGGTGCGACCGACGGTGCCGAACGCGCCGTAGGAGTTCACCAGGTGATACCTGTTGTAGGAGGCATTCATCCGCTGCCGTTTGGAGAAGAGGTTGCGCGCCGGCCGGTAGCTGAGCGCCGCCACTGCTACCGCGAACCCGATCACCGCGACGACGAACCATGTTGGAGCCTGGCCGAATCGGTGTTGCGGAACCGGGGTCAGTGCCGCCGCGGTGGAATCCGAGAGCGCGCTGAACGCCAGCACGATGGTGACCCAGTTGAGCCAGGCGAAGTTGCCCGACGCCACCAACCACAGCTGGGTAACCATGACGACGATTGCCGCCCCGCTGGCCACGGGCTGTGGGGCGAACAGCGCGAACGGCACCACGAGTTGGGCAAAGTGGTTACCCGCCACTTCGACTCGGTGCAGCGGCCTGGGCAGGTGATGGAAGAACCAGCTCAACGGGCCGGGCATGGGCTGGGTCTCGTGGTGGTAGTACAGGCAGGTCAGGTTGCGCCAGCACGGGTCACCGCGCAGCTTGATCAGCCCGGCGCCGAACTCGACCCGGAACAGCAGCCAGCGGGCCAGCCACAGCACCAGCAGCGGCGGGCCGACGTCGTCGTTGCCCAGGAAGGTCACCAGGAACCCGGCTTCCAGCAGCAGGGATTCCCACCCGAACGAGTACCACGTCTGGCCCACGTTGACGATCGACAGATACAGCGCCCACACGAGCAGCCAGGTCAGCATCGCAGCCCAGAGCGGCACCACGTCTCCGAAGCCGGCGAGCAGGGCCGCGGAGAGCACAGCCCCGGCGACGCATACTGCGGCGAAGAAGCGGTCCGAGTAGTGGAGTTGAAATAGGCTCGGGGCACGCCGGAACGAGTTGGCAGCCAGAAATCGGGGTATCGGCAGCAGGCCGCGCTCACCGAGGAGCCCACGGAACTGCCGGGCCGCCACGATGAACGCGATCAGGTAGATCGCGGCGGTCCCCCGCTGCAATACCTGTCGGGCCAACCAGTATTCGTCTGCGTTGAACCATTCCATGCGCGGACCTGCCGACGTTGCGGGTGTGTCCACGAAAACGGTACCCCGAATCGGGGTATTTCATACGCGGTACGAGCGGCTATCGTCGCCGCAAGCCGAGCCGGAAGCCGGACGGCATCATGGTCAGGCGCTCCTGCACCTGCAGCGTGTAGTCCGGATCGGCGATCAGATCGTAGCGGCGGATCAGCACCGCCAACATCAACACGGCTTCGTGGAGTGCGAACTGTCTTCCGATGCAAGATCTTTCGCCCGTACCGAACGGCTTGTACAGGCCACCGGGGCGCGTCCGCATCTGCTCCGGCGTGAACCGTTCGGGGTCGAACAACTCCGGGTCGCACCCCCACCGCGGGTCACGATGCAGGGTTGAGGTCAGCGCCAGCGCCCAGTCCCCCTTGCGCATCGGGTGGATTCCGGCGAGCACGGTGTCCTGGCGAGCAGCGCGGTAGTAGGCCGGCACCGTTGGCTGCAACCGCAGCGACTCGTCGAGAACCCGCCGGACATACCGCAGTTTGGCGATCTTCTCGAACTCGGGCCGCGGCTCGTCACCCCACACCTCGTCCACCTCGTCGCGGGCGCGGGCAAGCACCTCCGGGTGTTTCGACAGGAAGTACAGCGCGAATGACAATGCACCGGACGTGGTTTCATGCCCGGCGATCAGAAAGTTGATCAGCTGATAGCGGATATTGGCGGGGTCTAGATCGGACTCCAGCATGATCTGCAGCAGGTCGTCATGGGTGCCCGATCGCTGCCCCCGCCGCGCCGAGACGATGTCGTCGGCCAGCCCGTGCAGATAGTGCGCGTCGCGGCGGAGCCGGCGCTCGTAGCGCCGGAAGACGAAAGCGGGCAGGAAGGTTTCGCGCAGTACCCCGAGGCGGTCGGCACCCAGTAGCGCCGACACCATGTGGGCGACGAACGGGTGCACAGTGTCGCTCTGGAAGCACCCGAACGAGTACCCGGCCGTGCACCGCCCGATGGTCTCCAGAGTGACTCTGGTGGTGTCGGCCGAGACATCGACGGTTTCACCCCGATCGGCCTGCGCATCCCAATGGCCGGTCAGCTCATCGGCGACGTCGAACATCACCGCGTGGTAGCGACGCATCGCAGCCTGGCTGAATGCCGGCATCAGCAGCTGATGTGCCTTGAGCCAGTTCGGCTCGTCGTTGTAGGCGGTAAACAGCCCATCGCCGGCCACGATCCGCAGGACCTCGATGTCAGGGCCCACGTGCTTGCAGAACCGGGTCTCGTCGTTGAGATCGCTGACCGCGTCCGCGCCGGTGGCCACCACGTAGCGGGCACCCAGGAAGCGGAATTCGCAGATCGGCCCCAGCCCGGCCATTCCCATCGCGTTCTGCATCGACGAGTCGGGTTGCAGACCGAAGACGTCGCCGAGCAACGGCACCCGCCGCGGCGGGTGGGGCAGTTTCGGATATTTGGCACCTTCGGGTGAAGTCCGCGCACCCACGACGGTCATGACACCAAGATTCCGCCTTGTTGTACATGTGTCAAGTAAGGGCTCTAGCGTTAGGCTGCAGTTCGTGGGTGCCGAGTCGAGACGCCGGCTGTCCCCCGCCGACAGACGCAATGAGCTGCTGGCGCTGGGCGCCGAGGTGTTCGGCCAGCGGCCGTACGACGAGGTCCGCATCGATGAGATCGCCGAGCGGGCCGGGGTGTCGCGAGCCCTGATGTACCACTACTTCCCCGACAAGCGGGCCTTCTTCGCCGCCGTGGTACGGGCCGAGGGCGAGCGGTTGTTCGAGGCCACGAGTACTGCTCCCGAGCCTGGTCAGAGTCTGTTCGGCCTGCTGCGCGCCGGGGTGCTGGCCTATCTGCGCTACGACGAGGAGCATCCGCACGGCGCCTGGGCGGCATATATGGGGCTGGGCCGCACCGATCCGGTACTGCGCGGCGTCGACGACATCGACAACGATCGCCAGGCCGACCGGATCATGGGCCGGATCAGCGACGCGCTATCCGAGCCGCTGGACGCCAAGATCGAGCGTGATCTCCGAGCCACCGTCTACGGATGGCTGGCCCTGACCTTCGAGATGTGCCGGCAACGGCTCAAGGACCCGTCGATCGACGCGGGTTTCGTCGCCGACAGTTGCGCGCATGCCCTGCTCGACACCATCGGCCGGGTCCCGGGACTCCCGGCTGAACTGGTCTGCGCGGCATCCCCGGAGTATCGCTGAATCCCACTTGTCGGTGCTGCGCGGCAGTATGGCTAGATGACCACCACGCCGGCTGATTCGCTGGCCCGGTTCAGTTCGCTGACCCGGGAGTGGTTCGCGGCTGCCTTCCCCGCGCCGACGGCCGCCCAGGCCCAGGCCTGGTCCGCGATTGCCGAGGGCCACAACACCCTGGTCGTCGCGCCCACCGGGTCGGGCAAGACGCTCGCCGCGTTCCTGTGGGCCATCGATGAGCTGGCCCAGTTGCCGCCCGATCCCCGTTCGGGCACCACGGTGCTCTACGTGTCACCACTCAAGGCCCTGGCCGTCGACGTCGAACGCAACCTGCGCACCCCGCTGACCGGGATCACCCGGGTGGCCGAACGTCACGGGGTGCCGGCACCTTCCATCAGCGTCGGCGTCCGCTCCGGGGACACCCCGCCCAGTGCGCGCCGCGCGATGCTGACCAAGCCGCCCGACATCCTGATCACCACGCCGGAATCCCTGTTCCTGATGCTGACCTCGGCGGCCCGCGAGACCCTGGCCTCGGTGCGGACGGTGATCGTCGACGAGGTCCATGCCGTCGCTGCCACCAAACGTGGTGCGCACCTGGCCCTTTCACTCGAACGGCTCGACCAGCTGCTCGACAAACCTGCCCAGCGGATCGGGTTGTCGGCAACAGTGCGTCCTCCCGAAGAGGTGGCCCGGTTCCTTTCCGGCCAGGCCCCCACCACGATCGTCGCCCCACCGTCCGGCAAGACCTTCGACCTCTCGGTGCAGGTCCCGGTGCCGGACATGGCCAATCTCGCCAACAACAGCATCTGGCCAGATGTCGAGGAGCGCATCGTCGATCTGATCGAGTCACACAAGTCCTCGATCGTGTTCGCCAACTCCCGACGGCTGGCCGAGCGCCTGACCTCACGTCTCAACGAGATTCACGCCGAACGGGCCGGCATCGAGCTCTCGGGCGAGCACAACCCGCAGGTGGGCGGGGGTGCACCGGCTCAACTCATGGCCAGCGGCCAGGCCAACGGCGCACCGACACTGCTGGCCCGGGCGCACCATGGCTCGGTCAGCAAGGAGCAGCGGGCCCAGGTCGAAGACGACCTCAAGAGCGGCCGGTTGCGCGCCGTCGTCGCCACCTCCAGCCTGGAGCTCGGCATCGACATGGGTGCCGTCGATCTGGTGATCCAGGTCGAATCGCCGCCGTCGGTGGCCAGTGGGCTGCAGCGGATCGGGCGCGCCGGGCACCAGGTCGGCGAGATCTCCCAGGGCGTGCTGTTCCCCAAACACCGCACCGACCTGATCGGCTGCGCGGTGACGGTACAGCGCATGCGCTCCGGTGACATCGAGACCATGCATGTCCCGGCCAATCCGCTCGACGTGCTGGCGCAGCACACCGTGGCGGCAGCCGCCCTGGAACCGGTGGACGCCGACGCGTGGTTCGATGCGGTACGGCGCAGCGCACCTTTCGCCACGCTCCCGCGCAGCGCCTTCGAAGCCACCCTGGACCTGTTGTCCGGAAAGTATCCGTCCACCGAGTTCGCCGAGCTGCGGCCACGTCTCGTCTATGACCGTGACCACGGAACCCTGACCGCCCGCCCGGGCGCCCAGCGCCTGGCGGTCACCTCCGGCGGCGCGATCCCCGACCGCGGTCTGTTCACCGTCTACCTGGCCACTGATTCCGAAAAGCCCTCGCGGGTCGGCGAACTCGACGAGGAGATGGTCTACGAATCCCGTCCCGGCGACGTCATCTCCCTGGGGGCGACCAGCTGGCGGATCACCGAGATCACCCATGACCGGGTGCTGGTCATCCCCGCGCCGGGCCAGCCCGCCCGGTTGCCGTTCTGGCGTGGCGACAGCGTGGGCCGGCCCGCCGAGCTGGGCGCGGCGGTCGGAGCGTTCACCGGAGAACTCGCCGCGCTCGGCCGAGCGGAGTTCGATGAGCGCTGCCAGGCAATGGGTTTCGCCGGCTTCGCCACCGACAACCTGCATCAGCTCTTGCACGATCAGCGGGAGGCCACCGGTGTGGTCCCCAGTGACAGCACGTTCGTGGTGGAACGCTTCCGGGACGAGCTCGGCGACTGGCGGGTGATCCTGCATTCCCCGTACGGCCTGCGGGTTCACGGACCACTGGCCCTGGCGGTGGGCCGCCGGCTGCGGGAACGGTACGGCATCGATGAGAAGCCGACCGCGTCCGACGACGGCATCATCGTGCGGCTCCCCGACAGTGGCGAAACCCCGCCCGGCGCAGACCTGTTCGTGTTCGACGCCGACGAGATCGAACCCATCGTCACCGCCGAAGTGGGCGGGTCGGCGTTGTTCGCGTCCCGGTTCCGCGAGTGCGCCGCGCGTGCCCTGTTGCTGCCCCGCCGGCACCCCGGCAAGCGGTCCCCGTTGTGGCATCAACGGCAACGTGCCGCGCAACTGCTCGACATCGCCCGCAAGTACCCGGACTTCCCGATCGTGCTGGAAACGGTGCGCGAATGCCTGCAGGACGTCTATGACGTGCCGGCCCTGACCGAGCTGATGCGCCGGGTGGCCCAGCGCCGGCTGCGGGTAGTGGAGGTGGAAACCGCCACCCCCTCGCCGTTCGCGGCCTCGCTGTTGTTCGGCTACGTGGGTGCGTTCATGTACGAGGGCGACAGCCCATTGGCCGAGCGGCGCGCCGCCGCGCTGGCGCTGGACACCGTGCTGTTGTCCGAACTGCTGGGACGCGTCGAGCTTCGCGAACTGCTCGACCCCGCGGTGGTCGCCTCGACGTCGGCCCAACTACAGCACCTGACGGAGGAACGGGCCGTCCGCGACGCCGAGGCGGTCGCCGACCTGTTGCGGATGCTGGGCCCGCTCACCGAGACCGAGATCGTCGAGCGCGCCACCACCGACACCATCGGAGGTTGGCTCGACGGGTTGCACGCCGCCAAGCGCGCGCTCCCGGTCGCCTACGCCGGCCAGACCTGGTGGGCGGCAGTGGAAGACATCGGCCTGCTGCGCGACGGGGTCGGTGCTCCGGTTCCGGTCGGGGTGCCCATGGCCTTCACCGAATCCGTCGACGACCCGCTCGGGGACCTGATCGGCCGCTACGCCCGCACCCACGGGCCGTTCACCACCGTTGAGGTGGCCACCCGCTTCGGCCTGGGCCTGCGGGTGACCGCAGACGTGTTGGGCCGCATGGCTGTCGACGGCCGGCTGGTGCGCGGCGAATTCGTTGATGATCTTCCGGGCGACCAGTGGTGCGACGCGGAGGTGCTGCGCATCCTGCGCCGTCGCTCCCTGGCCGCGTTGCGCGCTCAGGTCGAGCCGGTCAGCACCGCAGCCTATGGTCGCTTCCTGCCGTCCTGGCAGCACGTCGGGTCCAGCCAGAGCTCGGGTATCGACGGGCTGGCGACGGTGATCGAGCAGCTGGCCGGTGTCCTCCTTCCCGCGTCGGCTGTGGAGTCGCTGGTCTTCGGCCAGCGGGTGCGTGATTACCAGCCGGCCATGCTCGATGAGCTGCTGGCCTCCGGCGAAGTGATGTGGTCGGGAGCCGGGCAGATCGGCAGCAGCGACGGCTGGGTGGTGTTCCATCTGGCCGAGGCGGCCCCGCTGACGCTGCCCACCCCCGCCGAGATCGAGTTCACCGACACGCACCGGGCCATCATGGAGACACTCGGTCACGGCGGCGCGTACTTCTTCCGCCAACTCACCGATCAGGCTTCCGAATCCGAGCTGAAAACTGCTCTGTGGGAACTGATCTGGGCCGGCTGGATCACCGGTGACACGTTTGCACCGATGCGGGCGATGCTGTCTGGTCCCCGGCGGTCGGGGGCACCGGCACACCGGCAGCGGCAACGCCCGCCCCGTCTCAGTCGCTACAGCGTGGCACGCCCGCACAGCCGAGCGGCCGATCCGATGGTGTCCGGCCGGTGGTCGTCATTGCCTGGTGCAGAACCGGATTCGACGGTGCGGGCCCACTTTCAGGCGGAGCTGCTGCTCAACCGACACGGGGTGCTGACCAAGGGGGCAGCGGCGGCCGAGGGTGTGCCCGGCGGGTTCGCCACGTTGTACAAGGTGCTGAGCGCCTTCGAGGATGCCGGCCGCTGCCAGCGGGGCTACTTCGTCGAGTCACTGGGCGGGGCACAGTTCGCGGCGGCCTCGACCGTCGACCGGCTGCGGTCCTATCTCGACGGCGTCGACCCGCAGCGTCCCGAATACCACGCCGTCATGCTCGCCGCGACCGACCCGGCCAACCCGTACGGGGCCGCCCTGGCCTGGCCGGAACGGACGGGCGACACCGACATGCACCGGCCGGGCCGCAAGGCCGGTGCCCTGGTGGCACTCGTCGACGGAAAGTTGGTGTGGTTCCTGGAACGCGGCGGCAAGACCCTGCTCAGCTTCACCTCCGATACCGAGACGCAACGGGCCGCCGCTGCCGCACTGGCCGAACTCGTGAGCGGCGGACGCATACCGTCGCTACTCGTCGAGCGGATCAACGGGGTCGCCGTCCTCGACCCCGGGGTCGACGAAGACCGCGCCAGCGTGCAGGAGGCGCTGACGGGGGCTGGGTTTGCCCGCACCCCGCGCGGTTTGCGGCTTCGGTAGCCGCAGGGAACAGAGCATGGGCACGCGTTGTTGTTCACCCGCATGACTGCCCCCATCGCCACACCCTTCGGCTTCGAATCGACCGCCTCGGATGTGATCGCCGGAGTCGACTTGACCGGACGCTCAGCCATCGTCACCGGCGCGGCCTCGGGCATCGGCACCGAAACGGCCCGCGCGCTCGCAACCGCTGGAGCCGCCGTGACGTTGGCCGTCCGTGACGCCGCTGCAGGCGATCGCGTCGCCGCCCAACTACGCGCGTCCACCGGGAACGACGAAATCCGAGTCGGCGCCCTCGACCTGACCGATCTCGACAGCGTGAGGTCGTTCGCACGTGCGTGGTCCGGCCCGCTTCACATTCTGGTCAACAACGCGGGGGTGATGGCAGTACAGGAGCTCACGTTGTCGTCCGGCGGTCACGAACTGCAGTTCGCGACCAATCATCTCGGCCATTTCGCGCTCACCACCGGCCTGCACCGGGCCCTTGCCTCGGCCGGGGGCGCCCGCGTGGTATCCGTCAGCTCCTCCGGGCACCTGCGCTCCCCCGTCGTGTTCGACGACATCGACTATGCGTTCCGCGACTACGACCCGTTCGGGGCATACGGCCAGTCGAAGACCGCCAACGTGCTGTTCGCCGTGGAGGCTGCCCGCCGCTGGGCCGACGACGGCATCACCGCGAACGCTCTGATGCCCGGGGGCATCCTCACAGCACTGCAGCGCCATCTTGATCCCGCCTACGGCGCCCAGGCGGCCCAGCGTTTTGCCGAAGCGGGCAGCCGGCTCAAGACCGTGGAGCAGGGTGCCGCCACTTCGGTGCTGCTCGCGGCTTCGCCTCTGCTGGAAGGCATCAGCGGACGCTACTTCGATGACTGCAACGAAGCGAAAGTCGTTGGCTGCCGCGATGAGTTCGGTATATCCGGTGTCGCCCCATATGCCCTGGACCCGTCCAACGCAGAACGACTGTGGGAGCTTTCTCTGGGGCTGGTTGAATAGGGCATGCCCGAAGGCGACACCGTCTTCCATACCGCCACAGCGCTACGCGACGCGCTGGCGGGCAAGACGTTGACCCGCTGCGACATCAGGGTGCCCCGATATGCCACCGTCGACCTGACCGGGCAGGTGGTCGATGAAGTTCTCAGCCGAGGCAAGCATCTGTTCATCCGGGTTGGTCCGGCCAGCATCCACTCTCATCTCAAGATGGAGGGCAGTTGGCGGATCGGGTGGTCCAAAGGCGCGGTGCACCGGACCCGGATCGTGTTGGAGACTGCCGACAGTAGGGCCACCGGAATCGATCTCGGTGTTCTCGAAGTGCTTGACCGCGACACCGATATGGCGACGGTGGCGCACCTCGGACCGGACCTGCTCGGCCCCGACTGGGAGCCGCGCATCGCCGCGGCCCACCTGATCGCTGAACCGGAGCGCGCCCTGGCGGCAGCCTTGCTCGATCAGCGGGTGATGGCCGGTGTCGGCAATGTGTATTGCAATGAGCTGTGTTTCATCTTCGGGCGGCTGCCGACCTCCCCGGTCAGCTCAGTGACCGATCCCCTGCGTGTCGTACAACGTGCCCGGGACATGCTGTGGCTCAACCGGTCCCGATGGAACCGCACCACCACCGGGGATACCCGCCCCGGACGGCAACTGTGGGTGTATGGCCGCGCCGGAGAACCGTGCCGCCGGTGCGGGACACTCATCGAAACCGATGCCAGCGGTGATCGGGTGACCTATTGGTGTCCGACCTGCCAAACGTGAACTCCGTTGTGCAGAAGCGCCCCCGAGCGTCGGAGTAGAGGTGCCACCACCAAGACAACCGGGACGGTCACCGATGTCCTGAGAGATAACGCTGAAAGTGTCACCCGGTGGTGGCATAATCGAACGTATGTTCGACACTGATTCCGATGCATTCTGATTACGTGCCGAGCACAACAGCTTCCACGTTCGGCGCCCGGACTACCTCTGCGCGTAGCCCGCGTGATCGCTCACCGTTTCGGTACCTGCCCAGTGGAAGTTGCCGACAGGGGCGGACGGTAGTGGCAGGGGGCCGTCCCTGGTTCCCACAATGGGCAGGACGGTAAAGCCTCCACCAACGTATTCATCGGTGTGCCATGACTTCTCATGCCATCTGACAGGCGTGAGAACCTCCGGCCAGATCTGGCCGATCAACGGGTCCAGCACAGCCCGTCGCCGCAGGTCCCCCGATGAGCACACACAGGTGGCCCGGACCGTTCGGCGGGCTGGTAACGAACACGCCGCCGTTGCGCTGCCTCCAGAATGGCATGTCGTACACCGCGATGGCCTTGTAGCCCGGGGGCTATGCCTATCGCTCGCCGTGGAAGCTGCGCCCGGCCAATCGGCACACTAGTACTGCTGCAGTGCAGCCTGCCGATCAGCAGTTGACGAGTTCGGGTTCGCAGATCGGCTGCGAATCCGTTTCCGGTGCAGTTTCTTCGATCGTGGGCTCCTTGACGGCCGGCTCAGGATCCTTGGGCGTGCCGCCCCAGGGGAACGCCAGCCGCACGATCTTGCGCACCACGGAGGCGAACTGCTTGTGGATCGGCCCCGAGTTGTAGGGCAGGCCGTAACGCTGGCAGATCTCCTTCACCTCACCGGAGATCTCGGCATAGCGATGCGCCGGAATGTCGGGGAACAGATGGTGTTCGATCTGGAAGGACAGGTTACCGCTGAAGATGTGGAACCACTTGCCACCACTGAGGTTCGCCGAGCCGAGCAACTGCCGGAAGTACCACTGCCCTCGGGACTCGTTCTCGGTCTCCTCGATGGTGAACTCATGGGTGCCCTCCGGGAAATGCCCGCAGAAGATGATGGTGTAGGACCACACGTTGCGCATCAGGTTGGCGGTCATGTTGCCCGCGAACACGAATGGCGCGAACGGGCCGGCCAGCAGCGGGAAGGCCACGTAATCCTTGACCGTCTGCTTGCGCACCTTGGCCCACATCTCGCGCAGCATGTCCTTCTTGTCCCGCAGCTTGATCTCACCGGTGCGGATGCGCTCGGTCTCCAGCTCGTGCAGGGCGACGCCGTACTGGAAGAACACCATCAACAGGAATGCGTACAACGGATTGCCCAGGTAGTACGGGCTCCACTTCTGGTCCTCGCTCATCCGCAGGACGCCGTAACCGATGTCGCGGTCCATGTCGACCACATTGGTGTACGTGTGGTGCATGTAGTTGTGCGAGTGCCGCCACTGATTGGACGGGCACGCGGAATCCCATTCGAAGTTCTGGCCGCGCAACGCCGGATCGCCCATCCAGTCGTACTGGCCGTGCATGACGTTGTGGCCGATCTCCATGTTGTCGAGGATCTTCGACAGTCCGAGCATCACGGTTCCGACCGGCCAGGCGGGCGGCAGGAACAGCAACGCACGGCCGCCGACCTCGAGCTTGCGCTGCAGCTTGATGATGTCGCGGATGTATGTGGCGTCGCGCTCACCGAGATCGGCAATGGCGCGTTCACGGATGACGTCGAGTTCGCGGCCGAATTCCTCGAACTGGTCGGGGGTCAGGGTGTACTTCTTCAACTCGGGCATGACAGTGCCTTTCGGAGTGAGAGTCAGAGGTCGATGTCGACGTCACCGATTGGGGCGGTGACGCAGATCTGGATGTCTTCGCTGTCGGCGCTGGAAACCGCGCCGGTAATCAGGTTGCGCACTGCTCCGCGGCTCTTGGACCGCGTGCAGCTGTGGCAGATGCCCATGCGGCATCCGTTTTCCGGGGTCAGCCCCGCCGCTTCGGCCTGCGCCAGCAGGGTCTGACCGTCGTCGGTCACGGTAACGGAACTGTTGGTGAATGTGACTGTGCCACCGGTGGATTCGCCGGACGCACTGAATACGGGCGGGACGAAACTTTCCGAGCGCGCATCGGGGCAGTGCGTGCGGACGGCGTCGACGAGCGCCGGCGGACCGCAGACGAACACCGCGTCGGGCTCGGCATCGGGAAAGGCCGCGGCCAGGTGCGCCGGGTCGAAGTATCCGTCGAGATCGCCGATCGGCCCGTCGCCGTCGCGGGTGTATCCGTGCAGCACCCGCACACCGGCTCCGCCCATCGCCGCGAGCTCCGAGAGGTAGCAGGCCTCCTCAACGCCGCGTGCGTAGTGCACGAACGCGACCTCGCCGGTGAACGCCTGTCCACGCAAGGTCCGCAACATGGACATCACGGGAGTGACGCCGCTGCCGCCGGAGACGAACAAGATGCGCTTCGGCAGTACCGCCGGGAGGACGAAATCTCCGCCGACGGAGTCGAGCCCCAGCACCATGCCCGGGTATGCGTGGTCGCACAGGTACGTCGAAACCAGGCCGCCGTCGTGGCGGCCGATGGTCAGCTCGACACGAGCTGCACCTTCGGCGCTGGCCGGCGAGTAGCACCGGGTGCGGCGCCGGCCGTTGATTTCTACGGAGAGGTTGATGTGCTGGCCCGCCCGAAAGCCGGCGAAGGCGGCATTGGGTTCGAGGGTCAGCGTGACGCTGCGCGGCGTTTGCCGCCGCACTGCGATCACCTTGGCGCGGGCGTCGCCGCGGGTCCAGGTCGGTTCGACCAGCTCGGTGTAGCGGTCAACTCCATGGGGACCGGTAAGCAGGTTCGCGAGCGCACTCAGCCGGGGGCCGGCCAGCAGTCGCCGGCCGACACCTTCAGTCAATGTTTGAGTGAACATGTGTACACAGTGCGCGTGCACACATGACTCTGTCAACGGTAAAAATGCAGTAAGTGGTAGGGTTCACACCGGTGAACAAACGTACGCCCAATTCACGAACACCCACGTCACGAACACGACGGCCGGACTCGGCGTCGCGGTCGCGGGAGACGCTGTCCAGGGAAGAACGCAAAGAGGCCACCCGGCGCGCGATCATCGCCGCCGCGCTGACCCTGCTGGAAGACCGCAGCTTCAGCGCGCTGTCCCTGCGGGAGGTCACCCGGGAGGCGGGCATCGTGCCCGCCGCGTTCTACCGGCACTTCGACTCGATGGATGCGCTCGGTCTCGTGCTCATCGACGAGTCGTTCCGATCCCTGCGCGACATGCTGCGTGGCGCCCGTGCCGGCAAGCTCGACCCACACCACGTCATCGAGTCCTCGGCCGAGATCCTGATCGGCAGCGTCAACGAACGTCGCGAACACTGGCGGTTCATCGCCCGCGAACGCTCCAGCGGGGTCTCGGTACTGCGCTACGCGATCCGCACCGAGATCCGGCTGATCACCTCGGAACTCGCGATCGACCTCGCCCGTTTCCCGGGTCTCAAGGACTGGAGCAGTGAGGACCTCAACATCCTGACGAACCTGTTCGTCAATGCGATGATCTCGACGGCCGAGGCTCTCGAAGACGCAACTGACGCACAGTCTGTCGAGGCCATCCACCGCACCGCGGTCAAACAACTACGAATGATCGCCGTTGGCGTCAACGGGTGGCACAGCACCGGCTAGGGTCCGGCGCATGACCCTTGAGCTGGCCTACCCCCGACCCGACATCGCCGTCATCACCCTCAATCGGCCCGAGAAACTGAACGCGTTGTCGTACGAATTGGTCGAGGCCCTGCACGCGACCCTCGACGAGATCGCGGGCAACAACGAGTGCCGCGTCGTCGTGCTCACCGGCGCCGGCCGCGGCTTCTGCTCGGGGCTGGACCTGAGCGATCCCAACCCGCCCGAGGCAGGCGGCGGCGCCGAGTTTCCCCGCTCGGGCATGCGCTGGCAGGAGCGCATCGCCAATCTGACGGTCAAACTGCACCGCTTGCGCCAACCCGTCATCGCCGCGGTCAACGGCGCGGCCTACGGCGGCGGCTTTGCCCTGGCCGCGGCCAGCGACATCCGCATCGCCGGCCCGGCGGCGAAGTTCTGCACACAGTTCATCAAGCTGGGCATCGGCGGCTGTGACATCGGCGTGAGCTACACCCTGCCCCGGATCATCGGCGCGGGTCCGGCATTCGACCTGATCCTCACTGCGCGGGCAGTCGAGGCGGCCGAGGCGCTGCGACTCGGCCTGGTCACCCGTATCGTCGACGACACCGCGAACCTCGTCGACGCCGCCCTCGAAATTGCCGAAACCCTTTGCGGCTATGGCAAATTCGGGCTGGAATCCACCAAACAGGTGCTCTGGGCCAACCTCGACGCCGGCTGTCTGGAGACCGCGCTGCATGTGGAGAACCGCAGCCAGATCCTGTCTGTCGGCACCGGCAGTCTGAGCGGGTCGGCTCAGTTCACGAAGCGCAAGTAAACGTCACAACTTATTCCCGTTGATCGGCACGAGCCACAGGAATCCCATCACGAGCAGCCACGCCAGCATGACGGTGACGAAGATGCACCCTGCGATCCGAAAGCGTCGACAGCGTCAACGTCTCGCGTGCCCGACTGCGCCACACGCGGGTACTGTCCGCGCCTTCGAGCACGACCGGCACGGTGAAGTCGTCGTACACCGGCGCAGTCACCGCGGCGTTCCCCCACCGTCGACGATGACCACCTGCCCGGTCATGTAGCTGCCGGCGTCCGAACACATCAGTAGGGCCGCGCCGACCATCTCATCCGGCGTGGCCAGCCGCTTCATCAAGGTCCCTCCCTTCATGAGATCGATGGCCTCCTGCGGGTTGTTGCGCATCATGTCGGTATCGACCGGTCCCGGCGCCATGGCGTTCACCCGGATGCCCAGCGGCGCGAACTCGGCCGCCATCGACCGGGTGACTGACATCAGCGCGGCCTTGCCCGAGGCATAGATCGACAGCGCCGGTGCGAAATTGAACGCCCCGACCGACACCATGTTCAGCACCGCCGCCTTCGCGCTGGCCTTCAGATGCGGCAAGGCGTGCTGCACCAGGAACACCGGCCCGCGCAGGTTCACCTCGTAGGACTTGGCCCAGGCCTCCGGCGTCATCTGCCCCAATGGCTGGGCCAGCGCATTCGCCGCGTTGTTGACCACCACATCGATCCCGCCGAACTCCGCAACCGTGCGCTCCACCAACGCGCCGAGGTCGTCGATGTTGCCGCTGTGGGTGGGAACCCCGATTGCCTGTCCCCCGAGCTCGCGCAGGTGCTCGGCCGCCTGCTCGCAGGCCTCGGGCTTACGGCTGGCGACCACCACTCGGGCCCCGGCCAGCGTAAACCCCTCGGCGAGAGCCAATCCGATGCCGCGGGTGCCGCCGGTGACGATCACGGTCCGGTCGGTCATGTCGAAGAGATGGTCAAAAGTCTCACGGTTCACCCCGTCAGTAGAACATCACCGCAGTCTGCTCACGCAAGGCTTCAGCCCCATAGTCGGGTACTCACGAATTCGCGGTCCTCGCCGGTGATCGGGTCGGTGAACTCCAGCCGCTGCGCCAGCAGTTGTAGCGGATGGTCGAAATCATCCGGCGCGACGTCGATCACGTTGGGGTACAGGGAATCGCCGATGATCGGCAGCCCGATGGAGGCCATGTGCACGCGCAGCTGATGGGTCCGCCCGGTGCGAGGCGTCAGCCGGTACAGGCCGTCCCCTGGGCCGTCGTGCACCGGCTCGACATACGTCTCGGCGTTGGGCTCACCGGGCTCCTCGAAGGCCTGCAACTGCCCGCGGTGCTTGATGATCCGGCTGCGCAGGGTGGCGGGTAACGACACCGTGGCGGTGCCGGCAGCGCGCGCGAGGTACGTCTTGCGCGCCCCGCCCTCGGCGAACAGTCGCTGATAACGGCCGCGAACCTCGCGACGCACGGTGAACAGCAGCACGCCCGCGGTCAGCCGGTCCAATCGATGCGCCGGGCTCAGTTCCGGTAGGTCCAGCTCACGGCGCAGCCGCACCAGTGCCGTCTGCGCCACGTGCCCGCCCCGGGGCATCGTGGCCAGGAAGTGCGGCTTGTCGACGACGACGATGTCGTCGTCGCGGTACAGCACCGGGATGTCGAACGGGACGGCCACCTCGTCGGCGAGGTCGCGGTAGAAGTAGACGTACGCACCCGTGGGCAGCACGGTTGTCGCATCAACAGACGTGCCGTCGGGCAGAACCACTTCTCCGGCAAGCACTTTCGCGCCGATGCCGAACCGTTCCTGAAGCTCGCCGTACACATTGCCGCCCAACAACCGCAGCCGCGCCGGGCCGATACCGTCACGCACCGGCAGCGGCGCGGGCCGTCTCAATGCCCCGTCAATTCAGGGGCACGGGTTCGAGGATCTCGGCTCGGGCCTCCGGCGCCGCTTGGCGCAACGCATCGGCGGACTCGTCGTCGGGCTGGGTCTGCGACAGCACCTCCGCCTCCACCCTCGCGATGTACGTGGCGACCTCACGGTCGACGTCCTCGGCGCTCCACCCCAGCACGGGCGCAACTACTTCAGCGACCTCGAGGGCGCAATCGACACCACGGTGCGGGTACTCGATGGCGACCCGCATCCGGCGGGCCAGGATGTCTTCCAGGTGCAGAGCGCCTTCAGCCGCCGCGGCGTAATACGCCTCGACCTTCAGATACACCGGCGCATCAGTGATGGGGGCCAGCAGTTCTGGCCGTCCCTCGGCCATCTTGAGCACCTCACCGATCAGCGAGCCGTAGCGGTCCAGCAGGTGCCGAACGCGGTAGGGATGCAGCCCGTATTGCTTGCCGACGTATTCGGTCTGATTGATCAGGGCGAAGTATCCATCGGCACCCATCAGCGGGACCTTCTCGGTGATCGACGGCGCCACCCGGGCCGGGATGAACTCTGCGGCAGCATCGATCGCGTCGGCCGCCATCACCCGGTAGGTGGTGTACTTTCCGCCGGCGATCGCCACAAGTCCCGGCGAAGGCACCGCGACGGCATGCTCCCGCGACAGCTTGGAGGTCTCTTCGCTCTCGCCGGCCAGCAGCGGACGCAGCCCGGCGTAGACACCGTCGATATCGTCGTGGGTCAACGGGGTCGCCAGCACGGTGTTGACGTGCCCGAGGATGTAATCGATGTCGGCCTTGGTGGCGGCGGGATGCGCGAGGTCGAGATTCCAGTCCGTGTCGGTGGTCCCGATGATCCAGTGCGTACCCCACGGAATCACGAACAGCACCGACTTCTCGGTGCGCAGAATGATCGCCACCTCACTGACTATCCGGTCGCGCGGCACCACGATGTGCACACCCTTGGACGCGCGCACCCGGAACCGGCCGCGTTCCTTGGACAGTGCCTGGATCTCGTCGGTCCACACCCCGGTGGCGTTGACCACGACATGGCCCCGCACCTCGGTGGTGGCCCCGTCCTCGGAATCCCGCAGGGTCACCCCCACGACGCGGTCGCCCTCGCGCAACATCGACACCACCTGGCTCGACGAGCGCACGACCGCGCCGTAGTGGGCCGCGGTGCGGGCCACGGTCATCGTGTGACGGGCGTCGTCAACCACGGTGTCGTAGTAGCGGATTCCACCGATCAGCGAGCTGCGCTTGAGCCCAGGGGCCAACCGCAACGCACCGGCTTTCGTCAGATGCTTTTGTGCGGGAACGGATTTCGCTCCGCCGAGTTGGTCGTAGAGGAAGATCCCAGCCGCCATGTACGGCCGCTCCCACCAACGGTTGGTCAACGGGAACAGGAACGGCAACGGTTTGACCAGATGCGGTGCCAGCGTGGTGAGGCTCAGTTCCCGCTCGTGGAGGGCTTCGCGTACCAAGCCGAATTCCAGCTGTTCCAGATACCGCAGCCCGCCGTGGAACATCTTGGAGCTGCGACTGGATGTGCCGGAAGCAAAATCGCGCGCCTCGACGAGGGCGACTGTGAGTCCACGAGTCGCGGCGTCCAACGCCGCGCCGGCTCCCACTACACCACCGCCGATGACCACTACGTCGAATTGTTCGTGGGCGAGTCGTTGCCAGGCTTGCGCCCTGTGCTGCGGTCCGAGGAAGGTTTGCCCGTCGCCCGGTGCTGAGATCGGGTCAGTCACGATCCCCAGGCTACGTGGGTGGCATGGGATCCGCCCGATTCTCTAGTCCAGGTCGTCGTGTTTCATCAATTGCCGCGCCGCCTCGGTGATCGATCCGGACAGCGACGGGTACACCGAAAACGTCTGGGCCAGCTCATCGACCGGAATGCCGTTCTGCACGGCCAGGGCGATCGGCAGGATCAGCTCGGAGGCGATCGGCGCCACCACCACCCCGCCGATCACCACCCCGGTGGCCGGGCGGCAGAAGATCTTCACGAAGCCGCGGCGCAGGCTGGACATCTTGGCCCGGGCATTCGTGTTGAGCGGCAGGGTCAGAGTGCGCGCAGGCACGGACCCGTCATCGATGGCGGCCTGCGGAACGCCGACCGCGGCGATCTCAGGGCGGGTGAACACTGCGGCGGCGACGGTTCGCAGCCGGATCGGGGCCACCGCCTCGCCCAGGGCGTGATACATCGCGATGCGTCCCTGCATGGCTGCCACCGAGGCCAGCGGCAGCAGGCCGGTGCAGTCACCTGCCGCATAGATGCCCGGTACCGAGGTCCGCGACACCCGGTCGACCTTGAGGTAGTTGCCGTGCCCGAGCGCGATGCCGACACGATCCAGACCGAGACCGCTCGTGTTGGGAACCGATCCGACCGTCATCAGGGCATGACTGCCGTCGACGACGCGGCCATCGGCCATGCTGACGCGGACCCCGTGCTCGGTGCGGGTGACCGACTCAGCGCGGGCGTTCTTGACGAGGGTGACACCGCGTTCGGAGAACACCTCCTCCAGCACGGCGGCGGCGTCGGAGTCCTCGTGCGGCAGGATCTGGTCGCGGCTGGCCACGACCGTCACGGTCACCCCGAGTTCGGTGTAGGCGTTGACGAACTCGGCGCCGGTGACACCTGACCCCACCACCACAAGATGTTCGGGCAGTGCTTCGAGGTCGTAGAGCTGGCGCCAGTTGAGGATGCGTTCCCCGTCGGGTGCGGCGTTGGGCAGGACCCGCGGGCTGGCACCGGTGGCGATCAGCACCACATCGGCGGTCAGCTGACTGACCGCGCCGTCGGGGCCGGTGACCTTGACGCGGTGCTGGGCCATGCCGGGGACGTCGTCGATCAGCTCCCCGCGGCCTGCGATCAACTCGATGCCTTCGTTGCGCAACCGCTCCGTGATGTCGCCGGACTGCGCCGCCGCCAGGTTCTTCACCCGCTCGTTGATCTGGGGCAGTGAGATCTTGGACTGCTCGAAATCCAGCGAATACCCCAGGTTGGGAGCGCGCCGCAGTTCGGTGCGCACACCCGTGGAGGCGATGAACGTCTTGGACGGCACACAGTCCCACAGCACGCAGGCACCGCCGATGCCGTCGCAGTCGACGATGGTGACATGAGCGACCTCTGGGCCGCGGGCAGCGGCGACAAGGGCCGCCTCATAGCCGGCGGGTCCGCCGCCGATGATCACGATGCGGGTAGCCACCGCACCAACCTAACCAACTTTGCGCACTAAGCTGTCTTACCGTGCCGCTGTACGCCGCCTACGGGTCCAATATGCATCCGGAGCAAATGCTCGAGCGGGCTCCGCACTCCCCGATGGCGGGTACCGGGTGGCTGCATGGCTGGCGGTTGACGTTCGGCGGTGAGGACATCGGCTGGGAAGGCGCGCTGGCCACCGTCGTCGAAGACCCGCTGGCGAAGGTTTTCGTCGTGCTCTACGACATGACGTCAGCCGATGAACAGAGCCTGGACCACTGGGAGGGTTCTGAGCTCGGGTTCCACAAGAAGATCCGCTGCCGGGTGGACCGGTTGTCGTCGGACACCAACATCGACCCGGTGCTGGCCTGGCTGTATGTGGTCGACGCCTGGGAGGGCGGCCTGCCCTCGGCCCGCTATCTCGGGGTGATGGCCGACGCCGCGGAGATCGCCGGAGCACCCGATTCCTATGTGCACGATCTGCGCACCCGCCCTGCACGCAACATCGGACCGTAGTTTTCTCCGCGAGCGTGCGTGTCTGCCGTCCGCCACGCCGCATTTCATCAACATCTTGCGCACCCTCACGCCGCCCGAGCGTGGCTCAACTGCGCGCTGATCCTGGCCACCATCTCCCCGCCGCGGTACCGCACGTCCTCGAACACGATCGCGATGACGATCCACCCGACGTCCATCAGCGCGGCGGTTCGCCTGCGGTCGTCGCGCAGCGCATCAGGACTGCCGTGCCAATCCAGGCTGTCGTACTCGACAGCGACCTGTTGCCCGGGCCAGGCGAAGTCCAGCCGCCTGACCTGGCCGTTGCCGTCGATGACCTCGTACTGGAGTTCGGGCGCGGGCAAGCCTCCGTCGAGCATCACGAGCCGCGCTTCACTCTCCATCGGAGACTCGGCGCGCTCATCGGCTAGCGCAATGAGGTCACGGACGGCGACAATGCCGCGACGGCCGGCCTGCTCAATAGCTGCGCACCAGAGTTCGGTGCGGTTACAGGTACCGCTTCGTAGCGCGGAGTCCAGCGTGGCCAGGGCGCGCGGGCGGCGTAATGCACGAGCCACCTCGACGGCCGTCCATGCCGGCGCGGTGACGTATCTGCCATCCACGACGGTGAGCGGCGCGCCGTCCCGCCGATGCACCACCAATCCGTCGACAGACCGCAACTGGCCACCCGGAGGATTGAGGACGTGCAGGTCAGGCGATCCCTCGGTGTCGAACCCGTGCACAGCGGCAGCACTCGTCAGACACAGCGGCACCTTCTTGCCACAAGAGAGATCCAGACCGTGCAAGAGCAACTGATCCGTAGGCTCACCTCGGGTGTAGATGCCATGCCACACCCTCTCCATCTCACCGCAATCGACTGCACATTCGAACGCGTGCCGCGTCATGTAGGTGAGGATCTGACCACTGGTGGCCACACCATTCTGCTCGTCGAACACTCGCATCAGTTGCTGGTCCATGCTGACGAGCTTCGTTGGTGCGCAACGGCTTCGGAAGGCCGTAATCCACATCTGTGGATGAACAGCGCGCTGTGCACAACCGGCGGGTGGCGAGTGTTCGCACAATGCTGGTGACGTGCGGAGTGTTGGGCGGCAGACACGCACGCTCGCGGTGAGGAGTCAGGGCACGAGAAGGTCCGCGCGCTCGGCGGTCAGCCGATTGAACTCGCGGGTACAGCCCTTGGTGCGCTGGTCGAGGTCAGTCAGGGTGCGCTTGACGCCCGCGATGGCCTGGTCGGCCTTCTCCTGTGCGCCGATGATCCGTTCACGCACCGCGAAATCGGTGAAGAAGTTGTCGAACCACACATCGAAAACCCTTGTGAAAGAGTCGAGTTCGACGAGCCTGGCGCCCTCCATGTGGACATCGGCGAGTTCGGTGCTGAACCGCTTGAGATCGGCGTCGGCCGAACGCAGCGACATGGCCACAGCGTCGAGCCTGTCCTGTTTGACCACGCTGGCGATTAATCCGCCGTCGAACCAGGTGTCGTAGGCCGACCACGACCGGGCGCTGTCGAGCTGCGCAGCGGCGGTGCGCAGCTCCTTCAGCGCCCGCTGCCCGGCGGAGCTCGCCTCCACCAGCTCGTTGATCTCAGCCGTCAATTGCCCACGCAATTCGGCGATTTCGAGAAGTCGGGCAACTCCGGGGCCATCGTTGTCCTGCACCCAGCGTTCTTTTGCGGTCAGGGCGCGCTCCATGCCGAACCCGACATCACCGAGCGCAGCGAGTCGGCCGGTCAGATGCTCGGCGGTTTCGCGGGCCACATCGTCCTCGTGCGAGCCCTTGAGTTGCGACCAGATCTTGGTCAGCGACAACGATTCCAGCTTGTGGACGTCACGGGCCTCCGTCTGCAGCCGTCCCTCGGCCGCTCGGGCGCGCGCGGTGGACTCCTCGGTGTGCGATCGAGCGGTGTTCAGCTGGCGCTTGAGGGATTCGGCCTCCCGCACCGCGGCGGCCGCCAAAGCCAGTTGGTCGTCGGGCGCAGAGGTCATGTCGACAGCCTATGGGCGCTCGTGCGCGACGAGTGACACCAAAATGTCGGCAAAATACGGCGTGTTGGGCGGCAAACACGCACGCTCGCGGTGAAAAATAGTTACGCAGAGGCCTCGATGATGTTGACCATCGTGCGCACGCCGACGCCCAATGCCCGCTCGTCGATGTCGAACGTGGGCTGATGCAGATCAAGTTGTGGTCCTTGTCCGCTCCACACGCCTAGTCGGCCCATCGCGCCCGGCACATCTTCGAGGTACCAGGAGAAGTCCTCGCCGCCGCCGGACTGATGAGTGTCGGCGAGTACGTCGGGGCCGATGGCTTCGATGGCGTGGGTGAGGATGCGCGTCGACACCTCTTCGTTGACGACCGGGGGCACGCCTCGCCGGTAGTTGAGGCTGTGCGTGATGTTGAGCGGCGCGAGCAGCGCGGTAACCGTCTCTTCCACAATCGATTCCAGCGTCAGCCAGGTATCGCGACTTGCGGTGCGGATCGTCCCCGCGAGGGTGCCGATCTGCGGGATGGCGTTGGCGGCCACACCGGCATTGACCGCACCCCACACCATCACGGTGTCGTGACGGGGATCGATACGACGGGACAGCACGCCGGGCACTCCGGTGATCAGGGTCCCGAGCCCGTAAACCAGGTCACCGGTCAGATGCGGCCGGGAGGTGTGCCCGCCCGGCGAATGCAGGGTGATCTCGATGGAATCAGCCGCGGAGGTGATCGGTCCCGGCTTGGTCGCCACCTGACCCACGACCAGCCGCGGATCGCAGTGCAGCGCGAAGATCCGGCTCACCCCGGTCAGCACGCCCGCGTTGATCGCGTCGATCGCGCCGCCCGGCATCAGTTCCTCGGCGGCCTGGAACAGCAACCGGACCCCGACCGGCAGCTCGGGCACCGACGCCAGAGCCATCGCCGTGCCCAGCAGCACGGCGGTGTGTGCATCGTGTCCGCAGGCGTGCGCGACGTTGGGCACCGTGGAGGCATAGGGCGCGCCGGTCCGGTCGGCCATCGGCAAGCCGTCCATGTCAGCGCGCAGCGCGATCCGCGGACGGTCCTCGGGCCCGAAGTCACACGTCAATCCGGTACCACCGGGCAGCACTTTGGGGTTCAGCCCGGCCTCGGCCAGGTGGCGGGCCACGAATTCGGTGGTGGCGAACTCCTGACGGCCCAGTTCCGGATGGGCGTGGAGGTGACGGCGCCACGACACCATCTCGTCGTAGTTGGCCGACAGCCAGCGGGCAGCAGCGTGCTGCAGCACACTCATGAAGCCCGCCTCCTCTGCAGCGCATCCAACACACGGTCCCGCTGCGCAGGCGTCTCAGCCAGCTGAACAACGCTGCGGGCCAACATGATTGCACCTTCCAACACGGCCTTGTCGGCGCTCGGACCCACCGCTGCGGCAGTGAAAGCCGGCTGGTGGATCGCGGCGCCACCGGAGTCGATGCCGATCACCGGGTGAATGCCGGGCATCACCTGACTGATGTTGCCCATATCGGTACTGCCCAGTGGCACACTTGCCTCCACGTTCTCCGGCAACGGGTTACGGCCCAGGCGCAGCATCTCGGCGCGGATGGTCTCCGAGAGCCACGGATCGGGCACCAGCTCGGCGTACGGCGGGCCGATCTCGGTGACCCGATGCTCGCACCCCGTCGCGAGCGCTCCGGCCGAGAAACAGCCGGCCATCCGGTCTTCCAGCGCACGCAACGACGACATGTCGGTGGCCCGCATGGTGTAGCGCATCTCGGCCCGGCCGGGGATGACGTTGGTGGCCTGACCGCCGTGGGTGACGATGCCGTGCACCATCTGTCCCGGCATGAGCTGCTGGCGCAGCAGACCGATCGCGACCTGCGCGACGGTGACCGCGTCGCCGGCGTTGAGGCCCAGGTAGGGGGCCACGGCTGCGTGCGATTCCCGGCCGGTGTAGTTCACCGTCACCTCGGAAAGCGCCAGCGAGCGGGCGGCGGCGATGTCCACGGGGCCGGGATGCAGCATCACCGTCGCGGCGATGTCGTCGAACACACCGGCGTTGAGCAGCAAGACTTTTCCGCCACCGAGTTCCTCGGCCGGGGTTCCGACGAGTACCACGGTCAGCCCGAGTTCGTCGGCGACCCCGGCCAGGGCCAGCGCGGTACCGACCGCCGAGGCCGCGATGATGTTGTGTCCGCAGGCATGCCCGATCTCGGGCAGCGCGTCGTACTCCGCGCAGATGCCGACCACCAGCGGGCCGCTGCCGTAGGAGGCCCGGAACGCGGTGTCCAGTCCTCCGGCCGACGCGGTGATCTCGAATCCGTACTCGGCCACCAGCGCCTGGGTCTTGGCGCAGCTGCGGTGCTCGGCGAAGGCCAACTCCGGCTCGGCGTGTATCGAGTGGGAGAGTTCGACGAGGTCGCCACGACGCCGGTTGATCGCGTCTTCGACGCTCAGCGAGGCGGTGGCGGAGGGCATCCTCGCAGTATCTCACTGTGCGGATTTGCGCTTCGCGCGAGCGCTCATCACGGCGCTTTCCGGCGGTTAAGCTCGCCTATCGTGACCGATTCCCAGGCATCCAGCCAGGCAGCCGCCGCCATCGCCGAACGGACAGGCGTCGAACGCCACGATGTCGCGGTCGTGCTCGGCTCGGGTTGGGCACCCGCGGTGGTCGAGTTGGGCGACCCGGTGGCAACGGTGCCGATGGCCGATCTTCCCGGCTTCACCCCCCCGACCGCGACCGGCCACGGCGGCCTGGTGCACTCGGTGCGCCTCGGGAGTCACCGGGTGCTGGTGCTGGCCGGGCGCATCCACGCCTATGAGGGCCACGACCTACAGCACGTGGTCCATCCGGTCCGGACGGCAGCGGCCACGGGTGTGTCCACCGTGGTGCTGACCAACGCCGCCGGCGGACTGCGTGCCGAATATCAGGTCGGGCAGCCGGTGCTGATCAGCGACCACCTCAACCTCACAGCGCGGTCGCCGCTGGTCGGTGCGCAGTTCGTCGACCTGGTCGACGCCTACTCCCCCGGACTTCGAGCTCTGGCCCGAGAGATCGAACCGACCCTGGCCGAGGGCGTTTACGCCGGATTGCCCGGCCCCCATTACGAAACCCCGGCCGAGATCCGGATGCTGCGCACCCTGGGAGCTGACCTGGTCGGCATGTCGACGGTGCACGAGACGATCGCCGCCCGAGCCGCCGGCCTGCGGGTGCTGGGCATCTCGATGGTGACCAATCTGGCTGCCGGTATGACAGGTGAACCGCTCAGCCACGTCGAGGTACTCGAGGCCGGGCGTCAATCCGCAACCCGGATGGGTTCCCTGCTGGCTTCGGTGATCGCACGCCTCTGACTGGCCCACCGCACCATCACCCGGGCCATCAGCGGCGCTGCGAACAACATCAGCAGCACCCTCAGCACCTGAGCGGCGATGATGAACGTGACATTCGAGCCGGTTTCCACCGCGGTGGCCAGCACCGCATAGACTCCGCCCGGACTGGTCGCCAGGTAGCCCTCCAGTTGCGTCATCCCGGTGACGTTTGCCAGCACCACCCCGAGGCCGGCGGTTGCCACGCCGAGCACCACGATCAAGGTCAGCGCCAGCGGGAGTATCCGGCCGATCGCCCGTAGCGAGTCGCGGGTGAAGGCGATGCCGGCCTGCCAGCCGATCACCATGTAGGCGGCCTGCACCAGCAACAGCGGGACGGCCAGCCCGAAGGACACGCCGGTGAGCTGCAGTGTCACCGTCAGGGCCAGCGGGCCCAGCAGTCCGGCGCCCGGCAACCTGGCCCACCGGCCGCCGACGACTCCAACAGCGACGATCACGGCCAGCATTGCCAGGCTGAGATACCAAGGCGCCGAGGCAGTTTTGCCCTGTGCCGACGCCGGATGCGATCGATCGGCATGGAAGACCATGGTCACCACGAGCGGAATGGTCGCAGTGACGAGGGCGACCCGCAGGTATTGGACGACCGAGACGACGCGATCGTCGCCGCCGAGTTCACGCGCGATGGCCACCAGACCCGACGCGCCGCCTGCCACCAGTGCGAGCGATCCGGTCAGCGGGCTGACGTCGCGGTGCAGGCCGAGCAACCCGCCGGCGACAATGCTGAGCAGCAACGTGGCCGCGGTGATCACCAGCACGATCAGCCAGTCCGATCCGAGCGCACTGACGGCATCCTGATGGACCATCGTGCCGATGTAGACGCCGAGCACGCCCTGGGCGATCACCCCCGCCGGGCGCGGCATCCGTTCCGGGGCCAGCGAGACCAGCGCCAACGCGACGCCGACCGCGAGACCGGCGAACAGCGCGGCCGAGGGGACGTCGATGAGGGTGAGCGGGACGGTGACGGCGACAGTCGCGACGACGAGCAACCCCCACCGCAGCGTCCGTGTCATCCGCGTCTTCCACCTCCCATCGAGATAATAAGGCATCCCTTCACAATATTCACGGCCAGATTCGATCCAAATGCTCTGACTGCACCAGGTACCAAGGTATAACTTGCTTATGACAGCAACGTCGGCGACTGAACTACGCGAGTCGATGATGGCGGTGACCCGTCAGATGCGTCGGCACCGTCCAGATCACGGCCTGACGTTGAGCCAGCTGGAACTGCTCGGTGAGGCCGGTCGCAGCGGAACCACCACTCCGGCCGAGATGGGCGCCCGGCTGCACGTGCGGGCTCAGTCGCTCACCGACAGCATCAACGAACTGCTCCGCCGTGGGCTGATCGCCCGGCGTCCCGACGACCACGACCGGCGCCGTCAGCTCATCGAGATCACCGCAGAAGGTACGGCGTTGCTGCAGGCCGACCGGGCCGAACGCGACGCCTGGCTGCACGCCACGATGCGAGAGAACCTCACCGATTTGGAGGTCGATCTGCTGATGCTGGTGGCACCCGTCCTGCGCAAGCTGGCGTACTCGGACGCCGCTGCGGGCACACTTGGGTCATGACCACCATCGCGACCGCCGCCGCCGAATGGATCGCGCATGACCCTGACCCGCAGACCGCGGCCGAACTGTCCGCCTGCAGCCCCGACGAGCTCGACCGGCGGTTCAGCAATCCGCTGACCTTCGGCACCGCCGGGCTACGCGGACCGTTGCGAGGCGGGCCCGATGCGATGAATCTGGCCGTCGTCATCCGCACCACCTGGGCGCTGGCCCAGGTTCTCAAGGACAGAGGCCTGGGAAGGTCCCACGTGGTGGTGGGCCGAGATGCGCGGCACCGCTCCGACGAGTTCGCCCTGGCGGCCGCCGAAGTCCTTGCCGCCGAAGGTTTCCAGGTCGTTCTCATGATGGCCTCGGTCCCCACCCCGGTAGTCGCCTATACCGTTCGGCACCTGCCTGCCGTGGCCGGCGTCCAGATCACGGCGTCACACAATCCGCCGACGGACAACGGTTACAAAGTGTTTCTCGACGGTGGCATGCAGATCATCTCCCCCGCCGACCGGGAGATCGAGGCCGCGGTGGCCCGGGCGCCACATGCAGACGAGATCCGCAGGGCCGCAGTGGAAACCGGCGGACGGCACCAGGTATACGCGTACCTGGAGCGGGCCGCCCGGGTCCGCCGCAGCACCGGTTCGGTGCGGGTGGCGCTGACCCCGCTGCACGGGGTCGGTGGCGAGTACGCCCTTGATGCCCTAGCCCTGGCCGGATTCGACGATGTGCACGTGGTCGAGGAACAGTTCAACCCCGACCCGGACTTCCCCACGGTCAGCTTCCCCAATCCCGAAGAGCCGGGGGCGGTCGACGCGCTACTGGCCCTGGCCGACGACATCGACGCCGAGATCGCGATCGCCTTGGACCCCGATGCCGACCGGTGCGCAGTCGGGGTGCCCGGCCCGGATGGTTGGCGCATGCTCACCGGCGACGAAACCGGCTGGCTGCTGGGCGATTACATCCTGTCTCAGCTCGAACCCGGCCCTGTCAGCGAAGCCGCCCTGGTGGCCAGCACCGTGGTGTCCTCGCGGATGCTGGCGGCCATCGCGGCAGCACACGGGGCCCAGCACGCTGAAACCCTCACCGGTTTCAAGTGGTTGGCCCGCTCCCAGTCCCCCGGCAACACCCTGGTCTACGCCTACGAGGAGGCGATCGGGCATTGTGTCGACCCGGCCTCGGTACGTGACAAGGACGGGATCACCGCCGCTATCCTCGCCACCGACCTGACAGCCGCGCTGCGCGATCAGGGCCGCACCATGCTCGATGCCCTCGATGCTCTGGCGAAGGTGCACGGCACGCATGTGACAGGAGCGGTTACCCGCCACGTCGACGACGCCGGCGCCGCCATGGCCCGGCTACGCGAGGCCCCACCGACCGAACTGGCCGGCATCGCCGTCACTGTCGAGGATCTGCTGGAGCGGCGGGGGCAGCAACGCACCGATGCGCTGATCTTCACCGGCGACGAAGCCGGCACCTCCGTCCGGGTGGTGGTCCGCCCGTCAGGAACCGAACCGAAACTCAAGTCCTACACCGAGGTTCGTTGTTCACCGACTGATGATCTGGATACGGCCCGGGCCCACGCCCAGAAGCTCAGCCAGGACCTCGCCGACGCCGCTGCGCGCTGGTAACCGGAAACGTAATGCCGGACTGGACCTACCAACCGCTTCGTCCCATCGCGTCCGCAGTCATCGGGGAACATCGTACGCAGCGGTGGGCGCTTCGGCTTCTGGCCACGCTCGTCACAGCAGGCGGGTACCGCTGGATCCCAAGGGTTTTCGATCATCCGCCGGTCCCGCCCGAGTGGGAGGGACGCTTCGGCGCGGTGGTCCCGCCGTCGGTGGCCCGCGACGCCGTGCTGGTGTTGCCAGTTCAAGGTGCCAGCATCATCGAGATCGCGCCGGTGAGCGCCGCCGATGTCGAAACCGTACGCCGGGCCGCCGCCGGTCGCCGCTGTCGCGTCGTCGCCCGGGCGGATTCCGCAGAGGTCGCAGACCTGCTCGCCCATGACGTCGACGAGGTGGTCATCGGAGCGGGGAGCGAGGAGCGCTACCTGACCGATCCTGACGTCGCCGCCGCCGTTGCGGCGCTGCAGGATCCGGACACCGTCGTGCTGGCCCGGCCGGCGGTACTGCTGGCAACCGGACCGGGCTGGTTCAACCGCGTGATCGAGGCGGCCTCGCAGACCTCGACGCCACCGCCCAGCCTGGCCGATGCCGGACTCAACCCGTTTCGCTGGCCGGGCTGGTTGTGGGGTGTGCTGGCCGGACTCGGTTTGATCGTGGCAGGTGTCGGTGCGGGAGCCATCACGCTCGGCCCCGTGTTGTTGAGCTATGACCGCTCGTATCTCGGCCTCGGAGTGGATGACCTGCGCCGGATCAACGACAACCTGGTGCATTTCATCCAGCATGACCGGATCAGCATGGCGGGCAACATGATCGGCCTCGGAGCGCTCTACGCGGGACTGTCCTGGGGCGGCATCAGGCGTGGGCTGGGATGGGCCCGCACCACGTTACTGATCTCGGGACTCGTCGCGTTCCTCACCCTGTTCTACTTCGTCGGAACAGGTTTCGTCGATCCGCTGCACACTCTGGTGGTGGTGACGCTGTTCCCGATGCTGCTGGCTGCGGTGTGGAACAAGCCCGACCCGCCCCGATGGCGTTCGCTGCCCGACGGTCCGGAGTCGCTGCGCCGGCGCGCATTGTGGGGTCAGCTGCTGTTTATCGGCCTCGGCTCCGGGCTCGCCGTCGCCGGGGCGACCATCTCCTTCGTCGGGCTGACCGACGTGTTCGTCACTACCGACCTTGGCTACCTGCACACCCACGGCGCGATCCTGCGAGCCGCTGACCCGCAGCTACTCAGTTTCATCGCCCATGACCGGGCCGGTTTCGGCGGGGCCTTGGTCGGTTCCGGGGTGGCGATCGCATTGATCGCGCTGTGGGGATTCCGGCGCGGCGAACGCTGGGTGTGGTGGACGTTGTTGATCGGATTCGTGACGGGCACGCTGCCGGCGCTGGCCGTGCACTACGCGATCGGGTACACCACCTTCATCCATCTGTTGCCGGTGTATGTACTCGTGCTCACCACCGCGACCGCACTCGTGTTGTCCCGGCCGTATCTGACGGCCAGAGGCCCCTAGCGCGGACCGAACTGACGATCGCCGGCGTCCCCGAGTCCCGGGACGATGTAGGCGACCTCGTTGAGACCTTCGTCGATGGTCGCGGTGATCAGCCGCATATCCGGGGCGACCTTCTCGATCGCCGCGATGCCCTGCGGCGCGCACACCACACACACCGCGGTGATATCGACGGCGTTGCGCTCCCGGAGCAGGTCGATGGTGTAGGCCATCGACCCGCCGGTCGCCAGCATCGGGTCGAGCACGAACACCGACCGCGTGCTGAGGTCTTCGGGCAGCGACGCCAGGTAGGGCGTCGGCTGGTGGGTCGTCTCGTCGCGCGCCATCCCTACGAACCCGACCTGCGCCTCCGGGATCAGGGCGTGCGCCTGGTCCACCATCCCGAGCCCGGCTCGCAACACCGGCACCAACAGTGGCGGATTGGCCAGCCGCGACCCGGTGGTCTCGGTCACCGGGGTGCGCACCGCGATCTGTTCGCAGGCCGCGTCACGGGTCGCCTCGTACACCAGCATCATCGTCAGATCGCGCAGCGCGGCACGGAACCCAGCGTTGTCGGTCCGCTCGTCCCTCAGCGTGGTCAGCCGCGCCGCGGCAAGGGGGTGGTCGACGACGCGCACATCCATGCGCTGACCTTAACTGTCAGTGCCGCCGCCCTGCAGGTCTATCCGGTGTCGAGGCCACGGACTACGGGAACCACGAATTCTCAAGGGTCCGCTACCAGCCTTCGCGACTCAGGCTGAGGAGGCGTTCGTTCTTGTCCTCAACTCTGGAGTTCTGATCATGACGAGAGTCGTAGTCATCGGCGGTTCCGGGCTCATCGGCTCGAAACTCGTCAGCAAACTCAAACAGCACGGCCATCAGGTCGTCGCTGATCCGCGGGCCCGGTACTGCGGTGCTGTCCTGGAGAAACCCTCGCTCCTGCCGTGCCGACGAGCGACACTGTTCTCCACGAGCTTCGCCGGCCGGCTCGCCGACAACGCGTCAGTGGCCGTCCGATGACCCGTAGCATCGACGCCGAGGACCTCATCGCCGAGTCTGACGCGCAACTGGCGGCCCGGTTTGCCCGCGACGCCATGCCATTTCACCCCGTCCTACTGCGCACCGCGCGGCGGCTGACGCACAGCCCGGCCGACGCCGAAGACCTGGTGCAGGACACCCTGATGAACGCCTACACCGGTTTCCGAAGGTTCGAACCGGGCACCAACCTGCGGGCCTGGCTGTTCCGCATCTTGCACAACCGGTGGATCAGTACACACCGAATGAAGCAGCGTCGTCCCGACACGTTCATGGTCGCTGAGTTCACCGACAGCGACATGCTCAGCAGCGCAATCCATTCCACGAACGCAGCGCGCTCCGCCGAGGACCGGGCGCTCGACCTGTTCTGCGACGACCGGCTCCGTGACGCGGTACTGACGCTGCCGGAGGGCTTCCGAACAGTGTTGTACTACGCCGACATCGAGGGCTTCACCTATGCCGAGACCGCAGCGCGCATGGAAATCCCGCTGGGAACCGTGATGTCACGTATCGCGCGTAGCCGCGAACGCCTGCGGGCCGCACTCGCCGATGCCACCGACAACCACTGGACGACCCACGAGGACGGCGGCACCCGCGATGTCGCATGACCAACCACGAGAGGACACAATGGAATCCGGATCGAACGAACTCAACGGTTGCAGCGCGCTGGTCACCGGCGGTACCGCGGGCATCGGACTGGCCTGCGCCGACCTGCTGGCCCACGCGGGCGCGGCGGTGACCATCACCGGACGAGACGAAAAGCGGGGACGCGACGCCGCGGCCGCGCTCGGTGGGGACGTCCGGTTCGTCAGCGCCGACCTCGCCGACTTGGACTCGGTGCGAGGTCTCGCTCAACAATGCGATCAGCTCGACATCCTGGTCAACAATGCGGCCGCATTTCCCGGTGCGCTTACCGTCGAACAGGATGTCGCCTCCTTCGAGCGGACGTTCGACACCAATGTGCGGGGCACGTACTTCCTGGTGGCCCAGCTGGTGGGCGGCATGCTCGAACGCGGCCGCGGCAGCATCGTCAACGTCACCTCGATGGTCGCGTCCAAAGGGGTACCCGGTGCGTCGACCTACAGTGCGTCCAAGGCCGCCGTCGAATCGCTGACCCGCACCTGGGCTGCCGAATTCGGTTCCGGCGGAGTGCGAGTCAACAGTGTGGCGCCGGGGCCGACCCGCACCGAAGGCGTCGCGGCCCAATGGGGCGACACCAACGAGGAACTCGGCCGCGCCCTGCCCTTGGGCCGCACGGCCACCCCGGAGGAGATTGCCCACGCAGTGCTGTTCCTGAGTTCGCCGCGGGCGGCATTCATCACGGGCTCCACATTGCACGCCGACGGCGGCGGCACCGCCATCTGAACGCCAGGTCTGCCGGGGACGCACCGGGGACGCGGGAGCACGCCCACCCGAACGCGACGCGAATCAGGGGGAACCAATCGGGGACGGCGGACGTCCAAACCACATGACCGCCGACACCCTGCGCGCCGACACGGCGGCCATCGACGCCCTTGGTGGCGCCTTCCACGCCCACGCCGCCGAGCTCAGCGCGGTGGCCGCAACCCTGCGGTCGCTGCCGTCCCCGGGAGGCGCCCTCGGCCCGATCGGCGAACGGTTCGTGGCCGCCTTCAACGCATCCGTCCGCGCACACATCGATGCGGTAGCGGCGCTCAGTGCCCGAGCCGGCGCGGGTGCCGTCAGCGCCGGGGTCACCGCCGCCGGCTACGACGCCGCCGGTCAGCGGGCGGCTGCACTGTTGCCGCGGGTGTAGCGGTGCCCGCATCCGCCGCCACGCTGGCCACGCCGCTCTACGCGCTGCGTGACCTCGTGGGCAGTGGCCGGGTCGAATCCGGCTCCGCCGTGACGGCACTGGACGCGGCGCATACCGCCCTGTCGGATATCGCCGCGGCGCTCGGGCAATCCTGGGAGCGTGCCGGCGGCGACTGGTCGGGCACAGCCGCAACGGCGGCAGCCGACTTCGCCGCGGACACGTCGGCCGAAGTGAGCGGCCTGGCCACGCAGGCGCAGCTACTGGGCGCCGCGGCCCGGCGCGCAGGCTCAGCGGTGGCCGAGGCGAGGTCACGACTACAGACGATCATCGACCGCTTCGAGGAACGCGCCGAGGCACTGGCCCCCCACCTCGATGAGCCTGGCGTGGCTGCGGACCTGCAGGCCGAGGCACGACGCGCGATCGCTGAGGCATCGGCCGTCGTCGACGAACTACGCGCCGAACTGGACCGTCAGGCCGGTGCTGTCACCGGGGTGCCCGCGGGCCCGGCGGGGTTCTCGACCGGTTCGGGGCTTCCGGCCGGTGTGCCGAC